>NZ_CANMRA010000004.1 GCF_947500125.1 uncultured Kocuria sp. | reverse complement strand
CCGCGGTCGCGATGCTCGCGCTCGGCAGCCTCGGCATCTGGGTGGTGCTGGTCCTCGTCTGAGCACTCCCCGGCGGGCGAGGTCGCACGTGCCGGCGACCGACGGCGCGCCGGCACGTGCGACCTCGCGGAGGAGCACGGCAGAGGACGGAGGAGGGATCAGTTGATGAGGTCGCGCACCACGATGGTGTCGTCGCGGTCCGGGCCCACGCCGATCGCGGACATCCGGGTCCCGCTCATCGACTCGAGCGCCTCGACGTAGGCCCGGGCGTTCGCCGGCAGGTCCTCCAGGGTGCGGCAGCCGGTGATGTTCTCCTCCCACCCGTCGAAGTGCTCGAAGATCGGCTTGGCGTGGTGGAACTCGGTCTGGGTCATCGGCATCTCGTCGTGCCGGACGCCGTCGACGTCGTAGGCCACGCAGACCGGGATCCGCTCGATGCCGGTGAGCACGTCGAGCTTGGTGAGGAAGTAGTCGGTGAAGCCGTTGATCCGGGAGGCGTGGCGGGCCATCACGGCGTCGTACCAGCCGGTGCGGCGGGGCCGGCCGGTGTTGACGCCGAACTCGCCGCCGGTGGTGCGCAGCTGCTCGCCCATCTCGTCGAAGAGCTCGGTGGGGAACGGCCCGGCGCCCACCCGGGTGGTGTAGGCCTTGATGATGCCGATCGCCCGGGTGATGCGGGTCGGCCCGATGCCCGAGCCCACGGACGCCCCGCCCGCGGTCGGGTTGGAGGACGTCACGAACGGGTAGGTGCCGTGGTCGACGTCGAGGAAGGTCGCCTGGCCGCCCTCCATGAGGACCACCTTGTCCTCGTCGAGCGCCCGGTTGAGCAGGTAGGTGGAGTCCACGATCATCGGGGCGAGCCGGTCCGCGTAGCCCAGGAAGTACTGCACGACCTCCTCCACGTCGATGTCCCGGCGGTTGTAGAGCTTCACGAGCAGCTCGTTCTTCTGCCGCAGCGCGCCCTCGATCTTCTGCCGCAGGATCGACTCGTCCAGCACGTCCTGCACGCGGATGCCCAGCCGGCCGACCTTGTCCATGTAGGCGGGGCCGATGCCGCGACCCGTGGTGCCGATCGCCCGCTTGCCGAGGAAGCGCTCCGTGACCTGGTCCATCGTCTGGTGGTACGGGGCCACGAGGTGGGCGTTCGCGGAGAGCCGCAGCCGGGAGGTGTCCGCCCCGCGCGCCTCGAGCCCGTCGATCTCCTCGAAGAGGGCCTGGGGATTGACGACGACGCCGTTGCCGATCACGGGGACGGCGTTGGGGCTCAGGATGCCCGCCGGCAGGAGCTTGAGCTCGAACTTGTCGCCGCCCACCACCACGGTGTGCCCGGCGTTGTTGCCGCCGTTGGGCTTGACCACGTAGTCCACGCGGCCTCCGAGCAGGTCGGTGGCCTTGCCCTTGCCCTCGTCGCCCCACTGGGCGCCGACGATCACGATTGCTGGCATTGAACGACTCTCCTGCCTGGATGGAACGGGACTTCTCCCGCGGGGCCCGGCGCAGGCGGGCACCGGCCGGGCACGACAACGCCCCTGCGTCGGCCCGTTCCCGCCCGCACGCCCGAGGCGGCGCGGCACCGGCAGGAGGAGACCCAGGGGCTCGTACCGTGCAAGTCTAGCGGCCCGTGACCCGGGGCACGCACTCCGGCACCCCGTCCGGGACCGGTGCGGTCCGACACCCCTCGGTGCTCATGAGCTCCCCGTCCTCGCGGGCCGCCCGGTCAGCAGCTCCTCCAGCCGGTCGTAGCCCTCGGCCATGCCCTTCTCCATGCCGGAGCCGACCATCCCGTCGCGGGCCTCCTGCGAGGCGTGGACGGTGTGCCCGCGCAGCCGGCACCGGCCGCCGCCCAGGTCCTCGAAGTGCAGGTACTCGAGGTCGACCGCGTCCGGCCAGCCCTCGTACTCGAAGGTCTGGACGACCAGCTCGTTCTCGCGCACCGTGTGGAAGACGCCGTGGAACGCGTACTCCTCGGCGCTGTCCGCACCGTGCTGGACGAAGCGGTAGGCGCCGCCGGCGCGGAACTCGAAGCCGTCGATGCGGGTGCTCAGCCCACGCGGCCCGATCCACTGCCGGAACAGCTCGGGGTCCGCGTGGGCGCGGAAGACCTCGGCCACGGGGTGGTCGAACTCGCGCTCGAAGTCGATGAACGGCAGACCGTCGGGGACGGTCAGGTGCAGTGGGTGTCCCATGGTTCAGTCCTGGGTGTGCTCGCCGCGGTCCGCGGCTCGGGTGTCGAGCACGGCGTCGAGGCGGCGGAACTGCTCCTCCCGGACCAGCCGGTACCGGTCGATCCACGCGGTGAGCGCCTCGAGCCGTGCGGGGTCCAGGTGGACGGGCCGGCGCTGGGCGTCACGGGTGCGCGTGACCAGCTGTGCCTGCTCGAGGACCTGGATGTGCTTCGAGACCGCCTGCTTGGAGATCGCGAAGGGTTCCGCCAGTTCGGTGACCGTGGCCGGCCCCCGGCTGAGCCGGGCGACGATGCGGCGGCGGACGGGGTCGGCGAGGGCCAGGAAGGCCTTGTCGAGGAGGTCGTCGTCGCCGGGGTCCACGGTGTTTGTCAACTGATTCCTTGATCAACCTGTTGGTTGTTAAAGGCTAGGACTCCTCCGGGGTCGGGGCAAGGCCCGAGACCGGATCGTGACGAGCGGGGGTGGCCGCGGGCCCCGCGCGCTCCGCGGTGTCCTGCGGCGCCCCGGATCCCGTGCGCGGCCGCACGGCCGCGGCGAGGCAGGCGGCCGTGACGACGGCCAGCGCCGCCGCCACCCCGCGGTTGACGAAGAACGCGTGGATCTGGGAGTGGTTGCTGAGCACCGTGTACCAGACGGGCACGGCCACGGCCGGCAGGGCCAGGACGGCGGCGGCGCCCCACCGGGCGGGCCCTCCCCGGCGCAGCGCCAGGACCAGTCCCACGCCCGCCGCGAGCAGGCAGCCGGTCAGCACCAGCCCCGCGGTGGGCACCGTCTGCCACCAGTAGACGGCGTTGACGCGCACCCCCGCGCCGAACGCCTCGGAGACCCCCGCGTGGTCGCCTCCGGTCCGGATCCCCACGTTGCGGCGGACCACCTCCAGGGTGGCCGGGAACCCCAGGAAGGCGCCGGCGAGGACCCAGCGCGCGAGCCACGTGACGGCGAAGGCCACCGGCCAGACCAGGCCGCTGAGGACCACCGCCACGAGGGTCGGAGCGAGCTCGCGGCGGTGGAACCACGTCACGGCCCCCACGGCGAAGGCGGACATCGCCCACGGCACGGCAGGGGTGGTGAGGAGGTCCACGAAGCAGAAGAGCGCGGCGCCCAGGGCGACCCCCGAGTACGCCGTCCGGGGCGAGCGCCCGGCCCCGAGGGCGGAGAGGATCACGGACAGGAAGATGAAGGCGATGGAGATCGACTGACTGAAGGAGGTCGAGGGCGTGGACAGCAGATTCGTCCCCACGACGTACGGCAGGACGAGGGCCAGCCCCACGGCGGTGGAGGTCCGGGCGCGGACCGCGAGGAACGCCCCGGCCAGGGCGAGCAGCATCAGGGTGCCCGAGACGATCCGCAGGCCCTCGAGGCCCGTCAGGGCCAGGACGGGACGCGTGATCACGGTGTAGCCGGCCCAGTACTTGAAGTAGTCGTTGTCGGTGAGCACGGCCCCCTCGGAGATCGCCCGCAGCTGCGCCGGGCCCCCGCCGCAGGTGGCCAGTCTGGGCATCCGGACCGCCCGGCTGAACGCGGACTCCTCCGGGGACGCGCCCAGGCCCGTGCCCGCCACGACGCACTCGGTGAAGGTGTCCGCGGGACCGCCCATCCGGTCGATCGTCCCGTGGGGACCGTAGGTGCCGTCCTCGACCGCCGCGACGAGGTTCTCGACGATGGGCCGGTCCGGCACGGCCTGGCCCAGCGTCAGCAGCCCGAACAGGGCGAACTGCAGGACCAGGAGCATCCCCAGTCCCTGGGCCCAGGGCAGCAGGGGGAGCAGTCGCGACCGCACGGCGTCCCGTCGTGCGCTCACGGGACCTGCCGCCGGTCGTGCGCGCCGTGGCCTCCCGCGCGCCGGGCCGGGCCGTCCCCGCCGTTCCACGGAGGAGCCGGATGACGCAGGTAGAACAGCCGGGAGGTCTCCCGGCGGATCTTCGCCTGACCGCTCAGGAGCACGCCCATGAGCAGGAACACGCCGGCCAGGACCACGAGGGAGGCGGCCAGGAACGCCGTCGGGAACCGGGGGACGAGACCGGTGCCCGCGAACTCCAGGACGACGGGGAGGCCGAGGACCAGGCCCAGCAGGAACAGGGCGAGGGAGACGGCGCCGGTGACGAGGAACGGGCGCTCGTGGAGGAGCAGCTGCCCGAAGACGCCCAGGATCCGGAAGCCGTCGTGGTAGGTCCGCAGCTTGCTCTCGCTCCCGGCGGCCCGATCGCGGAAGCCCACGGCGACCTCGGCCTGCGGCGCCCGCGCGTTGACGGCGTGGACGGTCAGCTCCGTCTCGATCTCGAACTCCCGCGAGAGCGCGGGGAAGGACTTGACGAAGCGGCGCGAGAAGACCCGGTAGCCGCTGAGCATGTCGGAGACCTTCCGGCGGAAGGCGAAGCTGACGAGACCGTTGAAGAACCTGTTGCCGGACTCGTGCCCCGAGCGGTACGCGGTGCTGGTCACCTGCCGGCGCACGCCCAGCACGTGGTCGTAGGGCCCGGACAGCAGGGTGTCGATCATGGCGGGGGCGTCGGCGACGTCGTAGGTGTCGTCGCCGTCGACGAGCAGGTAGACGTCGGCGTCCAGGTCCGCGAAGGCCCGCCGGACCACGTTGCCCTTCCCCTTCTCCTCCTCGCGCCGGACCTGCGCCCCGGCACGCCGCGCGGCCTCCGCGGTGCCGTCCGTCGAGCAGTTGTCGTAGACGTGCACCTCGATGCCGGGCACCGCGGCGTGCAGATCGGTGACGACCTTCGCGATCGCCGCTTCCTCGTTATGACAGGGCACGACGGCCACGATGCGGAGGGTGGGGGGCATGGGCGCTCGTTCCTGCGGTCCGGGGCGGGGGCCCGTCCATTATGTCGGGGGCACGCGGGGCGCAGAACCGCGCTCCACCGCCCGTGCATCGCCGCGTGTCCGTGTTGCGTCCTGTGACGTCGTGGTCGTCACAGTCGGCGCACCGGCGTCTTCTGGGCGCCCGCACTTGGCAGCACGGCGGGGCAGCCGCTGGAATGGGCCTTGCATCTATCCAGAGCGGCCGAGAGACCTGGCTCGTCGACGCCGCAGCAACCATCCGCGCCCCCGCTACGGGGTGCGCGGAACGGTGCTCCCGCCAGGACCGATGGAGCTGCCGCCTCCCTCCCGGGTCCGCCCCGGGACGGTTGCCGCCCTCCCTCGGGGTGACCCTTGGAGGAAGAACGTGACACCACGCCCGATCGCCCGGCCGGCGCCGCCGTCCCTGTCCTACGAGCTCTATCCACCGCGCAGCGCGGCGAGCGCCGACACGCTGCTGCGGACCATCGAGGAGCTCGAGCCCACCCGTCCCGACCACGTCTCGGTGACGTACAGCGGGGACGAGCAGCGCCGGGACAGCTCGCTCGCCCTGCTCGACCACCTCCTGGCCCGCACGAGCCTGCGGCCCCTGGCCCACCTGACGTGCGTCGGCAGCACGCGGGCCGAGCTGGAGCGGACCGTGGCCGCGCTGGTCCGCCGCGGCGTCCGGGGCGTCCTGGCCCTGCGCGGGGACCGGGAACCGGGGGCGGAGCAGGGCGAGCTGCGGCACGCCGGCGAGCTCGTGGAGCTCGTGCGCGAGGTCGAGCACCGCCACACGGCGTCCCTGGCGGCCGGACGGCTCGCCGTGGGCGTGGCCGCCTACCCGACCCGGCACCCGGAGT
Source organism: uncultured Kocuria sp. (assembly GCF_947500125.1). Lineage (GTDB taxonomy): Bacteria > Actinomycetota > Actinomycetes > Actinomycetales > Micrococcaceae > Kocuria. The sequence continues at coordinate 226,285 of NZ_CANMRA010000004.1, read as the reverse complement.
CGCCCTCGTTCCGGCACGACGTCGAGGTGCTGCTCGGCAAGCAGCGCGCCGGGGCGGACTTCGCGATCACCCAGGTCTACTTCCGCCCGCAGCGCTATGAGCGGCTGGTCGCCGCGGCGCGGGCGGCCGGGGTGACCATCCCGATCGTGCCGGGGATCATGCCGGTCACCGATCCGCGGCGGCTGCAGACCCTGTGCCGGCTGGCCGGCCTGGCGCCCCACCCCGGCCTGGCCGCCGCGCTGGAGGACGCGCCCGGTCCCGCGGAGCGGCACCGCGCCGGCGTGGCCTTCGCGGCCCGGCTGGCCCGCGCCGCCCTGGACGCCGGTGCCCCCGGCCTGCACCTCTACACCTTCAACGAGCACCGGGCCGCGCTCGACCTGCTGGAGGACGTGGCGCTCCCCCGCGTCCCGCACGTGCCCGTCCCGCTCGACGAGCTGCTGCTCCCCGCCTGAGCACGCCCTTCCCCACCGTTCCGCACGACCGTTCCGCACGACCTCTCGACACCTTTCCAGGAGATCCTCATGACCACCGTCCCGTTCCCCGCCGCCACCATCACCGGCTACCCCCGGATCGGCCGCCGCCGCGAGCTGAAGAAGGCCCTCGAGGCCTACTGGGCCGGGCGCTCGACCCGCGAGCAGCTCGAGTCCACGGCCGCGGACCTGCAGCTGGCGACCCACCGCCGGCTCGTGGAGCTGGGCCTCGGCGCCCGGGACTCGTCCCTGCCCGCCGCGTTCCCCCTGTACGACCAGGTGCTGGACACCGCCGTGGCCCTCGGGGCGGTCCCGTCCCGCTTCGCCGACCTCGCCGACGCCGAGGGCCGGCTCGACCTCGACGCGAGCTTCGTGCTCGCCCGGGGCGACGCGGGCCGCGCCCCGCTCGAGCTGACCAAGTGGTTCGACACCAACTACCACTACCTCGTGCCCGAGATCGGCCAGGGCACCCCGTTCCGTGCCACCGCCGACCGGCTCGTGGCCGACGTCCGCCGCGCCGCCGCGCACGGCTTCACCGTCCGCCCGGTCCTCGTGGGCCCCGTGTCCTTCCTCCTGCTCGCCAAGGCCGAGGACGGCGCCCCCGCGGGCTTCGACCCGCTGCAGCGGCTCCCCGAGCTGCTCGCCGTGTACGCGGAGCTGCTGGGCGAGCTCGCCGCGGCCGGCGCGGACTGGGTGCAGCTGGAGGAGCCGGCGCTCGTGGCGGACCAGCACGTCCCGGCCGAGCAGCTCGCCGCGTCCGTGTGGGACGCCTACACGACCCTGTCCGCCGTGCCCCGGCGCCCGCGGCTGTTCGTCACCACCTCCTACGGCTCGCCCGGGCCGCTGCTGCACCCCCTGGCCTGCTCCGGGGTGGAGGCCCTGCACCTCGACCTCGTCAAGGGCGCGGCGCCGACCCCCGAGGAGCTGGAGCTCTTCCAGGGCGAGGACTCCGCCGTGCTCGTGGCCGGGGCCGTCGACGGGCACAACGTGTGGCGGGCCGACCTGGCCGGCCGGCTGGACCAGCTCGGGGAGCTGGCCCGCGGCGGCGTCCAGGTGTCCGTGGCCTCCTCCACGTCCCTGTTCCACGTCCCGCACGACGTGGCCGAGGAGACCGGACTGGACCCGCTGCTGCGCAGCTGGCTCGCCTTCGCCGACCAGAAGGTCGGCGAGATCGTGACCCTGGCCCGCGGCCTCGCCGCCGGGCCGGCGGCCGTCGCGGAGCAGCTGGCCGAGGCGGCCGAGGCCCGGCGCACGCGGGAGAGCGCCGCGGGGGTCCGCGACGCGGCCGTCCGCGCGCGCGCCGGGGCGCTGACCGCCGCGGACATCGGGCGGGCGCCCGCGGAGGACCGCCGGGCCGCGCAGGAGGGCCGGTCCTTCACGGCGTCCGGACCCCTGCCCCCGCTGCCCACCACCACCATCGGCTCGTTCCCCCAGACGCCCGAGGTCCGTGCCGCCCGCGCCCAGCACCGGTCCGGGGCCCTCACGGACGCCCGGTACGACGCCTTCCTGCGGGAGGAGATCGAGCGGGTCGTGCGGCTGCAGGAGGAGCTGGGCCTGGACGTGCTGGTGCACGGCGAGCCGGAGCGCAACGACATGGTCCAGTACTTCGCCGAGCACCTCGACGGCTTCGCGACCACCGTGCACGGCTGGGTGCAGTCCTACGGCTCCCGCTGCACCCGCCCGTCGATCCTGTGGGGCGACGTCAGCCGGGAGGGCGAGGGCCTGCGGGGCGAGGCGTTCACGGTCCCGTGGATCGGCCACGCCCAGTCCCTCACCGACAAGCCGGTCAAGGGCATGCTGACGGGCCCGGTCACGATCCTCGCGTGGTCCTTCGTGCGCGACGACCAGCCGCTCGGGGAGACGGCGAACCAGGTGGCGCTCGCGCTGCGGGACGAGGTCGCGGACCTCGAGGCCGCCGGGATCGGGATCATCCAGGTGGACGAGCCGGCGCTGCGGGAGCTCCTGCCGCTGCGCCGCGCGGACCAGCCCGCCTACCTCGGCTGGTCGGTGGACGCGTTCCGCCTGGCCACCTCGGGAGTGCGGGACGAGACCCAGATCCACACCCACCTGTGCTACTCGGAGTTCGGCGAGGTGGTCGGGGCGATCGACGGCCTGGACGCCGACGTGACGAGCATCGAGGCGGCCCGGTCCCGGATGGAGGTGCTGACCGACCTCGAGGCCGCCGGCTTCTCCCGGGGCATCGGACCGGGCGTGTGGGACATCCACTCCCCGCGCGTGCCCTCCCAGGAGGAGATCGAGCAGCTGCTCGAGCGAGCCCTCGAGCACGTCCCCGCGCGGACCCTGTGGGTCAACCCGGACTGCGGCCTGAAGACCCGCGGCTACGAGGAGACCAGGGCGTCGCTGGAGCACCTCGTGGCGGCCGCCCGGACCGCGCGCGAGCGGGCGGCGCAGCCCGCCGGTCTGCCGCTGATCGTCCAGCACGGCGCGCGCGGCTGACCCCGAGCGAACCGGCCGGCCCGCGGGAGCCGGCACGACCACGAGCGTTCGTGGTCGTGCCGGCTCCCGCGGGTCAGGCGACGGTGGCGTGCTCCGGGCCGGTCCGTGCGGCCAGCAGGGCGAACGGGCCGCCGGCCCCGCGCAGCTCCCGCGGCGCGCCCCGCTCGACGATGCGGCCGCCCGCGACCACCACCACCTGGTCGGCGCGCTCGACCGTGGAGAGCCGGTGGGCGATGGTCAGGGTGGTGCGGCCAGCGGCGAGCCGGTCGAGGGCCTCCTGGACCTGCGCCTCGGTGGTGTTGTCCAGGGCGCTGGTGGCCTCGTCCAGGACCAGCACGGGCGGGTTGCGCAGCACGGTCCGCGCGATGGCCAGGCGCTGCTGCTCCCCGCCGGAGAAGCGGTGGCCACGGGCGCCGACCGGGGTGTCCAGCCCGTCCGGCAGTCCGGCGACGGTGTCGGCGATGCGGGCGGCCCCCAGGGCGCGCCACAGCTCGGCGTCGGAGGCGTCCGGATCGGCGAGCAGCAGGTTCGCGCGCACCGTGGCGTGGACCAGGTAGGTCTCCTGGGAGACGACGCCCACGATCCGGGCGAGGTCCGCCGGCTCGATGTCCCGCACGTCGACGCCGTCGATCGTCACCCGCCCCCTCGTGACGTCGTTGAGCCGCGGGAGCAAGGAGCCGAGGGTGCTCTTCCCCGAGCCGGTGGGCCCGACGACCGCCGTGGTGCTGCCCGCCGGCAGCACCAGGTCGATGCCGCGCAGGACGTCGGCCCCCTCCTCGTAGGCGCAGCGCACGCCCTCGAACCGGACCTCCCCGCGCACGGTGGCCGGGTCCAGCCGCACGGGCGCGGCGGGCGGGACGACCTGCGGCTCGAGGTCCAGGTACTCGAAGATCCTGCTGAAGAAGGCCAGCGCGGCCACCCACTGCACGCCGATGTTGAGCAGACCCATCACGGGCCGGAAGACGGCCCCCTGCAGGGCGGTGAACGCCACCAGGGTGCCGATGGTCATCCCGCCGCCGGTGGCCGGGAAGCCGGCGGCCAGGTAGATCACGGCGGGGATCGCGGCGAAGACGATCTGCATGGTGGCCATCCGCCAGCGGCCTGCCAGCTGGCTGCGCAGCTCCAGGCCCACGAGCCGTTCGGAGCGCTCGGTGAAGCGGGCCGCGTCCCGCCCGGTGGTCCCCAGGGTCTTGGCGAGCCGGACCCCCGAGACGGACAGGCCCTCCTCGACCTGGGTGTGGAGCGCGGCGAGCTCCCGCTGGCGCTCGTCGGTGACGTCCCGGCGGATCAGGGCCACGCGGCGGGAGAGCCAGACGGCCGGGGGCAGCACCAGCAGGGAGATCAGGCTCATCGCCGGGGACAGCGCCACCATGGCCACCGCCGTCGCCACGGCGGTCGTGAGGTTGGACGCCACCCCCGTGGCGGAGCTGGTGACCACGGACTGCATCCCGGCGATGTCGTGCGTGAGCCGCGACTGCACCTCCCCGCCCCGGGTCCGGGTGAAGAACCCCAGGGACTGGGCCTGCAGGTGGGTGAAGAGCCGCACGCGCAGCGCGTGCATGACCCGCTGCCCCATCGTGGTGGCCAGCCAGGTCTGAACCACGCCGATCACGGCGGTGACCGCCGCGACGCCGACCATCGAGGCGGAGAGCACCAGCAGCAGACGGGTGTCGCCGTCCGGCAGGGCGTCGTCGATGATGCCCCGGACCAGGAACGGCTGGGCGAGGTTGACCACCGAGGACGCGGTGATGAGCACGACGACGAGCGCGGTCGTCGCCCGGTGCGGGGCGAACAGCGCCGCGATCCGGCGCGGGCTGACGGGGCGCCGGGCGAGCTGCTCCCGGTCCGCGGGGTCCGGGCGGGCGGGGCGGGTGCCACCACCGCCGCCGGTCCCGCCACCGCCGCCGGGACCGGGCGTCCCGCCCGGTCCGTCGGCCGGGACGCCTCCGCCGCCGTGCGCCGGGGTGCGGAGGAGCCCGGTGCGGTGGGTCGTGGTCATGGGATCCTCCTCGGGGAATATCAAGGAGGTTACCTCTCTATGAGGCAGCCCGCAATGGGGATAGGATGGCGCCATGCCCCACGACGATCCCGACCCGGCCCGCCTCGGGGACCTGCTGCACGCCGCCTTCCGCCGGCTGCGCCGTCGGTGGGCCGAGCAGCTGGCCCCGTTCGGGCTGACCCCGCACCAGTTCCGGGCGCTCGACGCCCTGGCCGGGCACACCGGGACCCAGCGGCACCTGCACGCCGGGGCCGAGAACTGCCGCCCGAACGGCGGGCCCGGCCGTCTGCGCGTGAAGGACCTCGCCGACGCCCTGCGCATCGCTCCCCGCTCCGCCACCGAGGTGGTGGACCTGCTCGAGCAGAAGGGGCTCGTGGAACGGGTGCCGGACCCCTCCGACCGGCGCGCCACGCTGGTGGCGCTGACCCCCCGGGGCACCGCCCTGCGCGGCACGGTCCGGGAGGACCGGCGCCGGGAGTCCGAGGAGTACTTCGCCCGCCTGGCCCCGGAGGACCGGGTGGAGCTGGAGCGGCTGCTCCGGCTGCTCGCGACGGACGCCCCGGCCCCGGGCTGAGTCCGGGCGGGGCACCCGCCGGGACTCAGCCCAGCTGCGCCGACAGGTCCGGGAAGGCCTCCGCGACCCCGGCGTGCCGGATGCTCCCGGCGGCCGTGTTGAGCCCGGCCGCGAACTCGGGGTCGGCGGCCAGGGCCTGCTCCGGGCCGCGGGCCAGGCGCCGCAGATAGGGCGTGGTGGCGTTGGCGAGGGCGCGGGTCGCGGTGCGCGGCACCGCGCCGGGCATGTTCGCCACGCAGTAGTGGGTGATGCCGTCCACCTCGAACGTCGGGTCGTCGTAGGTGGTCGGGTGGGAGGTCTCGAAGCACCCGCCCTGGTCGATGGCGACGTCCACGAGCAGCGCGTGGTCGTGCAGCACCCCGAGGTGCTCGCGGCGCACGAGCTTGGGCGCCGCCGCCCCCGGGACGAGCACCGCCCCGATCACCACGTCCGCACCGGAGATCTCCTCCTCGAGCACGTGCTCGTCGCTCATGAGCACGCGGGCCCGGTGCCCGAGCAGGTCGGTGAGCTCGCGGATCCGCGCGCCGTTGGCGTCCAGCACCGTGACGTCGGCCATCAGCCCCGAGGCCATCAGGGCGGCCTGGGTGCCCACGGCCCCGCCGCCGATCACCACGACCCTGGCCGCGGCGACGCCGGGGACCCCGCCCATCAGCAGACCGGGGCCGCCGGCGTTGGACTGCAGGTGGTGGGCGGCGGACTGCGCGGCGAGCCGGCCCGCGATCTCGGACATGGGCTGGAGCAGGGGCAGCGTGCGGCCGGAGCGCACGGTCTCGAAGGCCACAGCGGTGGTGCCCGCCTCGAGCAGCGCCTCGGTCAGCGGCCGGTCGGCGGCCAGGTGCAGGTACGCGAAGAGCGTGAGGTCGGGGCGCAGGAACCCGTACTCCTCGGCCACCGGCTCCTTCACCTTGACCAGCAGCTCCGCCCGCTCCCACACGGCGGACCGGTCGACCACCTCGGCCCCTGCGGCGGCGTAGGCGTCGTCGTCGAACCCGGACCCCTCCCCCGCGCCGGTCTCCACGAACACCTCGTGGCCGTCCCGCACGAGCTGGGTCACCCCGGCGGGCACGAGGCCCACCCGCTGCTCGGCCGGCTTGATCTCTCGGGGAACTGCTACGCGCATGGTCGGCGCTCTCCTCTCGTCGTGGTGCTCCGGCACGGGCCCGCGGCGCCGTCGCCGCGGGCCCCGCCCCCCGTCAGGGGGAGCGGATGTAGCCGGCGTCCTTGTCCACCTGGTTGACCAGCTGCTCCCCGGCCGTCCAGCGCCGGAGGTTGTCCTCGAACTGGGCGGCGAGCTCGTCCCGCCACCCCTCCACGTCCCCGCACATGTGCGCGGACACGTGCACATTGTCCATCTCCCAGAAGGGGTGGTCCGGCGGGAGGGGCTCCGTGTCGAAGACGTCCAGGGTCGCGGCGGCCGGGCGCCCCGCCCGGAGGGCCTCGCGCAGGGCGTCCTCGTCCACCAGCGCTCCGCGGCCCACGTTCACGAGGTGCGCGTGCGGGGCCATGGCCGCGAGCACCCGGGGGCCCACGAGTCCGCGCGTCTGCTCGGTCAGCGGGGCGGCCAGCACCACGTGGTCGGCCCAGCCGACGTGCTCGGCCAGCTCGGCGGCGGGGACGACGGTCCCGAAGTCGGGGTCCCCCGTCCGGGCCGTGCGCCCGGCGCCGCGGACGTCCATCCCCACGGCCCGCAGCAGGCGGGCGGTCTCGCGGCCGATCCCCCCGGTGCCCAGCACGAGGGCCGTGGAGCCCTGGGTGCGCCGCAGCTCCCGGTGCACCCACCGGTGCTCGTCCTGCAGGGCCCGGCTGCGGTGCAGCTGCTTGTCCTGGGCCAGGACCGCGGCGAGGACGAACTCCGCGATGGGCCGGTCGAAGACCCCGTGGGCGTTGGTCAGCCGGACCTCGCCGGCACGCAGGGCCGGGAACAGCATGGCGTCCACGCCGGCCGCCGCGACGTGCACCCAGCGCAGCCCCGTCGCGGCGTCCCACGCGTCGGCGAGGGCGTCCGAGAAGAAGTCCCACAGCAGCAGCACCTCCGCGGGACGCTGCCCGCCGGTCCCCGCCAGGGCCTCGGCGAGCCTCTCCCGCGTCACCACCGTGACGTCGGCGAGGCCCCGGAGGGCGGCCTCGTTGGCGGGCGGTGGTGTGCCGTCGGCGGTCAGCACGACGACACGGGGCGGCTCGCGCACGGTGCTCATGGGGCCACCCTACGGGCCGGTCCGATTGTTGACAATCTGCACGGGCTGTTCCCATGATGAGCCATGACCTCACTGAGCCCTCTCCTGAAGCAGGCGACCCCGGTCGTCGTCGACTCCGCCCGGGGGTGCTGGATCCACGGCACGGACGGGCGGGACTACCTGGACTTCACCACCGGGATCGGCGTGACCAGCACGGGCCACTGCCACCCCCGGGTGGTCGAGGCGGCCCGGGAGCAGGTCGGGCGGGTCATCCACGCCCAGTACACGACCGTGATGCACCCGCCGCTGCTCGAGCTCACCGAGAAGCTGGGCGAGGTCCTGCCCCCGGCCCTGGACTCCGTGTTCTACGCCAACTCCGGCTCCGAGGCGGTCGAGGCCTCCGTGCGGCTGGCCCGGATGGCCACGGGCCGGCCCAACATCGTGGTCTTCCAGGGCGGCTTCCACGGCCGCACGGTGGCCGCGGCGACCCTCACCACCGCGGGCACCCGGTTCTCCGCCGGGTTCTCCCCGCTCATGGGCGGGGTGCACATGGCCCCGTTCCCCTACGCCCACCGCTACGGGTGGGACGAGCGGACGGCGGTGGACTTCGCCCTGCGGGAGCTGGACTACCTCCTGGTGACCCGGACGGCGCCCCAGGACACCGCGGCCTTCCTCATCGAGCCCGTGCTCGGCGACGGCGGCTACCTGCCCACCCCGCCGGCCTTCCTCGAGGGGCTGCGGGAGCGGGCGGACCGGCACGGGATCCTGCTGGTCCTGGACGAGGTGCAGGCCGGGGTGGGGCGGACCGGGCGGTTCTGGGGCCACCAGTTCGCGGACGTGGTCCCGGACGTGCTGATCACCGCGAAGGGCCTCGCCTCCGGCTTCCCGATCTCCGCGATCGCGGCGCCGACCGCGCTCATGGAGCGGGGCTGGCCCGGCTCGCAGGGCGGGACCTACGGGGGCAACGCCGTGGCCGCCGCCGCGGGCTGCGCCACCCTCGACGTGGTCCGGGACGAGGGCCTCGTGGAGAACGCACGGGTCCGCGGGGACCAGCTGCAGGCCGGGCTGCTGCCCCTGCAGCAGCGCCACCCCGGGATCAGCGACGTCCGCGGCCGCGGGCTGATGCAGGGCATCGAGTTCGCGAAGGAGGACGGCTCCCCCGACCCGGCCGCCGCCCTGGCCGTGCAGCAGGCCACCACCGGCCACGGGCTGCTCACCCTGACCTGCGGACCGGCCGGCAACGTGGTCCGGCTGATCCCGGCCCTGGTGGTCTCCGAGGAGGAGATCCGCACCGGCCTCGAGCGCTTCGAGGCGGCCCTGGCCGAGGCCCTTGTCGGGTCGGCGGCGAGCGCATGAGCACCGCCGCCCTGCCCTTCCCGACCCGTCGCGCCGGTCCCGGGAGCACCGCCCCCGGGGCGCCGGCCGGCGGCGAGCTCGGCCGGCGCCTGCACGCGGCCGGCCTCGACGCCGACACCGGCTCCCGCCGGCTCGCGGAGTACGCCTACGACGCGTCCAACTACCGGGTGCGCCCCCGGGCCGTGGTCTTCCCCCGCTCCGCCGCGGACGTCGCCGCGGCGCTGGCCGTGTGCCGGGACCTGGGCGTGCCGGTGACCAGCCGCGGCGGCGGCACCTCGATGGCCGGCAACGCCGTGGGCCCGGGGCTCGTCCTGGACCTCTCCCGGCACCTGCGCGGGATCGGCGCCGTGGACGAGGACGCCCTGACCGTGGACGTGGAGGCCGGCGCGGTGCTCTCCGTGCTCGCCCGCGAGGTGGAGCGGCGCACGGACGGGCGGCTCACGTTCGCCCCGGACCCCTCCTCCCGCACCCGCGCCACGGTGGGCGGCTCCGTCGGCAACGACGCCTGCGGCAACCACTCGGTGCGCTACGGGCGCACGAGCGACCACACCGTGGAGCTCGACCTCGTCACCGCCGACGGCGCCCGCCTCACCGCCGGGCCCGGCGGGCTGCGCGCCACCGACCCGGCGGACGAGGCCTCCGCCCGGCGGGCCGGAGAGCTCGCCGGGGCCCTGCGGGACGTGGCCGCCGCCCACCTGGCCGAGCTGCGCGTGGAGCTGGGCCGGATCCCCCGGCAGGTCTCCGGCTACCACCTCCAGCACCTGCTGCCCGAGCGCGGCTTCGACGTCGCCCGCGCCCTCGTGGGCTCGGAGGGCACGTGCGCCGTGGTGGTGGGGGCCCGCATGCGCCTGGTGCCCCGCCCCCGCAGCGCGCTGCTGCTGTGCCTCGGCTACGAGGACGTGGTCGCGGCGGCCCGGGACGTGCCGATCCTGCTCGAGGAGCAGCCGGCCGCGGTCGAGGGGATCGACGACAAGATCGTCGCCACGATGCGGTGGCGCCGGGGCGCGGACGCGGTGGCCGCGATGCCCCGCGGCGGCGCCTGGCTCTACGTGGACCTCGACGGGGACGATGCCGCCGAGGTAACGGAGCGCGCCGAGGCCCTGCTCGAGCGGCTGCTGCGCGAGGGCCACGCCCTGGACGGCCGGACCGTGCCGGACCCGGTCGAGCGGACCTCGCTGTGGCGCGTCCGGGAGGACGGAGCGGGGCTCTCCTCGCGCCTGGCCCCGGACGCCGCCCTGGACCGCAGCGAGTCGTGGCCCGGCTGGGAGGACTCCGCCGTGGCCCCCGAGCGGCTCGCCGACTACCTGGCCGAGCTCCGGGCCCTGCTCGAGGAGCACGGCCTCGACGGCGTGGTCTACGGCCACTTCGGCGCCGGCTGCCTGCACATCCGGATCACCTACGACCTGCGCTCCGACGAGGGACGGGCCGTGTTCCGCGCCTTCACCGAGGACGCCGCGCGGCTCGTCGTCGCCCACGGCGGGTCCCTCTCCGGCGAGCACGGGGACGGCCGGGCCCGCTCGGAGCTGCTGGGCCTCATGTACTCCCCGCGCGTGCTGGGCGCCTTCGCCGCCGTCAAGCGGGCCTGGGACCCGCACGGGCTGCTCAACCCCGGCGTGCTCGTCGACCCGGCCGCCCTCACCGCGGACCTCGCCCTCGAGGGCGTGCCGCAGCGGCAGTGGCCGACGTCCTTCCCGCTCGGGGAGCTGCGCGCCGGGGAGGACCGCCAGGACCCCTTCGTGCACGCCGTGCAGGGGTGCATCGGGGTGGGCCGTTGCCGCGCGGACACGGGCGGGGTGATGTGCCCCAGCTACCGGGCCACCCTGGACGAGCGGGACTCCACGCGGGGACGCGCCCGCGTGCTCCAGGAGATGGTCCGCACCGCCCCCGACCAGGAGGCGGGGTGGCGCTCGCAGGACGTGCGCGAGGCCCTCGACCTGTGCCTGTCCTGCAAGGCGTGCGCCACCGACTGCCCGGCGGGCGTGGACATGGCCACGTACAAGTCCGAGTTCTTCGACCACTTCTACCGGCGGCGCCTCCGGCCCTTCAGCCACTACACCCTGGGCCGGCTGCCCCGGTGGCTCGGGCTCACCGGCCGGTTCTCCCGCCTGCTCAACGTCGCGCTGCGCGACCGGCCCGCCACCCGCCCCCTGCTGCGGGCGGGGATGCGGGTGGCCGGGCTGACGCCCGAGCGGCCGCTGCCGCGCTTCGCCGGGGCCGCCGACTGGATCCGCCAGGTCGCCGGGGCCGGGGTGGCCCGCCCCGGTGCGGGCACCGGGGAGACGGTCCTGTTCGTGGACAGCTTCACCCGCGGCTTCCGCCCCGAGGTGGCCGGGGCCGCGGCCCGTGTCCTCGCCGGGTCCGGGCGTCCCGTCGAGTGCGCGCCGGACGCCTGCTGCGCGCTGACGTGGATCTCGACCGGCCAGCTGGGCACGGCGCAGCAGGTCCTGCGCCGCACGGTCGAGGTGCTCGACGACGGGTCCGCGCGCCCCGTCGTCGTCGTCGAGCCCTCCTGCGCCGCCGCCCTGCGCCACGACCTGCCCGGGCTCGTGCCCACGGACGCGGCCCGCCGGGTGGCCGCCCGGGTGCGCAGCTTCGCCGAGCACGTCGCCGAGCTCGCGCGGGACGGGCGGCTGCCCGCCCCCGGCACGCCGCTGCCCCCGTCCGTGGTGGTCCAGACCCACTGCCACGAGTACTCCGCCTTCGGCGCCGCGGTCCAGCGCAGGGCCCTGGCCGCGGCCGGCGTCGCCGAGGTCCGGGAGGCCACCGGCTGCTGCGGGGTGGCCGGGAACTTCGGCTTCGAGGCCGCCCACTACGAGGTCAGCCTCGCCGTGGCCGAGCAGGCCCTGGTCCCGGCCCTGCGGGAGACGGAGGACTCCGTGCCCGTCCTCACCGACGGCTTCTCGTGCCACGAGCAGGTCCGCCACCTGCGTCCCGACCGGCCCGGCCGGCACCTCGCCCAGCTCCTCGACCCCCGCCCCGAACCCCGTGACGATTCCCGTGACGACTCCCGTGACGGTCTGCGCACCCGTTCCGACCGGAAGGACAACCCGTGACCACCTCCGCCACCGCCCCCACCACCGCCTCCGACGACGTCCTGCGCCGGTCCCGGGAGGCCGTCGCCGGGGTCAGCACCGGGGTCTTCATCGACGGCGTCTGGGCCGAGGCCGCCTCCGGCCGCCGCTTCGACGTGGTGGACCCTGCCACCGAGGAGGTCGTCGCCACCGTGGCGGACGGCGGCCCCGAGGACGCCGCCCGGGCGATCGAGGCCGCGGGGCGGGCCCAGAAGGACTGGGCGCGGACCGCGCCCCGGGAGCGCGGGGAGATCCTGCGCCGCTCCTACGACCTGATCATGGCCCGCCAGGACGAGCTCGCCCTGGTGATGTCCACGGAGATGGGCAAGCCCCTCGCCGAGGCCCGCGGGGAGGTCGCCTACGCCGCCGAGTTCTTCCGCTGGTTCTCCGAGGAGGCCGTGCGGATCGGCGGGGACATGACCCTCTCGGGCGACGGCAGGACCCGGATCCTGGTGTCCAAGGAGCCGGTGGGGCCCTGCGTGCTGGTCACCCCGTGGAACTTCCCGCTGGCCATGGGCACCCGCAAGATCGGCCCGGCCGTCGCGGCCGGCTGCACGATGGTCTTCAAGCCCGCCAATCTCACCCCGCTGTCCTCCCTGGCGCTCGTGGACATCCTCGTGGAGGCCGGCCTCCCGGCGGGCGTGCTCAACGTGGTGTGCACCTCGAAGGCCTCCTCGGTGGTCGGGCCCTGGATGTCCTCGGGGATCGCCCGCAAGATCTCCTTCACCGGCTCCACCGAGGTGGGGGTCCGCCTGCTCGAGCAGGCCGCCCAGCACGTCATGCGCTCGTCCATGGAGCTGGGCGGCAACGCCCCCTTCATCGTGTTCGAGGACGCCGACCTCGACGTGGCGGTCGAGGCCGCGATGATCGCCAAGATGCGCAACATGGGCGAGGCGTGCACCGCGGCCAACCGCCTGTTCGTCCACCGCTCCGTGGCCGAGGAGTTCTCCGCCCGCCTCGCCGAGCGCATGGGCTCCCTCACCGTGGGCCACGGCGTGGCCGAGGGCACCCAGGTGGGCCCCCTCGTCGAGGAGAAGGCCCTGGCCAAGGTGGAGGAGCTCGTGGACGACGCCCTCACCCGGGGGGCGTCCGTGCTGTGCGGGGGCCGCCGGCCCGGGGGCCGGGGCTGGTTCTACGCCCCCACCGTCCTGTCCGGGGTCAGCCCCGACGCCGAGCTCATGTCCCAGGAGATCTTCGGGCCGGTGGCGCCCGTGGTGCCGTTCGACTCCGAGGAACAGGTGCTCGGGTGGGCCAACGACACCCCGTGGGGGCTCGTGGGCTACCTCTTCACCCGCGACGTGGACCGCAGCTTCCGCGTGAGCGAGGCCCTCGAGGTCGGCATGGTCGGGGTCAACACGGGACTGGTCTCCAACCCGGCGGCGCCCTTCGGCGGGGTCAAGGCCTCGGGCCTCGGGCGCGAGGGGGGCCGCGTGGGGATCGAGGAGTTCCTCGAGACGAAGTACACGGCGGTGCCCCGTGGCCGATGACACCGTGACCGACAGCGCCGTGACGGACAGCCCCGTGACGGACGACACCATGGCGGACGACACCACGGACGGCGGAGCCGTGGCCGACCCTGACGTCCGCCCCGCGCTGTTCAGCGACGAGGAGTACGCCGCCCGGCTGCGCGCGGTGCGGGAGAAGATGACGGAGCAGGGCCTGAGCGCGCTGATCGTGACCGACCCCGCGAACATGTTCTACCTGACGGGCTACGACGCCTGGTCGTTCTACACCCCGCAGCTGCTGTTCGTGCCCATGGAGGGCGAGCTGCTGCTGTTCCTGCGGGAGATGGACGCCAACGGCGCGTTCCGCACGGCCCGGCTGCACCCCGAGCAGATCGTCGGCTACCCCGAGCGCTACGTGCACCGCCCGCACCTGCACCCGTTCGACTGGGTGGCCTTCGCCCTGCGCCGCCGCGGCCAGGTCGCCCCGGCCGCCCGGGGGTGCGTGGGCCTGGAGATGGACTCCCACTTCTTCTCCCCCAAGGGCTACCGGTCGCTCGTCAACGCCCTGCCCGAGTGGACCCTCGTGGACGCCTTCGACATCGTGAACTGGGTGCGCGCCGTGAAGTCCCCGGCGGAGATCCAGTACCTGCGCACGGCCGCCCGCGTCACGACGGCCGCGATGCAGGCCGCGATCGACGCGATCGAGCCCGGCGTCCCGCAGCACCGCGTCGCGGCGGAGATCTCCCGGGCCCAGGTCGAGGGGGTCGGCGACGCGTGGGGCGACTTCCCGGCCATGGTGCCCATGCTGCCCACCGGGGCCTCCGCCGACACCCCGCACCTCACCTGGTCGGACCGGGTGCTGCGCGAGGGCGACGCCGTCGTGGTGGAGCTGGCCGGGGTGCACCGGCGCTACCACGTGCCGCTGGCCCGCACGGTCATGCTCGGTCCGCCCACGGCCGAGCTGGGCCTGCTCGAGGAGGCCGTCGCCTCCGGGCTCGAGGCCGTCCTCGACGTCACCGCCGCGGGCGTCCCGGTGCGCGAGCTCGCGAGCACCTGGAACTGGGCGCTCGCGGAGTTCGGGCTCGAGAAGCCCAGCCGGCTCGGCTACTCCGTGGGCATCGGCTATCCCCCCGACTGGGGCGAGCGCACCATCAGCATCCGCTCGGAGGACGAGAGCGTGCTCGCCGAGAACATGACGTTCCACCTCATCTGCGGCATGTGGATGACCGGGTACGGCTACGAGGTCTCCGAGTCGATCCGCATCACCGCCACCGGGACGGAGGCCCTGACCTCCTTCCCCCGAGCACTCATCAGGAAGTGATCCCATGACCACCACCGCCACGTCCCTCACCACCGTCGACAGCCTGCTCACCAAGCCCACCGCGGGCGTGGGCGGCGACCCCGCCCACGGCCTGCTGCCGCTGGCCCGCCGGGCGGACGGGCTCGTGGGGTCGGTCATCGACTCCTCGACGTCGCTGCTCGCCGCCCAGAGCCACGACATCGTCCGCTTCGCGATGGGCGCCCCGGCCGCCGAGGTGATCCCCACGGGCGAGTTCCGGCGGATTGCCGCCGAGGTCCTCGACGACAGCTCGTTCACGTACGGGGCCACGGAGGGCGAGCCCGGTCTGCTCGAGACCGTCGTGGCCCACCCCTCCACGACCCCGGAGCCGACCCGGCCCGAACGGATCGTCATCACCTCCGGCGGGATGCAGGGCCTCGACCTCGCGTTCAAGCTCTTCGTGGACCCCGGGGACCTCGTGGTGGTCGAGTCCCCCACCTACACGAACGGCTCCGGGACCGCCCTCAGCTACGGCGCCGACGTCCTCGAGGTCCCCGTGGACCAGGACGGCATGGACGTGGACGCGCTCGAGACGCTGGTCGCCGAGACCGGGCGCACCCCGCGGGCCCTCTACACGATCCCGAACTTCCAGAACCCCTCCGGCACCACGCTCAGCGAGCCGCGCCGGCGGCGCCTGCTGGAGCTGGCGCACCGGTGGGGCGCCGTGATCATCGACGACGACCCGTACGGGGGCCTGCGCTTCGCGGGGGAGGACATCCCCGGCTTCCGGGAGATCAGCCCGGACGACCCGCTCGTGTTCTCGGTGCGGACCTTCTCCAAGGTCCTCGCCCCCGGCCTGCGCGTGGGGTGGGTGGACGCGGACCCGAGGCTGCGCAAGCTGCTGATCGCCGGCAAGCAGGCCATGGACACGTGCACGAACGTGCCCGCCCAGCACATCGTGGAACGGTTCGTGCGCCAGGGCGGCTACGACGACCACCTGGCCTGCCTGCGCACGGAGTACCGGCGGCGCAAGCAGGCCATGGACGCCTCGATCGCCCGCCACCTCGGCTCCCGGGTGGTCACGACCGACCCCGAGGGCGGCTTCTTCCTGTGGGTGACCCTGCAGGGCGACGACGCGGCCGTGGCCACTCCCCGGCTGTTCGAGATCGCGCTGGCCGAGGGCGTCGCCTTCATCCCCGGCCCCGCGCTGTCCCCCTCCGGCCGCTTCCAGGACGCCTTCCGGCTGTGCTTCGCGTCCACGAGCCCCGAGCGCACGGAGGTGGGCGTGCGGCGACTGGCCCGGGCCCTGGACATCGCCCGGGCGGAGCTTTCGGACCGGTAGCACCCCGCCGGACGGGCCGGGCGGCGGCCCCGCACCGGGCCGCCGCCCTCACTCCGCGCCGGCGTCCTGGTAGGGGTAGGAGGCGATGACCTCCCGGACGCGGTCGAGGGCCGGCCCGTCCAGGCCGTGGCCCGGCAGGACGGCGGCCCACGCGTCCACGGCGACGTCCCCGTAGTTGTGCCCGTGGCCGGCCGGGACGGCCTCGCCCAGGACCATGTCCACGGCCAGCTGGAGGTAGGTCAGGAGCGGGACCCACACCATCGCGTCGCTCACGTCGGCGGCCCGCCCGCCCTCCGCGCTCGAGCCCGCCAGCCACTCCGGCCGCTGCCCGATCACCGCGGGGTCCAGCCACGTGATGGGGTCCGTGGCGTGCTGGAGGTAGGCGATCCGCGGACGCTCCCACGGGCCGGGCACCGCATCGAAGTCCCCGGGCACGGAGAGCCAGCGCACGGTCCGCCCCTGGTCCAGGACGGGCTGCCACACCGGGCTGCCGGGATCGCGGCGCTCCTGCAGGCTCCGCCAGGGCTGCGCGTTGTTGGGCGGCCCCGTGAACACGGCGCCGTCCGTGCGGCGGGTCATCTCCGGCACGTCCGCGAACACGGACTGCATCCCGGAGGCGCCGAGGCTCAGCCCGTACACCACCAGCTGGGGGCGGTCCCCCGCCGGCATCCGCTCCCACTCGGCGTGCACGGCGTCGAACAGCGTCCGGCTCGAGGCGCGGGGGAGGTCGGGGGCGAAGAGGAACGAGACCCAGCTGGGCTGGTAGGAGTACTGGGTCGCCACGATCGCGGTGCTCCCGGCGTTGAGGTACTCCACGGTGTCCACGGCCTGGCGCTCGAGCCAGCCCGAGCCGGTGGGCGCGGCGACCACCAGGACCTCGCGCTCG
Organism: uncultured Kocuria sp.; assembly: GCF_947500125.1. GTDB lineage: Bacteria > Actinomycetota > Actinomycetes > Actinomycetales > Micrococcaceae > Kocuria. Next base: position 209,232 of record NZ_CANMRA010000004.1, on the reverse strand, counting down.
AAGCCGCCGGTGCGGCGCAGCTCGGCCACGGCCAGGGCCGCGCGCTCCTCGGCCGTCTCCGCCTGGGCCAGGCCCACGTAGACCCGCACGGGCTCCTGCGCGGGACGGCCCGTCACCTCCTCGATCTGCGCCGGGGCGGGCCCGCCGCCGACGAAGGCGCGGCCCTGCATGCCGAGCGCCTCCCATCGCACCGGCGAGTCCTCGCCCGCCGAGCGCCACCGGGAGCCGGGCTCGACGACGCCCTCGGGGGTCGTCGCGTCCCGCGCCGCGTAGACCCGGTCCGCCGCGGCCAGCACGCCGAGCACCACGAGCAGGACGGCCAGGAGGACGGCCGTGCCCGCGGCGGCCAGGGAGACGGCCGCGGCCGTGCCCGCACCGGCGCCGCGCCGGCGGGCGAGGTCGCGGGCGCGCCGGCGCACGGCGCCCAGCGCGCCCAGGAGCCCCAGTCCCGCCGCGGAGGTCAGCACCCAGGACAGCAGGAACGGAACCAGCTCGGCGGCGGCCCGCGGGGGCATGTCCACGTTCGCGCGGACGTCGTTCTGCCACTCGACCACCAGGGCGGACAGGGCCACCGTGCCCAGGACCACGAGGCCGGCGGCGGCCGCCCACCCCCACGCGGCGGCCCGGCGGGAGGCACGGGCCGGTGGCGGCTGCCCGCCGGTGCCGCGGGCAGCGGCTCCCCGGGCCAGGAGCCCCACCAGGAGGATCCCGGCGCCGTAGCCGAGCGTGAACCCGACCCCGGCGAGAAGACCCTGGAAGACCGGGGGCCGGGGCAGCAGGGAGGGCGTCACGGCGGCCACGGAGAGGCTCAGCCCGAGCACGAGGCCGATCGGGCGCGCCACGGCGGGGCCGGGACGGGAACCGGGGTCCATGGCACGAGCGTAGCCGCCGCCCCGCCCGGCACCTGCCGTGCGCCTCACGCGCGGGCCGCGGGGGCCGGACCGGCACGGTCGGCGCGTGCGGCCAGGAGCCGGTCGGCCACCAGGGACAGCACGGCGGTGAAGACCGAGAGGAGGAGCGCCGCCAGCGCGGCGGAGACCGGACCGGAGACGGTCATCAGGCCCGTCACGGTGGCGAAGGCCCAGATGAGCGCCGCGTTCACCGCCAGCGTGAGCAACGCCAGCAGCACCACCGACGCGGGCTGGGGCAGCCGGCCGGTGACGAACGGGACGAGCACGTTGCAGAGCCCGATGAACAGCGCCACCACCAGGTGGGACACCACCCCGCCGGTGACGGCGACCCCGGGGAGGACCCACGCGGTGAGCTCGACCGCCCCCGCCAGCACCACCCACCGCGCGAGAAGCGACACGCCCATGGCCGTCTCCTGTCCTGTCCCGCCCCGCGCTCTGCCGGACGGTGCTCCCACTGTCACGCCCACCGCCCGGGGCCGCATCACCCGCGACGGGTGATGCGGCGGGGCCGGCAGGACACCGTGCCACCGCCCGTCCCCCTGGAGTAGCCTCGGACCATGAAGGGCGCACCGAGCGGGGCCCGTCCGCCCGTGCCGGACCCGCTGTCCGCCACGCGCTCCTCGATTCCCCGGGTGCCGGCCAGAATGGTGCGGCGCCCGCGTCTCGACCGGCTGCTCGACGACGGGGTGGCCGTCGGCGCCGTCGTCGTGTCCGCCCCGGCAGGATCGGGCAAGACGCTGCTCCTGTCGGGATGGGCCACCCCGCACCGGCCGCCGGTCGCCTGGCTGTCGGTGGAGCCCGAGGACGGGGACCCCCAGCAGTTCTGGGCCCGGGTCCTCGGCTCCCTGCAGGCCGCGCCCGATGTCGGCCCGGCGAGCGCCCTGGCCGGTCTGCGCGCTCCCCCGTCCCACGACCCCCGGTTCGTCGACCTCCTGGTGGACGCCTGTGCGCGGCTCCCCGCACCCCGGGTGCTCGTGCTCGACGACCTGCACCGGATCGCGGGCTCGCCCGCCGCGGAGTCCCTGGCGGCGGCGGCCCGGAAGGACCTCGGCGCCCTCAGGCCGGTGATCGCCACGCGCAGCGACCCGGGCCTGCCCGTGCCGAGGCTGCGCCTGAGCGGCCGGCTGACGGAGATCCGCGCCGAGGACCTCCGCTTCGACCCCGCCGAGGCCGTGGAGCTCCTCGCCGCCCACGCGGTCGCCCCCACACCACCGCAGCTCGCCACCCTGCTGACGAGGACGGAGGGCTGGGCGGCAGGGCTCCGCCTCGCCGCCCTGTCCCTCCAGGACGCCGAGGACGTGGACGCGGCCGTCCGGGGGCTGGGCGGGGACCAGCGCGGCCTCGCCGACTACTTCACGGAGGAGGTCCTCGAGCACCAGGAGCCCGAGCTGACCCGGTTCCTGCTCGACACCTGCGTGGTCCGGCGCGTCTCGGCCGAGCTCGCCGACACCCTGACCGGCCGCGCGGACGGCCGGCGGCTGCTGGCCAGGCTCGAACGCGAGAACCTGTTCGTGGTCGCCCTGGACGACCGGCGCGAGTGGTACCGCTATCACCACCTCTTCGCGGACCTGCTGCGCCACGGCCTGCGGGCGGAGGACCCCGCGCGGCAGGCCGTCCTGCACCGCCGCGCCGCGGCCTGGTTCGCCGCCCACGGGGAGCCGCTGGAGGCGGCCCGGCACCTGCGCGCGGCGCAGGACTGGCCGGCGCTGGCCCGGTTCGTCCTGCGCAGCGCCGGCGCGGAGGCCCTCGGGACGGACCGACCGGCCCTCGTCGCCCTGCTCAACGGCGTGCCCGACGAGCTGGTCGCCCGGGACTGCGAGGTGGCCGCCGCGGTCGCGGCCGTGCGTTACGCCGCCTACGACCCGGTGGGGGTCGCCTCCCACGCCGCCCGTGCCCGCGAGCTGCTGCCCCGGCTGTCCGCGGAGGACGCACGGCTGACCACGGTGGTGCTCTGCACGCTCGATGCCGTCCTCGCGTGGATGCACGCGGACGCCACGGAGCAGGTGCGCTGCGCCAGGACCGCGATCCGGCGGCTGGACGAGGTGCTCCCCGAGGAGCTCCCCGCGGCCCCCGTGTACCGCATCGCCACGACCACGGTGCTGGCCATGGGCCTGCTGTGGACCGGCGAGCTCGGTGCCGCCGAGGTCACGCTCACCAGGACGCTCGCGGCCCTCGCCGACCGCTCCGCCATGACCCCGGTGCTCGCCCTGCACCTGCACGGGAACCTCGCCGTCCTGAAGGCGATGCGCGGCCGGCTGCAGGAGGCGCGCCGCGAGGTGGACGTCGCGCTGGCCGTCGCGGAGGAGTCCGGCTGGACGTTCCAGCCCCTGACGGCCACGGCGTTCCTCGCGGAGGCGCTGATCCGGCTCCTGCAGCACGACGTCGGCGCCTGCGCCTCCGCGCTCGAGCGCGGCCGGGCGTGCGTGGGCCGGGTGCCGGACCGCTACGCGGAGACCGGTCTGGCCCTGGTGGGCGTGCGGCTCGAGGTCTCGAAGGGGGACGTGGCGGCGGCCCGTCACCTCCTGGGACGGCTGCGCCGAGGGACGCAGGACTGGGTGATGCCGCGCTTCCTCGCCCGGTGGTGCGAGCTGGTCCGGGCCGAGATCCTCCTGGCGGAGGGGCGGCCCGGCGATGTCCTGGCCCTGCTGGTCGATCCCGCAGGCACCTCCTCGGCCCCTGGGCGCCCCCACGGGCACCGGGTCGTCCTGCGGGCCAGGGCGCTGCTGGGGGCCAACGACCCCGGGCGGTGCCTGCAGCAGCTGCAGGACCTGTTCCGGGAGACCGACGTCGACGGAGGGCCCGCCGCGGAGGCCTGGCTGCTGGCCGCCCTCGCCCACGACCGGCTCCGCGACGAGGCGCAGGCCCAGGCCTGCCTCGAGCGCTCCCTGGGCGTGGCCGCCCCCGAACGCATCGTGCGTCCGTTCCTGCTCGTGGACGACGACCGGGTCCGGAGACTGCTGCGTCTCCACGAGCGGGCCGTGGGCACGCACCGGCCGTTCGTCGAGACCGTGCTGGTCCTCCTCGGCGGCGGAGCCGCCCCCTCCCACGCCCCGGCGGGGCCGGAGCCGTTGACCAGCCGGGAGCGCAGCGTGCTCCTGCTGCTGCCGACGATGATGAGCAACGCGGAGGTCGCCGCCGAACTCTGCCTGTCGGTGAACACCGTCAAGGTGCACCTGAAGTCCCTCTACCGCAAGCTCGGCGTCGGCACCCGGCGGGAGGCCGTGCTCCGCGCCCGGGAGCTCGGCCTGCGGGACGTCCCGGTCCTCGACGGTCCCGCCGGATCACCCGCACCGGGTGAGGCCGCTCCTCCGGCGGGGCGGGACCCTGGAGAGGGCTCCGGGGACGCCGCGGGCCCCGCCGGACCGAGGAGGACCCGATGAGTTTCTGGGAGTTCGTGTGGCTGCTGGTGATCTGGACACCGGTGGCCCTGCTCTGGGGAGTGTCGCTCGTCGACATCACCCGTCGCGATGACGTCGGGGGCGGGACCAAGGCGCTGTGGACGGTGGTGATCATCCTGCTGCCGTTCGTGGGCCCGCTGATCTACCTGTTCACCCGCTCCGTCGGCGTCGCCGAGGAGGACCGCGCAGCGGCGGGCCGGTCGGGCCGCGCGCCGGTGGCCGGGCACGCGCAGGGCAGCCGCGCCCACCAGCTCACGCTCCTGGCGGACCTGCGGGACCGCGGCGCCCTGACCGCCCGGGAGTTCGACGTCGAGAAGGCCCGGCTCCTGGGCGACCGTTCCCCGGACGCGGACGTGCCGGACACGGGCGTGCCGGACACGAACGGTGCCGGCACGGACGCTCCCGCGGCGGCGGACGAGGAGGGCGCGGGCCGGCCCACGGCGCGGACGGCCTGAGGCCCCCGGACCGGGGACCGTCCCCCGGTACGCTTTGCAAATGAGATCCAGCGCCCCGGGCCGCCGCCTGCTCCGTTCGTTCGCCGTCCGCTCCGTCGTGGGCATGCTGGCCGTGCAGGCGGCGGTGGTGGCCACCCTGGTGGCCACCGACGCGGTCCAGCGCCGGAGCCGCTCGCGGCGCTCCGGTTTCCCACGCCCGGGCACGTTCGAGCACACGGTCGCGGAGACCGGCACCACGGTCTACACCTACGGGGAGGACCTCTACCGGGACATGCTCGCCGCGATCCGGGGCGCGGAGCACCGGGTCCAGCTGGAGACGTTCATCTGGAAGGACGACGCGGTCGGCCGTGAGTTCCTGGACGCCGTCAACGCCGCCGCCGCCCGCGGCGTCGAGGTGCACGTGATGTACGACGGGTTCGGCAACCTCGTGGTGCCCCGCCGGTTCTACCGCTTCCACCCGGACGTGCACGTCTTCCGGGTCCCCGTCCTGCGCCCGCGCCTGCTGCTGAGCCCGCTGCAGGCGACCGGGCTGACCCACCGCAAGCTACTGGTCGTCGACGACGAGATCGGGTTCGTGGGCGGCTACAACATCGGGTCCCTCTACGCCACGCAGTGGCGGGACACGCACGTGCGGCTCACCGGCCCCGCCGCCTTCGAGCTGGGCCACTCCTTCGCCGCGGTGTGGAACCACCCCTCGGCCCGCCGGACGAAGCTCCCGCACGTGAACCCGGGCTCCTGGGACTCCCGGGTGCACGCCATCAACAACATCCCGGCCAGCCTGGTGTACCCCATCCGCAGCGTCTACCTCGACGCGATCCACCGGGCCACGGACCACATCTACCTGACCACCGCCTACTTCATCCCCGACCAGCAGATCCTCTCCGCCCTGATCGAGGCGTCCCGGCGGGGCGTGGACGTGCGCGTCATCCTGCCCGAGGACTCCAACCACGTCCTCGCGGACTGGCTCTCCCGCGGCTTCTACTCCACGCTGCTGGCCGAGGACATCACGGTGCTGCTGTACCGCCACGCGATGATCCACGCCAAGACCGCGACCATCGACGGGCAGTGGTCGATCATCGGCACCGCCAACATCGACCGGCTGAGCCTGGGCTTCAACTACGAGACGAACCTGGAGATCCACGACCGGGACTTCGCCGCGGACATGGAGGAGGTCTTCGCCGCCGACAGCGAGAACTGCCGGGAGCTGACGGCCGGCCAGTGGGACGAGCGGCACCCCGCGGCCTGGTTCGCCGAGACCGTCCTGGTGCCGCTGCGCCCCTTCCTCTGAGCCCTCGGGGGCCTCAGCGCGGTGCGTCCTGCTCTCCGCGGTCCGGTGCGGGCTCGTGCTGCGCCCTGCCGCGGGCGTCGTGCTCCGTGGCCCCCAGCCGGCTCCCGAGGCGCTGCTGGTAGCGCATCCGCTGGTACTTCCACCGCTCGGCCATGCTCGCCCTGGACCGGGCGGTGCCCTGGGGATCGAGCGGGTCCGGTCCCAGCACCGGGTCCTCGCCCGCCTGGTACCGCCCGCTCCACACCTGGATCACGGCCCAGGCCACCGCGGTGATCGGCACGGCGAGGACGGCCCCGAAGATCCCGCCCACGATGGTGCCCACGGTGAGGGCCAGGAGCACGACGATCGCGTGCAGGCTCAGGGTCCGGCCCATCACCACCGGCTGGAGGAGGTCGCCCTCGACCTGGTTGACGACGACGACGACGCCGACGACCACCAGCGCGATCACCGGGCCGTTGGTCACCAGCGCGACCAGGGCCGCCAGGATCCCCGCGGCCGTGGCGCCGACGATCGGGATGAAGCCGCCGATGAACACGATGACGCCCAGCGGCAGCGCCAGCGGCACCCCGAGCAGGGCCAGGGGGACCCCGATGAACAGCGCGTCGACGGCGGCGACGACCGCGGTGCCGCGCACGTAGCCGCCGAGCACCTGCACGGCCCGGTCCCCGGACTCCGCGAGCCTCGCCCGGGTCTCCCCGTGGAACCAGCGCAGCGTGAAGTTCCACATCGTCGCCCCGTCCTTCAGGAAGAAGAACAGGACAACGATCACGAGCACCACCCCGGCGAGGAACTCGGTGGCCGCCGTGAGCCCGCTGATGGCCCCGCCGGCGAAGGCGCTGGACAGCAGGAAGTCCGTGGCCCGCTGGAGCAGCGCGTCCAGGGAGGCGGTGTCCACGGGGAGGGGCCCGGACATGATGAAGCGCTGCAGCTCCTCCCAGCCCTCCACGACCGAGGCCGCGAGATTGTCCCACTCGCTGCGGACCGCCAGGACGATGCCCGTGACCACCCCGCCCACCAGGGCGAGGATGCCCAGGAAGGCCGCCACGGTGGCCAGCAGCCCGGACCAGCCCCTGCTCCTCAGCCACCGCACGAGCGGGCTCACGGCCGAGGCCAGGATGAGCGCCACGAGCACGGAGATCACCACCAGCGACACGCGGACCAGGATCCACACCAGCCCCACGAGCACGGCCGCGACGAGCAGGACCTGGGCGGAGCGGGAGCCGGCCCGTCCCAGGGGGTCCGACCACGGGCCCGCGGCGGAGAGCGCGCGGGGAACGGCCCCTGGCCCCGTGGACCCCGCCGGCGGTGTGACGGGCGGGGCGGCGGGCGGTGCGGCGGGCGGGGCGGACGCGGAGCGGGCCGCGGCGGCCTCCGCGGCGACGTCGGCGCGGGTGGATCCCGTCCCGGGGCGGGAGGACAGCGGGTCGGAGGACAGCGGGTCGGAGGCGGGTGAGGTGCTCATGGGACAACTCCTGGTGGCGGGCCGTGCCGGTCGGGCGGCCGGCACGGGACGTCGTGCCGGTGCTCCCCCGTCCAGTAGAGCACCACCGGCGCGGCCGCGGGAGCCGGGTGCTACCCTTCGGGCGTCGGTGGGCCGTGGAGGAGGTGGGCGGGGTCGTGGTGGCTGTGGAGGACCTGGATCCGAGCGTGGCGTTCGACGTCGTCGACCTGCTGGGCGTGCTGACCAACGGCATCCTGGGCGGGGCGGTGGCGCGCCAGCTGAAGATGGACCCCGTCGGCTTCGCGTTCCTGGCCATCGTCTCCGCGCTCGGCGGGGGTCTGCTGCGCGACACCCTCCTGCAGGTGGGCTTCCCCGTGGCCCTGACGAACCCCGCGTACCTCATCACGGCGATCGCCGGTGCCACGATCGCGTTCTTCCTGCGTCTCCAGGGGAAGTGGACCAACCGCGTGCTGGTCGTGGCCGATGCCCTGGCCGTGGGCTGCTGGGCGGCCACGGGCACCGGGAAGGCGCTCGACGTGGGACTGACCTGGCTGCCGGCCGTCATGATCGGCGTGATCACCGCCGTGGGCGGCGGGATGATCCGCGACATCGCGGTGGGGCGGGTGCCGATGATCTTCGGCGGGAACACCCTCTATGCCACGGGCGCGGTGATCGCCAGCGCCGAGATGGCGGTGCTGCACGGCCTCGGCTACCCCAACTGGGGCATGGCCGCGGCGATCCTCACGGCCGCCACGGTCACCGTCGTGGCCCGGCGCCGGGGGTGGCGGCTGCCCGGGGCGGGCGAGTGGAACGTGCGCCTGCCCCGGCGGGACTGGCCGCGCCCGTCGTGGCGTCCGCGCGGGCCCGGCCGCCGGAACGGCGGGGGGCGCCGGACCGCCGACGGCGGCGGCGACGGTCCCGGCCGCGGCACGGACCCCGGCACGTCCTGACCCGCACGGGAGGCGGCCCGGCGTCCGGTCAGACGCCCAGGACCCGCTCGAGGCCGTCCTGCATGTGCGCCCGCAGCAGGCAGTCCGCACGGTCCCCGTCCTCCGCGTCCAGCGCCTCCACGATCTCGACGTGCTCCCGGAGGCGGGCGTCGGCGGACTCGTAGGTCCCCTGCATGCCGGTCAGGGACATCCGGATCTGGGTGAGCAGCGTCCGGTGCATGTTGAGCAGCCGGGGGCTGCCGGCGAGCTCCACGAGCAGCTCGTGGAAGTGCAGGTCCGCCTCCGACATCTCGTGCCCGTTCGGCTCCGGGGCGGCCTCCCGCATCTCGGCCAGCGGCACGGCCAGGGCCTCGGCGGCCCCGGCCCCGGTGCCCGTGGCCACGATCCGGCGCACGGCCGCGCACTCCACGGCCTCCCGGGCGAGGTACATGTCCCGGACGGCCTCCTCGGTCAGCTCCATGACGAACAGGCCGCGGTTGCGGTGGCCCACGAGCAGGCCCTCCTGCGTCAGCCGCTGCATGGCCTCGCGCAGCGGCCCGCGGCTCACGTTGAGCTCCCGGGCCAGCTCCTGCTCCACGAGCTGGCTCCCGGGCGGGAAGCGCCCGTCGGCGATGGCCTCCCGCAGGATCCTGGCGATGAGCGCAGGAGTCGACTCCTGGACCACGGGGGGAAGGGTCGACCGGGCTGCCATGCTGCTCTCCATCTGTTGCACGGCCCGGGGCGGGGCGCCCGGGCCGGGGATCCATCCTAGTCCGCGCCGCAGTGCCCGGCTCAGGGGTCCTCCGCGCGGGCGAACCGCAGGGTCTCGCCGCGGGCGCCGCCCATCCACACGTCCTGGCACGCGGCGGCCAGCTCGTCGAGGCCGTCCTCGATCGTGGCGAAGACGTTGCCCGGCACCCATCCCACGTCGCCGTTGAGCAGCAGGTTGTTGCGCCCGTAGAAGACCGCGAGGTCGATGAGCAGGCGGTGCTCCGAGGTCCCGGAGGAGGCGTCGTAGCCGTAGGCGGGGTTCTCGAGCACCCCGTCGAAGCTGAAGTAGCAGAGGTCCCCCGGGATGGGCGTCACCGTCTGGTTCTCGGGCCCCGGTTCCTCGGGCGCGAACGCGGGGACCAGCGCGTAGATCTCGTTGCGGGCGAACTTCCCGTGGAAGACCTGCCCGGCCAGGGGCAGCGCCTGCCAGACGGCCTCGGCGGTCCGGGGCGCCTCGCGGTCGAGGAGGCGGGCGCGGGCGGTGACGGCGCGCCGCTCCAGGGTGACGGTGAGGTAGCGGGTCACGGGGTGCTCCCTTCGGGGACGGCGGCGGAGGACCGGGCGGCGACCGGCGGGCGCGGGGCGCCCCGGCCGGCCGCGGCCTCGTAGGCGGCCGCGACGTCGAGCACCCGCTGGTCGCCGTGGCGCGGGCCCACGATCTGCAGGCCGACGGGCAGGCCCTCGTCCGTGAGCCCGCACGGGACGGTGACCGCGGGCTGCTGGGTGAGGTTGAAGGGGTAGGAGTACGGCGTCCAGCTGGTCCAGTCCGGGCTCGGGGACCCGGCCGGGACGTCCGTGCCGGCCTCGAAGGCCGTCCGGGGCAGCGTGGGGGTCACCAGGACGTCGTAGCGCTCGTGCAGCAGACCCATCCGGCGGCCCCAGGCCATGCGGCAGGCCGTGGCGTCGAGGTAGTCCTGGGCGCTGTATCCGCCGTGCCGCTCGAGCGCGGCGCGCAGGGAGGGGTCGATCCGCTCGCGCGCGCCGGCCCCGTAGCCGGCCACCACGGACGCCGCGCCGCTGAACCAGAGCACGTGGTAGGCCCACGCGGGGTCCTCCTCGCCCAGCTCCACCTCCTCGACCACCGCCCCGAGGTCGGCCAGCACCCCGACGGCGGCCCGGACGGCGCGCTCGACCTCGGGGTCGTTGACGCCGTACCCCAGGTCCGGGCTGTAGGCCACGCGCAGGCCGGCCGCCCGCTCCGGGCCGGCCAGCCGCTCGAGGAAGCTCCCGGTGGGGGTCGGCAGCGCCGACCAGTCGCGGGGGTCGTACCCCGAGAGGACGTCGAGCATCGCGGCGGCGTCGGCCACGGTGCGGGCCATCGGTCCGGCGTGGGCCAGCGTGCCGAAGGGGCTCGCCGGGTACAGGGGCACCAGCCCGTAGGTGGGCTTGAGCCCGACGATCCCGCAGAAGGAGGCCGGGATGCGCACGGACCCCCCGCCGTCGGTGCCCACCGACAGGGCACCGAGCCGGGCCGCCACCGCGGCGGCCGAGCCGCCCGAGGAGCCGCCGGCGGTCCGGGTGGTGTCCCAGGGGTTGACCGTGACGCCCGTGCGGGGGCTGTCCGTGACGCCCTTCCAGCCGAACTCCGGGGTGGTGGTCCTGCCGACGAGCACCGCGCCGGCTTCCTGGAGCCGCGCCACCGACGGCGCGTCCTCCTCCCACGGCCCGGTCTCCTCGATGAGCAGGGAGCCCCGCAGGGTGGGCCGGCCGCGGGCCAGGAGCAGGTCCTTGACCGTGGTGGGCACCCCGTCCAGCGGTCCGCGCCCCTCGCCGCGGGCCCAGCGCTCCCGGGACTCCCGGGCGCCGCGCAGCGCCGCGTCCCCCTCGACCTGGCAGAAGGCGTTGAGGACCGGGTCCACGGACCCGATCGCGCGCAGCGTCGCCTCGACGACCTCGACGGGCGACAGCTCGCCCGTCGCGTAGGCCGAGGACAGCTGCACCGCGGACAGTTCCAGCACGTCCTGCACGGGACCTCCTCCGGACGCTACGATTGTCGACAATCAAACTGTAAGCTTTTCGCCGATCCGGTCAACCCCGTGGGGAGGAGGTGCCGAGGCCGTGCACACGGTGGTCATGCTCTATCCGGGACACAGCGCGGAGGACGACTACGAGGTGCTGGAGCGTCTCGTGCCGGACGCCGCCTTCCCCGTGGTGCGCACCTGGGAAGGCGGCACCGCGCACGACGTCGAGGCGCTGCTGGCCCTCGGCTCCCGCCGCCACCTGGAGCCCGCGGCCCGGCGGGCTCGCGCCCACGCCCCGGACGCCGTGCTGTGGGCCTGTACCTCGGGCAGCTTCGTGCACGGCCGGGAGGGGGCACGGGTCCAGTCCGGCTGGGTGGGCGAGGCCAGCGGGGCTCCCGCCTCCTCGACGTCCTGGGCGTTCTCGGCGGCCGTCCGGCACCTGGGGGCCCGCCGGGTCGCGGTGGCCGCCACCTACCCGGCGGACGTCGCGGCCCACTTCACGGCCTTCCTGGCCGGCGACGGGATCACGGTCACGGCGCTGTCCGCCCACGACGTCCCCAGCGGCGAGGACGCCGGGCGCCTCGACGCCGAGTGGCTGTTCGGGGCCGCGCGCGCCGCGGACGTGCGGGGCGCCGAGTGCCTGCTCGTCCCGGACACGGCCCTGCACACGGTGGCCGCCCTGCCGGGGCTCGAGCGGGCGCTCGGGATGCCCGTGCTGACCGCCAACCAGGTGACGGCGTGGCACGGGCTGCGGCTGGCCGGGCACCCCGCCCGCGCCGACCGGCTCGGTATCCTCTTCGGGGCGTGACCCCGGCGCCGCCCGGGCCGGGGCCGCGCGGTCAGGACAGCTCGACCTCCCGGGACGGCAGGGCGCACAGTCGCTGCCCCGGCCCCTCCGGGGCCAGGCCCAGCCGGCGCAGGCCCGCCCAGAGCGTCACCTGGTTGGCGGTCAGCACGGGTTTGCCCAGCTCCTGCTCGAGGGGCGCGATGAGGTCGTAGGTGGGCAGGTTGGTGCAGGCCACGAACACGGCCTGGGCCCCCGGCCGGTCCGCCCGGCGGACGAGGTCCGCCGTCACGGCGTAGGGGACGTGCCAGATGAGCCGGTCCAGCCCCAGTCCCGCGCAGGCGACGACGTCCTTGCCGCCCTCCGCGAGGAAGTCCTCCAGCCGCTGCGTGAGCCGCTCGACGTAGGGGGTGGCGATCGCGAGAGCGGTCACGCCCAGGGCGTCCAAGGCCTCCAGCAGCGCCTCGGACGTGGTGACGGCCGGGACGCCGGCCTCCTCGGCGAGGGTCCCGGAGATCCGCCGGGCCCCCTCCCGGCCGTGCACGAAGCTGCCGGACGTGCAGGCGTAGACGACGGCTTCCGGGGCCACGGCTCCGAGGGAGCGGGCCGCGGCCCGGATCTCGGCGTCGTCGCCGATCCGCGCGGCCATGAGCTCGTCCACGACCATGGGGTGGAACGGCGTGCGCGCCACCGCGAGGGACGTCGTCGCCGGCATCCACCGCCACATCTCCCGGTCGAGGGCCATGTCGTAGGGGTTCACGACGCCGAGCACGCGGTGGACGCCGGGGCCTTCCGGGATGGGCATCTGCAGGGCGGCCATGCCTCCATGCTGGCACCGCGCGGCCCGGTCGACAACGGTCGTGACCGCGCACGACGAAGGCCCGGGGACGTCCGACGTCCCCGGGCCCGGTCGACCGCCGGGTCAGCGCTGCAGCTGCTCCGCCGCCGTGGGGTCGGAGTCGTTGAGGAACTTCTGGATGCGCTCGGCCTCGTCGAACTCGCCGATCGCCGCGGCCGCCCGGCCCAGGGCCGCGAGCGCCCGCAGGAAGCCGCGGTTGGGCTCGTGGGAGAACGGGACGGGCCCGTGGCCCTTCCAGCCGTGGCCGCGCAGGGCGTCGAGGCCGCGGTGGTAGCCCACGCGGGCGAAGGCGTAGCCCTCGAGGGTGCGGCCCTCGGCGAGGGCGTCCTCGGCGCACATGGCCCACGCGAGGGAGGCCTTCGGGAAGCGCGCGGCGAGGTCCTCCGCCTCGTCGCCCGCCTCGATGCGCTCGACCAGGCCCGGGTCCTCGGTGAGGTAGGTGGGCTCGGGGCCGCCGAGCAGGTTCTTGCCGGTGAGGGACATGCTGTGTGCTTCCTAGGTCTCTGTGCGGTGGGGCCTGGACCCCGAATGATCATGTCTCAGCCTACGCGGCGGATGACCCCGGCATGTCGCGGCCACTACAGGTGAGGCCCTCGCCGGCATCAGAGCTGCAGCAGGGGAAGGACGAGAGAGGAAGGCTGGCGGAAGGACGTGCTTACCACTGGTCGCTCATTGCCATCCTCTTCAGCGCCTCCTCGACCTGCGAGGCAAACCGACACAGCTGTGCGGCGCGCAGACGCCCGGGCAGGTCGACATCGTCCGGACTTCGCCTGCTCCAATATCCGAGCTGATCTTCGACCAGTGCGAACAAGAGTCCGGGCGAGCTGTCCGCCATGAGCACCAGGAAGTCGTCCGGCGTCCACACTTCGTAGGGCAAGCCGTCGAGGACATGGTTGTCGACCGCATGGAAACCTGAGTCCTGCGTGATCACCATGTCAACCCCGGCATGGACTGCGGCTGCATGAACATGAGCGTCGTTCGGATCGGTGAAAGGCGAGTCCTTGATCACGTAGCCGGTGATCAGGGCCCGCGGAAAGGCCCCTTCCAGATCCCGCCTCTTCTGACCGATGCTGTTGTCAGGCGCCGCAGGATTCTTCCGCCGCAATTGGTACATCCACTCGGACAGGACGTCCTCCGTCCAGTGGGGTACAAACATTCCTTCCCGGCACAGCAGTGCTCCACGAGCGATCCAATCCCGGCACGCACGGGAGAACAGGACACTGGCGTCGAGGAGGACGTGAGTGGGGCCAGCATTCATGATCGTGAGTCTATGAGGGCCGGCCCCCCGCGCACGATGTCACCGCGCTAGGGCGCCATCTCGAGGTCCCCAGAAGGATCGCGCAGACGTTCGAATGCTTGGTCCCGTACGTCCCAAACAGATTTCCTGTATGCGAGGACGTCCTGTGTGCGAAGACGGGTGTGCTTACCCACCGGGCGCGACGGGATTCTGTGCTCTCGCACCAGCTTCATCAGTGTCGGGCGGGACATCCCCAGCATCTTGGCCGCAACCGTCGTGGTGACTTCCTCCGGCGCACCCCCGACCGATACGTGCTGGCCTTGGGCCACTCGCTTCAGCAGATCTTCCACGAGCCCGGCAAGCTGAGCCGGAACCTCGTGGGAGCTTTCACCTATCTGGATCCGCACTGTCGGGTTCGTCTGGCCTTCGAGAGCTGAGACGACTTCACGCGCCTGTTCGATCTGGACCTTTGTAGGGTCGAGGATCTCGAGCGTCGATGTCTTGGACATGGTTCCTCCTCGCTGACTGAATCATCTCACTTCTGTGCAACATGTGCAATAAGTGAAATATCTGAAAATGACAGAGAGGGAACCTCTGCACCTACACAGAAGGACGACGGCGGCGCCCCGCTCGGGCAGGACGCCGCCGTCGCCGCGGCCGCGGAGGGCGGCCGCGGTGGGTGGAGCGGCTACTTGACGGAGGTCCCGGCGGAGCCGAGGTTCTGGCAGGCCTCGACCACGCGGGCGGCCATGGACTCCTCGGCCAGGGCGCCCCACACGCGCGGGTCGTACTTCTTCTTGTTGCCGACCTCGCCGTCGATCTTCAGGACGCCGTCGTAGTTCGCGAACATGTGCCCGGCGATGGGCCGGGTGAACGCATACTGGGTGTCGGTGTCCACGTTCATCTTGACCACGCCGTAGGAGACCGAGTTCGCGATCTCCGCGGCCGTGGAGCCGGAGCCGCCGTGGAAGACGAGGTCGAAGGGACGGTCCTTGCCGACCTTCTTGCCGACCTCCTCCTGGATCTGCTGGAGCAGCTCGGGGCGCAGCTTGACCCCGCCGGGCTTGTACACCCCGTGCACGTTGCCGAAGGTCAGGGCGGTGAGGTAGCGGCCGTTCTCGCCGGCGCCGAGGGCCTCGACGGTGGCGAGACCGTCCTCGACGGTGGAGTAGAGCTTCTCGTTGATCGCGTTCTCGACGCCGTCCTCCTCGCCGCCGACCGCGCCGATCTCGACCTCGAGGATGATCTTGGCCTTGTTCGTGCGGGCCAGCAGCTCCTGGGCGATCTTGAGGTTCTCGTCGAGCTCGATGGCGGAGCCGTCCCACATGTGGGACTGGAAGATCGGGTCCTCGCCGCGGGCCACGGCCTTCTCGGACTCCTCGAGCAGCGGCAGCACGAAACCCTCGAGCTTGTCCTGCGGGCAGTGGTCGGTGTGCAGGGCGATGTTGACGTCGTAGTTCTTCGCGACCTCGCGGGCGAAGGCGGCCATGGCGAGCGAGCCGGTGACCATGTCCTTGACGGAGGCCCCGGACCAGTAGGCGGCGCCGCCGGTGGAGGCCTGGATGATGCCGTCCGAGCCGGCCTCGGCGAAGCCGCGGATGGCGGCGTTGAGGGTCTGGGAGGAGGTGACGTTGATCGCCGGGTAGGCGAAACCCTTCTCCTTGGCCCGGTCGATCATCTCGGCGTAGACATCAGGGGTTGCGATGGGCATGCTGGCTCCTTCGGTTCGGGTGTGGCCTGGCTCCCACTCTAGCCAAACCGCCGCCGCTGGACGACGGGTGGACGCCGCGGGTCGCCCGTCAGGCGACCGGCTGGCCGAACACGTGCCGCCGGATCCAGGCGTGCATCGCCACCGCGGCCGCGGCGGAGGCGTTGACGGAGCGGGTCGAGCCGAACTGGGCGATCGACAGGGTGGTCCCGGCCGCGGCGTGCATCTCGGGGCTCAGTCCCGGCCCCTCCTGGCCGAGGACCAGCACGCAGCGCTCGGGCAGGTCGTAGGTCTCCAGCTGCTGCGAGTCGGGGAAGTTGTCGATCCCGATCACCGGCAGGCCCTCGGCCTGCGCCCAGGCCGCGAACTCCTCGACGCTCGTGTGGTGGCGCACGTGCTGGTACCGGTCGGTGACCATGGCTCCGCGGCGGTTCCAGCGCCGCCGGCCGACGATGTGCACCTCCCGGGCGAGGAACGCGTTGGCGGTGCGCACCACGGATCCGATGTTGAGGTCGTGCTGCCAGTTCTCGACGGCCACGTGGAACCCGTGCCGGCGGGTGTCGAGGTCGGCGACGATCGCGTCCATCGTCCAGTACCGGTAGCCGTCCACGACGTTGCGCCGGTCCCCGTGCTCGAGCAGCTCCGGGTCCCACTGCTCGCCCTCGGGCCAGGGGCCCCCCCAGGGGCCGACGCCGACCTCCGGGCCGGTCGCCGGGACGCCGGCCTCGTCGACGGGGTCAGTCAAGCCCGAGCTCGTCCTTGGTGAAGGCGTAGAGGCACGGCACGCCCGCCGTCTCCTCGATGCGCTCCTTGGCGCCGGTCCGGCGGTCCACGATGATCGCCACGGCCACCACGTTGGCGCCGGCCCGCTGCAGGGCCTCCACCGCGGTGAGCGCGGACCCGCCGGTCGTGGAGGTGTCCTCCACCACGACGACGTCGCGCCCCTGCACCGGGGGCCCCTCGACCTGACGGCCCATCCCATAGCTCTTCTGGGCCTTGCGCACCACGAACGTGTCGACGGCCCGGCCCTGGTCACCGGCCGTGCGCATGATCGCGTGGCCGACGGGGTCCGCGCCCATGGTCAGCCCGCCCACGGCGTCGCAGGAGATCCCGGCGTCGTCGAGCAGCGCCAGCATCACCTGGCCCACGTAGCGGGACGCCTCGTGGTGGAGGGTCACGCGGCGCAGGTCCACGTAGTAGTCGGCCTCGATGCCGCTGGCGAGCGTGACCTTCCCCCGCACCACGGCGAGGTCGATGATCAGCTGGCGGAGGCGGTCGCGGGCCGTCGCGAGGTCGACGGGCGAGAGGTCGGTGGTCATGGGCCCCAGTCTATGGGCCGCGCGGACCTGCCTCCGCTCTGCCTCCGCCGCGAGGGGTCGCGTCCTGCGGGAGAGAACGCGCCTTTCCGGCAGGACGCGACCCGCCGGCCCGGAGCTGTCCCGAAGACGCCCCCTCAGCGCGGGGCCATGCGCAGGGACCCGTCCAGGCGGACGGTGGCCCCGTTGAGGTAGTCGTTGTCGACGAACGAGCCCACGAGCCGGGCGAACTCCTCCGGACGGCCCAGCCGGTGCGGGAAGGGCACGCCGGCGGCCAGCCCGGCCCGGAACTCCTCGCCCAGGCCGGCGAGCATCGGCGTCTCCAGGACGCCCGGCGCGATCGTGTTGACCCGGATCCCGGAGCTCGCGAGGTCCCGTGCGGCGGTGATGGTCAGGCTGTGCACCCCGCCCTTGGACGCCGCGTAGGCGGCCTGGCCCACCTGGCCCTCGAAGGCCGCCACGGAGGCGGTGTTGACGATCAGCCCGCGCTGCCCGTCGTCGTCGACGGGGTCGGTGGCCGCGATCCGCTCGGCGGCCAGCGTCAGGACGGTGAAGGTGCCCAGCAGGTTGACCCGGACCACCGTCTCGAACAGCGCCAGGTCGTGGGGCCCTTTCCGGCCCAGGACGCGGGCGGACGGAGCGATGCCGGCGCAGTTCACGACGGTCCGCAGCGGCCCGGCGTCCGCCGCGGCGGCCACGGCGGCGCGCACCTGGTCGTGGTCCGTCACGTCCGCGGCCACGTAGCTGACGCCGTCCACGGCGGGGGCCCTCTCGAGGCCCGCGGGCAGGTCGAGGCCGGTCACGCGCACGCCCCGGGAGGCGAGCATCACGGCGGTGGCCGCGCCCAGGCCGGAGGCGGCGCCGGTGACGAGGGCCGAGGTGTCGGTGATGTCCATGCGGGTCCTTTCGGGGACGGGGTGGCTCGGGCGGGGACTCGGACGGGCGGCTCAGACGAACGCGGAGACGCCCGTGACGGCGCGGCCCACGATGAGGGCGTTGATCTCGTAGGTGCCCTCGTAGGTGTAGAGGATCTCGACGTCGTTGAAGAGCTTGGCCATCTCGTGGTCGGTGACCACGCCGTTGCCGCCGAGCAGGTTCCGGCCCAGCGCGGCCGACTCCCGGGCCAGGGAGGTGGTGGTGGCCTTGGCCAGGGCGGCGTGGGGCATGTCGAAGCCGCCGCCCTCCTGCAGCCGGGCGATCTGGGCCATGAGGCCCAGGGCCGCGGTGGCGTTGCCGAGGATCCGGGCGAGGGGCTCCTGCACCAGCTGGAACCGGGCGAGCGGGCGGCCGAACTGCTTCCGGGCCAGGGCGTAGTCGCGGGCGACGTCGAAGATCGCGAGCTGGACCCCGGCCGCCTGCCAGCCGACCCAGGCGCGGGAGTTGCGCAGCATCACGTTGGCGGCGGCGAAGTCCTGGGCCCCGGGCAGGGCGGCGGCGGCGGGGATCCGGACCTCGTCCAGGACGATGTCGGCGTTCTGCATGATCCGCAGGCCGATCTTGTGCTCGATCCTGGTGGCGGTCCACCCGGGCCGGTCGGTCTCCACGAGGAAGCCCTTGACCTTCCCGTCGGCGGTGTCCCGGGCCCAGACGATCGCGAGGTCGGCGATCGTGCCGGCGCCGATCCAGCGCTTGGTCCCGGTGAGCACCCACTCGTCGCCGTCGCGGGTCGCGGTGGTGGCCAGGCCGCCGGCGATGTCGGACCCGTGCTCGGGCTCGGTGAGCGCGAACGCGCCGAGGGCCCGGAAGCGGCGCAGCTCCGGCAGCCACCGGTTCTTCTGCTCCGCCGAGCCCAGCGCGTCGATCAGATCGACGATGAGCTCGTTGTGGATCCCCACGAGGGCGCTGAGGGAGACGTCGGCGCGGGCGACCTCGGCGTAGGCCAGGCCCCGGAACAGCCGGCTCGCCCCGGAGAGCTCGAGCTCGCCGAGCCCGTGGGCGGCCAGGCCCGGGAGCAGGTGGGACGGGAACTCCTCGCGGTTCCAGTACGGCGTGACCACGGGGCGGACCTGCTCCTGGAGGTACGCGTGCAGCTCGGCCAGCCGGGCGCGCTCGGGCGGCGGCAGGAGGGCGGCGAAGCAGAAGAGGTCGGCGTCCGGGAAGGGGATGCCGGAGCGCTGCTCCACGGACGGGGATTCCCCGCGCAGGACCGGGTTCATGGGATGTCCTTTCGTCGGTCCGGGCGGAGGGGTGGCCCGCCGGGACCGGTCGAACCGTACGGTGGTGAGCACATCGTACTGTGACCCACCTCACCGGGGCGGAGGCTGGCCGCCTCACCCCGGACCGGCGACCCGGCCGTTCTCGAGCACCACGACGTGCTCGGCCAGGGCGGCGGCGTCCCCGGGGTCGTGACTGATGACCAGGGCCGTCCGGCCCTCCAGCACCCGGACGAGCAGCTCGCGGAGGAGGGGCCGGGCGGCCGTGTCCAGGGCGGAGAAGGGCTCGTCCAGCAGCAGCAGCTGCGGCTCGGCCGCCAGGGCCCGGGCGATCGCGACGCGCTGCGCCTGGCCGCCGGAGAGCTGGGCCGGCCGGCGGTCGGCGAGCTGCTCGGCCCCCACCTCGGCGAGCCAGTGCCGGGCGGCGGCCCGCGACCGGGCGCGGCCCGTCCCGCGGCTGCGCGGGGCGAAGGCCACGTTGTCGAGCACGCTCAGGTGCGGGAACAGCAGCGGCTCCTGCGCCATGAGCGCGATGCCGCGCTCGTGCGGGGGCACCCAGCTCCCGCGCCCGGAGTCGTCGAGGTCGAAGAGCACGGACCCGGCGAGGGTGCACCGGCCGGTGTCCGGCACGAGCAGCCCGGCGAGGACGGCGAACAGCGTGGACTTCCCGGCGCCGTTGTGGCCGGTCACCGCCACGGTGGCCCCCGGCGGGACGGTCAGCGAGAGGGCCACGTCCCGTGCGGCCAGCCGGGCGGTCACGGACAGCCCCTCCGTCATCGCCGGCCCGGTCATCGCCGGCCCACCGTCCGGCGCACGGGGGCGGACAGCCCCACGACGAGCACCGCCACGACCACGAGCACGAGCGAGAGGGCGACGGCGGCGTCCGGGTCGGTCTCCCGCAGCAGGTAGATCTCCAGGGGCAGGGTCCGGGTGGTCCCCTGCAGACTGCCCGCGAAGGTCAGGGTGGCCCCGAACTCGCCCAGGCAGCGGGCGAAGGAGAGCACCGCGCCGGAGGCCAGCCCGGGCAGCACCAGGGGGAGGGTGACGCGTCGCAGCACGGTGGTGGGCCGGGCCCCGAGCGTGGCCGCGACCTCCTCGTAGCCCGCCGCCGCGCTGCGCAGCGCCCCCTCGAGGCTGACCACGAGGAACGGCAGCGCCACGAACGTCTGGGCGAGCACCACGGCCACGGTGGTGAAGGCGATGCTGATCCCGGCCAGTTCGAGGTAGCGCCCGACGAGCCCGTAGCGCCCGAAGGTGTGGAGCAGGGCGATCCCGCCGACCACGGGCGGCAGCACCAGCGGCAGCAGCGCCAGCGACCGCAGCAGCCGCGCGCCGGGCAGCCGCGCGCGGGCCAGCACCAGGGCCATCGGGGTGCCCAGCAGCACGCACAGCGCGGTGGAGACGGTCGCGGTGCGCAGGCTCAGCCACAGGGCGGTGCGGGAGGACTCCGAGGTGATCAGGCCGAGGAAGCCGTCCCGGTCCACCCGGGCGAGCATCCCGAGGACCGGCAGGACCACCACCAGGGCGCCCAGGGCCGCCGGGATCCACACCCAGCCGGGGACGGTGCTGAAGCCGCGGGGACGACGCCGGGTCACGGCGCCCCGAACCCCGCCCCGGCCAGGACCTCCCGGCCGGGCTCGCCCGCGACGAGCTCGAGGAACTGCCGGGCCGGCTCCGTCGCGTCGGAGTCCGCGAGCGCGGCGACGGACAGGCGGTTGACAGCCCGGGAGGCCCGGGGGACCTCGACGACCTCGACCGCGTCCCCGGCCGAGCGGGCGTCCGTGACGTAGACCAGACCGGCGTCCGCCTGGCCCGAGACGACCTTGCCGAGCACGCCCGTCACGGAGCCCTCCTCGCTCACCGGGCTCAGCCGCACGCCCGAGGTCTCCTCGACCCGCTCGGCGGCGGCACCGCACGGCACCTGCGGCGCGCACACCACGACCTGCACGCCCGGGTCCGCCAGGTCCCGGAGTGAGCCGACGCCGGCCGGGTTGTCCGCGGGCACGACCACGGTCAGGACGTTGGTCGCGAAGACCTCGGGCTCGCCGTCGACGAGGCCGGCGTCCACGGCCCCGGCCATGCTCCGCTCGTCGGCGGTCGCGAGGACGTCGGCAGGCGCGCCCGCCGAGAGCTGCTGGACCAGGGCGGAGGAGCCGGCGAAGTTCAGCGACACCTCGACCCCCGGGTGCTGCGCCTCGAACTGCTCCGCCAGCTCCGTGAAGGTGTCCGTGAGGGAGGCGGCGGCGTGGACGTCGAGAACGGTGGCGGGGGGCGAGCCGGACCCGCAGCCGGTGACGCCGAGCCCGAGGCAGGTCAGGAGGACGGCGAGGACGGAGGCCCGGGCGTGCACCATCTGCCTCACGCCCCGGGGGTCTCGACGACGACGTCGGTCGACTTGACGACGGCCGTGGCCACGCGGCCGGGCTCCAGGCCCAGGTCCCGGACGGCCTCGGTGCTCATGAGCGAGACCACCCGGTGCGGGCCGCACTGCAGCTCCACCTGGGACATCACGGTGTCCGAGACGACCTCGGTGACCAGTCCCACGAACCGGTTGCGCGCCGAGCTGGCGACGCGCGCGGGGTCCTCGGGCCGCACGGAGCGGTCCTTGAGCAGGCGGGCCAGCTCCAGACCGTCCACCACGGTCTGGCCGGTGGCGCTCCGGGTGCTGCGCAGCGTGCCCTGGTCGATCCAGCGCCGGACGGTGTCGTCGCTGACGCCGAGGAAGCGGGCGGCGTCGGCGATCCTGATCTCGGTCATGACGACACCATATCCGCATCTGCGGTTTTTCGCCCGGTATATGGGGCGCAGGTGCGGGAATTCAGCCGCCGGTGACGACGTCGCAGACGGCCTGGCCGTAGCGCTCGAGCTTGGCGTCACCGACGCCGGAGATGCCGCGCAGCTCGCCCAGCGAGCCGGGCCGGCTCTGCGCGATCGCGGAGAGGGTCGCGTCGTTGAAGACGACGTACGCCGGCACGCCCTGCTCCTTCGCCACGGTGGAGCGCCAGGCCCGCAGCTGCTGGAAGAGCTCCTGCTGGGGCTCGTCGAGGACCGGCGCCGCGGCGGCCGTCCTCGGCCTGCGGGCGGCCTTCCCCCGCTCGGGCTCGCGGCGCAGGCGCACCTCCTTCTGCCCGCGCAGCACCTCCCCCGCCGCGTCGGTGATCGCCAGGACGCCGTACTCGCCCTGCACCTGGAGCAGGCCCTGGGCGAGCAGCTGGCGCACCACCCCGCGCCACTCCTGGTCGCTCAGCTCGGTGCCGATGCCGAAGGTGGTGAGCTCGGTGTGGCGCATCCGCACCACCCGCTCCGTCTCCCGGCCGAGCAGGATGTCCACCAGGTGCCCGGCGCCGAACTGCTGGCCCCGCTCCCGCTGCAGCCGCACGATCGTGGACATGAGCTTCTGCGCCGGGACCGTGCCGTCGAAGGCCTCGGGCGGGTTCAGGCAGGTGTCGCAGTTGCCGCACGGTCCGCTCGCCTCGCCGAAGTAGCGCAGCAGCTGCTGGCGGCGGCACTGCACCGTCTCGCACAGCGCGAGCATCGCGTCCAGGTGGAGCGTCTGGGCGCGCTTGCGCTGCCGGTCCCCCTCGCCGTCGTCGATCATCCGCCGCTGCTGGACGACGTCCTGCAGCCCGTAGGCCAGCCACGCCGTCGACGGCAGGCCGTCGCGCCCGGCGCGACCGGTCTCCTGGTAGTAGCCCTCGATGCTCTTGGGCAGGTCGAGGTGGGCGACGAAGCGCACGTCGGGCTTGTCGATCCCCATGCCGAAGGCGATGGTCGCGACCATGACGACGCCGTCCTCGCGCAGGAAGCGGGTCTGGTGCTGCCGGCGCAGCTCGGCGGGCAGGCCGGCGTGGTACGGCAGCGCGGTGACGCCCTGGGCGGCCAGCCACTCGGCCGTGCGCTCGACCGAGGCGCGGCTGAGGCAGTAGACGATGCCGGCCTCGCCGTCGTGCTCGGTCCGGATGAGCTGCAGCAGCTGCCGGCGGGCCTCCTGCTTGGGCCCCACGCGGTACTGGATGTTGGGCCGGTCGAAGCTGGAGACGAAGACGCGGGCACCGCCCAGGTGGAGGTTGCGGACGATCTCCTCGCGCGTCTCCTGGGTCGCGGTGGCCGTGAGGGCGATGCGCGGAACGTCGGGCCAGCGTTCGTGCAGGATCGTCAGCCCGAGGTAGTCGGGGCGGAAGTCGTGGCCCCACTGGGCCACGCAGTGCGCCTCGTCGACGGCGAAGAGCGCGACG
This sequence comes from uncultured Kocuria sp., assembly GCF_947500125.1. Taxonomy (GTDB): domain Bacteria; phylum Actinomycetota; class Actinomycetes; order Actinomycetales; family Micrococcaceae; genus Kocuria. The sequence goes on along the minus strand of NZ_CANMRA010000004.1, from coordinate 185,786 downwards.
CGGGCGCGGTCGAGCAGGTCGGCGGCCGCCGGCAGGCGTTCGGGCGCGAGGTAGAGCAGGTCGAGCTCCCCGGCCAGGAGACGGCGCTCGACGTCGCGGCGCTGCTCGACGGTCTGGGTCGAGTTGAGGTACGCGGCGTGCACACCGAGCTGCTCGAGGGCGTCGACCTGGTCGTGCATGAGCGCGATGAGCGGGCTGATGACCACCCCGGTGCCCTCCCGGACGAGCGCGGGGAGCTGGTAGCACAGGCTCTTGCCCCCGCCGGTGGGCATGAGCACGAGCGCGTCCTCGCCCCGGGTGACCGTCTCGATGATCTCGGCCTGCTGGCCGCGGAAGGCGTCGTAGCCCCAGACCCGGGTGAGCACCTCGAGCGGCGCGGACGACGTCGCGCGCGGGGCGGCGGGCGTCTCGCGCGGGGCTGCGGTTCCGGTCGCGAAGGCGGCGGCCACCTCCGGGTCGGTCACGTCCCACCCGTCGGAGGTCTCCGGCGGAGGCTCCGCCCAGCCGGTCTCCGGTCCGTTCCACGTCTCACCCACACGGCCAGGGTAGCCGGTGCGGGCGGGACGGGCTCACGGGGTGCGGGGCGCCCGCGGGGCGCGGCCCGGTGGCTGGCGCGGCGCGGGGGTGGGCGGGCGGGGGGTGTGCAGCGGGACGCGCGCGGGGCGGTCGGCCGTGAGGGTCAGGGGCTCGTCGTCGATCCGCAGCGCCACCTCGCCGGGGGCCTCGTCCAGGAGCCGCACGACCGTGCCCGTGCGGGTGACCTCCACGCCGATCCGGTGGCCGCGCCACCGGAGGCGGAAGGCGATCCGGTGCAGCCGCTCCGGCAGCCGGGGAGCCAGGCGCAGCTCGTCCCCGCCCGTGTCCAGCCCGCCGAAGCCGCAGACCACGGCCAGCCACGACCCGGCGGCGGAGGCCAGGTGCAGGCCCTGCTCGGCGTCCTGCTGGATGTCCCGCAGGTCCACGAGGGCGGACTCGCGCAGGTGCTCGAGGGCGAGGTCCAGGTGGCCCACGCGGGCGCAGACCACGGCCTGGACGCAGGCCGAGAGGGACGAGTCGCGCACGGTCCGCTGCTCGTAGTAGTCCAGGTCCCGGGCGGTCTGCTCGGGGGTGAACGCCTCGGCGCACCACCACAGGGCCAGGACCAGGTCCGCCTGCTTGACGACCTGACGGCGGTAGATCTTGGCGTAGTGGAAGTGCTCCTCCACGGGGTAGCCGTCGCGCTTGGCCTCGAAGTCCCACTCGCGGTAGGTCGTGAAGCCCTCGTTGGAGGGGTGCACGCCGAGCTCGGCGTCGTAGGGGACGTGGATCGCGTCCGCCAGGGCCCGCCACCGCTGGAGCTCGTCCGCCGTCACCGACAGCCGCCCCACGTGCTCGGGGTGCTCCTCGCACGCGTCGGCGGCCGCCCGGAGGTTGCGCCGGGCCATGAGGTTGGTGAACACGTTGTCGTCGACCACGCCGGTGTACTCGTCCGGGCCGGTCATCCCGAGCAGGTGGACGCGGCCCCCGTGGTCCTCGTGCACCATGGCCGCCCACACGCGCGCCGTCTCCACGAGGACGTCGACCCCGCCGACCGTGGTGAGGTCCTCGCCGGTCACGTCGGCGTACCAGCTGAAGGCCCGCGCGATGTCGGCGTTGACGTGCATGGCCGCGGTGCTGGCCGGCCAGTACGCCGACGTCTCGTGCCCGTCGATGGTGCGCCACGGGAAGGAGGCGCCGTCCAGGTCCAGGACCTGCGCCCGCTCCCGCGCCCGGTCCAGGGTCGAGGAGCGCCACCGCAGGAGCCGCGCGGCGTCCCGGGGGCGCAGCAGCGACAGGGCCGGCAGCACGAAGCCCTCGATGTCCCAGAAGGTGTGCCCGCTGTACCCGCCGCCGGTCAGACCCTTCGCCCCGACCGGGGCCCGGCTGACGCAGGCCGCCGCCTGCAGGAGCTGGAACAGGTCGAAGCGGACCGCCAGCTGCAGCTCGGGGTCGCTGTCGATCTCCACGTCCGCGCCGTCCCAGTACTCGTCCAGCTCCGCGCGCTGGTCGGCGAGCAGCCCGTCCCAGCCGCGCCGCCGCGCCCCGGCCATCGCGGCGAGCACCTGTCCGCGGAGGTCGTCGGCGGGGTCGTCCGCGGCCGAGGAGTGGCACAGGTACTTCACGAGGCGCACGCTCTCGCCGGGTCCGACGTCGGCCACGAGTGTCGTCACGACGTGGTCCTCGTCGCACTGGGTGCTCACGGCGCCGCCGGCCGGCAGCACGGCGTCGTGCTCGACGGCGGCCGCGACCCCGATGCGGCTCTGCGCGGTGCGGTGGACCAGGACCCCGCCCGTGTCGTGGCAGTGGTGGATCTCGGGGCGGAACGGCTTCTCCAGGGCCGCCGCCACGCGCGGGTCCTCGTTCTCCACCTTGGGCGGGGTGCCGTTGACCACGAGACCGGACCGGAGCACCACCTGCACGGGCCGGTCCACCGCCTCGACGACGTAGTGGACCGCCGTCACCGGGCGGTGCACCAGCGAGACGAGCCGGGTGGACGTGAGGCGCATCCGGGCGCCCCGCGGAGTGGTCCACTCCGTCGCCCGGCGGACCGTGCCCGCGCGCAGGTCGAGCACCCGGTCGTGCTGCTCCGGCGGCGACTCCCGTACGTCCAGGGGGACGCCGTCGACCTGCAGGTGCACGGTGCTGCCGTCGGCCACGCCGATGACGGCCTGCCCGTGCTCGGGGTGCCCGTAGCCGCCCTCGGGGTAGGACAGCGGGTGGTACTCGTGGACCCCCGACATGAAGGTGCCGCGGGAGGTGCTGGGCTGCGCCTCGTCCAGCGTCCCCCGGACGCCGACGTACCCGTTGGACAGGGCGAAGACGGACTCCAGGGCGCCGCCCGCGGCGGCGTCGAGGGCGGACTCGCGGACCTGCCAGGCGGAGGCTTCGTTCGACGGTTCAGGCATGGCACCACGTTAGCTCCCGCGGCCGGGCTGCACCCGGTCGGGGCGGGGACTCAGCGGTGGGTGAACCGCGGCTCGCGCTTCTCCGCGAACGCCGCCATGCCCTCCTTCTGGTCCTCGGTGGCGAACAGGGCGTGGAAGAGCCGGCGCTCGAGGTGCACCCCCTGTGCGAGGGTGGTCTCGAACGCCGCGTCCACGGCCTCCTTGGCCGCGAGGACCGAGGGCAGGGACTTCGCCGCGATGGTCCCGGCGACGTCCAGGGCCTCCTGCAGCAGGTCCGCGGCGGGCACCACGCGGGAGACGAGGCCCGCCCGCTCGGCCTCCGCGGCATCGAGGTGCCGGCCGGTGAGGACCATGTCCATGGCCTTGGCCTTGCCCACCGCGCGGGCCAGGCGCTGGGAGCCGCCCATCCCGGGGATCACCCCGAGGTTGATCTCGGGCTGCCCGAAGCGGGCCGTGTCCGCGGCGATCAGGAGGTCGCACATCATCGCCAGCTCGCACCCCCCGCCCAGGGCGTAGCCGGACACCGCCGCGACGACGGGCGTGCGCACCCGGGTGAAGGCGTCCCAGCCCGCGAACCAGTCGGCGAGGTACATCTCCGGGGCGCTGCACCCGGCCATCTCCTTGATGTCGGCGCCCGCGGCGAAGGCCTTCTCCGAGCCGGTGAGGACGATCGCCCCGATGCCGGGGTCGGCGTCCAGGGCGGTGGACGCGGCGACGACCTCGCGCAGGGTCGCGGCGTCGAGGGCGTTGAGCGCCTTCGGCCGGTTCAGGGTGATGATCCCGACCCGCCCGCGGGTCTCGACCAGGATGTTCTCCGGGCGGTCGGCGGTGCTGCTCTCCGGGGTGCTCCGGTGGTCGGTCCCGTGCTGGTCGCTCATGCTGCGCTCCTGGTTCGCTCGGTCGGTCGGATCTCGGTGCTCCCGGCCGCGGTGGCGGGGCGGTGCAGGGGCATGGCCCGCATCCTACGCAACTCCCCCGCCGTTTCCCGGACGTGCCCCCCCTTGCTCTCCCGGGAGCGCCCCGCACTAGCATGGGGCGCATGCGGACACTGCAGGCAGCAATCATCGACGAGATGGGCGTGAAGCCCGAGATCGACCCCCAGCAGGAGATCGAGGCGCGCGTCCAGTTCCTCTGCGACTACCTCCGGACGAGCGGCACCCGGGGCTTCGTGCTCGGGATCAGCGGCGGCCTGGACTCCACGCTCGCGGGACGGCTCGCCCAGCTGGCCGCCGAGAGGCTGCGCAGCGAGGGTGTCGAGGCGCAGTTCGTGGGCGTGCGCCTGCCCCACCGGAAGCAGCACGACGAGGAGGACGCCCAGGCGGCCCTGCGCTTCGTCGCCGCCGACCGCACCATCACCTACGACATCGCCCCGGCGGTGGAGGGCTTCGAGCACGGCTTCGAGGGCGCCACGGACCGGGAGATCTCCGACTTCAACAAGGGCAACATCAAGGCCCGCATGCGGATGATCGCCCAGTACGCGATCGCCGGGGAGCACAACTACCTGGTGATCGGCACCGACCACGGCGCCGAGTCCGTGACCGGGTTCTTCACCAAGTACGGCGACGGCGGGGCGGACGTCCTGCCGCTGTTCGGTCTCGACAAGCGGCAGAACCGGCTCCTCGCGAAGACCCTCGGCGCCGAGGAACGGCTGTGGGCCAAGGCCCCCACGGCGGACCTGCTCGACGACGCCCCCGGCCAGACCGACGAGGCGGAACTGGGGCTGTCCTACGACGACATCGACGACTACCTGGAGGGCCACGAGGTCGACGACGCCGTGGCGGAGAAGATCGAGCACCGCTGGCGCACCACCCGGCACAAGCGCACGACCCCCGCCACGATCCTCGACGACTGGTGGCGGGACTGACGCCCGGAGCACCCGCGGAGCGACGGAGCCGCGCACCCCGATCGGGGTGCGCGGCTCCGTCGTCGTCGGGGCCCCTCAGCGGGTGGCCCAGGTCCGCCCGGCCGCGTAGTGGACGGTGTAGCCCTTCGAGAAGCGCTGGCGCACCTCGGCGCCGTACCGGTACTCGTCGGTGACGGGGAAGCCGTAGCCGCGCTCACGGCCGGCGGCCTTCCAGGCCCGGCCGATCGCGCCGTACAGCTTGATCGCCCGGGAGCCCGTGCCGGGGCTCCACATGACCTGGGTGGAGCGCCCGTCGCGGCGGAAGACCTGGTAAGCGCCGCCGGTGGCGGGGCGCTCGTCCGTGGCGGGCAGGCCGAAGTTGTGCTCCCGGCCGGCCCCGATCCACTTCCGTCCGATCGAGCCGTAGTTCTTCACGGCCATCGCCCCGTAGCCGGGGGCCCAGTAGATGGTGGTGGTGCGGGTGCCCTTCCGGAACTGCTGGTAGACACCGCCGTGCACGAGACCGCCGCGCTCGCTCATGGTGGGCTCGCCGAGCACGGCGGCTCCGCCCAGGCGGTGGTACTTGGTGCCGATGGCGCCGCGGACGGTGTGGGCCGGGGCGGTCACCGGGGGCACGAAGCCCTGCGCCGGGGTCGGGAACGTCCCCGGCACGGCCTGCCCGGCCGGATAGGCGTAGTAGTAGATGGTCAGGTAGGTCTCCCAGCCGGGTCCGTCCGAGCCCGACGTGGCGACGTGGCTGACACCGATGCCGAGGTGGGTCAGGTCCCGGGCGAACTGGTCGGTCCCCTCGCGGGGGTAGAAGTCCAGCAGGTAGTGGGCGAGGGCCTCGACCGCGTCGACGCCCTCGAACGCGCCGGTGAAGACGCCCTTCCCGTAGTACTGGTCCATCCGGACGCCGCCGGAGGGGGCACCGGCCCAGGGGTCCGGGTTGCGCGACTCCTTCCGGGCCCCGGCCATGGTCTCCGCCCACTGCTGGGCGTTGCGGGACAGCGCGGTGTTGTAGACCAGCGGGGCGCGCCGCGCCTGGCTGCGGTGGTCGTTGACGATCTCGAAGGCCTCGGTGATGTCCTCGACCGTGGTCGGGTGGGCACCGGCCGCCGCCGCCCCGGCCAGGCCGCCGGCGGCGAGGCCCCCGGCGGCCGGAGCCTCCGGGACCTCCGCGGGGCTCGCCGGGGCGACGTCGCCGGCCGAGCCCCCGGACAGGCGAGGGGCGGGCGCGCCCGCGGGGCCGGACAGCTCGGGAGGCCCGGACAACCGAGGCGGCTCGGGCGGAGGAGTCGGCGCTGCGAGCGCCGCCGGGACGCCGCCGAGGAGGAGGGCGAAGGCGGTGGACACGACGAGCGCGGTCCGTGCGAGGTTCATGGGGGGTCTCTCCCTGCTGGGGACGGCGCCGCCGGGGGCACGGGCCAGCAGGAAGTTAGCATATGCAATCACCGGAGGGAAGGGGTCCGCAGGCAATCGCCGACCGGGCGGGCGGGCGGCCCGCCCCGTGGGCGGGGGCGTCCGGGCCAGCCGGTAACGTGGGGACCATGAGGATCGCCACCTGGAACGTGAACTCCGTCCGCGCCCGCGCCGACCGCGTGGAGGCGTGGCTGCAGCGCTCGGACGTGGACGTCCTGGCCATGCAGGAGACCAAGGCGAAGGACGAGAACTTCCCCTGGGAGCTCTTCGAGTTCATGGGCTACGACGTCGCCCACTTCGGCCTCAGCCAGTGGAACGGCGTGGCGATCGCCTCCCGGGTGGGCCTCGAGGACGTGGAGCGCACCTTCCCGGACCAGCCCGCCTTCGGCAAGCCCGGCGAGGAGCCCGTGCAGGAGGCCCGCGCGATCGGGGCCACGTGCGCGGGGGTGCGCGTCTGGTCCCTCTACGTCCCCAACGGCCGCGGCCTGGAGGACCCGCACATGCCCTACAAGCTCGAGTGGCTGCGCGTGCTCAAGGACCACGCCAAGCAGTGGGTCGACGAGGACCCGCAGGCGCAGGTCGCCCTGGTGGGCGACTGGAACGTGGCCCCGCAGGACGAGGACGTGTGGGACCTGCAGTTCTTCCTCGACAACGGCCTGACCCACGTCAGCGCGCCCGAGCGCGCCGCCTTCCGCGCCTTCCTCGAGGAGGCCGGCTACCAGGACGTGGTCCGCCCCCGGCACCCCGGCCCGGGCGTCTACACGTACTGGGACTACAAGGGGCTGCGCTTCCCGAAGAAGGAGGGCATGCGCATCGACTTCCAGCTCTACTCCCCCGCCCTGGCCGGCCGCGTCACGGACGCGTCGATCGACCGCGAGGAGCGCAAGGGCAAGGGCGCCTCGGACCACGCCCCCGTGATCGTCGAGATCGCCTGAGCGGCCGTGTCCCAGCTGCTGCAGGTCGGCCGGACGTTCCGCTCGGCCACCGGGATCCCCCACCAGTTCGCCCTGCGGGTGTACGTGCCCGCCGAGGAGCTCGACGCCGTGTACGCCCCGCTGCTGCCCCGGGCGCTGTCCCCCGAGGAGGCCGGGGTCAACGAGCTGACCGAGCAGCTCGCCCGCCTGGCCGAGCCCGGTGAGGAGCCGCTGCCCCCGGCCGTGGAGCCGTTGTGGACCCTGCCGTTCTCCGCGGCGCCCCGGGGCCGGGACATGCTCGCGGCGGGGGTCGGCGACTTCCCCGTCTACCACCCCCCGCAGCGGCTGCGCCGCTCGCTGCGGCTCGTGGCGCTCGCCGAGGAGGAGGGCGGGCAGCCCCTGCCCAACCTGCTCATCCCCGAGGACGCCGTCCGGGCCGCGGGCGAGCGCGTGAGCCGGGAGCACTTCGTGCCCGTCCACGCGCGCCAGTCGGCGTTCACGGTGCCCATGGCCTGGTTCTCGCTGTTCACCGCCCAGGACCACACCGAGAGCTTCCACCACGGCAACCGCGTGCACCGGTGCGCGGTGCCGGTGGACCTCGCGACCCGGCGGGTGGTGCGCGCCGCGCAGGTGGTGGAGGACGCGGGCGGTGAGGACCTGGAGGACCTCGCCGAGGACCTCACGCACCTGGGCCGGTGGCTCGGGGCGTTCTCCGCCAACTCCCTCGTGGTCCTGCACTACGGCTCGCTCGCGGACGCGTTCCAGCCGGACGAGAGCCCGCAGGACTTCGCGGACGCCGTGGAGCTGCTGGCCGCGCAGGACGCCCACGGCGCCGCCGTGGCGTTCCGCCGGCTCATGCACCGCTGGCTGCCGCTGGCGCACCTCGAGAACGCCAGCTGAGGCGTGGTCGGGAGTGCCCGGCGGTGTCTGCGCACGATCACACCCGGTTCCCTCGTCGTGCTGTCGGAGAGGACTCACGACGCCGAAGTGCACCCGTAGCGTGGTTCGCTCGGTGTTCCGGCGGAATGGCGCCGGCCCGTCCTGGAGCGGCGCACGGTCACGGCCTCACTCGGCCCTTATTTCGCGGCTGACCGGGGTGGCCTGTGCGTGGCCGCCCTACCCGTCGGTTGGGGAAATATGCGCAGCTCAGTCGTCGGATCCTTGCCCGCAGGAACACCGGATCCCTACCGTGAGCGAGGGTCGGCACCACGGCCCGCAAGGTTCCCGGCATGCGATGAAGGATGCTTCCCCATGGACCACAAGCTCTCCGTGCTCGTCCAGGTCGACCTCGACGGGGCCTACGTGCGCCTGGTCGTGACCGGGTGCCTGACCGGGGCCAACCATCACGTTCTGTATCCGCTGGTGCGCCGGGCGCGGACCCTGATCCCGCCGGTGACGGTCACCGTCGACCTCACCACCGCCGGGCATGTCGAGGAGGGCGCAGTGGATCTGCTCCGCTGGGCACTCGAGCACGACGGCCCCACCCCCGGGGCCGGACCGGCGAAGGTCCTCGCCCCTGTCCAGGTGCGTGCTCACCGGCCGGCACGCCGACACGTGCCCGTACCTGACGGTGGATGAGCCCGGGGCGGTCCTGGCCCGGGTGCGTATCCGGCCCGGCACCGCTCCGTGAATGCCCGCTCAGCCCGCGCGGGGAGCTGTTCCTCCTCGAGGATCTCCCCGCTCGAGGCCATGATGCAGGGCTCGCCCACTGAGTCGGCGCAGAGCTCGTCCTCCCTGTCGATCCCGAGCTCCTCCGCGGCGGCGCCGAGGCCGCGGTCGTGAGAGGCTCCCGGCGTGGTGCCCATCGACCCTCAGCACGCGGTTGATCGAATCACAAGGATCATCCCGGAGTTGTCCGCGACTTCCGGGCGCATCGTGAGGACATCGTTACCCCACGTCATACCGGGAACGAGTCGACCGGTCGCTGCCGTCCTGGCACGGACGACCGTGCGTGGCGCTGAAGCAGCGCTGGGCCGGACAAGGCTTCCGAACCCCGGTAGGGCGGGCTACGGTCGAGTCTGTGAGGGGTGACCGGGTTCACCGGCTCGGATCCGGGTGTCGCACCCATGCCTGCAGTGTCCGGACGTAGGAGCGAGACCATGATGCATGTGCCATCGATGATCAAGAGCTACCCGAAGGACCTCGGCAAGGTGGACGAGGTGAAGCTGGCGGCCTGTATCGCCGCCTGCATCGAGTGCGCCCAGACCTGCACGGCCTGTGCTGACGCGTGCCTGTCCGAGGACTCGGTGGGGGAACTGACGCAGTGCGTCCGCACCGACCTGGACTGCGCCGATCTGTGCGCAGCCACGGGCAACGTACTCTCCCGGCACACCGGTCAGGACCTGAACATCACCCTGGCCGCGCTGCGGGCGTGCTGGATGGTGTGCAAGGCCTGCGCCGACGAGTGCGAACAGCACGCCGACAGGCACGAGCACTGTCGGATCTGCGCGGAGGCGTGCCGCCGGTGCGAACAGGCGTGCATGGACCTGATCGCGGAGCTGGGCTGACCTGTGGCGGACAGCAAGGAGCACACGGACGGGCGGTCCGCGCACGAGAAGAAGTCGATGTCGATGTACGCGAAGTTCGGCATCATCATGGTGGTCAGCCTCGGGCTGATGTGGGTGCTGTCGATGTCGATGGTGCGCACCCTGGACCACTTCTACTTCAATCTCAGCAACTTCTACATGGCCCTGATCATGGTCTCCGCGATGGGCCTGGTCATGGTGGTGGGCATGTGGTCGATGCTGAAGAACACCAAGGCCAACATCGCCATGCTGGCCGGGTTCGCCGCCCTGTTCGTGCTCGCCCTCTCCCTCGGGCGCACCGAGACGTTCGTGGGCAACGAGGCCTTCCTGGAGTCGATGATCCCGCACCACTCCCGGGCCATCCTGGTCTGTCAGGAGTCGGCCATCACCGACCCGGAGATCGAGCAGCTGTGCGAGGCCATCGTGGAGACCCAGCGCGAGGAGATCGCCCAGATGGAGCAGATCCTCGGCGAGGACTGAGCACATCCCTTCGACAACGGGAAGGACCACCATGAACACCACCCACCGCCCCCTCGAGTTCCGGAAGCTGGCCACCGTGCTGACCCTGGCCACGGCCGCCGCCATGACCGCCGGCTGCGGCACCGGCGACTCCCCGGCACCCGGCACCGAGGCGGAACCCAGCCCCACCCAGCAGGAGCCGACCCCGGGTGCGGCGACCGCCAACGCCTACACCGGGCCCTACGACGAGGAGTTCCGGACGGAGGTCTCCTCCTATGCCGGGCAGGAGGTGACCCTCACCGGGGAGATCGCCGATCTGGTCCCCTCCCGCTCCGCCCTGGTTCTCACCGACCCCCGGAACCCGGACCTGGACCCGCTGCTGGTCAGCGCCCGGTACGCCTTCCCCGACGCCGAGGAAGGCGCGGTCGTCGAGGTCACCGGCACCGTGCAGACGAACTTCCAGGCGCGGGTCGATCAGGACGACCAGGACAACGAGGCCGGGTTCTACGACCGCCACATCGGCCAGCCCTACCTGGACCAGGCCGACCTCGGGGCTGGATAGTTCCTCGGGCCGTGACCAGGCCGGTTCAGGCCGGGTGCAGCTCGATGGTGAGCAGCTGGGGCGGGGCGTTGATCCGCACCGGCAGCAGGCTGAACCCGATCCCGCAGGTCACGTACATCTCGTTGCCCTCGGCCCCGTAGCCGGCAGGGGCGAAGCCGTCGGCCACGAGCTCCTCCTCCTCGGTCAGTCCCAGATAGGACCACCGGGACAGCAGGGGCAGGGCGATCTGGCCGCAGTGGGTGTGCCCTGCCACTGCCATCGGCGCGGTGTCGGCGGCCAGCTCCGGGAACGTGGTCGGGTTGTGCATCATCACCAGCCGTGGCGCCGTCTCCGGGACGTCGTCGGACGCTGCCCGTGGGTCCGCTTCCCCGACCGCGGCCGGGCCCACCCCCACGAGGAACAGTCCCGGTCCGGGGGCGCCGCCGGGGGCGGGCACGACAGCCGCCTCGTTGGCCAGGACCTCGATGCCGTGCTCCTCGAAGGCCGCGGTGAGCTCGTCCACGGCCTCGACGGCGTAGTCGTGGTTGCCCATCACCGCGTACACCGGGATCTCGGCTGCGGTCAGGGGTTCCAGCAACCGGGTCACGTCGCTCACCCGTTCCTGGATGCTGGCCTCGCTCTGGTAGAGGAAGTCCCCGGGCAGCAGCACCGCCTCCGGTCGTGCGGACACGGTGCGCTCCACCACGCGCTCGATCATCGAGGTGTTGTCCCACCACATCCCCACCTGCAGATCGGAGAACACCATCACCTGCGCCCCGTCCCAGTCCGGGCCCAGCCCCGGGACACGGGCCTCGATGCGCCGTTCGTCGAGGATCAACCGAGGCTCGATCGCCACCCCGTAGCCGGCCACGAGCAGGCCCAGGGCGATCACGACCGCCACCAGACCCGTGCCGACGCGGCGAAGACGGCGGCGCCCGCGGCCGCCGGGCCGGGCGCCGTCGCCCCGGGCAGCTGGATGGGCCATCGGAATCCTCTCGTGGGTCACCCGGCCGGCACAGGACAGCTGGGCGGTGGACGAACGGCCTGTCGATGCCGCCCCTCGTGCGCCTCCACCCTAACGGTCCCCCTTCGTGCCCCCATCGGTTGCTGCGCTGCGGCCTCCGGTGGAGGGAAGGACGACCCGGCGGTGGCGTGACGTGCGGCGAGAGGCGTTCGGTCCCGCTCGACCGGTCCCGCCGGCGAGCTCGACCGGCCCTCCTGCCGAGGCGGCAACGGCGGCTAGTGTGGCAGGACACCGTCCGACGACACGCCAACCCGAACAACCGCCACCCAGAACAACCGCCACCGGAGCACCGAGGAGCACGCTGATGACCCACCGCACCCTGACCCTTGCCGCGGCTGGCCTGACCGGGGCGCTGCTGCTGACCGGATGCCAGGACGAGACGAGACTGACCCAGCTGGACCAGTCCGAGGTCGCCACCGAGGAACTCGTCGGGAAGGAGATCACCCTCACCAACGAGGTGGAGGGGATCTACGGCGAGGAGTTCCTGACCATGGGCGACGAGCAGACGGTGGTCTTCGTGCGCGAGATGCCCGCCGACCTGCGCCCCGGCGACGAGATCGAGGCCACCGGCACCGTCGAGGCGGGCGACCTGTTCAGCGAACCCGGCGACCGTGACCGGCTGATGCGGCTCACCGACGAGGAGACCGCCAACCACCTCGTCAACCGCGAGTCCGAGCCCTACCTCACCGAGGCCACCGTCACCGTCGTCGAGTAGGCACCCGCCCCACTCGACCACCCCCGACAAGAAGGTCTCGCTCGGCAGCTGCCCTCTGTTCGGTCCGCGGCCGGTGCAGGGCAGGATCCCACGAGAGAAACCCTTCCCGCCGCAGCGGCGGGAAGGGTTTCTCTCGTCCTGGGGCCACGGTCTAGTTGTCCTCGATGACCTGGATCTCGTCGGCGACCACGCCGAGGTCGAGCTCGCGCTCGATGAGGTAGGACGTCTCGGCATCTTCGAAGTCGACTCCCCAGTCGGTCTCGAGGTCGGTCTCCACGATCTGGCGGACGGTGCCGGTGACCTGGACCATGTCCCCGTCCTGAAGGTCCTGGTCGGCGGCGTCGCCCCCCACGACCGGGGTGTCGTCCTCACCGACGGTGAACAGGTTCGGGCCCACGATCTCGGTGACCTCGTTCTGCATCGTGACCGTCTCGTTGAGGATCGCCGCCTGGGCGGAGGCATCCCCCTCCTGGGCCTCCTGGACCGGGGTCTCCTCGGCGCAGCCGACCATCAGCGCGGAGGCGAAAGCAGCCGCTGCCGGCAGGGCGAACTTCTTCTTCGAGCTGGTCAACATGATGTTCTCCGTTCGATCGGATCGTTCGCTACTGACCTTTCCACCGTAGAAGCCCGGTCTTCTCCATTCCTCCGAATGGGGTCACACGGGCATCACGATGCCCTGGGCATCGTGTGGACGCGAGCTCGTCAAACGCTCCACGCCCGTCTTCCGTCCACCGTCCGAACGGGGTGGACACTCCTGCTCACTGGAGGGCGGAGGTGAGGCGGGCGGTGTTGTCGAGGTACTTCTGGTACCAGGGCCGAGCCAGCCAGTCCGCGAGCTCCAGTTCGTGGCTGTGCTGTCGGTAGTCGTCCACGAGTTCGTCCAGACAGCTCACGAAGTCCTGGTCGACGACCAGGAGGTTGACCTCGTGGTCGAGCACGAAGGAGCGGATGTCCATGTTGGAGGAACCGACCACCGCGGCGTCGTCGTCGATGAGCACGAACTTCGAGTGCAGCACGTAAGGCGCCCGGTAGAGGAAGATCCGGATCCCGTCGCGGATGAGCATCTCGTAGAAGGAGCGCTGGGCGTGGTGGGTGAGGGCGTGGTTGGAGGTCTCACCCATGTACAGGTGCACCTCCACGCCCCGGCCCACCGCGGTGCGCAGGGTGTTGTACATCGAGTCGTCGGGCACGAAGTAGGGGCTGCACACGGTGATCCGCTCCCGCGCGGAGGCGAAGAGGTGGTTGAACAGCTGCTGGTTGGACTCCTGGCCCAGCCCCGGCCCCGACGGCAGCACCTGACAGACCAGCTTCCCGGGAGAATTCTCGCCCCGGCCGCCAGCCGGGGCCTGGTCCGCGCCCAGAACCAGGTCATCCGTCTCGCAGTACCAGTCCGTGGCGAACAGCGCGTCCAGGTGCCCCACGGCCGGGCCGTGGAGACGGACCGTCATCCCGATCCACTGCAGGCCCTGCTTCCGGTTCTTCTTCTTGTTGTAGCTGCGGTCGATGACGTTCTGAGACCCGGTGAACGCCACGACCCCGTCGACCACGAGGATCTTGCGGTGGTTGCGCAGGTCCGGCCGCTGGTACTCCCCGCGCCAGGGCCGCACCGGCAGCATCCGCCGCCAGTCCATCCCCGCCGCCTCCAACCGGCGCACGAGGTCCTTGTACCCGGGGTACCCGGCCGAGCCGAGGTGGTCGATGAGCACCCGCACCGTCACTCCACGAGCGTGGGCCTCCTCCAGGGCCGCGACCACCGGCTCGGTCGTGTCATCGGCCACGGCGATGTAGAACTCGAAGTGCACGTAGTGCTCGGCGCTCCGGATCGCCTCGGCCATCGCGGCCAGCGAGATGTCGTAGTCGTCGAGCACCTCGATCCGGTGACCCCCGGCCACGGGGAACGCCCCGTTGTGCTGGTTCAGCCGCACCGTCTCGGCCAGCCAGTCCGGCATCGCCTGAACCTCCTGGGCGCCGGTGCCCGGGCCGTGTACATCGACCAGCGCCGCCGCCTCGCGCTGCTTGGCCTTGCGGCCCTCGGGCAGGTCCGCCCGGCCCAGGAGCAGGAACACCAGCCCGCCCAGAATGGGGAAGAAGAAGATCACCAGCAACCAACCCCAGGCCGCCGAGGGACGCCGGTTGTGCGGGATCGTGCCCAGCGCCACGAGACGGATGAGCAGGTCCACGGCGAAGACCGCGGCCCCCGCCCACGGCGGGACGGTGCTCCACAGCCACTGGGCGATGTCCATCCGCCCACCCTACGGGCAGACCGCTCGCAGAACCCCGCTCCCTGGTGCAGAGCAGAGCTGCTCGCGCGGCTCCCTGCTCGGCGGGTGGAGGGGACCCAGCCCGCCCTCGTCATCCGGCCGGTCCCAGTACGGAGGGGGAGGACAGGAATCGTTCTGGGCCTCGTGAGGGCTCCGACCGATTCATCGATCCGCCGAAGAGCGGCGAGAGGGCTGATTGCTCCTGGACCGCCGGCGGAGTAGGTGTGGGGCATGAGCGCACCGGACCCGGACGAGATCTACGACCGCGCCAAGGACGAGGGGGCGCGACGGCTGTCCATGCCGCCCCTGGAGCAGGCCCCCACCGGGTTCATCGCCGGGGTCACTATCGTCTTCGGCATCGTCGCCCTGTCCATGGCCGAGGAGCTGATCGCCCCCGGTTTCGGCCCCGGCCCGGGCAAGCTCGCCGGGGCCCTGGCCTTCGGCACCGGAGTGGTCTTCCTCGTGATCGGCCGGTCCGAGCTGTTCACCGAGAACTTCTTCGATCCCGTCGCCGCGGCCATCGACCAACAGGGGGCCTCGGTCTGGTTCCGGCTGGGACGGCTGTGGCTCCTGGTGCTGGTGCTCAATCTGGTGGGCGGGACGGTCATGGCTGCGATCTTCACCGTCGAGGGTGCGCTGCCGGCCGGGGCCCACGAGGTCCTCGTGTCGGTCGCCGAGGAGATCGCGGCCAAGAGCGGGTGGGCGACCTTCGCCCGCGCCATCGCCGCAGGCACGCTGCTGACCCTGCTCTCCTACCTGCTGCACGCCGCCGACTCGGCCACCGCCCGCATCGTGCTGGCCTACCTGGTCGGGGTCTTCCTGGCTCTGGGTCCCTTCGACCACGTGGTCGTCTCCGCCCTGCACCTGCTCTTCGGGATCTGGCTCGGCGCCGCCGTCACCGTCGGGGACCTGGGACAGAACTTCGCCCTGGCGGTCGCCGGGAACCTCGTCGGCGGGCTGCTGCTGATGACTCTCACCCACACCGTGCAGGCCAAGAGCTCCCCCGGATCGGGCTGAGTTCTCACCCCCGCCCCACCCTCCGTGCGACCGCCGCTGAGCCGGAGGGCGCCACTCCGGGCACCTGACGGCGGACCGACGAGATGCTGACGGGTGCGAAGCCGCCGGCCGGCTCTCTGGTGAGGCCGGGCCGCCGCCACGAGGATCCACACCACGTCAGGCGCCCGGGCCAGTGCCCGATGCCTGGGTCCCTCAGGTGGTTCGTGCGCCGGGGGTGGATGAGGGACCCAGCGCCCTCGGTCCCCGCGTCCGTCCGCACCGATCGGGTCGCCGCGGTGTGCCGGTTGCAGCGCGGGCGGCGCACCGCCGCGACGACGTTCGGTGCCGCCTCCGAGCAGCTGGTGCGATGGGTCCTGCGCCGCTGCGGCCACCGCTCGTTGCACCTCGACGACGCTGCCGGCCCCGGCCCGGCTGCGGTCCTCAGCGGTCCAGGGTCCGGCTCGGTGTCGTTCCGTAGAGCTGCCGGTAGTACTGTGCGAAGCGCCCCGGATGGGTGAAGCCCCAGCGGGCGGCGATCCCCTTCACCGTGTCCCCGCGAGCCGGGTCACCGTCCTGGAGGTCGCGGTGGGCGGCGTCCATCCGCGTCCGGCGCAGGTACTGGGCCGGGGTCAGCGCCAGGGGATGGTTGGCGCGGAACGCCTGCACCAGGTTCTTCGTGGTCGTCCGGGCGGCGCGGGCGGCGTCCTCCACGGTGATCGGGTCGGAGGCGTGGTCGTCGAAGAACTGGGCCGCGACCCGGTAGCGGTGGGCCTGGGCCTCCATGGACAGGTACCGCTCCTCGCGGTCCCCGAGCAGAGGGAAGCACTCGAGCAGGCCCACGGCCAGGCGACGGGTGAGGTCGGCGCGCACCATGGGTTCGTCGAAGGCCGGTGTTCCCAGCACCTCGGCACCGAGGCGCACCAGGCCCGACCAGTACTCGCCGAGCCGGGCGCTGACCGGTGCGGAAGCAGTGAAGCCCACCGGGGTCTCGGCGCCGTAGACGGTGTCGGCCGTGGCCTGCACCAGCGGCACGGGCAGATGCGCCATGGTCACGTCCACGTCCTGCGCGACCACCAAGGAGGGGTGGTCGGGGCGGAACAGCACCGATGAGCCCGCTGCCGCGGTACCGGTCTCCGCACGGATCTGCCAGTCGTACCGGATCCCCCGCACGTGGGCCACCGTGAACACCTCGGTGTCCCCCCACAAGGACATCGTTCCGCCCACGTGCACCGAGGACACCGCGAGCTGCTCGTCCCCGGCCCGCGACAGCCGGTAGGAGAATCCGGGATCGGCGGAGCTGTAGCCGAAACGCATGCCGGTCCGCTCGCCGAGAGCGGGCAGCACCTCCGGGTCCGAGACGATGAGCTCGTGGCGGAACACCTCACCCATGTGCCAGCACCGCCTTCCGTCCAGGACCCGCCCCACGGGGGCCCTGCTCCGAGTCTCCATTCTCCGGACCCGCCGGAGAACCCGCACCATTGTGACCCCATGCATCCCGAGGGCGCCCCGTCCCGGCGGCACGCATCGAGGCAGCGCGGGTGCCGGCGCGGATCGAGGCGGCGCCGGGGCACCCCCGCGTCCGGCGGGGACCGGGCGTCCCGAGAGCTGTCCTGTCCTCCCCGCACCTCCGTGCCGTCGCACGTCGTGATAGAACGAGCCGGTGCGCCAGTCCACCCCGCCCCCCGACCGTTCCCCCTCCCCGCCCCGTGTGCCGGCGTGGCTGGTCGTGCTCGCGGTAGTGGCCGTGGCCGTCAACCTCCGTCCGGGGGCCACCTCGGTGGGGCCCGTCCTCGCCGAGGTGCAGCAGGGGCTGGGGCTGAGCCCCACGATGGCCGGGGTGCTGACCGCCCTGCCCGGGCTCACGTTCGCCGCGGCGGGGGCGTGCGCGGCCGCGCTGTCCCGCAGGACCGGGATCAGCGGTGCCGTCACCGCCGGTCTCGCCCTGGTCGCCGTCGGGCTGCTGGCCCGGTCGGTCACCGGATCGGTGCCGGTGTTCCTGGGCCTGTCCGTGCTGGGCTTCGCGGGCATGGCCGTCGGGAACATCCTGGTGCCGGCCTTCGTCAAGCGCCACGGGGGCGGGCGCACGGCGGCACTGAACTCCCTCTACACGACCGGTCTGGCCGTCGGCGCCACGCTGCCCCTGCTGGCGGCCGGGCCGCTGGCCGCGCACGGACCGGGCGGATGGCGGTCCGCACTGGGCCTGTGGGGCCTCGTGGCCATGGTCGCCGTCGTCCCGTGGGCGCTCGTCACCGTCCGCGACCGGCGCGAGCCCGCCACGGCCCCGGGCCGGGCGCTGCGCGCCGGACGCGGCTCCTCGATCCTGCGCTCCCGCACCGCCGTGGCGCTGTGCGTCTACTTCGGCATCCAGTCGATGCACGCCTACGTCCAGTTCGGCTGGGTGGCCCAGATCTACCGCGACGGCGGCCTGGAGCAGGCGCAGGCGGGACTGATGGCCGCCCTCATCGCCGCCATGGGCATTCCGGGAGGGCTGCTCATGCCCGTCCTCGTGGCCCGCTCGCCCCACCTGAGACGGTGGATCGTGGGCCTGGGCGCGTGCATGGTCGCGGGCTATCTCGGGCTGCTGCTGGCACCCGCCGCCGTGCCCTGGGCCTGGGCCCTGCTGCTGGGGGTGGGCAGCTTCGCCTTCCCCACCGCCCTGGCCCTGCTCACGGCCCGCTCCCGGGACCCCCGGGTCACCGCGCAGCTGTCCGGGTTCACCCAGCCGGTGGGCTACCTGCTCGCGGCGGCCGGCCCCTTCGCCGTCGGCGCCCTGCGCGAGGCCACCGGCAGCTGGACCGCGCCCCTGCTGCTGCTGATGGGCACCGCGGTGCTCCTCGTCGTCGCCGGCGGCGTCGCGGCCGCGCCCCGCTACGTCGACGACGAGCTCGCGGGCCCGCCGGAACCGTAGCGGCACAGCCGGGTCCCGCGCCGAGCGGCTATCGTGACCGCATGACGGAACAGGGTGCAGGGCGGGCGATCACCGCCGGACTGGTCGGCTACGGCATGGCAGGACGCGACTTCCACGGGGAGCTGCTGCGGCAGGCCGGTGGCCGGGTCACCGACGTGGTCACCGGTAACCCGGAGCGTGCCGACCGAGCGGGCGCCGACTGGCCCGGAGTGCAGGTGCACCGGGACCTGGCCGGTCTGCTGGCGGGCTCGAGGCCCGATGTGCTGGTCATCGCCTCCCCCACCGGGCTGCACGTGGAGCACGCGCTGGCCGGCCTGGAGGCGGGGATCCCCGTGGTGGTCGACAAGCCGCTGGCCATGGACCACGAGGGCGCCACGGCCGTGGTCCGCCGCGCCGAGGCGACGGGGACCCCGCTGACGGTCTTCCACAACCGGCGCTGGGACAGCGAGCAGCTGACCCTGGCCCGTGTGCTCGCCGAGGGGCTCCTCGGGGACGTGCACCGGTTCGAGCGCCGCTGGGAGCGGTGGCGCCCGGTGCCCAAGGACCGCTGGCGGGAGAACGCGGTCGGCCAGGGCGGCGGGCTGCTGCTCGATCTCGGGCCGCACCTGGTGGACGCGGCGATCCAGCTGTTCGGGCCGGTGGCGGCGGTGCGGGCCGAGCTGCGCGCCCTGACGACGCCCACCGAGGACGACGTCTTCCTCGCCCTGGACCACGCCTCGGGCACGATCAGCCACCTGTGGGCCGGGAGCCTGGTCGGGGCGCCGGGTCCGCGGACCCGGGTGCTCGGCTCGGACGGAGCCTTCCTCGTTCCCGGCCACGACGACAGCCCGGGACCCTTCGACCTCCTGGGTCCCGGGGAGGGCAGGACGGGTCTGCTGGTCCGCGGCACCGAGACCACCCCCGTGCCCACCGCCCCCGGCGAGCCGGCCGACTTCTACCGGGCCGTGGCCCGGTGGCTCCTCGAGGACGGCGAGGCGCCGGTGGACCCCCGGGACGCCGTGGCCGTCGCCGCGGCCCTGGACGCGGCCCGGCGCAGCGCCCGCACGGGGGCGCAGGAGGTTCCCGCCGGCTCCTGAGGGCGGCGCGCCGCCCCGCGGGAGGCGGGTTGCGGGGAGCTGCGCGCCCCGGCCGACCGGTAGCGCAGGACACCGGGGACGCACCCGGTGTCCGCCAGCCGCTCGCCGCGGGCGAAGTCGGCCCACAGCCGCCGGAGCCGCCGGCCGTGGTCCTGGACGTCCGCCCACGCGGCCCCGGCGAGCAGCCCGGTGCCGGCCCAGGTGTCCTCGTCGCCGAACAGCAGCGGGAGGTCGATCGTGTGGGCGGCGCCGTACGGGTTGCCGGGGGCGGCCCAGGTGAGCACGTAGGTGTGCGCCGTTCCGCCCGCCCTGGCGTGCCGGGCGGCGAAGCGGCGGACGGCCCGGGAGTAGACGGCCGAGGTCACGTGGCCGACGACGGCACGGCGGAGCACCGGTCCGAGCAGCGGGACCCGGGTGGCCCGGTGCAGGACGGGCAGCCCGGGCAGATAGAGCCTGGCCTCCTCGGCGGTGCGGCCGACGAGGACGTCGATGTGCGGGGCCACGCGGTCCCAGGCCGCCTCGACGTCCTCCTCGTCGGGCAGGGGGTGGTGCCCGTACTGGGTGCCGAACGGCATCCGGCCCATCAGACCGAAGGAGGAGGCGCGGGCCTCGACCTCGGACTGCAGGGTCACCACCTCGGCGGCCGGTGTCCCGGCGGTGACGGTCTCGGCCAGGGCCGCCATGGCCGCGGTCATCGCCGCCCGGCCGCGGGCGATGCCCAGCGGAGGGCTCTGCAGGATGGCCCGGCGGAACAGCGACTCCGCGCCGGGCACGGCCATGAGGTGGGCCACGGCGTCGCCGCCGGCGGACTGGCCGAACACGGTCACCCGGTCCGGGTCCCCGCCGAAGGCCGCGATGTTGCGCCGCACCCAGCGCAGCGCCTCGAGCTGGTCGAGCAGTCCGAGATTCGCCGGGCGGTCCCGCCCCGAGCCGAGGTAGCCGAACAGTCCCAGCCGGTAGGTGACGCTCACGACCAGGACGCGCTGCTCGGCGACCAGGGGCCGGGGGTCCATGATCGGGGCGTCCCCGGCGCCGGTGGTGTAGGAGCCGCCGTGGATCCAGACCATCACCGGCAGCCGCTCCCCCGTCTCCCGCTCGAGGGGCAGGGTCACCGACAGCCGCTGGCAGTGCTCGTCCCGCGGGAGCCCGGCGAGGGTGTCGCCGAGGACCTCGGCCAGGAAGGGCGAGTGGGCCTGGGGGCAGGCCGGGGCCGGTTCCGTGGCGTCGAACGGCTCCTCCCGGTCCGCGACCGCCACGGGCGCGGCGAACCGCTCGGCCGTGGCGTACGGGATCCCGGTGGCCCGGACGACGTCGCCGTCGACCCGGCCGCGCACCGGACCGCTGGGCGGGGCGAACGTGCACGTCGCAGTGGTCATGCTTCCTTCTACCACGCCGCCCGCAGGTGTGTCGGCGGCGCGCACGGACCGGCCGCGCCCCGGGCCGTCCCGTGCGGCGCCGGCCCCGCGGGGAGACTTGGAGGCGCCCCTCGGCGGCCCTGGGTAGATTGAGCTGTCGACCGACAGGAGCCGCCCATGGCCGCACCCCCGCAGCGCCCGGCCCGATCCGCCCGTTCCGCGCGCCTCCGCGCGGTGGCCTCCGACGTGCCGGCTGCACGGTGAGCCGCACCGTGAGCCGCGCTGTGAGCCCCACCGTGAGCCGCCCCGGGCACCGCGCCGGCGTCGCCGCGATCCTGGTCACCGCGGTCCTGTGGGGCACCACCGGGACCGCGGCGACCTTCGCCCCCGGCGCCGGCCCCCTGGCGATCGGGGCCGCCGCGCTGGGGGTGGGCGGACTGCTGCAGGCGGCGATCGCCCTGCCCGCGCTGCGCCGCTCGCGGCGGGCACTGCGCACCCACGCCGGGCTCGTGGCGGCCGGGGCCGTGGCGGTGGCCGTCTATCCGCTGGCGTTCTACAGCTCGATGCACCTGGGCGGCGTCGCCGTCGGCACGGTCGTCTCCCTGGCCTCCGCGCCGCTGGCCTCCGGCGTGCTGGAACGCTTCCTCGAGCGCCGCCCCCTGAGCCCGTGGTGGATGCTGGCCGCGTTCCTGGGCGTCCTCGGGAGCGCCCTGCTGTGCCTGTCCCGGGCCGGCGGGTCCGGGGCCTCGGCCACGGACACCGCCGCCGGCATCGGGCTCGGCCTGGTGGCCGGGGCGACCTACGCGCTGTACTCGTGGGTGGTCCACCGGCTGATGGGCCGCGGGGTGGGGCGCGCGGCCTCGATGGGCGCGGTCTTCGGGGCCGGCGGGGCGCTCCTGCTCCCCGTCCTCGCCGTCACGGGGGCGCCCCTGCTGGCCTCGGCGCAGTCGTTCGCCGTGGCCGCGTACATGGCCCTGGTGCCGATGTTCCTCGGGTACTTCCTCTTCGGCGTCGGGCTCACGCGGGTGCGCCCGAGCACGGCGACGACCCTCACCCTGACCGAGCCGGCCGTCGCCGCGGTCCTGGCCGTCGCGGTCGTGGGCGAACGGCTGACGGCCGCCGGCTGGACCGGGCTGGCTGTCATCGCCGCCGCGCTGGTCGTCCTGGCGCTGGCCCCCACCAACGTCGTCGTGCCCCGGCCGGGCGCGCCCGGCGGAGCCCCGGCCGCCCGGGCACCGGCCGCTCGGGCACCGGCCGGCGGGGTGCCCGGCGCGGCGCACCCGGTCGGGGCGCGCGCGGCCGCGGAGGGGGCGGCCGTGACACCGCGCCCGGGGACTGACTAGGTTGGGGACGCCCCCGCACCGGACGTCCCCGAGGAAGAACCCCCATGACGCAGCAGGTCAGCCAGCCCCCCACGACCGAGAACGACCCGTGGTGGCGCTCCGCGGTGATCTACCAGATCTACCCCCGCTCCTTCAACGACTCCGACGGTGACGGGCTGGGCGACCTGCCCGGCGTCGTCGAGCGACTCGACTACCTCGCGGACCTGGGCGTGGACGTCCTGTGGCTGTCCCCGTTCTACGTCTCGCCGCAGCACGACGCCGGCTACGACGTCTCCGACTACCGGGACATCGACCCCCGCTTCGGCACCCTCGAGGACTTCGACCGGATGCGCGCCCGGACGGCGGAGCTCGGGATGCGGCTGATCGTGGACCTGGTGCCCAACCACACCTCGAGCGAGCACGAGTGGTTCCGGGCCGCGGTGGCCGCCGGGCCCGGCAGCCCCGAGCGGGACCGGTACATGTTCCGGGACGGGCGGGGCGAGCACGGCGAGCTGCCGCCGAACAACTGGCGCTCCGTGTTCGGCGGCGAGGCCTGGACCCGCCTGCCGGACGGGCAGTGGTACCTGCACCTGTTCGACAGCACCCAGCCGGACCTCAACTGGGAGAACCCGGAGGTGTGGGAGGAGTTCCGCTCCGTCCTGCGCTTCTGGCTGGACCGGGGCGTGGACGGCTTCCGCGTGGACGTGGCGCACGGCCTCGTCAAGGCCGAGGGGCTGCCGGACTGGGACCGGCAGGTGCACATGGTCGAGGGCGAGTTCGACGCGCGGGAGCACGACGACCCGGACACCCCCATGCAGGAGTCGAGCCCGTACTTCGACCAGGACGGCGTGCACGAGGTCTACCGCGACTGGCACCGGGTGCTCGCCGAGTACGAGGGCGACCGGATGATGGTGGCCGAGGCGTGGGTCGAGCCGGCACACCGGCTGGCGATGTACGTCCGCTCCGACGAGATGCACCAGGCGTTCAACTTCGACTTCCTGGTGGCCGGGTGGGACTGGGCCCGGATGTCCCGGGCGATCGAGGACTCGCTCCGGGAGGCGGCGGGAGTCGGCGCGCCCACCACCTGGGTGCTGTCCAACCACGACACCGTCCGGCACGTCTCCCGCTTCGGTCTCGCCGACCCCATCGCCTACCCCAAGGGGATCGACGCGGACGGCGAGCAGCCGGACCACGAGCAGGGCCTCGCCCGCGGCCGCGCCGCCGCCCTCGTGGAGCTCGCCCTGCCCGGCTCCGCCTACCTGTACCAGGGGGACGAGCTGGGCCTGCCCGACCACACGCGCCTGCCCGCGGAGCTCCGCCAGGACCCGGCGTTCGCCCGGACGCGGGGTGAGGAGATCGGCCGCGACGGCTGCCGAGTCCCGCTGCCCTGGGCCGCGGAGGAGCCCGGGCACGGCTTCGGGCCCGACCCGTGGCTGCCGCAGCCCGAGGTCTTCGCGGAGCTCGCGGCGGACCGGCAGGTGGGGGTGCCCGACTCCACGCACACGGTGTACCGCACGGCGCTGCGGGTGCGCCGGGAGCTCGGACTCGGCCGCGGCACCTTCGCGTGGCACGCGAGCCACGACGCCGCGACGGGCCTGCTCTCCTTCGTGAACACCACCGGCGCCGGGGAGCGGATCCTCGTGGCGGCGAACCTGGGCGGCGCCACGGTCCCCCTGCCCGCCGGAGAGCCGCTCGTGCTCAGCCGGCAGGACGCCGTGCTGGACGGCGCCCTGCGGCCCGAGCGGGCGGTCTGGTGGCGCCTGGCCTAGCCGCTGCCTCCGCCCGGGACCGGGTGCCGGTGCCCCCGGGGCCGGGCGGCCCGGCCCCGGGTCCCGACGGGGCCCATCAGTCCGAGGGGGTGGGCTCCGCGCACGCCCGGCGCAGCCAGTCGCCGACCGGGGACAGCGTCCGCTGCAGCTCGGCCAGCTCGGCGGGCTGCACGGAGGGGCCCGCGGCGTCCAGGGCGGCCACGGCGTCGTCGAACGCGGGACGCAGCTCGGCGGGCAGCCGCGGGACGAGCTCCCGCACGGAGGCGGCCGCGTCCTGCGGTCGGAAGTGGGGGTCCGGCTCGTCGCCGGACAGCGGCACGAGGGTCAGTGCGGTGTAGGCGCTCGCCACGTCGAAGCAGGTCTTCGGCTCCGAGGAGGGCCCGGACGGCACCGGTGAGGGCGAGCCCGTCGCCGTCTCGAGGACGAGCCCGGGCGGCTGCTGGCCGGCGCCGCAGCCCGTGAGCGCCAGCAGGCACAGGGCGGACAGCGCGGCCGCTGCTGCCCCGCGGGGGCTCGGGCGACGGGGATGGCGGCTCACGGCTCCCAGGGTAGGGAGCGAACCTCGGTGTCGGCTGGCAGCCGCCGGGACGACCCCCGGCACGACGAAACCGCCGGCCCCCGAGGGGACCGGCGGTTTCCGCGGTGGCTCCGACCGGCGTCGATCCGGTGACCTTACGATTTTCAGTCGTACGCTCTACCAACTGAGCTACAGAGCCCCGGCACATCCGCAGCGGATATGCCGCGACGGCGCCGCATCGTGTCGATGAACGCCGTCTGAGCGACCCTGACGGGACTTGAACCCGCGACCTCCGCCGTGACAGGGCGGCACGCTAACCAGCTGCGCTACAGGGCCTTGCTGTTTCCAACGAGGATTGATCTTACCAGCATTCCTCGGCGGTTGTGCAAATCGGCGGGAAGACCCTCCGATCGCGTACCCCCAACGGGATTCGAACCCGTGTCGCCGCCGTGAAAGGGCGGTGTCCTAGGCCACTAGACGATGGGGGCCGGACACCCGCGTCGACGGCCACGACCTCGGCGACCGAGGACCGTGACACGGGGGAAACCGAGTACAGCTTAGAGGCTCGCCCGGAGTCCGCACAATTCCCGTCCGGCCCCGGGACCCAGCCGGCGCACGGGCTCGTGCGGTAGGAAGGGACGGTGATCGAGATGACCCGCAAGGAGTTCGACGGCGCCGTCGACGACGCCATCGACCTGATCCCGGACGCGCTCTTCCGGGCGATGGACAACGTGGTGATCCTGGTCGAGGAGGAGCCGCCGGAGCACTCCCCGGAGCTGCTCGGCCTCTACGAGGGCGTGCCCCTCACCGCCCGGGACGGCGGCTGGGGCGCCGGCTCCCTGCCGGACCGGATCTTCGTCTACCGGGGACCCCTGCAACGCATGTGCGCGGAGCGCGAGGAGCTCGTGGAGGAGATCACGGTCACCGTCATCCACGAGGTCGCCCACCACTTCGGCATCGACGACGACCGCCTGCACGAACTGGGCTGGGGCTGAGCCGGTCCGCTCAGGCGTCCCAGGGGCGGATGTCGTCGGAGTCGAAGTCCTTGCGGGTCTCGATCCGCTCGTCGTAGCGGTCCGGGACGATCAGCACGGGCCCGGCGGCGTTGTGCAGCACGCCCTGCGACGTGGAGCCCAGGAGCATCCCGGCGAACCCGCCCCGGCCGCGCGTGCCCACCACCACGAGGCCGTTGCGCCGGGTCTGCTCGACCAGCACCTGCACCGGCGCCCCGTCCGCGAGCTCGGAGCGGATCTCCAGGTCCGGGAACCAGCTCTCGAGCCAGGCGACCCCGCCGTTCAGCGCCCGCGCGACGTCGTCGTACATCACCTCGAAGTCCACCGCGGTGGGCATCCACGCGAGCGCCCCGCTCACGGGCGGGAGCGCGCACAGCACCGTCAGCGGCACGCCGAGCAGGCGTGCCTCCTCCGCGGCGTAGAGCATGGCCGCCCGGGCCTGCGCGGAGCCGTCCGAGCCGACGACCACGCGGTCCACGAGGGCCCGGGTGCTCGTGAGCTCCTCCGCGCCCAGGTGCTCCTGCGCCCACGGGAGGGGGACCACGCCCGTGGGGCACTTCGCGTGCGCCGGCACGGCCGTCGAGACCGTGCCGAGCAGCCGGCCCAGCAGACCGCCCCGGCCGCGGGAGCCCAGCACCAGCAGCTCCGCCGTGCGGCTCAGCTCGAGCAGGGCGCCGGAGGGGTCCCCCGTCTCGACGGTCGCCCGCAGCTCGACCCCCACCTCCCGGACCTGGTCCGCCGCGTGGTTCAGCAGCTCCTCGACGCCCTGGGTGAGGGCGGCCTCGTCCACGGTGGCGTAGCCGGTGTCGAATCCCGAGCCGGAGAACACGGGCAGGCTGTACGCGGTGACCAGGCGCACCGGGCGGCCGCGGCGGCGCGCCTCCCGGGCCGCCCACCGCAGGGCCCCGAGGCTCTGCTCGGATCCGTCGATGCCCACGACGATCTCCCCCGTGGCGTCGAGGGAGCGGCTCTGCCCGCCGCCCGAGGGGATGCGCCGCCGCACCGCCTCCTCGCCCAGGCTGGTCTCGTGCGGCTCCTCGCGCTCCCGGTCCCGGGACGGGTGGTCGGTCATGGTGCTGCCTCCTGTGCGCGTCCTCGGTCCGCGGCGCTCCGGTCCCGCCGCGGGCTTCGCCTCCGATGGTACGCGCGGCGGGGCGACGGCCGGTGCCTCGCAGGGCACCGCGGCGGCCCTCCGGGATGAGAGGATGAGGACGCACTGTGCACCTGCCTGCGAGGAAGGACGGTCCCGCCGATGAGCGAGGTCTCGCTGCCCGACGCCCTGCCCGGCGAGACCGGGACGAGTGAGTGGGCCACCTGGGGCAGGACGCACTCCGTCACCCCCCGGCACGTGCTGCGCCCCGCCACGGTGCCGGAGCTCGTGGAGGGCGTCGCCGCCGCGGCGCGCCGCGGCCTGGGCGTGCGCGCGGTGGGCTCCGGGTGCAGCTTCTCGGCGCTGCCCCTCGCCCCCGACGTCATGCTCGACCTCTCCGCGCTGTCCGGGCTGTCGGACGTGGACCAGGACGCCCTCCGGGTCACGGTCCTGGCGGGCACCACGATCCGCGACCTGAACCAGGAGCTGGACGCCCACGGCCTGGCCGTGACCAACTTGCCGGACAGCGACTGGCAGACGGTCGCCGGCGCCGTCTCGACCGGCACCCACGGCACCGGTCTGGCCTTCGGCTCCCTGTCCCAGCAGGTGGTCGCCCTGAGCCTGGTCACGGCCGCCGGCGAGCTGGTGGAGTGCTCCGCCGAGCAGCGCCCCGAGCTGTTCCAGGCCGCGCGCGTGGGCCTGGGCGCCGTGGGGGTCCTCGCGAGCGTCACCCTGGTGTGCGAGCCGACGTTCCGGCTGCACGCGGCGGAGCTCAAGGAGCCCCTCGGCCAGCTCGTGGACACCCTGGGGAGCCGGATGTCCGGGGCCGACCACTTCGAGTTCTTCTGGACGCCGGGCACCGCCACCGCCCAGACCCGGATCCTGACGCGCCTGCACAAGCTCCCGGACTCCTACACGCGGCCCGGCTCCCCCGTGGCCCGCACCGTGCGCCGGCTCGACGACGCCCTGCTGCGCAACACCCTCACCGCGGGGCTGCACCAGCTGGCCACCGTCCTGCCGCGGTCCACGCCGGGGATCAACCGCCTCGACGCCCTCACGAACAGCCCGCGGCAGTACAGCGACCTCTCCTTCCGGGTGTTCACCGTGCCGCGCCGGACCCGGTTCGTCTCCTCCGAGTACGCGCTGCCCGTCGAGGAGCTCGTCGTGGCCTTCCGGGAGCTGCAGACGCTCATCGAGCGCCGCGACTACTCGTTCTCGCTCCCGGTGGACGTGCGCTGCTCCGCGGCCGAGGACGCCTGGCTCTCCCCCGCCCACGGCCGCGAGACCGGGTGGATCGCGCTGCGGCAGTACTGGCGGAGGTACGACCCGAAGGTCTTCGCCGCGGCCGAGGAGATCTTCGTGGCCCACGGCGGCCGCCCGCACTGGGGCACCGTGCACACGCAGGACGCGGAGCACCTGCGCTCGGTGTACCCGCGGTTCCAGGACTTCCTCGACGTCCGGGCGTCGGTCGATCCCGACGGGGTGTTCCTCAACGACCACGTCCGCGGGCTGCTGGGCCTGTAGACCGGCCCCTCACGGAGGGGAGAACGGCGAGGGGGCCGCGTCCGGCAGGACGCGGCCCCCTCGCCGCTCGGCACGGCCGGCCCGGAACGGTGGTTCGGCACGGCCGCGCGCAGCGCGGCTCAGACGGGCGAGGAGACCGGCTCCGCCACGCCCTCGCGGGAGACGCTGACCATCTCCTCGCGCTCGACCACCTTGACCCGCTCGCGCGGGTTGCCCTCGGCGTCGTGGGAGGACTGGCCGAGGCCCTGCTCGTACTCGTCGAGGGCCAGCCAGCCCTCCCAGGTGGTGTACTCGACGCCGCGGGCCTCGAGCACGTCGTTGACGGACCGGGGGTCGGGGCGGGTGGCGCCCGGGAGCACCGAGCGGTCCTCCAGGAGGTGGGTGACCGTCTCGAGGGCGTCGGACTTGGTGGCGCCGATCAGCCCCACCGGACCGCGCTTGATCCACCCGGTCGCGTAGAGGCCGTGCAGCACGGTGCCGTCCTCGGCCAGGACCCGGCCCTCCGCGTTGGGGATCACGCCGCGGCCGTCGTCGAACGGCAGCTCGGGCAGACGGGAGCCCAGGTAGCCCACCGCGTGGTAGACGGCCTGCACCGGGTAGTCGACGTGCTCGCCGGTGCCGGACACGGAGCCGTCGCCGTTGAGCCGCGTGCGCTCCATGCGCAGACCCGTGACCCGGCCGTCCTCCCCGAGCACCTCGCGGGGGCTCTGCAGGAAGTGCAGGTGCAGCCGCCGGGAGGCGGTCTTCGGGGAGTCGTCGGCCCGCCACTTCTCGAGCGTCTTGACCATGACCTTGACCTGGTTGTTCTCCGCGATCGCCTGCTCGGAGCCCTCGTCGTAGACGAAGTCCTCGTCGTAGACCACGATGTCGACGTCCCGCGACTTGGCGAGCTCGCGCAGCTCGAGGGGGGTGAACTTCACCTGGGCGGGGCCGCGGCGGCCGAAGATGTGCACGTCCGTGACCGGGGACGCCTTGAGCCCCTGGTAGACGTTGCCGGGGATCTCGGTGACGAGCATGTCGTCGGCGTGCTTGGAGAGCACGCGGGCGACGTCCAGGGCCACGTTGCCGTTGCCGATGACCGCGATCTCGCGGGCCTCGAGCGGCCAGGTGCGCGGGAAGTCCGGGTGGCCGTCGTACCAGGCCACGAACTCGGCGGCGCCGTGCACGCCCTTCAGGTCGTTGCCGGGGATGTTCAGCGGGGCGTCGTAGACGGCTCCGGTCGCGAAGATCACGGCGTCGTAGTGGGCGCCGAAGTCGGCCAGGGTCAGGTCGCGGCCGAACTCCACGTTGCCGAAGAAGCGGATGTCGCCGCGGCCCAGGATGGCGCGCAGCGCGGTGATGATGCCCTTGATGCGGGGGTGGTCGGGGGCCACGCCGTAGCGGATGAGGCCGAACGGGGTCGGGTAGCGGTCGAACAGGTCGATGCTGACCTCGAGCTCCCCGTTCTGCACGGGCGCGGACTTGGTCAGCATGTCCGCGGCGTAGATGCCGGCCGGGCCGGCGCCGATCACGGCGACGCGCAGGGGGCGGGTGGTGGTGTCAGCCACGTGGGGTCCTTTCGATTGCGCGCACGGCGTCCACCGCGCGCATCGTAGATCGGGTTCAAGGGTAGTGAATCAAGCGCAGAATCTCCTGGGTGAGCGTGCTCACGACCGGTGGCCGAGCAGCCCCCGCCCGCGCAGCAGACGCCGTTCCACGGGGTTGAAGAACAGCAGCTCCACGAGGATGCCGACGGCGAGGATCGCGAGCACCGCGACCATCACCACCGCCATGTTCGACACGGTCCGGCCCTGGGCGAGCAGGGAGCCGAGGCCGAAGCCGATGGAGCCGCCGATCGCGATGAGCTCGGCGCCCATGAGCGAGCGCCACGAGAACGCCCAGCCCTGCTTGAGGCCGGCCACGTAGCCGGGCAGGGCCGCGGGCAGCACGACCCGGCTCGCCATCGTCCAGCCCGACGCGCCGAGCACGTGCCCGGCGCGGCGCAGCTGCGGCGGGATCTGGTCCACGCCGGCGAGCATCCCGTTGACGATGGAGGGGACCGCGCCCATGAGCACCACGAAGTACACGGTGGCGTCGGAGAGCCCGAACCAGATGATCGCGGCGGGCACCCACGCCACGGAGGGCAGCACCTGCAGCCCGGAGATGAGCGGGCCCACGGCGTTGCGCAGCCCCTGCCACTGCGCCACCAGCAGACCCAGCGGGGTGGCGACGGCCACGGCGATCAGGAAGCCGCTGACCCCGCGCCACAGGCTCGTGCCCAGGGCGCCCAGCACCGTGCCGTCGGAGAGCAGCACGGCGACCTGGCGGGCGACGTCGAGCGGGCCCGGCACCACGTCCGGGCGGGGACCGAGGACGGCGACGAGCAGCTGCCACAGCAGCAGGGCGAACAGCAGCGCCACCAGGGGCGGTGCCACCTTGGTGCGCAGCACCTCGGCCCCCGGCGTGCGGCGGGTGCGCTCGGTCTGCAGGGCGTCGAGCCCCGCGAGCTCGTCGGCGCCGGGGCTCGGGCGGGTGCCGGCCGGGGCCGCGGGGGGCGCGACGGCGGGGCGCGCCGCGGCCGGCGGGGCCGGGACGGAGGGTGCGGCGGTCTCAGGCGGCATGGCGGCTGATCTCCTCCCGGAGTCGTGCGGTGATCGTGCGGGTCAGTTCCCCGAGCGTGTCGTCGAGCGACTGGGCGTTGCCCTCGAAGCCGTAGGCGTCGGGGTCCTTCCAGGGGCGGGTGTCCCACTCCTGGACGATCCGTCCCGGGCGGGAGGACATGAGCAGCACCCGCTGGCCCAGGCGCACGGCCTCGCCCACGTTGTGGGTGATGAACACGATGGTGCGGCCGGTGGCGCGCCAGATCCGCAGCAGCTCCTCGTGCAGCAGGTCCCGGGTGATGGCGTCCAGCGCGGAGAACGGCTCGTCCATGAGCAGCACCTCACGGTCCTGGGCCAGCGCCCGGGCCAGGGCCACGCGCTGGCGCATGCCGCCGGAGAGCTCGTGCGGGCGCTTGTCCCCGGCCTGGGCGAGCCGGACGAGCTCGAGCAGCTCGCGGGCCCGCTCCGGGCGCTCGGCCCGCGGCATGCCGCGCAGCTCGAGGGCCAGCTCCACGTTGCGGCGCGCGCTCAGCCACGGGAAGAGGGCGGCGTCCTGGAACATCAGGGCCGCGCCCTCGGCCGGGACGGTCACGGAGCCGCCGGTGGGCTCCTCGAGCCCGGCCACGATGTTGAGCAGCGTGGACTTGCCGCAGCCGGAGGCGCCGAGCAGCGCCACGAACTGGCCCCGCTCGACCGTCAGGTCCACGTCCTCCAGGACGGGGCCGTCCACGGGGCCGAAGCTCTTGCTCAGGCCCTCGAGCCGGATCGCCGTCACGGTGACTCCTCCCCGGCCGGGGCGGACGGGCGCACCCGCGCCAGGAACCGCTCGTCCACGAGGCCGTCCAGCGAGGCGCCCTGGGTGGTGCCGGCCGCGACGCCGTCGGCGAGCAGGGCGGGATAGGTCCCGGTGAGCGGGTCGAGCGTCCACTCGAGGGTCCGCAGGGCGTCCAGCACCGTGGTCTGCGGCAGGGCCTCGGTGCCGGCCTGCACGAGCCCGGCGTTGAGCGTGTCCGCCACCGCCACCGGATCGTCCTCGTGGGCCTCGAGCCACTCCACGGAGCGCTGCAGACCGCGCACGAGCCGCTCCACGGTCTGCGGGTGCCGCTCCAGGTAGTCCTGGCGGACCACGAGCACCGTGGTCGGGAACCGGCCGTCCTCCCACAGGTCCCGCTCGTCCACGAGGACGCGGGCGCCCTCCTCCTGGACGGCGCGGGTGGCCCAGGGCTGCGGCAGCCAGCCGCCGTCGATCTGGCCCTGGCGCAGCATCTGCAGCGCCTGGCCGCTGGGCATGGGGGTGATGGCGGTGGCGCGGGGGCCGTCGCCGTCCACGCCGTAGTCGTGCTCGGCCAGCCACGTGCGCAGGGCCACGTCCTGGGTGCCCCCGAACTCAGGGGTCGCCAGGGTGCGCCCGGCGAGGTCGCCGGAACCCGCGACGTCGCCGGTCACCACGAACTGGGCACCGCCGGAGGCCGCGCCCGCCACGATCGTGAGGGACTCCCCGCCGGACTGCGCGTAGGAGTTGATCGCCGGGCTGGGACCCACGAACGCGGCGTCCAGGGTCCCGGCGTTCATGGCCTCCACGGCGGTGGGACCGCTGGTGAACACCTGCGGGGAGAGCTCGGTGCCGCCCAGCTCCTGGGCGAAGAGGTCCTCCTGCAGTCCCACCAGGGCGGGCCCGTGCGTGAGGTTGCCGAAGTAGCCCAGGCGCAGCTGCCCGGCGTCGGAGGTCTCGACCGCGGCCTGCTCCCAGGCCGCGAAGGTGCCGTCGGCGCGCAGCCACGTGGCGGCGGCCGTGAGCGCGGTCAGGAGCGCGAGGGCGGTCAGCACCAGCGGCCAGCCGGGGCGGCGGCGGGGCGCGGCGGGGCGCCCGCCGTCGCCCGCCGTCACCGTGGCGAGGTCCAGCGGCTGCTGCCGGCCCACCTCAGGCGTCCCGCACGAGCCCGGCCGCGAGCGTGTTGCCCGTGGCCGGGTCGACGACCAGGAAGGCGCCGGTGCGCCGCAGCCGGTCGTAGGGGTCGACGGGCAGCGGGGAGGCCAGCCGGAGCCGGACCCGCCCGATGTCGTTGAGCTCGAGGGTCGCCGCGTCCCGGAGCACGAGCTCCTCGAGGTCCAGCCGTCCCTCGAGCTCCTGGACCATGGCCTGCACCGTGGCGGCGCCGTGCTTGACGAGCACGCGGGCGCGGGGCTGCAGGGGCCGCGCCCCGAGCCACGCCACGGACGCGACGAGGTCCTGGACGGGCTCTGGCAGCTCGGCGTCGGCGCTCGCGACGAGGTCGCCGCGGGCGATGTCGATGTCGTCGGCCAGCCGCAGGGTCACGGACAGCGGCGCCGCCGCCTCCGTCAGCTGCTCGCCGGGCAGGGGCGCCCCCGGGGCGGGGGCGGTTCCCGCCACGTCGATGCCGGTGACCGTGGTGCGCCGGCCCGCGGGCAGGACCACGACCTCGTCCCCGACCGAGACGGTGCCCGAGGCGATCTGGCCCGCGTAGCCGCGGTAGTCCCGCAGCCGCTCGGCGTCCGCGCCCGGCGCCGTGCCGCCCTGCGGGCGGATGACGTACTGGACGGGGAAGCGGAAGGGGCGCGCGGTGCCGCGGCCGGACTCGTCCACCGTGGGCAGCTCCTCGAGCACGCGCAGCAGCGGGCGCCCGGAGTACCAGGGGGTCCGCGCGGAGGGCTCCACCACGTTGTCACCCTCGAGGGCGGAGACGGGCACCACGTGCACGTCCTCGACCCCCAGCCGGGCGGCGACGGCGGTGGCGTCCGCCGCGACCCGGTCGAAGACCTCCTGGTCGTAGTCGACGAGGTCGATCTTGTTCACGGCGACCACCACGTGGGGCACGCGCAGCAGCGACACGACGGCCAGGTGCCGGCGGGTCTGCTCGACCACGCCGTGGCGGGCGTCCACGAGCAGCACGACCGCGTCGGCCGTCGAGGCGCCCGTGACGGTGTTCTTCGTGTACTGCACGTGGCCGGGGCAGTCGGCGAGGATGAAGGAGCGGCGGTCCGTGGCGAAGTAGCGGTAGGCCACGTCGATGGTGATCCCCTGCTCCCGCTCGGCGCGCAGGCCGTCGGTGAGCAGGGCGAGGTCGAGCCGGCCCGTCCCGCCGCCGAAGCCGCGCTCGGCGGAGGTGCGGCCCACGGCCTCGAGCTGGTCGGCGAGGATCGCCTTGGCGTCGTGGAGCAGCCGGCCCACCAGGGTGGACTTGCCGTCGTCGACGGAGCCGGCGGTCGCGAAGCGGAACAGCGAGCCGGGGTCGATCGTGGGGACCTGCTCGGTCGCCGGCGCGGCGGTGCTGGGGGAAGTCATGTCTAGAAGTACCCGTCCTTCTTGCGGTCCTCCATGGCGGCCTCGGAGATCCTGTCGTCCGCGCGGGTGGCCCCGCGCTCGGTGAGCGTGGACACGGCGACCTCGGCCACCACGTCGGCCACGGTCCGCGCCCCGGAGAGCACGGCGCCGGTGCAGGACATGTCCCCCACGGTGCGGTAGCGCACCGTGCGCCGCTCCACGGTCTCGGCCCCGGCCGGCGCCGAGAACTCGCCCACCGCCATCCACATCCCGTCCCGGCGGAACACGTCCCGCTCGTGGGCGTAGTAGATGGGCGGCAGCTCGATGTTCTCGCGCTCGATGTAGCGCCAGATGTCGAGCTCGGTCCAGTTGCTGATGGGGAACGCCCGCACGTGCTGGCCGGGGGTGTGCCGGCCGTTGTAGAGGTTCCACAGCTCGGGGCGCTGGTTGCGGGGATCCCACTGGCCGAACTCGTCGCGCAGGGACAGGATCCGCTCCTTCGCGCGGGCCTTGTCCTCGTCGCGGCGGCCGCCGCCGAACACGGCGTCGAACCGGTGCTCCGCGATGGCGTCCAGCAGCGGGAGGGTCTGCAGCGGGTTGCGGGTGCCGTCGGCGCGCTCGAGCAGCCGGCCGTCGTCGAGGTAGTCCTGCACGCTCGCCACGACCAGCCGCAGGCCGAGCCGCTCCACGGTGCGGTCCCGGAAGTCCAGGACCTCCCGGAAGTTGTGGCCGGTGTCCACGTGCAGCACCGGGAAGGGGATCCGTCCGGGCCAGAAGGCCTTGGCGGCCAGGTGCAGCATGACCACCGAGTCCTTGCCGCCGGAGAACAGCATGGCCGGGCGGTCGAACTCCGCCACGACCTCGCGCAGGATGTGGATGGACTCGGCCTCGAGCGCGTCGAGGCTGCTGTGCACGCCGGCCTCCGCAGGGGCCGGGGCGGTGGTCGGGGTGGTCACGTTCGCCTCCGTCGTCGTAGGTGCGCTCACAGGTGGATCCCGCACTCGATCTTGTCGTTGCCGGCCCAGCGGCCCGCGCGCGGGTCCTCGCCCGGGGCGGTGGGCCGGGTGCAGGGGGCGCAGCCGATGGAGAGGTAGCCCTCCGCCATCAGCGGGTTCGTCGGCACGCCGTGGTCCTGCGACCACTCGACCAGCTCGTCGAGGGTCCAGCGCACCATGGGGTTGACCTTCACGAGCTTGTGGGTCTCGTCGAAGGTGACCATCGGGGCGTTGGTGCGGGTCCACGACTCGTCCCGGCGCACGCCGGTGAACCACACCTCGTAGCCCGCCAGGGACTTCTTCAGCGGGGCCACCTTGCGGATCGCGCAGCACAGTCCGGGGTCCCGGGCGAAGAGGTCCTTGCCGTGCTCCTCGTCCTGCTCGGCCACGGTCAGCTCCGGCAGGGCGTCGACCACGGTGATGTCGAGCATGTGCGCCACGGCGTCCCGGGTGCCGAGGGTCTCCGGGAAGTGGTAGCCGGTCTCGAGGAAGAGCACGTCCACGCCGGGCAGCTGCTCGGCGACCAGGGCCGGGAGCACGGCGTCGGCCATCGAGCAGGCCACGGTGACGTTGCGCAGGTCGAAGTTCTCCGCGACCCAGCGGATCGCCTCCTCCGTGGAGGCCTCGCCCTCGGCCGGGACCCGGCCCTCGGCGTCGAGCTCGGCGTGCAGCGCGGCGGCGCCGGCCGCCGCGAGGTCGCGCAGCCGCTGCTCGTCGCGCAGCGCGGGGCGGGTGCCCGTGTCGGTGCCGGTCATGCCAGGTCACTCTCCTCGACCCTGCGGGTCCACTCGGCGAAGCTCTCGTCCTCGGTGCGCTGGGCCAGGAAACGGCGGACCAGCCGCTCGACGTAGTCGGCGAGGTCGTCCTGGAACACCTTCAGCCCGCGCACGGTCCGGCCCAGCTCGGCCTCGGCCCGGTCGTCGTCGGCGAGCCCGCCGCCCAGGTGGACCTGGTAGCCGGGCTTCTGCCCGCCGTCCTCGGTGGGCAGCAGCTGGCCCTTGAGCCCGATGTCCGCGGTCTGGATGCGGGCGCACGAGTTGGGGCAGCCGTTGACGTGCATCGAGATGGGGTGGGGCAGCTCCACGCCGTCGAGCCGTCGCTCGAGCTCGTCGATGGTGTCCGAGGCGGTCTGCTTGGTCTCGACGATCGCGAGCTTGCAATACTCGATGCCGGTGCACGCGACGGTCGAGCGGCGGAACGCGGAGGGCTTCGCCTGCAGGTCCAGGGCGTCGAGGTCGGCGACGGCGTTCTCGACGTCGGCCTCCTCGATGTCGAGCACGACGAGCTTCTGGTGCGGGGTGGTGCGCAGCCGGTCGGAGCCGTACTTCGCCATCACGTCGGCCAGGGCCAGCAGCTTCGCCCCGGAGACCCGGCCCACGCGCGGGGCCACGCCGATGTAGAACCGGCCGTCCTTCTGCCGGTGCACGCCGATGTGGTCGCCCGGCGTGGCCGCCTTCTCCGGTGCGGGACCGTCCGCGAGCTCGTAGCCGAGGTACTCGTCCTGGAGCACCTGCCGGAACTTCTCGGGGCCCCAGTCCTGGACCAGGAACTTCAGGCGGGCGCGGTTGCGCAGCCGCCGGTAGCCGTAGTCACGGAAGATGCTCGTGACGCCCTTCCACACCTCGGGCGCCTGCTCCTCGGTCACGAACGCGCCCAGGCGCTTGCCGAGGAACGGCACCACGGACAGGGCGCCGCCGACCCACAGGTCGTAGCCGGGGCCGAGCTCGGGGTGGACCACGCCCACGAACGCGCAGTCGTTGATCTCGTGCACCACGTCCAGGGACGGGTGGCCGGTGATCGCGGTCTTGTACTTGCGCGGCAGGTTGGAGAACTCCGGGGAGCCGATCCAGGTGGACTTGATCTGCTCGATCACCGGGGTGGGGTCGATGATCTCGTCCGCGGCGATCCCGGCGAGCGGGGAGCCGAGGATCACGCGCGGCACGTCGCCGCAGGCCTCGACCGTGTCCAGCCCGGCGTCCTCGAGCCGGCGCCAGATCTCCGGGACGTCCTCGACCCGGATCCAGTGGTACTGGATGTTCTGGCGGTCCGTGATGTCGGCCGAGTCCCGCGCGAAGTCCGCGGAGATCTGCCCGAGCACCCGCAGCTGCTCGCGGGTGAGGGCCCCGCCGTCGAGCCGGACGCGCATCATGAAGTACTCGTCCTCGATCTCGGCGTCGGACAGCGAGCCCGTGCGCCCGCCGTCGATGCCCGGCCGGCGCTGGGTGTAGAGGCCCCACCAGCGGAAGCGGCCGTGCAGGTCCTGCGGGTCGATCGAGGCGAAGCCGTGCTTCGAGTAGACCTCCTCGATCCGGGTGCGCACGTTGAGCCCGTCGTCGGCCTGTTTGAAGACCTCGTTGGGGTTCAGGGGGTCCCGGCCGTCGACCTTCCACTGCCCCTCGGGCTTCGGCTTCCGGGCAGCGCGGGGCGCGCGCGTCGTCTGTGTCATGCCTCGATTGTTCGCGCGTCCCGCGGGGCAGTCACGCCGATCGTCACAAACCGCCATGAACCGTCGCTCCGGGACACAGGGGTGGACACGGGGAGCGGCTTGTGCAAGGAGACCGGGCCCCGGTCCGCCCGGGGCAGGGCGGACCGGGGCCCGGTGGGTCCGTGCTGTCCTGTCTTGTCCTGAGCCGTCCTGTGCCGTGCCGTGCCGTGCTGTGCCGTGCTGTGCTGCGCCGTGCTGTCCGGTGCCGTGGGCGGACGCTCAGGCCGTGGGGCGCTCACCGGCCAGGTGCGCCGCGGCGTCGTCGACGTGCTCGGCGTCGACCAGGACGTCGTAGGCGTCGGCCTCGAAGCCCTGCACGCTGCGGAAGTCCCGGCGCCCGCCGGTCGTGGCGTGGCCCACGAGACCGAGGACCAGGCCCCAGACGGCGCCCAGGGCAACGCCCCAGAGCACCACGCTCAGCCAGGCGCCCACGGCGAAGAGGCCGAGGAGCAGCCCCACGAACAGGCCGAGCCACGCGCCGGAGGCCATGCCGTAGAGGGCGGCCTTCCCGTTGGTCATCCGCCCGGTGACCTGCTCGACCGAGCGCAGGCCGGTGCCCACCACGCGGACGTGCTCCACGGGGAACCCGGCGTCGGAGAGCGTGTCGACGATCTCCTGCGCCGCGTCGTAGGTGGGCACCGTGCGGAGGATCCGGTAGTTGCCGGACGCGGTGGGAGGGATCGGTGAGGGCTGGCTCATGAGGGGTGCGCTCCTTCGTGCGGTCGTCGTTCCGGTCGTCGTTCCGCTCGCCGCTCCGGCCGTGGTGCCGGCCGGCCGCGGGGGCCGTGCGGACCGCGGCCCGCACGACCACGTCAACGAGTCCTGGCGGCCCGGTGTTCCGCACCGCGACGACTCCCCGGCCGGGCCCCCGCGCCGGGGACGCGCCCGGACGCAGGAAGGTAGTGTCGTCCCGGTGGCAACGGTGCCGCTGTCAGCCCGGGAGCGCTCCTCGTGGAGTCGTGCTCCCTCCCGTCGAGTGCCTGAAGGACCACCATGGCATCCTCCGCTTCCGTCTCCACGGAGACTCCCTCCGGCCCGCCGCGCAACGGCCTGGACCGCTTCTTCAAGATCAGCGAGCGCGGCTCCTCGGTGACGAGCGAGGTCCGCGGCGGCGTGGCGACGTTCATCGCGATGAGCTACATCGTGGTGCTCAACCCGCTGATCCTCGGCTACGGCCCGGACGGCGCCGGCAACGTCCTGGGCGGTGAGCGCGTCGCCGCCGTGACGGCGCTCGTCGCCGGTGTGCTGACCATCCTCATGGGCGTCGTGGCCCGCGCGCCCTTCGCGATCGCCACCGGTCTGGGCGTCAACGCGTTCCTCGCCGTGACCATCGTGACCACCCCGGAGCTCACCTGGCCGCAGGTGATGGGGCTGGTGGTGTGGGCGGGTCTGATCATGTTCGTCCTGGTGCTCACGGGCTTCCGCACCGCCGTGTTCAACGCCGTGCCGGCGTCCCTGAAGACCGCCATCGTGGTGGGCATCGGCCTGTTCATCGCTCTGATCGGCTTCGTGAACGCCGGCTTCGTGCGCCGCATCCCGGACGCCGCCGGCACCACCGTGCCCGTGCAGCTCGGCGACGGCGGGACGCTGCTGGGCTGGCCCATGCTGACGTTCGTGGTCGGCCTGCTCCTGACCGTGGCCCTCATCGTCCGCAACGTCCGCGGCGCCATCCTGATCGCCGTGGTCACCACGACGATCCTCGCCCACGTGCTCGAGGCGGTCGTCCCGTCCGGCTCCTCGGTGGACGCCCCCACCGGGTGGTCGCTCGTGGTGCCGGCGGCCCCCACCTCGTTCGTGGCGCTGCCGGACCTCTCCCTCGTGGGCTCGGCCGCCCCGCTCGAGGCGTTCCAGAGCCTCGGGGCCCTCGCCGCGGCACTGCTGATCTTCACGATCCTGCTCTCGATCTTCTTCGACGCGATGGGCACGATGGTCGGGCTCTCCCAGCAGGCCGGGCTCGTGGGCCGCAACGGGCAGATCCAGAACGTGGACAAGATCCTGCTCGTGGACGCCGCGGGCGCGATCGCGGGCGGCGCGGGCTCCGTGTCCTCCAACCAGATCTTCGTGGAGTCCTCCACCGGCATCGCCGACGGCGCCCGCACCGGCCTGGCCAACGTGGTCACCGGCGTGCTGTTCCTGCTCGCCATGTTCATCACCCCGCTGGTCAACGTGGTGCCGTTCGAGGCCGTGGCCCCGGCCATGGTCGTGGTGGGCTTCCTCATGGCCAAGCAGGTCGTGCGCATCGAGTGGGACGACTGGGGCCTGTCCGTGCCCTCCTTCCTGACGTTCGCCGTCATGCCGTTCACCTACTCGATCGCGGACGGCATCGGCGCCGGCTTCGTCTCCTACGTCTTCATCCGTCTCGTGCAGGGACGCGGCAAGGAGGTCCACCCGCTGATGTACGTCGTGGCGGCGGCCTTCGTGGTGTTCTTCGGCAAGGGCGTGGTCGAGGGCTGGATGGCGTGATCGACGACGACGCCCGCTGCCCCTGCGGCACCGGGGAGACCTACGGCGCGTGCTGCGGCCGCTTCCACGGCGGCCGCCCGGCGCCCACGGCCGAGCTGCTCATGCGCTCGCGGTTCAGCGCCTTCGCCGCCGGGGACGAGGCCTATCTGCTGGCCACGTGGCACCCGGGCACGCGCCCGGAGTCCGTGGGGCTGAACCCCGCACTGCGCTGGACCCGGCTGGACGTCCACGGGGTGACGGGCGGCGGTCCCTTCGACGCCGAGGGGTGGGTGGACTTCACCGCCCACTGGCGCGGTGCGGGCGGCACCCGGGGGACCCAGCGGGAGAACTCGCGATTCCGGCGGGAGGACGGCCGGTGGTACTACGTGGACGGCGTGGTCGCCTGAGCCCGCCGGGTCACGCGTCCTCGAGGTCGGCGAGCACGCAGAACTCGTTGCCCTCCGGGTCGGCCAGCACCACCCAGGTCACCTCGGGCCCCTGTCCCACGTCCGCGCGACGGGCCCCGAGGGACTCCAGGCGCGCGACCTCCGCGTCCTGGTCGGTGTCCACGGCGCGCAGGTCGAGGTGCAGGCGGTTCTTGACCGTCCGGGGCTCGGGGACGAGCACGAAGTCCAGGTGCGGGCCGCCGCCCTCGGCGGGAACAATCCCCACGTAGCCCTCGGCCTCCCCGTGGACGACGTAGCCCAGGGCGGCGCACCAGAAGCGCGCGAGGGTCTCGGGATCGCGGCAGTCGACGACGACGGCGGAGAGCGTGCTGGTCATGCGCTCAGCCTAGGTCCGGCGCCGTCGCCCGGGAAGACGCCGCAGGACCCGGGGCGCGTGCTTCAGGACCCGGGGTGCGTGCCGCAGGACCGGCCAGTAGGAGCCCGGGAGGACTCGCGCCACGAGATCCGGCAGCACGGCGCTGGGGGCCACGAGCAGCCGACCCCGGCGCCGCTCCACGGCCCCGAGGATGTCGGCGGCCGCCCGCTCCGCCGGATAGCTCAACAGCGCCGCGAAGTCCTCCCGGTCCTTCCGCGCCCGATCCTCGGTCACGACGGCCGGGGTGCGCGCGGTCTCGGCGATCCGGGTCCGGACCCCGCCCGGGTGGACCACGGTGACCCCCACGCGCCCCGCCAGCTCGTGGCGCAGGCCCTCGGTGAACCCGCGCAGGGCGTACTTGCTCGCGGAGTAGGCCACCTGTCCGGGCGGGGCGATCAGGCCGAACAGGCTGGAGAGGTTGACCAGGTGGCTGCCGGGGGCGGCGAGCAGGGCGGGCAGCAGCTCGCGGGTGAGCACCACGGGCGCCCGGAAGTTGATGTCCATGAGCCAGTCGAACTCCTCGGCGGAGACCTGCTCGAAGGTCCCGCCGAGTCCCACGCCCGCATTGTTGACCAGCAGGTCGATCCGCGGGTGCTCGGCCCGGATCCGCCCGGCCACCCCGGGCAGCGCGGACAGCTCGGCCAGGTCGGCCACGACCGTGCGCACCGGCAGGTCCGGGTGCCCGGCACGGATCGCCCCGGCGACGGTCT
Source organism: uncultured Kocuria sp. (assembly GCF_947500125.1). Lineage (GTDB taxonomy): Bacteria > Actinomycetota > Actinomycetes > Actinomycetales > Micrococcaceae > Kocuria. The sequence continues at coordinate 144,272 of NZ_CANMRA010000004.1, read as the reverse complement.
CGAGTCCCGCCGCGTCCCGGTCGAGGAGCACCAGGTGGGTGCCGCGGGCGGCGAGGCCGTGGGCCAGCTGCTCGCCGATGCCGGAGGCGGCGCCGGTGAGCACCGCGGTGGCGCCGGCGAAGCGGAAGGGTGCGGACGGGGACACGGGCTGCTCCTGGGGTCGCGGTTCGGGGGTCGTGGATCGGGGTCGTGGATCGGGGGCCTGCTGTCCAGTGTGCGGGCGGGCCCCGGTCGCCGCTTGACCCTCCGCGACAGGAAGTTGACGCGCCGCGACACCGTCAGGCGGTCCGGGGGCCCCGACGGCGGACGTCCCGCGGTGGGGCGCCCCACCAGCGGCGGGCGCACCGGGTGAGGGCCGAGGACTCCGAGAGCCCCACCAGCCCGGCGATCTGGCCGAGCGGGACGTCGGTGGTGGTGAGCCAGCGCAGGGCCGCGCTGCGCCGGGTCTCGTCGAGGACGGCGCCGAAGGTGGTGCCCTCCTCGGCGAGCCGGCGCTGCAGGGTGCGGGGGTGCAGGTCCAGCACGCGGGCCACGGCCTCGATCTCCGGGGCCGCGGTGCCGAGCAGCTGCACCAGCACGCCCCGGACCCGGGGCGCCCACGCGGAGCCGGCCCCGGGGAGCTGGGTGTCGAGGAAGGCGAGCGCCACCTGCCGGACCCCGGCGTCCCCGTGCAGCGGCCGGGCGAGCGTGCTCGTGGGGATCCGCAGGAGGACCTCGGGGCGGCCGGTGCGCACGGGCGCGCCGAAGAACTCCTCGTAGGCCCGCAGCGGTGCCGCCGGCCGGTGGGCCAGCTCGACCGTGCGCAGCCCGTAGCGACCGCCCACCAGGGAGGTCAGGGCCCGGTGCAGCAGGCCCAGGCCGAGGTCGGTGCCCTGGGGACTGCCGTGCCCGGGGTCCCGGGCGGTCGCGGATGACCCGCCGTAGCGCACCGCGGTCACCCCGCGGGCGCCGTAGGGGTCCTGCACCAGCGCCAGCTCGAGGGACGGGGCGTGGACGAACAGGTAGCGGGAGGTGCACTCGAGGGCGTCGCGCACCGTCTCGGAGTGGCGGGCGGCGAGCGCGAGCGGGCCGAGCACACCAGGGTCCTGCCGGGCGGCGACCCGCAGTCCCAGGTCGGGGCAGCACAGCTCCCGGGCGGCGGTCTCGAGCACCCGCCCCACGGCCCGCTCCGGCACCAGGAGGTCGTCGGTGTCCAGGGCGGCCCGCGGCAGGCCGGCGGCGTCCGCGAGGGCCTCGGCGTTGCCGCCGAGCTCCGCGACCGCGGCGCGGAAGCCGCGCAGACCCGCGGACCGGATGACCGTCATGTCGCCCAGGGTCAAGCAATCGTCGCGCAGCGTCAAGTCTTCCGGGGTGCGCCGGGCGATCCTGGAACCATGCCAGCACCTTCCACCGCCAGCGCATCGCCCGGTGCGACCACCAGCGACTCCCCCGGCGAGCTCCCCGGCGCGGCCCCCGGCGCGGCCCCCGGCGCGTCGTCCGGCGGGACCGACCACCGGGACGTCGTCGTCGTCGGAGCCGGCCTGTCCGGCATCGGCGCGGCCTACCGCCTGCAGACCGAGTGCCCCGAGCTGTCCTACGCCGTGCTCGAGGCGCGGGACGCCCTGGGCGGGACCTGGGACCTGTTCCGCTACCCGGGCGTGCGCTCCGACTCCGACATGTTCACGCTCGGCTACTCCTTCAAGCCGTGGCGGGACCCGCAGTCGATCGCCGACGGACCGTCGATCCTCGCCTACATCCACGAGACGGCGGAGGAGTTCGGCATCGGCCAGCACCTGCGCCTCCGCACCAGGGTGGTGTCGGCGGACTGGTCCGGGACCGAGCAGCGCTGGACCCTGGGCCTGGAGGTCCGCGACGAGGACGGCACCGTGCACCGGCGCACCATGACGTGCTCGTTCCTGTACTCGTGCGCCGGCTACTACGACTACGACCGCGGCCACGACCCCGTGCTGCCCGGCCTGGAGGACTTCCGCGGCCGGGTGGTGCACCCGCAGTTCTGGCCCGAGGACCTGGACTGGACCGGCCGGCGCGTGCTGGTGGTCGGCAGCGGCGCCACCGCGGTGACCCTGGTACCGGCCATGGCCGCCGAGGCCGCGAGCGTGACGATGCTGCAGCGCTCCCCCACGTGGATCAGCGCCGTGCCCGGCCGCGACAAGCGGGCCGACGTGCTGCGCCGGTTCCTGCCCCCGGGGCTCGCCCACCGGGTCATCCGGGCCAAGAACATCCTGTTCAGCACGGCCGTGTACCAGTTCTGCCGGCGCCGCCCGGCCGCGGCCCGGCAGTTCTTCACGTCCCGGGCCGCGCGCGTGCTCGGCTCGGAGGAGCTCGTGGCCGAGCACTTCACCCCGTCCTACGACCCGTGGGACCAGCGGCTGTGCGCGGTGCCGAACGCGGACCTGTTCAAGGCCCTGCGGAAGGGGCGGGCGGAGGTCGTCACCGACACGATCGACACGTTCGTGCCGGAGGGCGTGCGGCTCGGCGGCGGCCGGGTGCTCGAGGCCGACCTCGTGGTCACCGCCACGGGTCTGCGGCTGATCCCCTTCGGCGGGATCGTCCTGACCGTGGACGGGACGCCGGTGGAGCTGTCCGAGCAGTTCGTGTGGAACGGGGCGATGCTCACCGGCGTGCCGAACTTCGCGCTGTGCATCGGCTACACCAACGCGTCCTGGACCCTGCGCGCCGACCTCACCCACCGGCTGGTGTGCAAGGTGCTCCGGCACCTGCGGCGCCACGACGCCGGGGCCGTGGTGCCGCGCGCGCGCCGGGACATGGCCGAGCACCCGCTGCTCGACCTCAGCTCCGGCTACGTCCAGCGCGCGATCGGCGCCTTCCCGCGCCAGGGCGACCGGCACCCGTGGCGGGTGCGGCAGAACTACCTGCTGGACTCCGCGACCACCCTGCGCACCCCGCTGTCGCGGACCCTCGACCTCGTCCCCCGCACCGCGGCCCGCCGCGGTGCCCGCCCGCAGGAGGCCCACGCATGACCGACCAGCACACCTCGCACCCCGCAGCGGACGCCTCCACCGCGGAGCTCCCTGCCGCGGAGCTCCCTGCCGCGGAGGCCTCCGCCGGGGACGTCCGCGTCGAGGGGCTCCACGCCACGACGACGACGGTGGAGGTCGCCGGCCGGCCCGTGCGCATCCGCCGTTCCGGCCCCGCGGAGGCGCCGCCGGTCGTGCTGCTGCACGGCATCGGCCGCAGCCTGGAGGACTGGTCGGCCGCCCACGAGCTGCTGGCGCGGGACCACCGGGTGCTCAGCATGGACCTCCCCGGCTTCGGGCTCACCCCCGCCGGCGCGGAGAAGCCCGGGCTCGGGACGTTCGCCCGCGCCGTGGTCGGGGTGCTCGACGCGCTCGGCGAGGACCGGCCGGTGCACCTCATGGGCAACTCCCTGGGTGGCGCCGTGGCCATGACCGTGGCCGCCGAGCACCCCGGGCGGGTCGCGGGGCTGCTGCTGGCCGACAGCGCCGGGTTCGGGCGGGAGGCCAACGTCTCCCCCCTGCCCATGCTGTGGGGCGGCCTGTCCCACCTGCCCGTGGTGGGCCACCGGTTCCGTCCCCTGGCGCGGGCCGCCGCGGTGCGGTCGAACCAGAGCTGCTTCTTCGACCCCGCCCTGGCCACCCCGGAGCGGCTCCGGCACGCGGCGCTGGTGGGCTCGCAGCCGGACTTCCGGGCCACGTTCCTGGGCACCTACCGCAGCATCGGACTGCCGGTGGTCGGCGTGCTGCCGGGGTGGCGGAGGGCCCTCCTGGCGAAGGTGCGGGCATCGGGCCTGCCCGTGCTCGTGGTGTGGGGCGACCAGGACGCGGTGCTGCCCGCCCACCACGCGGAGGCCGCGGCCGCGGCCCTGCCGGAGGCCCGGCTGCACGTCTTCCCGGACACCGGCCACATGCCCCAGATCGAGCGGACCGAGGAGCTGGTGGAGCTGGCCCGGGAATTCGTGGCCTCGGTCGAGGAGTACCGTTCCACCTGTTGACCACGCCCGCGCCCCGTGGGTCCACAGCCGCCGCCGAGCAGGTGCGTCCTGCCGGAGAGGGTGACGCCCTCCGGCAGGAGCACCACCGAGCACGGTGTCCGGTCAGCAACCCGATCGGGAGTCCGATCAGGCATCCGGCCAGGAGTCCGACGAGGAGGACGAGGGACAGACATGAGCGAACACTTCGACGTGGCGGTGCTGGGCATGGGGCCCGGCGGTGAGGTCGTGGCCGGCCGGCTCATCGCGGCCGGGAAGAAGGTCGCGATCCTCGAGCGGGAACTGATCGGCGGGGAGTGCGCCTACTGGGCGTGCGTCCCCTCCAAGACGGTCCTGCGGCCCGTGGAGGCCCGCACCGAGGTCCGCCGGACCGCCGGGATGTCCGGCGCGGACCTGGATTGGAACGGGGCCCGGGAGTACCGCGACGTCATGGCCCGGCACCTGGACGACTCCGCCCAGGCCGAGGGCTACACCGACCAGGGCGCCACCGTGATCCGGGGAGAGGCCCGTCTCACGGGACCGGGCCGGATCCGGGCCGGCGATCGGGAGATCACCGCCGAGCACGTCGTCCTGGCCACCGGCTCCCAGGCCGTCGTCCCTCCGATCGAGGGCATCGAGGAGGTCACCGCGTGGACGAACCGGGAGACCTACACCACCCGCGATCTGCCGGAGCGGGCGGTGATCGTCGGCGGCGGCGCGGTCGGGGTGGAGACGGCCACGTTCCTGGCCGCCTACGGGGTCGAGGTCACCCTCGTCCACCGCGGCCCACGGCTGCTGGGCCGGGAGGAGCCACGGGTGGGGGAACTCCTGCACGGCTACCTCGTCGAGGCCGGCGTGGACGTCCGCCTGCAGGCCTCGGCCACCGGAGCGCGACGGGTCGGCGAGGACAGCGTCCTCTCCCTCGACGACGGGACCGAGGTCGTGGCCGACGTCGTGATCTTCGGCACCGGCCGCAGGCCCCGCACCCAGGACCTCGGGTGCGAGGACGCCGGGGCGGAGCTGGGCGAGCACGGCGAGGTGCTCGTCGACGAGCACTGCCGCGCCGGGCAGAACCTGTGGGCGATCGGCGACGTCACCGGCGTCATGCCCTTCACCCACGTGGCCAAGTACCAGGGGCGGATCGCCGCCGACGCCATCCTCGGACGCCCGCGCCCGGCCGGCTACGAGGGCATCCCGCGGGTGGTGTTCGCCGACCCCGAGATCGCGACCGCCGGACTGACCGGGGACCAGGCGGAGCAGCGCGGGATCCGCACCGCGGCCGTCGAGCTGGACCTGGCGCGGTCCCTGGCCCGCCCCTGGACCTACGAGCGGGACCCGCGCGGGCACCTCGGCCTGCTGGCCGATGCCGAGCGGAAGGTGCTGATCGGTGCGTGGGCGGTCGGCCCGATGGCCGGCGAGTGGATCCACCAGGCCTCGCTGGCCATCCGCACGCAGCTGCCGCTGGACGTGCTGCGCGACCAGGTCGCCCAGTTCCCCACCTACCACGAGGCCTACCAGGCCGCCCTGGACGAGCTCGACGTCTAGCGGACGGACCGCCGTGGGACGCCCGCCCCGCGGCGGGCCCGGCCGACGGCCTTGGGCCCGTCGGCCGGGCGTCGCCGGGAAAGGACCGGAGGAAGAGCGCCGCAGGAAAAGGCCGTGGAAAAGGCGGCGGGAACGGGCCGGTGGCAGGACCGGGACGCCTCAGGGGCGCAGCTGGGCGGCGGCGGCCGCCCGGTGCCCGGGCTCCCCGGAGGTCAGGGCGAAGAGGGCGTAGTTGAGGGGGCCTGCGGCCACGAGGGCCTCGCAGCGCGCGGCGAGGCGGGGTTCGTGGCGGCCGGTGAGCTCCTCATAGGCGCGGACGGTCACCGCGAAGGACCCGGGCGGGGCGATCAGGTGCTGGTACATGAAGTCCAGGGCCGGGTCGCCGACCCTGGCCGTCGTCCAGTCCAGGACGGACAGGATCCGGCTGTCGGCGTCGAGCAGCAGATGGGCGGGATAGAGCTCTCCGTGCGTGAGGACGGTGCTGCGCGGCCACAGGCCGTCGTCGTCGAGCCACGCCCGCCACCGGGCCAGGAGCTCCGCGGAGACGTCGAACTCCCCGAGCACCCGTTCGAGGTCGGCCGCCCACCGGCGGCGCACCTGGTCGGGGGTCTCGACGGGGACGCCCGCGGCGGCGGCCGCGGTGGGGTCGAGGCGGTGGAGGGACGCGACGGCCTCCGCCAGGGACCGGGCGTACTCCGGCGAGGACGGGTCGTAGTGCCAGACCGGCTGTCCCGCGGCGTCGAGGGTGAGGCCGGGCCGTCCCGGCAGCAGCGGATAGCCGACGAGCTCCGGCCCGGAGATCCGCCAGTCGGGGACGGCGACGGCGAGCCGCGGGCGCACGAAGGCGAGGATCCGCCGCTCCTCGGCCACCTTCGCCGCGACGTCGGGGCGGCGCGGGATCCGCAGCACCCACTGCTCGCCGGTCCCGGAGCCGGCGGCGAACGCCACCCGGTAGTCCAGCCCCGCCTCGTTGAACCGGACGGTGCCCGGCTCCAGGTCCAGGCCGTGCCGCAGAGCCAGCGCACGCACGTCCTGCTCGGTCGCCGGCTCAGGCTCCACGGCGGCCCCCTCGGTCGCGGGGTCGTGGCGCGGCGGGGTGCCGCCCACGAACGAGCGCACCCACGCCTCGTCCTTGTACTGGGCGGGCACCGCGCCGCCCAGCAGCTCCCGGCTCAGCGCGGCCGCCCCCGGCGAGCCCTCCAGCGGCAGCGGCACGGAGGAGGCAGCGAGGACGATGTTGCCGTAGCGGCGGCCCTTGAGCATCGCCGGGTCCGCCACGGCGGCGACGTGCTCGAAGACCTCGGACAGCGCGGCGAGCTCGGCGCGGGCCCCGGCGAGGTCCCGGGTGTCGCCGCAGTTGAGCACGTACAGCCCGCCCGGGGCCAGGACGCGCTGCACGTGGCGGGCGAACTCGACCGTGGTCAGCGGCTCGGGGGTCAGGGTCCCGGCGAAGACGTCACGGACCACGACGTCCCGGGTGGCGGGGCTCAGCGACTCCGTGACGGCCCGGGCCTCCCCCACCCGGATCCGCAGCAGCGGGGCGCGCGGGAGGTCGAACCACTCGCGGACCAGCTCGGCGAGCCGGCCGTCGAGCTCGACGACGACCTGCCGCGCCGCGGGGTGGGCGTGGGCGAGGTACCGGGCCAGGGAGCAGGCGCCGCCGCCGAGGTGCAGGACCCTCAGCCGTTCCGGGTCCAGGTGGGCGCCGACGTGGGCGTCCACGAGCGCGGCGATCCAGCGCATGTACTCGAAGTCGAGCCGTTCGGGGTGCTCCGGGTCCACGTGGGAGGAGGGGACGCCGTTGACGTGCAGCACCCAGGAGCCGGGGGCGTACGCGTCCGGCACGAGTTCGGCGGTGCCGGTCGAGATCTCGTAGGACCCGGCCGCGGGGCCGGTGGGACCGGCGGGCCGCGGCGCGGCGCGCGAGCGGCGAGACCCGCGGCTCACGCGGATCCCGTCCGCAGCATCCGATGCATGTGCTGCCCGGTCCAGGGCCCGCCGGCGGGGAAGGACGCGGCCAGGGACCGGAAGCCGTGCTTGGCGTAGAAGCGTTCGGCGCGGGCGTTGCCGTCCATGATCCACAGGTACGCGTCCGCGGGGCCGATCGCGGCGTCCAGCAGGGCGGCGCCGAGGCCCGTCCCGTGGGCGGCCCGCAGCACGTAGAGCTGGAACAGCTGCAGGGGGACGGGAGGGGCGGGCACCCCGGCCCGCCCCTCCCACGCGGCCGGGGCCGGGCCCGCGGAGACGAGCCCGAGGGCGGCCCCCTCGTCGTCGACCGCGAGGAGGGTGCACACGTCCGGGTCGGCCAGGAGGGCGCGGTCGTAGCCGGCGGTGCGCTCGGCCGCGGTCTGCTGCCGGTCGGCGAAGGCGTCGCCGAAGAGCGGACGGTAGGTCTCGTCGAGGCAGCGCAGGTGCAGGGCGGACCAGGCCTCGGCCTCGGACGGTCCGGCGGCCCCCAGGTGGACCGCGGCGGGGGCAGGGCTCAGGACTCGATCGCCTGCCGCTGGATCGCGGCCTCGAGGCGCTCGACCTTGCCCTGCAGCTCGCCCGTGTGGCCGGGACGGATGTCGGCCTTGAGCACGAGGGAGACGCGGGGCCCGTAGTCGCCCACGGCCTCGGTGGCGCGCTTGACGACGTCCATGACCTCGTCCCACTCGCCCTCGATCGTGGTGAACATGGCGTCGGTCTCGTGCGGCAGGCCGGACTCGCGGACCACGCGGACGGCGGCGGCAACGGCGTCGTGGACGGAACCGCTCGGGTTCTCGCCACCGGACGGGGAGACGGAGAAGGCAACCAGCATGCTCCCATCCTCCCACCCGGCGGCGCCCGGGTGAACCCCGGGGACGACGCCGGCCCCGCCGCCACGTGGGTGACGTGGCGGCGGGGCCGGCGCGGGACGAGCTGATCGGTGGATCGGCTCTGTGGATCAGCTCTGTGGATCAGCTCGGCGGCTCGGGTCAGCGGGTCACTGGCCGGCGAGCTGCTCCAGCACGGCGTCCTTGGAGGGATCCTTGGCCCCCTGGTTCCAGGGCATCTTCGAGAGCACGTTGGCCATGGCGCAGGTGTTGGACAGCGCGGAGTACGCGAGGCCTCCGCCGACGCCCGCGGCGACGGCGCGCAGCTTCGGCGAGACCAGCTGGCCGCCCACGACGCTCGCCAGCACGAGCGAACCGGCGACCATGCGGACCTGACGGTCCATGGCCCAGGTCGAGGCGCCGCGGACGACCGCGCCGCCGGCCTTCTCGAAGTCGTCGACGGTGCCGTCGACGACGTAGGTGTTCTCGGTGCCGGCCGAGGAGAGGATGCCCTGGGCACGGGAGGCCCGGGCGCCGGAGCGGCAGATCAGGGCGACCTTGCCGCCGAGGGCCTGGGCGATGTCCTGCGCGTGGTCGGCCACGAGGTCGACGGGGACGTTGTAGGCGCCGTCGATGTGCTCGGCGGCGAACTCGGCGGCGGAGCGCACGTCGAGGACGGCGACCTCCTCGCCGGACTCGATCCAGGACTTCAGCTCGGCGGGGGCGACTTTCGAGGTCATGCGGCAGTTCCTTCCGGGTGGCGGTGGGTGTGACTCCAGTGTGCACCATACCCCCCTGGGTATGCAAGATCCCCCAGGGGGTATAGAATGGTGGAAGCCGACCACCACACCCAGGAGCGCCCCGTGCAACTCGACCCCCAGGACCTCACTCCCACCATCAACCGCCTCAAGCGGGCCCAGGGCCAGCTCGGCGCCGTCATCCGCATGCTCGAGGAGAGCCGCGACTGCAAGGACGTGGTGACGCAGCTGTCCGCGGTCTCCCGCGCCCTCGACAAGGCCGGCTTCAGCATCATCGCCACCGGCCTGGACCAGTGCCTGCGCCAGGAGGACCCGAGCCTGGACAAGGCCGAGCTGGAGAAGATGTTCCTCTCCCTGGCCTGAGCGGCCCCGGCCGGGCGAGACCCGACCGGGCGACCCGACAGGGTGAACGACGCGGCCACCGGTGCGATTCCCGGGCGGGGACCTCCGGCGGGCGGGCCCTACACTGGGCACGGACCCAGCCCGACCGTCGGAGGACCCCGCCACCATGACCCAAGGCATCTACGTCAGCGCCATGACGCCGCAGTCCGGCAAGTCGCTCGTGGCCCTCGGCCTGGCAGACTCGCTGTTCCGCAAGACGGACCGTCTGGGCTACTTCCGGCCCGTCCACCTCGGGGAGACCCCGGCGGAGGACCCGATGGTGCAGCTGATGAAGCGCAACTTCGACCTCCCGGACGAGCGTTGCCGCGGCGGCGTCTCCCTGGCCCGCACCCGGGAGCTGCTCGCCGCCGGGGACCACGACGAGCTCGATGCGATGGCCGTGACCGTCTACGGCGAGATGGCCCGGCACTGCGACGTGGTCGTGGTGGACGGCACCGACCTCCTGGCGCACAACGCGGCCACCGCCGAGTTCGACATGAACGCCCGGATGGCCAACAACCTCGGCACCTCCGTGCTGGCGGTGATCGGCGCCGACGAGTCCGAGAGCCCCGAGGACGTGCTCAACGCGATCGAGGTCACCCGCGCCGAGCTCAACCAGGTGCGGTGCGACATCTTCGCGGTCATCGTCAACCGCGCCCGCCCGGACTGGGTGGAGCAGATCGAGCACAACGCCGCCCGCGGCGTGCGGGGCCTGCCCGTGTACGTCATCGCCGAGAACGAGGCGGTCGCCGCGCCCACCGTCGCCGAGCTGCGGGACCGGCACGGCTTCGGGGACGGCCCGTCCACGGTCTCCCTGGACCGCGACGTCAAGGGCGTGAAGATCGCCGCGATGACCGTGGGCCACTACCTCGAGCAGCTCGCCGACGGCGACTTCGTCATCACGCCGGGAGACCGCTCCGACATCGTCGTCGCGTCCCTGGCCTCCGCCCTCTCCCCCGCCCTGCCCGTCCCCTCCGGGATGCTGCTGACGGGCGGATTCGAGACCGAGGGGCGGATCCGGGAGCTCACCGCCGCGGCGCCGTTCCCCGTGCTGACCACCGGGCTGGACACCTACCGGGCCGCCCGGGAGGTGTCCCGGACCCGGGGCACCCTCTCCGGGGCGCACCCGCGCAAGGTCGCGGCCGCGCTCGGCGAGTGGGCCCGGCGGGTGGACGGCGAGGAGCTCGTGAGCCGGCTCGACCTGCCGCGCCCCGCCAAGCGCACGCCCCTGCGCTTCCTGCACGAGCTCGTCGAGACCGCCCGGGCGGAGCGGAGGAACATCGTGCTGCCCGAGGGCGAGGACCCCCGCATCCTGCGGGCCGCCGAGATGATCCACCGTCGCAACTTCTGCGACCTCACGGTCCTCGGCGACCCCGGGCGGATCGCGCAGCTGTGCCAGACGGAGGGCATCAACCTCGACTTCGCCGAGGAGGGGCTGACCCTCGTGGACTTCGAGCACGACGAGGCGCTGCGCGAGAAGTACGCCGGGGAGTACGTGCGGCTGCGCGCCCACAAGGGCGTGCAGAAGGAGACCGCGCTGGAGCGGATGCTGGACGGCTCCTACTTCGGCACCATGATGGTGCAGATGGGGGACGTGGACGGCATGGTCTCCGGGGCCGCGCACACCACCGCCAACACGATCCGCCCGGCCCTGGAGTTCGTGAAGACCTCCGAGGGCGTGAAGATCGTCTCCTCCGTGTTCTTCATGCTCCTCGAGGACCGCGTACTGGTCTACGGCGACTGCGCCGTGAACCCCAACCCGGACGCCCAGCAGCTCGCGGACATCGCCCTCGCCTCCGCCCGCACCGCCCGCCGGTTCGGGGTGGAGCCCAAGGTGGCGATGCTGTCCTACTCGACCGGCGGGTCCGGCTCCGGCGAGGACGTGGACAAGGTCCGGGCGGCCACCGAGATCGTGCGCGACGCGGACCCGGAGCTCGAGGTGGAGGGCCCCATCCAGTACGACGCCGCGGTGGACGCCTCGATCGCGGCCTCGAAGCTGCCCGGCTCCGCCGTGGCCGGCCGGGCGACCGTGTTCGTCTTCCCGGACCTCAACACCGGCAACAACACCTACAAGGCCGTCCAGCAGTCGGCCGGGGCCGTGGCCGTGGGCCCGGTGCTGCAGGGGCTGCGCAAGCCCGTCAACGACCTCTCGCGCGGGTGCACCGTGGACGACATCGTCAACACGGTCGCGATCACCGCGATCCAGGCGCAGGGCATGTGACCCGGCCCGCCGTCCCCGTCCCCGTCCCCACTGCCCCAGGGAGTCCTCCATGCTCGTGCTCGTCGTCAACTGCGGCTCATCCTCGCTCAAGTACCAGGTCCGGGAGCTCGAGGCCGGCGAGGACGGCGGGACGGTGCTGGCCTCCGGGCTGATCGAGAACATCGGCAGCTCGCGGATCCAGGACCACACGCAGGCGCTCGAGCTGCTCGCGGAGCGCCTCGAGACCGAGCTGGAGGGGCGCACGATCGACGCCGCGGGCCACCGCGTGGTCCACGGCGGCGAGCGGTTCTCCGCGCCGGTGCTCGCGACCAACGAGATCATCCGCGACATCGAGCGGCTGGTCCCGCTGGCGCCCCTGCACAACCCCGCCGCCGTGCTGGGTCTGCGGGCCGTGCAGAAGACGTGGCCGCACCTGCCGCAGATCTGCGTCTTCGACACCGCCTTCCACCGCACCATGCCCGAGCACGTGTGGCGCTACGCGGTGCCGGAGGAGTTCTACGAGCGCTGGGGCATCCGCCGCTACGGGTTCCACGGCACCTCCCACGACTGGGTGACGGGGCAGGCGGCGCAGTTCCTGGGCGTCCCGCGCGAACGGTTCAGCTGCGTGGTGGCGCACCTGGGCAACGGCGCGTCGGTGACGGCGGTCAAGGACGGCGCCTCCTACGACACCTCGATGGGCTACACCCCCCTGGCGGGTCTCGTGATGGGCACCCGCACCGGGGACCTGGACCCCTCCGTGGTCACCGCCGTCCTGCGCCGGGACCCGGGGATGACCCCCGAGCGGCTCGACGCCGTGCTCAACAAGGAGTCGGGTCTGCGGGCGATCGCCGGCGACCACGACATGCGCGCCGTCCAGGAGGCCGCCGACCGCGGCGACGAGCGCGCCGAGCTGGCCCTGGAGATGGCCGCCCACCGCCTGGCGAAGTACGTGGGCGGCTACCACGTGGCCGTGGACGGCGCGCAGGCGCTGGTCTTCACGGCCGGGATCGGGGAGAACGCCTCGGCCTTCCGCGCCCGCGTCTGCGGCCGACTGGGGGCCCTCGGGGTCGTGCTCGACGACGACGCCAACGCCGCCCGCTCGCGGGAGGTGCGCCGGATCTCCGCACCGGGCTCCGCGCTCGAGGTGCTCGTGGTGCCCACCGACGAGGAGCAGGCGATCGCGGCGGCGACCGCGGCCCTCGTCGCGGGCGAGCGGCCCGGCGCCTGAGCCGGTCCGGGCGTCAGGCCGTCCGAGCCGGTCCGGGCGTCACGGGCCGCCGCACAGAGGACGTCGCCCCGCCGGGTGTTCGCAAAAGCGACTCCGGCCGATAGGTTCGGTGCTGGGCCCCTGACGGGACCCCTCCCCTGTGACGGACCCTTGCGCCAGGAGGCACCGACGATGTCCCAGCAGCCCTACGAACCCCGGGGCCACGGCGGCCCTCCGCCGCTCGGCGCACCGCCCTACGCGACGGCCCGCCCGCCCCGGCCACCGATGACCCCCGACCTCCGGCTGCTGCTCCGGCTCACCGTGGCGTCCTTCGTGGTCGCGGTCCTCGGCGGCGCGGTGGGATACCTGGCGGCGCCCGAGCAGTATTCCGGCGTGCCCGCGGGGACGCCGTTCGGGACGATCGCCCTCGTCATCTCGGTCCTCTTCGGCTTCGGGCTCACCGCCGGGCTCTACGCCCTGGTGTACTTCCCGCTGCGCGAGCAGCGGCAGTGGGCGTGGATCCTCGGCATCGTCTTCGCGTCCATGGCGCTCCTGAGCACCCTGGCCAACGCCGTGCTGGTGCTCGTGGTTGCCACGGGCACCTCGATCGGGCTCGTGACGGGCGCGCTCAAGGCCGTCGTGGACGTGGCCTGGCTCGTGGTGGCCGTCCGCCCCGGGGTGCGGGCCGCACTGCGCTGACCGGCCGGGCGGCCGGGACGCCGTGGCCGCCCCGCCCTCAGGCCAGGTTGCGGGCCAGCCGGTGCATGACGGCGGCCAGCCGTTCGGCGTCGTCGCCCTCCAGGGCGTCGAGGAACAGCTCCTCGACGTCGCGGGCGTGGGCTGGCCGCAGGCGGCGGAAGGCGTGCAGCCCCTCCTCCGTGAGCTCGGCCTCGAGGCCGCGCGCGTCCTCGGCGCAGCGGCGGCGCCGCACCCAGCCGCGCTTCTCGAGGACGCCGATCTGGTAGCTGAGCCGGCTCGGGGAGAAGACCATCCGCTGGGCCAGCTCCCCCATCCGCAGCCGGTGGTCCTCGGCGTTGCGCAGCAGCAGGAGCACCTGGTAGTCCATGAGCGAGCAGCCGTGCTCCTTGAGCCGGGCCTCGACCTCGGTGGTCAGCCGGGCGGTGGTCTCGAAGAACAGCTGCCACACGTCCCACGGGCGCGCGGCGGCCCCGGGACCGGTCACCGGCCGGCCCGGGCGAGCAGGTCCGCGAAGTCCGGGACCCCGGCGAACTCGTCGCCGCGCTCCTGGCGCGCGGCACCGGCCGGGAGCGCACCCGCCGTCCGTGCGTCCTGCCCCGCGCCCGCGGCGAGCAGGCGCGCCAGCTGGGCGCCCGCCCGCCGGATGCGCGACTCGAGCGAGACCCCGGCCCAGTCCTCCGTGGCCGCGTAGACCCCCAGGGGCAGCACGAGGGCCTTGAGGTGGGCGAAGAGCGGGCGCATGGCCGAGTCGAGCATCAGGGAGTGGCGCGCGGTGCCCCCGGTGGCGGCCACCAGCACGGGCAGATCCTCCAGTGCGGCCTCGTCGAGGAGGTCGAAGAAGGACTTGAACAGCCCCGAGTAGGACGCCTTGAACGTCGGGGTGGCCGCGATCAGGGCGTCCGCCCGCGTGACCGCCTCCAGCGCGGCCCGCAGCGGCGGACCGGGGAACCCGGTGAGCAGGTGGTCGGCGATGGCGTGGGCCAGCGGGCGCAGGTCCACGCGCTCGATCCGCACCGGCGCCCCGTCCAGTCCGTCGCGGACCGCCTCGGCGAGCCGGTCGGCCAGCAGCGAGGTGGAGGACGCGTCGGACATCCCCGCCGAGACCACCACCAGGGTGAGCGGGTGCACCCCGGCGGGATCCGTCGTCGTCGTGAGGTGGCGGTCGCTCATCGGTGGGCCCTCTCCGTGGTCTGCTGCGTGGTCTGCTGCGTGGTCTGCTGCGTGGTCTGCTGCGTGGTCTGCGTCGTGGCCTGGGCGGCGCGGGCCCGCCCGGCGGGCGAGTCCTCGGTGCCGCCGGGCACCGGGTCCTGGCCGGCGCGCCGGCGGGCCACCAGCGAGGCGTGGGTCGGGGCCTCCGGCACGTGGGCGGGCTTGAGCGCGGCGAACTCCCGGCGCAGCACGGGCACGACCTCCTCGCCGAGCAGGTCCAGCTGCTCCAGGACGGTCTTCAGCGGCAGGCCCGCGTGGTCCATCAGGAACAGCTGGCGCTGGTAGTCGCCGGCGTAGTCGCGGAACGCGAGGGTCTTCTCGATGACCTGCTGCGGGGAGCCCACCGTCAGCGGCGTCTGCTCCGTGAAGTCCTCCAGCGAGGGCCCGTGGCCGTAGACGGGGGCGTTGTCGAAGTAGGGGCGGAACTCCCGCACGGCGTCCTGGGAGTTCCGGCGCATGAACACCTGGCCGCCCAGGCCCACGATCGCCTGGTCGGCGGCGCCGTGGCCGTAGTGCTCGTAGCGGGCCCGGTAGAACTCCACCATCCGGCGGGTGTGCTCGGCGGGCCAGAAGATGTTGTTGTGGAAGAAGCCGTCGCCGTAGTAGGCGGCCTGCTCCGGGATCTCGGGGGAGCGGATGGACCCGTGCCACACGAAGGGGGCCACGTCGTCGAGCGGGCGCGGGGTCGAGGTGAAGCCCTGCAGGGCACTGCGGAACCGGCCCTGCCAGTTGACCACGTCCTCCCGCCACAGCCGGTGAAGCAGGCTGTAGTGCTCGATCGCCAGGGGGATGCCCTGCCGGATGTCCTGGCCGAACCACGGATAGACCGGGCCGGTGTTGCCCCGCCCCATGGTGAGGTCCACCCGCCCGCCGGAGAGGTGCTGGAGATAGGCGTAGTCCTCGGCGATGCGCACCGGGTCGGTGGTGGTGATCAGGGTGGTGGCCGTGGACAGCTGGATCCGCTCGGTCTGCGCCGCGATGCTCGCCAGCAGGATCGGCGGGTTCGCCGGGGCCACGAACGGCGGGTTGTGGTGCTGGCCCGTGGCGAAGACGTCCAGGCCCACCTCCTCGGCCTTCTTCGCGATCTCGACCGTGGCCCTGATCCCCTCGTGCTCGGTGGGGGTGCGCCCCGTGGTGGGGTCCTCGGTGACGTCCCCGATGGTGAAGATGCCGAACTGCATGTCGTCCTCCTGCTCCGCAGCGGCGCCCGACCGGACGCCCCGCACACTTGCTTCAAATTTGAACTACTCCCTACAAGGCACCCCCGGGCCGGATTATTCCCGTCCGGGCCCGCCTAGATGAGTAATTCCAAGGGGTGGGGGTCTTGGCGGGATGGGGCGAGGGTGCCCAGAATCGGCGTTGCTACCCGTGTCGCCGAACCCCTGGAGGTCCGTCGTGGACGCCGATCTGGACACCCTCGCCACCGCACTGTACGTCACGGCCGATGACTTGTTGAAGGCCCATTCCGACCGCGCCCCGCACCGCCCACCGACCGGGATCGCACCGCGGATCACGGACGCGGAACTGATCACCCTGGCCGTGCTCCAGGCCCTGGGCGGGTTCACCAGCGAGGCCCGCTGGCTGCGCCACGCCGGGGTGCACCTGCGCCATCTGTTTCCGCACCAGCCCCAGCAACCCGGGTACAACAAACGCCTGCGGGCCCTGACCGACACGATGGCCTGGCTCATCGGGGTCCTGGCCGCGGACACGACCATCGCCGGTGACGACGTGTGGCTGGTCGACTCCACCCCGGTGGAGTGCGCCCGGTCGAGGGAAACGGTCAAACGCTCGGCCCTGGTGGGGTGGGCGCAGTACGGCTACTGCGCCTCCCACTCCCGCTACTTCTGGGGACTGCGCCTGCACCTGGTGGCCACTGTGCACGGGCTGCCGGTGGGCTGGGCGCTGACCGGGGCGAAGGCCGACGAGCGGGCGGTGCTCACCGAGATCCTCACCGGCACGCCCGGGCTGACCGATGCGCACCGGAGCCGGCAGCTGGTGATCGCCGACAAGAACTACTACGGCAAAGCGTTCGAGACCGAGCTGGAGGAGGCCGGGCTCGAGCTGCTGCGCCCGGCCCGGGCGGGGGAGGCACCCCGTCCCGGGGCCCGGTTCTTCAAGCCCCTGCGCCAGATCATCGAGTCCGTCAACAACACCCTCAAGGCCCACCTGGACCTGGAGCGCCACGGCGGACGCACCGTCCGTGGCGTCTGCGCCCGGATCGCCCAGCGGCTGCTGGCCCTCACGACCGCGATCTGGCACAACGACCGTCTCGGCACCGGGGTCCGTCGATCCCTGACCGCCTACGACCACTGACCACCCCTTGGAATTACTCATCTAGGGTGGACGCATGCCTCTCCCCCACTTCCGTCCCCCCGGAACCGGGACCGTCGACCCGGGCGCCGTCGTCGCCGGCGAGCGCTACCGCATCAGCGTGCTGAGCCCCGGGCTGCTGCGCCTGGAGTACAGCCCCACCGGGCGCTTCGAGGACCGCCCGTCCGCGTTCGCCGTGGACCGCCGGTTCCCGGTGCCCGACTTCCGGGTGCAGCGCACGGACTCGGGGATCGAACTCCTGACGGAGCGGATCCACCTCAGCTACGACGAGGGCGCCTTCAGCCCCACGGGACTGTCCGCGCAGATCCGCGGCGGTGTGACCAACTACCACAGCGTGTGGCGCTACGGCGCCCCGGCCCCCACCCTGGGCGGGACCGCGCGCACCCTGGACGAGGCGGACGGGCCCATCCCGCTCGAGCCGGGCATCACGTCCCGCGAGGGCTTCGGGGTGGTCGACGACTCCGCCTCGGTGCTGCTCACGGAGGACGGCTGGTACGCGCCGCGCGGCGGCGAGGAGGGCGCCGTGGACCTCTACTTCTTCGGCTGGGGCCACGAGCACCAGCAGGCGCTGCGGGACTTCTACGCCCTCTCGGGGCCGCAGCCCGTCCTGCCCCGCTGGGCGCTCGGCAACTGGTGGAGCCGCTACCACGCCTACGACGAGGCCGAGCACCGGCAGCTGGTCGCCGACTTCGAACGGCACCGGCTGCCGTTCTCCGTGCTGGTGGTGGACATGGACTGGCACCTCACCGACGAGCACGTGGAGCGCCGGCACGGCTCGGGCTGGACGGGCTACACCTGGAACCGGGAGCTGTTCCCGGACCCCCGCGGCTTCCTCGCGTGGGCGCACGAGCGCGGCTACCGGGTCACGCTCAACCTGCACCCGGCCGACGGGGTGCGCTCCTTCGAGGACGCGCACCCCGCGATGCTCGAGGCCCTGGGCCGGGACCCGGGGTCGGAGGAGCCCGTGGCCTTCGACGTCACCGACCGCGACTTCGTGGCCGCGTACTTCGAGGTCCTGCACCGCGGCCTGGAGGCCGACGGCGTGGACTTCTGGTGGATCGACTGGCAGTCCGGGCCGCACTCCCGGCTGCCGGGCGTGGACCCCCTGTGGGTGCTCAACCACTACCACTTCCTGGACTCGGGCGCGGACGGGTCCCGTCCGCTGACGCTCTCCCGCTACGCCGGGCCGGGCAGCCACCGGTACCCGGTGGGCTTCTCGGGAGACACCGTCATCTCCTGGGCCTCGCTGGCGTTCCAGCCGTACTTCACGGCGACGGCGGCGAACATCGGCTTCGGCTGGTGGAGCCACGACATCGGCGGGCACATCTTCGGCGCCCGCGACGACGAGCTGGCCACCCGCTGGCTGCAGTTCGGGGTGTTCTCGCCGATCCTGCGCCTGCACTCGGGCGACAACGACTTCATCGCCAAGGAGCCGTGGCGCTACCGCGCCCCCTACGCGGAGGTCATGGAACGCGGCCTCCGCCTGCGGCACCGCCTGGTCCCGTACCTGCACACCGCGAACCGGGCCGCCGCCGTGGAGGGCGTCCCCCTGGTGCGTCCGCTGTACTACGAGCACCCCGAGGCGGAGCAGGCCTACCGGTACGGGCACCAGTACCTGTTCGGGGCCGAGCTGATGGTCGCCCCGGTCACCTCCCCCGCGGACCCCGTGGTCACCCGCGCGGCGGTGACGGTGTGGCTGCCGGAGGGGTCCTGGACGGACCTGTGCACGGGCACCGTCTATGACGGCGGGCGGGAGCTGGTGCTGCACCGCCGCCTGGAGGACGTCCCCGTTCTGGCCCGGGCCGGCGCGATCGTGCCCCTCGCCGGGCCCGACGACGACGCCGCGCCGGGCATCGGCAACCCCGCCGAGCTGGAGGTCCTCGTGGTCGCCGGCGCCTCCCACGCCTCCGTGCTCGACGAGGACGACGACAGGGGCGACGGCCGCGACCCCGGCCGCTGGGCGCGCACTCCGCTCGCCCTCGACGTCGCCGCCGGGGAGTTCACGGTGGGCCCGGCGCGGGGCCACCTCGGGTGCGTTCCGGCGGCGCGCACCTGGGTCCTCACGTTCATCGGGTTCGAGGAGCTGACGGAGCTCACCGTGACCGTGGACGGGCAGAGCGTGCCCGTCCGGGCCGCCCGGCACGGGGACGGGGTGCGCGGGCACCGCACCTCCCTCACCGTCGAGGGAGTTGCGCCCGGGGCGCGGATCGGAGTGCGGTCGGCCGGACTGCGCACCGTGGCCGCCCCGGATCCCGCCGCCCGCGTCTTCGACCTGCTCAACGACGCCCAGATCGGCTACGAGGTCAAGCAGCGGGTGCACGAGGCCGTGCGGCGAGACCCCGTGGGGGCGCTCGGGCAGGCGCCCGCCCTCGGGGTCGAGGGACCGCTGCTGAGCGCGCTCACGGAGCTGGTGCTGGCCGTGCGATGACGGGGCGGCCCGCACGGGGCGGTCTACAAGGGCGGTCTGCAGGAGTCGTGGCGCCGTCCGCGCCGCTCAGCCGCCGCGGATCAGCGCCCTGCGGCGGGTCCGCCCTCGTCCGGGCCGAGCTCGACGACGAGGATCGGCAGCGACAGCCGTTCGGCGGTGAAGGACACCACCCGGGCGTGCGGGATGCCCCTCTCCCGGACGAAGCGGCAGGCGACCAGTCCGTGGTCCCTGTTCTGGCCGATCATCAGCAGCCACTGTCTGCCCGCGGCGTCCAGCGCGTGCGCCTGGCGGTCCAGGTTCCGTCCCGCCGGGTCCTGCGCGGTGCCGCACTGGGCGAAACGGGCGGCGTAGGCCCTCATGTCCGCCTCGGTGCGCAGCAGCCCGGCGGCGACCCGCTGGAGGTCCTGGGTCCTCAGCTCGGGGGCGATCTGCTCCTCACGGATCTCGCGGATCCGCCCCCCGGTCCCGTCGCCGAGGACCTGGTGACCCGTGCAGCTGGTGCGCTCGATCCGCCGCAGGCGTGCGTCGTCCTTGTGCAGCTCCTGGTAGGCGCTGATCAGCGCATCGATCTCGGCGTCCAGGCCGGACCGCTCGGGCTCCTGGGGACCGCTGCCGTCGCGCGCCGGTCGTGAGGGGGACAAGCCGGCCTCCTGACCACTGGACGTTGGCGTCGCCATGTCAACGGTGCAGCCCCAGGGCGTATTCCGTCATGAACCTGTGGTCCGTCATGAACCTGTGGTCCGTCATGAGCCTGTGGGACCACGCCACCTGCACGTCGGCGGGCAGGAGCACGCTCCCGGCGGCGCCGGCCACGTCCCGGGCGGCGGATCCACGTTGCCCGCTCCTCGTCTGCGCTTCACCTCGCGTTGATCCGGGGGTCTCTTCGCCCCCGTTGACTGGCCGTGCCACCACTGCCGACCGGAAGGACGCTCCCCCCATGAGCACCCCCCGCTCCCCGTTCCGCCCGCTCCACACCGCTGCCGCCGGCGCCCTGTCGGCCGTCGCCCTGATCGGGGTGTCGGCCCCTGCCGTGGCCGCCCCCACCGCGACCGTCCCCGCTGCGCCCCCGGCCGCCTCCGTCGCCGCGGAGGACCGCCCCCTGGTGATCGGCCACCGCGGTGCTGCCGGCACCGCGCCGGAGAACACCGTGTCCGCGTTCAAGGACGCCCGCGCCGCCGGGGTCGACTACCTCGAGATCGACGTCCAGCTCAGCGCCGACGGGGTGCCGTTCCTGTTCCACGACAACACCCCGGCGCGCACCACGAACGTCGCCGAGGTCTTCCCGGGCCGCGAGCACGACCCGATCACCTCCTTCACCTGGGCCGAGCTCCAGCAGCTCGACGCCGGCTCCTCCTTCGACCAGAAGTTCGCCGGCGAGAAGATCCCGCACCTCGACGACGCCGCGAAGGTCGCCACCGTCAACACCGGCGTCTACATCGAGATCAAGTCCCCCACGAACTCCCCGGGCATCGAACAGGTCGTGGCCGAGTCCCTCGCCCAGGACAAGGACTGGGCGCAGCTGCTGGCCGCCGGCAAGGTCACCGTCATCGGCTTCGACGAGACCTCCAACCGGGCCTTCGCCGCGCTCGCCCCCGAGGTGCCCCTGCAGCAGCTGACCGGCACGGTGCCCGACACCGCGACGCTGGAGCGGTGGGCCGGTTTCGTGGACTCCGTGGGCACCAACTACCGGGCCCTGGACGCCGAGGGCGTCACGCGCGTCGACGCCGCCGGGCTGGACCTGGGGGTCTACACCGTGAACTCCCCCGAGGCCGTCCAGGCCGTGATCGACCTCGGCGTGGACATGGTCACCGGGGACTTCCCGATCCAGACCGGCCGCTACCTCGACGGACAGAACCCCTACCCCGCCGAGCACGGTGTGCAGATCGCCGACTCGGTCAACGACGTCCCGGGCAACGACCTCCAGCCGGAGATCGGTGAGCACGTGGTGCTCACCAACACCGGCCCCCGCACCGTGGACGTCAGCGGCTGGCTCCTGCGCGACGCCGCCAACAACGTCCTGGCGGTGGGTGAGGGCTACGAGCTGGCCCCGGGCGCGCAGCTGCGCATCCACACCGGACCCGGGACCGACACCGAGGGCGCCTACTACAACGGCGGCACGGGTTCCGTGCTCAACAACGGCGGCGACTCCGTCGCGCTGTGGACCGACGAGGACACGCTGCAGGACGTCTTCGCGAACTGAGCCAGGATCATCCCATCCGCTGTCGGGGCACGCACCCCGGGACGACGCCCCCGGGGTGCGTGCCCCGGCACCGGATCGACAGGGGCTCGGGGGCCTACCGGCGCAGCGCGAGCGGCAGGGTCAGCAGCGAGATCGCTCCCGCGATCAGCAGTGCGGTGCTGAACGAGGTTCCCGCGGCGACCATTCCCACCACGACCGCGCCGAGACCGGTTCCGATGTCGAAGCCGATGTTCCACACCGCGCTGGCAGGGCCGTAGTGCGGTCGGCTGACGGCGTGGAAGGTCACGACCAGCGTGAGGTTCTGCAGGCCGCCGTAGCTGACGCCCACCATCGCGGCTCCGGCCAGCAGGGCCCAGGCCGCGGTCGCCTCGGGATCGCGGACCGCCCAGGCGAGCACGGCCATGCCCACCGCGGTCAGCAGCACCAGCGGCCAGATGAACCTGGACGGTCCGTGCCGGTCGGACAGCGCGCCGATGCGCCAGCGCGCAAGTGCGGCGATGACGCTCATGAGCAGCAGCGCCAGGGCGGTCAGGCCGGCGCTGCTGCTCATCTGCGCCATGAAGGTGATCAGCGCGCCACCGGCCAGGGTGACGCCGGTCAGCAGCGCCATCGGGCGGAGGAGGCGCCGGTAGGGTGCCCGCCCCTGTTTCGCCGGGACGTGGTCCAGCATCCGGGCCAGACCGACTGCGGGCAGGGCAGCAGCAGCGGGCAGGGCGGCCACGGCGAAGACGGCCCAGAAACCGAGCTGTTCGGCGATCCAGGGCCCGGCCGACAGGAACAGTACTTGCGGTCCCGCGATCGCCAGGCCGTAGGCACCGATCGCCTTCCCACGGTGCTGTGGTTCCACCAGCTCGGCCACCAGGGCGCTGCCGCTCACGGTGAGCACGCCGAAGCCCAGCCCGCGCACCGCGGAGAGCGCCAGGGTCGGCCCGAGCGCGTCGCTGAGCCCGTGCGCCAGTGCGGGCAGCCCCAGGAGGAGCATGCCCGTGACGAGGACCGGTGCCCAGCCCCAGCGGCGCAGCGCGCCGGGGACGAACAGCTGCGTGAGCACGGTGAAGAGCATGAGCACGCCGTTCACCAGCCCCGCGCCGACCGTGTCGGCCCCGCCGCGCACCGCCCACAGCGGTGCGACCGGCAGCAGCGCCGCATACCCCGAGAATCCCAGGGCGGTCATCGTCAGCAGCAGCGGCATCCCCGGCGCCCGCCAGACCGGGCTGCTCACAGGTGACCGGGGCCGGCCAGGACGGTTCCGCCGTCGCGGCGGACGCCGACGGGCGTCCGTCCGTCCCGGTGGTCTCGCGGATCTGCGGGTGGCTGGTGGTGACGGGCATCGATGATCGGCATGGTGGCGCCAGTCTATGTACGGGATCCGCCCGCCGGCCGATGCGGGATTGGCATGAT
Organism: uncultured Kocuria sp.; assembly: GCF_947500125.1. Taxonomy (GTDB): domain Bacteria; phylum Actinomycetota; class Actinomycetes; order Actinomycetales; family Micrococcaceae; genus Kocuria. The sequence continues at coordinate 121,169 of NZ_CANMRA010000004.1, read as the reverse complement.
GGACCCATGAGCGAAACCCAGGACCCCACACCGCGTTCCGTCGAGCTGACCCGCACCGCCACCGGCCACTACACCGCCCGCAACCCGGCGGGGGCCGAGATCGCCTTCGGCCGTGGCGAGGGCCTGCTGTCCCCCGTGGAGCTGCTGCTGGCCGCCATCGCCGGGTGCTCGGCCATCGACGTGGACATCGCGACCTCCCGCAGCGCGGAGCCCTCGGAGTTCCGGGTCGGGGCCACGGGCCGGAAGATCGTCGAGGAGAACGGCGCGAACCGCCTGGAGGACCTGAACCTCTCCTTCCACCTCTCGTTCCCCGACGACGCGGCCGGCCGCAAGGCCGCGAGCATGGTCGAACGCCTCGTCACCCTCTCCCACGACAAGTACTGCACGGTCTCGCGGACCGTGGAGCACGGGACCGCCGTCGCCCACGACGTCCGCGTCGGTGTCGACGGCGCCGCGGACGACACCCGGTAGGCGCCCGCGCGCGCGGCGACGCCTACACTGCGCTCAAGAGACCCTGACCGGAGAGGATCGGCCGATGCCCGACGGAAAACGGCAGTGGATGCCCGCTGACCAGTGGGCGGTGCGGGAGAACCTGCGGGAGTTCATCGACCACCTCACACAGATGGGCTACACCGTGCCCCACGGTCACGAGGAGGACCCGGACCTCATCGATCCGGGGGGCTCGGCGGTGGAGACCTGGCGGGAGGAGCACCCCTACGACGAGCTGATGAGCCGGGAGGAGTACGAGTTCGAGAAGTACCAGCTGCAGATCGAGCTGCTGAAGTTCCAGTACTGGGGCCAGGACCACGACCTCCAGCACGTCATCGTCTTCGAGGGCCGCGACGCCGCCGGCAAGGGCGGGACGATCAAGCGCTTCACCGAGTACCTCAACCCGCGCGCGGCCCGCGTCGTGGCGCTGACCAAGCCCTCGGACCGCGAGGCCGGACAGTGGTACTTCCAGCGCTACATCCGCCACCTGCCCACCACCGGGGAGATGGTGCTCTTCGACCGCTCCTGGTACAACCGCGCCGTCGTGGAACCCGTGATGGGATTCTGCACCCCGCAGGACTACGCCCGGTTCATGGACCAGGCCCCGGTGTTCGAGAAGATGCTCGTGGACTCGGGCATCCACCTGACCAAGTTCTGGTTCTCCGTCACCCAGCAGGAGCAGCGCACCCGGTTCGCGATCCGCCAGATCGACCCGGTGCGCCGGTGGAAGCTCTCGCCGCAGGATCTCGCCTCCCTGGACCGGTGGGAGGACTACACCGAGGCCAAGGAGGAGATGTTCCTGCGCACGGACACCGACCACGCCCCGTGGACCACGGTGAAGTCCAACGACAAGAAGCGCGCGAGGATCAACGCCCTGCGCTTCTTCCTGGACCAGTTCGACTACGAGGACAAGGACTCGTCCGTGGTCCACCCGGCCGATCCGCTGATCGTCCGGCGCGGCCGCGACGCCGTCGGCGATTGAACCCCTCGATCCGGGCCGCGGACCGGGTCGACGGCCCTCTCCTGCGGGGACGGCGCCACGCCGCCTCCCCGCCGGTGATGCTGCCGTGCACCAGCAGCACGGGCGGGCCGGTCCCCCAGTGATCGACGTGGATGCCCGGCACGTGTGCCTCCTCGTGTCCGCGTGGTCGGCACGGCGGGCGCCCCGCCCCGGCGATCAGCCGGTGTTGCGCAGGCCGGCGGCCACACCGTTGATGGTGATGAGCAGGGCCCGCTGCAGCCCTTCGTCGACCTCCTGGCCCTCGGCGTCCTGCTCCCGGATCCGGCGCAGCAGCTCGACCTGCAGGTAGGAGATGGGGTCGAGGTACTGGTCCCGCACCTCGAGCGTCTGCTTCAGGGTGGGGTTGCCGTCCAGCAGCTCCGCCTGCCCGGTGAGCCGGGCGAGCTCGTCGAGGGTGAGCTCGTACTCGCGGCGGATCACCTCGAACACGTGCTGGAGCCGTTCGGGCACGAGCGCCCGGACGTAGTGGGCGGCGATCTCCAGATCGGTCTTGGCCACGGTCATCTCCACGTTGGAGATCACGGAGCTGAAGAAGTGCCAGCGCTCCAGCATGGTGCGCAGGTCCACCTCCATCCCCGCCTCGCGGGCGGCGCGCAGGCCCGAGCCCACGCCGAACCAGCCCGGCACGATCTGGCGCGACTGCGTCCAGCCGAACACCCACGGGATGGCCCGCAGCCCGGAGAGGCCCTTGTCCGACGACGGGCGCTTGGCCGGGCGGGAGCCGATGTTCAGCGCGCCGAGCTGCTCCACCGGGGTGGCGGACAGGAAGTACTCCGGCAGGTCGGGATCCTCGACCAGGCCCGTGTAGGCGGCGAAGGCGGCGTCGCTGACCACGTCCATGACCTCGCCCCAGCGGTCCAGCTCCTCCTCCGTGGAGCGCGGGTCCTGGTGCAGGGCGGTGGCACGGAGCACGGCCGCCAGGGAGAGCTCCAGGTTCTCGCGGGCCAGGGCGGGCAGGGAGAACTTGTCGCTGATCACCTCGCCCTGCTCGGTGAACTTGATCTCGCCGGCCAGGACGCCGCTGGGCTGGGCCAGGATGGCGTCGTGGGTGGGTCCGCCGCCGCGGCCCACGGACCCGCCGCGGCCGTGGAAGAGCCGCAGCCGCACCCCGTGCCGGGCGGCGACGTCGCGCAGCCGGCGCTCCGTCCGGTGGATCTCCCACCGGCTGGTCATCACCCCGGACTCCTTGTTGGAGTCGGAGTAGCCGAGCATGACCTCCTGGACGTCGCCGCGCGCCGCGACCACGCGCCGGTAGGCCGGGTCGGAGAGCAGCTCGTCGATGACCTCCGCGGAGCGGCGCAGCTCCTGGACGGTCTCCAGCAGCGGGGCGAAGCCGAGGGTGGCGCGGTCCTGCTCGCCCGTGAGGTCCACCAGCCCCGCCTCGCGGGCCAGGATCACGGGGGCGAGGATGTCGTCCGCGTCGCGGGTCATGGACACGATGTAGGTCTCGACGACCTCCTCGCCGTAGGTCTCCTGGGCCCGGGCGATCTCCCGGAAGACGGCGAACGTCCGGTCCGCGTCGCCGTCCAGGTGCACGGCCCCCGTGGCGAGCCCTGGCGGGGCCAGGGGCCGGCGGCCGGCGAGCTCCCCGGAGAGCACCGCGGCGCGGGCGGCGCGGTCCATGTCCGCGTAGGGCTGCTCGAGCTCCCCCAGCCGGTCGAGCAGCTGCCCCACGGCCTCGTGGTGGGCGTCGGCGTGCTCGCGGACGTCGAGGGTGGCCAGGCCCAGGCCGAAGCCGGCGATGGTGCGGGTCGCCGCGGCGAGCGAGCCGTCGGCGGCCAGCGCGCCCGCGTTGTTGCGCAGCGAGCGGGCCACCACCTCGAGGTCGGCCACGAGCTCGGCGGTGGTCCGGTAGTCCCGGCCCGGTTCGTGGGCGGTCTCCTCGGCGAACCGGCGGCGGGTGTTGATCAGCTTGGCCTTGATGCAGGTGAGCTTGAGCCGGTAGGGCTCCTGGGCGTTGAGCTCCAGCACCCGCGGGTCCAGGCCGGGCAGGTGGGCCACGTCCCGCTCCACGGACTCGCGCAGCTCGGGGTCGACGTCGACGATCGCGGTGGAGGGGGACAGCCGGGAGACGAGCACGTCCAGGAAGCTCAGGGCGATGTCCACGGCCGCCTGGCCCTGCAGCTGCAGGACCCGGCGGGTCATCTCGGGGGTGACGTTGGGGTTCCCGTCCCGGTCCCCGCCGATCCAGGACCCGAAGCGCAGCGGCGGGGGGCCCGCCGGCAGGTGCACGTCGTGCTGCGACAGCTGGTCCTCGAGGTCCGCGAGCAGCACGGGCATGGTCTCGACGAGGACCTCCCGCAGGTAGTACAGGGCGTTGCGGGCCTCGTCGAGCGGGGTGGGGCGGTTCTGGCGCAGCTCGTCGGTCTGCCACAGGAGCTCGATCAGCTCGGCGAGGCGCCGGTCCTGGCTGCGGCGCGCGGCGGAGCCCTCGGGGGTCTCGCGGGCCAGGATGTCGGAGAGGTGCCGGATCTTGGTCAGCACGGAGCGCCGGGAGGCCTCGGTGGGGTGCGCGGTGAACACCGGCCGGACGTCGAGGCTGCCCATCGCCTCACGCAGGGCGTCGGGACCGGCCTCGGCGGCGACGTCGGTGACGGCCGCGGCGAGCCACCCCTCGTCCTCGGGGCGGCGGCCGAGCACGCGCACGCGGTGCACCTGCTCGGCGGCGTTGGCCAGGTGGAAGTAGTGGGCGAAGGCCCGCACCAGGTCCGTCGCCCGGTCCAGGGGCAGCGAGCCGAGCAGGTCGCGGACCTGGCCCGCGGCGTCGTCGGCCCCGGAGGCCTTGGCGTCCTTCGCGTCCTTGGTGAGCCGGCGGACCTGCTCGACCAGCTCCAGCAGCTCCTGGCCGCGCTGGCGTGCCAGGGTCTCCCCCAGCAGGGTCGTGATGCGGCGGACGTCCGCACGCAGCGGGGCGTCGATCACGCCGGCCGGATGGCGGGCGGGGGCGGCGGTGCGGTCGTGCTGGGTCGTCATCTCGCGGCTGCTCCTGGCTGGTCGGTCGTCACGGTTGCGCGCGCGACCGACGAGCGGTCGCGCCGTCGGTGCCTACCGTGCCAGCCTACCCCGGGTGACCCACGTCGCACGGACCCGGCCCCCAGCACGGCCCCCGCAGCACGAACCCGCAGGACGACCGCGCGGGACGACCCCGGGAGAACCCGTGCCGGGCGGACCCGGGAGCGGTAGGTTCGGCGGTGAGCACACCTCGTCCGCACCAGGAGGCACCACCATGAGCCAGCACCCGCACGGTCCCGGCGGTCCGTACCGCCCGGGCGGCGGGCAGCCCCCGCAGTTCCCCGGCGGGCCGGGCCCCATGATGGTCCCGCCCCGGCCGCCGATGACCGCCCAGCTGCGGCTGCTGCTGCGGCTCACCCTGCTCTCCCTGGGGGTGAGCGTGGCGAACAGCCTCGTGGAGACGGCCGCGGGACCCAGCACGCTGCCCGGCATGGAGGACGTGGTCCGGGTCCCGGGCCTCCCCGGGGGCGGGCTGGCCGCGGCCGTGATGCTGTTCGGCGTGCTGCTGACGGTGGCGCTCTACGCGCTCGTCTGGTTCCCGCTGCGCGAGCAGCTGCAGTGGGGCTGGATCCTGGGCCTCGTCTTCTGCTCCCTGGCCGTGCTGGGCGACGTGTTCGACCTGGCCGTGTACCTCCTGGGCGGGCACCTGCTGCCGGGGCTGAGCACCACCGTCCTGGTGGCGGTCAACGTCGTGTGGCTCATCGTGGCGGGCCGTCCCGGGGTCCGCGCGGCGCTGCGCTGACGGAGCCGGACTGCTGGAGCCGCCCTGACAGGGCCGCCCTGACGGAGCCGCGAGGACGGTCAGGCGGTGGCGGTGACCGGCGGGGCGGCCGACCACGGGAAGACGATCCACTCGTCGGTGGCCTTCCACAGGTAGTCGGGCCGGATCACGGAGCGGGGCTTGCCGTAGATGACGGCGGAGCGCGCTTCGGCGCCCAGCCCGCGCAGCAGCTCGAGCACCAGGGCGAGGGTCCGCCCGGAGTCGGCCACGTCGTCGACGACGAGCAGCCTCCGGCCCGCGATGGACTCGGTGTCCAGCATCGGGGCGAGCAGCACGGGGTCCGGCAGGGTCTGGTGGACGTCCGTGTAGAACTCCACGTTGATCGCGTCGGAGAGCTTGACCCCCATCGCGTAGGACAGCGCTCCCGCCGGGAGCAGCCCCCCGCGGGCCACGGCGATGATGATGTCCGGCAGGAAGCCGCTGTCCACGACGCTCTGGGCGAGCTCCTGGGTCGCTTCACCGAAGCGCTCCCACGTGAGGATCTCCTTGCCCTCGAGCTCGACTGCGTCCGCGTGATAAGCCATGCGCCTCAGGCTACCGGAGCCCCGGACGGGTGGAGCCGGGACCCCAATGGTAGTAAGTTCACTGATCGGATCGTTGCCCACGGGAGCTCCCCGCACCGGAGAGGACGCCATGACCCAGCACCCGGAGAAGGGCCGCACGGCCCTGCTCGTCATCGACATGCAGAACTCGTACTTCGACTTCCCCGAGCTCGAGGAGCAGCGGGAGTCCGTGACGGAGAAGGTCAACGAGCTGATCCGGGCGGCCCGCGAGGGCGGCTGCCCGATCGTGCTGGTCCGCACCCAGCACGAGCGGGACCGCTCCACGTGGACCGTCAACATGCACGACGACGGGCAGGGCTTCGCGTTCCCCGGCACGGAGCAGTCCGCGTACGTGGCCGGCCTCGACACCGAGGGCGGAACGGGACTGGTGAAGACCCGGGACAGCGCGTTCTTCGACACCGACCTCGCATCCCGGCTGCGCAGTCTGGGCGCCACCCACGTGGTGCTGTGCGGGATCTCCACGCACAGCTGCGTCTCCCAGACGGCGATCGACGCGTTCGCCCACGACTTCCGGGGCGCCGTGGCCCGGGACGCCGTGGCCTCCGAGAACACGGACCTGTCCCAGGCGCTGCTGGCCTTCCTCGAGGACGAGATGCGCCAGGACCTCCTCGGCCAAGAGGACGCCGTCGCGCGGCTGCGGGGCTGAGCGGTTGCGGCCGTGAGCGTCCGAGGGGTCCCGGTCCCCGCGTGACGTCCCGCGTCGCGGCCGCCCCCCGCCCGGTTCCGCCCCGGTCCGCGGCCGGAGAGCGGCGCCACAGGGTTTTCTCAAGTGTGACTTTGCATATTCGCGCTATCAGCACCGTCACTACTCGAGGAGACACCATGAACACCTCATCCGGTCCCCGCGAACTGCTGCGGGACCCGCCACAGCGTCCGCGAGGACGCCGCACGGTCGCCGCGGCCGCAGCCCTCGTGCTCGGTGCGGGCGGCATCAGCGCGTCGGTCGCCGCGACCGAGGTCGTCCAGCGCAACCCGGGCGGGCTGACCGCCGTGGGTCCCGTGAACACCGAGCACGGCTTCCCCGCCTGGTACGAGGACAGTGGCAAGGTCCGCACGGAACTGTGCCTGGAGGCCGACAACCCGCTGTGCGCCTTCCCGCCCGGGGACGTCCCGGACCCGCTGCAGCCCATCTCCTTCCCGGACAACTTCCCCGGCGAGGCCTTCTACATGCTCGCCGGCTCCGAGGTCGCCGTGCCGGGCGGCGGGGACGCGGTCCTCACCCTCGCGCTCGAGGCCGCCTTCGCCAACGAGAATCCCATTGCCGGGGACCAGGTAGTCTTCGCCCGCCAGCGCGTCGACGTGGACGACGCCGCACCCAACACCACCCTGACGTTCACGCACCCCTACGGCACCGTGACGGTCGACACCGACGAGCGGGGCCGCGGTCGCCTGGTGGAGGACGTCTCACCGGCCGTCGGCAACTTCCAGACGCCGCTCAAGGGGGACATCGGGCCGTTCCTGCAGTGGGACAGCGGGGCTCCCGAGGGCTACCTCGGCAATCCCGACGTCGAGCACACCGTGACGGGCAGCCCGCTCGGCACCAACTTCTTCGAGGTGACGACCGCGGACGGCGCCACCGCCCGCAACGACCAGTTCTCCGTGATGGGCAAGCTCTCCACCAACACGGGGGTGCAGGCCGACCGGGCCGTCGTCGGAGGAGGCCACATCGACGTCTTCGCCACGAGCCGCGGGGACCAGCTCGAGGTGGTCGGCCAGGACGGCGTGTTCAGCACCACGCCCATGGAGAAGGACGAGGGCGACTCCGAGCGGGCCTACGCCCGGATCGCGTACACGGGCGCCGCGCCGGCGAGCGTGACGGTCCGGAACCTCGGGGACAAGCCCGTCAGCAGCGCAGAGGTCGCCGTCACCGACGTCTCGGTGGCGACCGCCGCGACCTACGACGGCACCGCGCTGACCGTCGAGGCGACGTCCTCCTCCGGGACCGCCCCGGAGGTCGCCGGCTTCGGGACGCTCGAGGCCACCGGCACCGCGAACCTCTTCAAGGGCACGTTCACCACGGCCGCTCCCCCGGTCGAGGCCACGGTCTCCACCTCCGGGACGAGCAGCACCACCGTGCCCGTGGTGATCACCGGCGGGGAGGCCTCCCCGGTCGGGGAGGACCCGGTCGAGCCCCAGCCGGATCCCGGTCCCGTCACGGACGGCACGACCCCGGACAACCCCGACGTCGAGCAGCCCGCGGCCACCGCGGCCGTCGCCGCTCTGCCGGGATCGGTCGCCCGAGGGATGGCCACGGAGCTGGACGGCAGCGGGTCCACGAACGCCGCCACCTACGAGTGGTCGCAGGTGAGCGGGCCCGAGGTGAGGTTCAGCGACCCGACCGTGGCCAAGCCGAAGGTCATGGTGCCGTTCTTCACCACGATCGCCGCCACGGCACCGTCCGCCCCGGACGAGGACCCGGTCCTGCAGCTGGTGGTCACCAACGCCGCGGGGGTCGAGAGCGAGCCCGCGACGATCACGCTCGGCAGCGACGACGAGGTGACCGTCGCGGCGGCCTCCCGGCACCGGAGCGGCAAGGAGCTGCGGATCATGGGGACGGCGCTCGTCCCCGGAGCGCCCACCCTGCTGAACCCGGCCACGTCGGTGAACATCTACGACACGACCTCGGGCACGCCCGTGAAGATCGGCTCCGCCCCGGTGGACTCGCTCGGCAACTGGGAGTACCGGGCCAAGCCCGGACCGGGCGGGCGCGTCTCGAGCGTGCTCGTGCAGTCCACCCGCGGCGGAGAGGCGAGGGGGGTGGTCAGCAACCGGTGAGCATCTGAAGCAGCATTCCTCCCAGCCGGCCCGCGCTCCGACCCCCTCGGAGCGCGGGCCGGCCCCTGTGCGTGCCACGGTGTCCGGGGCGGCGCGGTCCCGGCGCAGGGGTCAGGGGTCAGGGGTCAGGGGTCAGGGGGCGCAGCAGGAGCAGCCGGGGCCGCACCCGCCGGCGCACCCGTCGCCGTGCTCCTCGTCGCCGTCCTCGTCGTCACCGAAGAGCACGGCCACCGGGGTGCAGCAGGCGTCCCCGCGCCAGGCCTCCAGGCCCTCCCTGACGGCGAACCCGGCGATGACGAGGGCGGCCAGCGGATCGGCCCAGGTCCAGCCCAGCGTGCTGTTGAGCACCAGGCCCACCAGCAGCACGGCCGAGAGATAGCTGCAGATCAGGGTCTGCTTGGAGTCGGCCACCGCCGAGGCCGAGCCCAGCTCCCGGCCGGTGCGGCGCTCGAACCATGACAGCAGCGGCATGACCACCAGGCTCACCGCGGCCAGGCCGATGCCCACCGGGGAGTGCTCGGGCTCGGCGGCCCCGAGCAGCGTGCGGATCGCGTCGACGGTGACGAAGGCGGCCAGCCCGAAGAAGGAGAACGCGATCACCCGCAGTGCCACCTTCTCCCGGCGGTGCGGGTCGGGGGCGGCGAACTGCCAGGCGACCGCCGCGGCCGAGAGGACCTCCACGATCGAGTCCAGGCCGAAGCCGATCAGTGCCGCGGAGGAGGCGACGGTGCCGGCCGTCAGGGCGATGACCGCCTCGAGGACGTTGTAGGTGATGGTGCCGGCCACGATCCAGCGCACCCGCCGGTGCAGGACCGCCCGCCGGTCGGTCGTGAGGGGCGCGGCCCCGAGTGATGCCGAGGTCATGCCTCCACGGTACCCGCCTCGGCGCACCCGGGCGCGGGGCCGGTGGGAGGCCCGGATCGGTCAGGACCCGGAGCATGCAGAGCGCGGGACGGTCAGAGACCCTCGGGCACGTCGTCCTCCGGCGTCTCGTCCTCGGGCAGCTCGCCCTCCGGCGCCCCGTTCTCGGGCAGCTCGTCCTCCGGGTCCTCCGCCGCGGGGAACTCGCCCGGGGCGACCCCTGCCAGGCGCAGGAAGTCGCCGCACGCGAAGGGCGTCGTCGCCGGCGACCAGGGGGTGTCCGCGTTGAGGAACGAGGTCCGGTCGAGGGCGAGGATCCCCAGGATGACCTCGGCGACGATCCGCCCGCCCACCGGTCCGAGGGTGCGGCCGCCCAGCAGCTCGGCCTCCTTCAGCACGTAGAACCACAGCGGGGCCCTGCCGTTCCAGCCGCGCTCGGTGAGCCCCAGCCGGTCGTTGGGGATCGGGGTGACCCCCATCGCCCTGGCGACATCCTGTCCGGCCGGCAGCCCGAGCCGCTTGCCGCGGAGCAGGTTGCGCCGGGCCAGGTTGAGGATGGCCCCGTCGACGTGCTTGACCACGGTGGGCGGGAGCTCGGACAGCGGCAGCGCGAGCTTCGTGTCGATGAGCCGGGTCATGTTGCGGTCGTCCGGGTCGCTCATGCCGGGGATCTCGAAGAAGTAGTTCCAGTCCGCCCGGGCCGTCGAGGGGATGGGGCGGGAGCCGCGGAGGTCGTGGCCCGGGGAGCCGAAGAACGGGATGGTGACCTCGTCGTTCATCTCGTACTCGGCCCGCACCATGGAGTGGCCGAACCGGTAGGCGCCCACGGAGTACTCGATCGGCATCATGGGGCGGGAGGGATTGCCCGGCTTGTAGAAGCGGCGGTCCACGGCCACGGAGCCCGACCTGCCCGCTGACAGCATGCTCTGCACCAGGGGCCTGCCGACCACGTGGGGCAGGAAGTCGTGCACGATCAGCCACTGGAAGTGCCAGCGCAGCAGCCGCTGCGCCTCTTCGAAGGACTCCCCGGAGTCCACGAACCGGTTGTGCGCCTGCAGGAACGCCAGGTGGAGCTGGGCGATGATCAGGTTCTCGTCGTTGCGGTGGTCGCCGATCACCGCCGTCCCGTCCGCGTGGCGGGGCAGGTCGGGGCGGCCGTCGGGCGTGACCCCGATGCGCATCCGCCGCGGGTCCGCCGGGTCGTAGAGCTGCGGATCGACCCCAGGGCCCCTGCCGTACACGGAGCCGAGGTCGAAGAAGGGGGTGTCGAAGTTGACCAGGGCCTTCGGGTCCTGGTCCTGGTCCGGCATCGGCGTGCGGTCCAGGGTCATGTCGTGGTCGATGAACTGCCCGAGGTAGGCGAAGCCCGCGGACATGTCGGGGTTGTCGAAGCCGTCGTTGCTCAGGGACACGTCGGACAGCGGCGGCGTCCGGTCGATCATCCGCTCCGCGAGCGCGTCGAGCAGCGCGTCGTCGGGCGCGAAGGCCGGCAGCTTCGGGAACATGACGCCGAACCGCCCCTCGGTTCTCCGGCCGGCCGTGACGGCGATCTGGGAGCCGCGCAGCTCACCCGCCCCGTGCCCCGTGCCGCGGGACAGGACGCCGGCCGCGGGGCTCGGCGCCGGCCGGCGCCGAGCGGCGTGGGCCGCCGTGGCATCCACGGCGGGCAGGGCCACGAGCCCGGCCGCCAGCCCGGTGAGGATGCCGCGGCGCGAGACGCCGGGTCCGCCCGTCGTGGGAGCCGCGGGGCAGGCGGCGGGGTGCTGGGCTTCCATGGTGCGTCCTTCCGGGACGGCCCGTCGCGGCGGGCACGGTGTTTGCTCCAGTGAATCGACGGGGTCTTGGAAAAGTCTTGGACCGTGTCCGGGGCGCCGCTCAGGGGGTGCGGGGCAGCAGCACCGTCGCCTCGACGGAGGAGGCGGGCACGGCCCCGTAGTCGCGGGAGTCCACGGACGGGTACCGGTTGTCGCCGAGCACGAAGAGGTGTCCCGGCGGGACCGTGACCGGCCCGAACCAGGTGGCGTCGATCCTGCTGTGATCCACGAAGGGCTCGGGGACCTCCTCACCGTCGACCACCAGCACGGCGTCCTCGATCGCCACGGTCTGGCCCCCGGCCGCCACGACCCGCTTCACCGTGGTGCGGCCGTCCTGCGGGTCCGCGAAGACCACCAGGGAACCCGGGGCGGCCCGCCGCTCCGGGGCCCCGGCCTTGAGCAGCAGGACCACCCCGCCCTCCGGCAGGGTGGGCTCCATGCTGTCGGAGCCGACGAGGAGGGGTTCGACCAGCCACAGGCGGCAGGCGAGGACCGCCGCGGTGCCCAGCAGCACCGCGGCGGTCGTGCGCCGCCGGGCCCGGGGAACGGTCACCGGCGTTCCGGCTTCCCGCCGCCGCTCTTGCCCTTGCCCCGCTTGGTCGGCGTGGGCGTCGGGCTCGGGGTCGGCACCGGGCTCGCCGTGGGCGAGGGGCTCGAGGTGGGCGAGGGGCTCGAGGTGGGCGACGGCGACGGCGAGGGCGTGGCGCTCCCGGACGGGCTCGGCGAGGGGCTCGGCGAGGGGCTCGGCGAGGGGCTCGGGGAAGGAGCGGGGGCGGAGCCGTCGTCCCACTGCGCCGGCGCGGCCGTCATCGGGTCCCAGGGGTCCGGGTCGTCCTCGGAGAGTCCCACCCGGAACTGGACCATCATGTCGTGGTCCTCGTGGGAGAGGTTGTGGCAGTGGATCATGTACCGGCCCTTGTGGGGGCCGAACTTCATGAGCAGCCGGACGGTCTCGCCCTCGCCCACGTAGACGACGTCCTTGGGGCCGCGCTCGTAGTTGAATGCGGCGCGGCCGTTGCGGCTGAGCACCTGGAAGTCGATGAGGTGGATGTGCAGCGGGTGGTACCAGCCGCCGGAGTTGTTCTCGAACTCCCAGATCTCCACGGCGTCGACGTCCACCTGCGCGGCGACCTTCTTGTAGCCGCTGGCCACGACCTCCTGCCAGGTGACGTCGTTGATCACCCACAGCCCGTTGCTTCGGTCCAGCTCGAAGCGCCGGGTGCGCGTCGACTGCCCCGCCGTCAGCGCCATGACCTCGTTGTGCCCGTCCAGCTGCGCGGGGATCCGGTTCCAGGTGGGGTCGGAGGTGTCCACGGGCTCGTCGACGACGTCGAACGCCATGATCTGGTGGGTGTAGTCGTAGTCCACGTTGTTGTCGTTGGAGAGGTTGCGCAGCTCGACGCGCTGCCCGGTGCGGTACTTCCGGAAGTCGATGAGCAGCTCGTAGCGCTCCGCCCCGGCGTGCCGGTAGTTGTTCACGAACTGGGTGCTCGGCATCAGGCCGCCGTCCGTGGCGACGATCGCGATCGGGTCGCCCGTGCTCAGGGTGGGGCGCAGCGACCGGGAGATGCACGCGTTGAGCACCCGGAACCGGTAGACGCGCTTCTGCACCTGCATGACGGGCCAGGGGCGTCCGTTGACCAGGATGACGTCCCCCCACAGCCCCGAGTGGCTGTTGTCGTCGTAGCCGAGCGAGCCGTCCTCCGCGAACATCGCGTCCGAGACGGTGACGGCCACGTCGTAGCGGCCCTGGGGCAGGAGCTCCCGCTCCAGGGGGTCGTGCATGTGGTACTGCGCCGCGAGACCGGAGTACGCGTTGAGCGCCGTGTAGTGCACCCCGTGGTCGTGGTACCAGAGGGTCCGGGCCGGCTGGAAGTTCGGGTAGTAGTAGTCCTTGTAGAAGCCCGGGTTCGTGACGTCGTTGGCGTAGCCGTCGTACTGCGGCAGGGACGCGGACCCGTGCAGGTGCGTGGAGGTGGACAGGATGTGCCCGTCCAGGGGGTGCACGGACGGCAACTGGTTGCGCACCCGCAGCACGGCCTTGGTCCCCCGGTCGATGCTGATCGTGGGCCCGGGGAAGATCCCGTTGTAGCCCAGGATGGGCGTGGTGAGCCCGGCCCGGGGCAGGATCTGGGCCTGGGCCGCGCGCTCGGTCACCACGTAGTGGTGCACTGGCCGCCCGTCGGCCGGGTCCACGGACCGGGCGTGCGGCTGCAGCACCGGCGCCTGGACGAAGGGCGTGCGGAACGGCCGGGGCATGTCCGAGTCGCGGAGCTCGCTGGCGGACTTGGCCTCCACGGAGCGGGTGGGCACCGCGAGTGCGCCGGCCCCCAGCGCACCCAGTCCGCCGAGCAGCAGGACTTTTCTTCTCGAGACGGTCATCGGAGTTCTCCTTCGAGCTGGCAGGACGACGACGGGCCGGATCCGCGCCCCGCGCTGCGCTCCGCAGCGGCGGGCACGGTCGGCCGTGCCGCGGAGGTCGCGGCGGCTGGCACCCTGGGGGTCGTGCCGGGGGTCACCGGGGACCACCACCGCGGTGGTGGTCGGTCCCGAGGGACAGGCGTGCGCTGCGGGGACCCTCGAGGGTCAGCTCGAGGGCCCGGTCCGGGACCTCGAAGAGAAGCTCGGTCCGCAGGGCCTCGCCCTGGGCGAGCGCCTGCTCCTGGACGGAGGCGTGCAGAGCGCGGGAGGACTCGCCGCCGAGGCGCTCCACCTCCCAGTCGGCGGCGTCGAAGTCGACGCCCCCGGGCTCGAGCGCGGTGAGCTCGAGCAGGATCCGGACGCGGTGGGTGCCGTCCTCTGCGGTCTCGCTTCCGGCGGCCGGCGCGCCGGCGTCCGGCTCCTCCGGCAGGACGCCGTTGACGCGGGCGAGGCCGCCGGGCACGGTGGCGACCGCACCCAGCGGGGCGCCCGGCTCCTCGTCCTGGCCCAGCACCGCGGCGCCCAGCACCCCGAGCAGGCCGAGGAGGAAGACGGCGGGCAGCACCCAGAGCCGGGAGCCGCGGCCCGCGGGGCGGGCCCGAGCCGGGGCGCCGGAGGCCGGAAGCGTGGCGGAAGAGGTCATGCCAGCACGATGAGGAGCCGACCTTGAAGAAAAGTTGCCGGCCGGCAGCCACGCCCCGGGACTGCGGACCGGGGAGGACACACGGCGTCATCCGTGACGTCCCCGGGTCCGGCTCCGCTCTCCTCCGGGCCCGGCTCCGCTCTCCTCCGGGCCCGGCTCCGCTCTCCTCCGGATCCGGGCGCCGGCACCGGACCCCCATTTTTGGGGGGTGCGGGACCCCCCGCAGGGGGCTGACCCGACGACGGGGAGACACCCCACACTGGAATTCACTTTCGGGAAGGGGGACCCGTGGCAACGACAGGTGATGGTGGGGCAATGAGCGGACCGGGCGTGCGGCTGACCGTGCGCGTCCTGGGACCGCTGGAGGTGCGGCGGGGGGACCGCGTGCTGACGGCGCAGGAGCTCGGCGGCCCGAAACAGCGGCAGATCCTGGAGATCCTGCTGCTGCAGCTGGGCACGCCGGTGTCCAAGGACCGGCTGGTCGAGCTCCTGTGGGGAGACCGGCCGCCGGCCGCCGCCCTGCAGAACCTCGAGAGCTACGTCAGCGTGCTGCGCCGCGGACTGCAGCCCGGCGCGGGCCGCAAGGGACCGCTGCGGACCGCCAACGGCGGGTACGTCATGGACGCCGAGGCCGTGGACCTGGACCTCCGCCGGTTCGAGCTGGCGGTGGAGCGCGCCGGCCACAGCCGCCCGCACGAGGCCTACGCCCTGTGGTGCGAGGCGCTCGAGCGGGCATCGGCGCCGCTGCTCGAGAACGAGCTGCGCTGCGAGTGGGCGGAGCGCCAGCGCGAGGTGCACGCCGCGCTCGTGCTCGAGGCCCGCGTCTCGGCCGCCGAGTGCGCCCTCGGGCTGCGGCTCCACCACGAGGCCGTGCGGCACGCGCGGGCCGCGCTCGTCGAGGACGTGCTCCAGGAGCGGGCGTGGACGGTGCTGATCCTGGGGCTCGAGGGCTCGGGCCGCCCAGTGGAGGGCCTGCAGGCCTACGAGCAGTGCCGGCGGACCCTGGCCCGCGAACTGGGCTGCGCCCCGTCCACGGCGCTGCAGGACTCCTACGCCCGCATGCTGCGGGCCACGGCCGAGACGAGCGGCGATCTCGGCCAGGTCCTGACGGCCCTCCTGGTGCTCCACGGCCAGCTCGGCGACGCGGACTGGATGCCCGGAACCCGCGCCCCGCTCGCCCGGCAGGAGGCGGCCTCCGTGCTCCAGGCCTTCCTGGGCCGATCCGTGGGTGCGGCCGCGTGAGCGACCCGGCCGGGCGGGCGCACGCCCCGCGGTGCCGCAGGGCGTCCTCCCTGGTCACCCCCCGAAGTGGGTACAGTCCCCGGCTTGCCCCTCGTTATTTGCGATCGCCATACTACCGATACGTAGTAGGGGGATTGCCGGGGGGCTGGTCCGGGATGGGCACTGAGAGCGGAGACGGGCGCGCCGCGCGCACCTCGATCCTCGTGGTCGACGACCACACCACGTTCGCCGAGCTGCTGACCGGCGCCCTGAGCCAGGAACCGGACCTGCACAGCATCGGCGTGGCCTCGGACGTCGAGTCCAGCGTGCGCCTGTGCGCGGCGCTGCGGCCCGACGTGGTGGTCATGGACTACCACCTCTCCGGCGGCAACGGCGTGACGGCCTCCGCCCGCATCCTGCAGGACCGCCCCGGGACGCGGATCGTCATGCTCACCGGGGACCCCACCCAGCACGTGCTGGAGGCGGCGGCGGCCACCGGGATCTGCGCCTTCCTGCCGAAGGACGGCTCGCTGGCAACCCTGCTCGAGACCGTCCGCAGCGCCCGCTGCGGCACGATGGCGGTCCACCCGTCCCTGCTCGCCGCCACGGAGCCGAGCCGCCGTCCGAGCGGCGGCGCGCCGGCCCTCACCAGGCGCGAGCTGCAGGTCCTGCACCTCATGGCCCAGGGGCACAGTGTGTGCGCGAACGCCCGGCTGCTCGAGATCACCCCGAACACCTGCCGCGGCTACGTGAAGACGATCCTGGCCAAGCTGGGGGCCCACTCCCAGTTGGAGGCGGTCGCGGTCGCCTCCCGGCTCGGCCTGCTGACGGCTCAGCCGTGAGGCGTCTGCTCGCGCGCGCGGACCGCGCCTCACCCGAGAGCGCCGCCCTGCTCGCCGACTGGCCGGTGACCCCGCCGCCGCCGGTGACCGACCGCTCCGAGGTGCGCTCGGCGGTGCGGAGGTTCCTGCTCGCGGGACTCGTGGTGCTGCTCGTGGCCGCGGTCCCCGCGGTGTGGTGGGTCCGGGCCGTGGCCGAGGAGCACGCCGTGGAGCACGTCCTGCACATCACCGAGCGGCTGGCCAACTACGCCGTCGCGCCCCTGATCACCGACGAGCTGCTCACGGGCGACGCCGCCGCCACCGCCCAGCTGGACGTCCGGCTGCAGCCCTGGCTGAACGACGGGACCATCCGCCGGATCAAGATCTGGGACACCTCCGGCACGGTCGTCTACTCCGACGAGCACGAGCTCATCGGGCAGAACTACGGTCCGCCCTCCTGGGACGACGACCTCGTGGCCCGCGGCGAAGGGGTCGCCACCGTGGAGCAGCAGCAGGAGGCGGAGAACGCACACGAGTCCGGCGCCGGGCAGCTGGTCGAGGTCTACGTGGGGTTCGTCCCCGCCGGCGGAGAGCAGCTGGTCTTCGAGGCCTACTACGACGACTCGATCGTGCGGGAGGAGCAGCGCTCCGTGCTGTTGGGCATGGCCCCGGCCCTGCTGCTGATCCTGGTCCTTTTCCAGCTGGCGCAGCTGGCTCCCGCCGTGGGTCTCGCCCGCCGGCTCCAGGCCCACCGCTCGGCGCGCGCGCAGCTGCTCCAGCACGCCGTGGACGCCGCCGAGCTGGAGCGGGTGCGGGTGGCCCGGGATCTGCACGACGACGTGATCCAGGAGCTGGCCGGGCTGTCCTACTCCCTCGAGGCCCAGGAGATGACGGCGGCCGTCCCGGAGCAGCGCAGCGCCCTGGGCCGGTCCCGGTCGATCCTGCAGGGCAGCCTCCGGACCCTGCGCGGGATCACCACCGCCCTGTACTCCCCGGACCTGCTGACCCTCGGGCTGCCCAAGGCTCTGGCCCGCCTGGCGGACCCGCTGGCCCAGCGGGGGATCGACACCTCCGTGCAGATCGGGCCGGCCGTGTTCCTCACGCCCGAGCAGGAGGGGATGTTCCTGAAGGTGGCACGGGAGGCATTCGCCAACATCTCGAAGCACGCCCACGCGTCCACGGTCCGGCTGCAGCTCGACGTCCGGCCCGGGGCCACGGTCATGTCGATCACCGACGACGGCACCGGCTTCGACGACTCTCTCGGCTCGCCGGAGGGCCACCTGGGCCTGCGCATCATGCGGGACATCGCCGACGCCGCCGGCGCCGACCTCGAGCTCAGCTCGCGGCCCGGGGTGGGGACCACGGTGCTGGTCACCCTCCCCCACGACGCGGTCACGCGCCGGTTCTGAGCGCCCGGCCCCCGCACGGGGCCGGCGGCCACGGGAGCGGGTCTACGCGGTGGCGCCCTGGGGCAGGTCGGCGGTCATGTCCTCGACGTAGCGGCGCACCTCGGTGCCGAACAGTTCGATGCTGCGGCTCATCCGGGCGTGGTCCAGGGTGCCCACCGCGTACTTGAGGTCGAAGCGGGAGGCGCCCAGAGCCGCCGAGGACCGCACGATCTTGCGGGCGACCGTCTCCGGCGAGCCCACGAAGTAGGCGCCCTCCGGTCCGCACATCGTGTCGAACTCCGCGCGGGTCAGCGGACCCCAGCCGCGCTCCCTGCCGATCCGGGCGTGCGTGTAGGCCTGGTGCGGGAAGAACTCCTCGCGGGCCTGCTCGTCGGTCTCCGCCACGTAGCCCGGGGAGTGGAACGCCACGGGCTGCGGCTCCTTGCCGAAGTGCTCGAGGGCCTGGCGGTAGTAGTCGGCGAAGGGCGCGAAGGCCGCGGGGCTGCCGCCGATGATCGCGAAGATGACGGGCAGCCCGTAGTGGGCGGCGCGCACCACCGAGTTCGGCGAGCCGCCCACGGCGATCCACGTGCGCAGCGCGCCGGCCTCGGTCTTGGGGTACACCTCCAGGCCCTGGATCGGCGCGCGCAGCCGGCCCTGCCAGTCGATCCTGCCCTCGGTGCGGAGCCGGTCGAACAGCTGCAGCTTCTCCTCGAACAGCGCCTCGTACTCGTCCAGCGGGTAGCCGAACAGCGGGAAGGACTCGGTGAAGGAGCCGCGGCCCAGGATCACGTCGGCGCGGCCGGAGGAGAGGGCGTCCACGGTGGCGAAGCGCTGGTAGACGCGCACCGGGTCGTCGGAGCTGAGCACCGTCACCGCGGAGCCCAGGCGGATCCGTTCCGTGACCGTGGCGATGCCGGCGAGCACGGTCTCGGGCGAGGAGACCGCGAAGTCCTCCCGGTGGTGCTCCCCGATGCCGAAGAAGTCCAGGCCCACCCGGTCGGCCAGCACGGCCTCGGCCACGACGTTGCGGATCACCTGCGCCCCGCTGAGCAGCCGCCCGTCCGGCCCGGGGTAGAGGTCGCCGAAGGTGTTGAGGCCGAGCTGGATGGTCATGCGGGGCTCCTCGTCGCAGATTTTGTGGATACATCCATAAAAGTCTCCGTCGGACGTCCTTATTCCGGGGCCGCGTCACCGTGGCCGCTCCCCCGCTGCGGTCGGGCGGTCCGAGTTCAGCGTGAAAGGTAGCGTGGAATCCCGGCCAGTCAGGGGCGGGAGGAGCGCATCGATCAGGGCGTCTCTGGTGCTCGGCAACCTCCGCTCACGCCCCGCCCAAGATGCCCGCCTATGGTGTCTGCGGAGAACCCTATTGTGGGATCTGTGAAGACGGTTGTGAAAGTCCGTTTGCTCCCCGACGACCAGGCAGGTGACGTGCTGGGGCGCACCCTGGTGCTATGCAACATCGCCGCCACGCAAGTCGCTACCACCGCGCAGGCCCGGGGGGTGTTCCGTAACTGGGACCTGCGCAAGATCACCTACCAGCCGCTGCGGGAGGAGGGCCTGTCCTCGCAAACCGCTCAGCACGTGATCAAGAAGGTCGCCGACGCCTACGCCACGCGCACGGCAAACGCCCGGGCGGGTCGCTACGGGCCCAAGGACGGTGCCCGCTACCAGCGCATCATGGGCACCTCTGTCGTGTTCCGCCCGCATGCGGCCCAGCCCTACGACGACCGCGTCCTGTCCTGGGATCACCAGGCGCGCACGGTGTCGATCTGGACCCTCGAGGGTCGGAAAATCGTGCCCTTCACAGGGGCTCCCGAGCACCTGGTGCTGGTAGCAGCCCACCGCAAGGGCGAGTCGGACTTGATCCACGACCGGGCCGGGCGGTGGTTCCTGGCCGCCACCATCGACATCCCCACCCCGAAGGTCACCGAACCAGATGGGTTCCTCGGAGTGGATATGGGGATCGTGAACATCGCTACCAGCTCCGACGGGACCAACTGGTCCGGCGGGGCTGTCACTGCCCGGCGGAAGACGAATCTGGCGGTCCGCCGATCGTTGCAAGTCCGCGGCACGAAATCCGCCACACGCCGATTGAAAAAGCGATCCGGGCGCGAGCAACGCTTCGTGCGCGACGTCAACCACCGAATCAGCAAGCACATCGTCGAGACGGCTGAACGCACCGGGAGAGGGGTGGCGGTCGAGGACCTGACCGGCATCAGGACCCGGGTACGGCACCGGAAGCCGCAACGCTCGACGTTCCACTCCTGGGCCTTCGCCCAACTCGGAGCCTTCCTCATCTACAAGGCCGAACGCGCCGGGGTCACCTTCGTCCAGGTCGACCCGGCCAACACCTCCCGGCAGTGCTCCGGGTGCGGGCACGTGGAGAAGAAGAACCGGACCGACCAGGCGAGTTTCGCCTGCCTTTCCTGTGGCGTGTCGTTGCACGCCGACCACAACGCCGCGATCAACATCGCCGCCCGTGGTCAGCAGATGTGGGGGCGCAGTCAACCGTCCCATGATGCAGCCTGCCCCCGACAGCCAGCCGGGACACCAGAGCAGCAAGCCCGGCCGTTCAGGGCCGAGTCGTTGACCGGGTCAGCCACTCCCACGCGGTGTGCTTCTCGGGGCCGGGGACCCCGCTGACGATCCACGCGATGTCGTCGGTGGACAGCGGGAACGGCGGCACCCCCTCCTGCTCGGCGGGCTCGAGCTCGTCCACGTGCTCGAGGCTCCACAGCTCGGCGAACACCTGGGTGGGACCGCGCCGGTCCACCAGCCGCTCGCGGACCTCCTCCGCGAGCTCGTCCAGGTGGTCCTGCAGGAAACCGGTGAGCTCCGCCGCGAACCCGTCCGCGCCCCGCTCCGCGGGGTCGATCTCCCACGTCCGCCGCACGACCGCCAGGACCTCGTCGTCCCCCAGGCGTGCGCCGTCCCGGCGGGGGTCGGGGACCTCGGCCGGGACCGGCTCGCCGGCGGCGACGGCCAGGAAGCGCTCCTGGAGGGCGAACAGCGCGGCGACGGTCAAGAGGTCGCGCACCCGCCGGCCAATCCCGTCGTCGTCCTCCGGTCCGGCGGACGGACTGTCGAGGCCCTCCCAGGCGTGGCGCACCCACGCCCGGGTCCGGTCGGGCTCGCCCGAGCGGACGGTCGAGGGGCGGATCGAGGACGGGCGCCAGCCGGCCGTCGCCGCCCGCCACCGGTCGTCCAGGGCGGGGTCCCCCGGAACCACGGGCTCGGAGGGGCCGGGACGGTCGGCGGGCGGGTGGCTGAACACGGTGCGGCTCCTGGGTCGGACGGGACTGGTGCGGGACGCGCGGTCCGGACCCAGCGTAGGGCGTTCCCGGCACGTCCCCGGGCCCCGTCCGAAGCGGACGGGGCCCGGGGACGTCACCGGCGGGACGTCACCGGCGGGACGGGGTCACGGCTCGGGATGCACCACCATCGCGGAGCCGCCGTAGCCGCGCTCGGTCTCGGCCGCCGCCTCGAAGCGGTCGCCGCCGAGGATCCGCAGCGCCGAGGCGTTGCCGATCCAGCGGCGCGGGGGTGGGACCAGCTCGTGGCCCAGCCCGCTCAGCTGCCGGCCGACCTCGGAGTCGGCCAGGCCGAGGTCGGCCTCCTCCGCCCCGTTGCGCGAGCTCAGCCGCGGCGCGGCCACGGCGTCGACGAGGGCGAGATCCCGGTCCACGTGCCCGGTGAGGATCTGCGCCACCGTGGTGATGATCGTGGCGCCGCCGGGCGTGCCCACCGACATCCACGGCTCCCCGTCCTTCAGCACGATCGTGGGGCTCATCGACGAGCGGGGCCGCTTGCCCGGACCCGGCAGGTTCGGGTCCGGCACGCCCTCGGTGACGGGCGCGAAGCTGAAGTCGGTCAGCTCGTTGTTGAGCAGGAACCCGTGCTCCGGGACCGTGATCCCGGAGCCGCCGGTCTGCTCGATGGTGAGGGTGTAGGAGACCACGTTGCCCCACCGGTCGGCCACGTTGAGGTGGGTGGTCGAGACGCCCCCGGCGGGCTCCGGCTGGCGGGCTCCGGGCGCCCCGCACTCGGCGTACTCCCCGTCGGGCTCCCCGAACGGGACGGGGCGCTCCTGGGCCGCCTCGGGGTCGAAGCGGCAGGCGCGCTCGTCGGCGAACTCCTGGCTCGTGAGCTCCTCGACGGGCACGCCCTCGACGTCCCCGATCCACCGGTTGCGGTCCGCGTAGGCCGTGGCGCTCGCCTCCGAGAAGCGGTGCAGGTACTGGGTCTCGGAGACCTCGGCGAGACCGGTCCCCGTGCGCTCGTCGTAGGCCTCGAGCAGGTTCAGGGTCTCGGCCACCGTGATGCCGCCGGAGCTGGGCAGGCCCATGCCGTAGACGTCCAGGCCCCGGTACTCGGTGTGGGTGGGCTCCTTGAGCAGGGCCTCGTAGGACTCCAGGTCCGCCGGGGTCAGCTCCCCGGCGAGCACCTCCACGCCCTCAGCGGTGGTCGGCCGACGGCTCTCGTCGACGACCGCCCGGCCGATCGCCCCCTCGTAGAAGACGTCGGTGCCCTCGTGCCGGATCGAGTGGTAGGTGCGGGCGAGGTCGGGATTGCGGAACACGGTCCCGACCTCGGGCGCCTCGCCGTCGGGCAGGAACAGCTGCGCGGTCTCCGGGAACTTCCCGAAGCGCTCGGCGTTGGCCGCGGTCTGCTCCTGGAAGTGCTCGTCCACCACGAAACCGCGGGCGGCGATCTGCTCCGCGGGCCGCAGCAGGTCGTGCAGGTCCATGGTCCCGAACTCCTCGGCCGCGGTCTCCCAGGTGGCCAGGGTGCCCGGCACGCCCACCGACTTCCCGGAGCTGACCACGGTGTCGAAGTCGAGGGGCTCGCCGTCGTCGCCCAGGAACTCGTCCTGCGTGAATGTGGCCGGCGCGGTCTCGCGCCCGTCGATCGTGCGGATCTCGCCAGTCTCCGCGCTGTGGTGCACGAAGAACCCGCCGCCGCCGATGCCCGCGGAGTACGGCTCGGTGACGCCCAGGGTCGCGGCCGCCGCCACGGCGGCGTCCGCGGCGGTGCCGCCCCGCTCGAGCACGTCGATGCCCACCTGGCTCGCGAGGGGGTCCACCGAGGAGACCGCGCCGCCGCCGCCGGTCATGGTGGGGACCTTGGGCAGCTCGGCGGTGACGGGCGAACCCCGGCCCCCGTGCTGCCGGTCGTCGTGCGCGACGGCCGCGGTGCCGGAGAGAACGGTGCCGGAGACGCCGAGCGCTCCGGCCAGACCCAGTGCGAGGTACCTCAGGGATGCGCGCATGGGCTCATGCTGGCACCGGCCCGCCGCCGCCACCAGGGGAAACGCCTACATGTCGGCCGGTGGCGCCGGCGTGCCCAGGCCCGGCGAGGACGCGATCATCCGGTGCACCACCGTCTCGGCGTCCGTCGAGGGGTTGCCGAAGCGGTGCATCGTGACGGAGACGGCCTGCTCCGCGAGCAGCGGGAGCATCTCCACCCGGGAGGCGCCGACCACCGGGTCCGCGAGCAGCGCGATCTCGGGCCGCTCGGCGAGCGCCTCGGCGAGGCCGGGCGCGGTGCCCACGACCCGGATCCGTCCGGACCCGCTCGGGTCGGCCCAGTCCGCGGCGACCCGGGCGAAGGCCTCGTCCCCGCAGGGGTCCAGCACGGAGCGGAACAGCTCCTGCACCTCCGCGGGGACCTCGTCCGCGGGGGCGAGGACGGCGCGCGCGCCGGAGCGCACCGCGGCGAGCCCCACCCGGATCACGTCCGTGAGGGGGGCGTCCTCGGCCGCCCGCACGACGACGTCGCGCGGGCGGTAGCGGAACAGGTTGGCCTCGCACTCCAGGCCGGTGGGGTCGTGGGCGCGGCCGAACTCCCGGTCCCACCACGCCTGGTCCTGCTCGGCGCAGGCCGTCAGCCAGGCGGCGTCCGCCTCGGGCACGAGGGGCCGGAGCGCGGCGAGGTGGTGGGCGACGGCCTCGGAGGGCTCGGCGCCGGTCTCCCCGGACGGGTCCTCCTCGAACGGGGCCTTCTGCCACGAGCCGAGCTGGGCCAGGTAGTTCGGTCCGCCGGCCTTGGCCCCCAGCCCCACCGAGGACTTCTTCCAACCGCCGAAGGGCTGGCGCTGGACGATCGCCCCGGTGATGCCGCGGTTGACGTAGAGGTTGCCCGCCTCGACGAGCTCCACCCACGTGCTGATCTCCTCCGGGTCGAGGGAGTGCAGCCCGGCGGTCAGCCCGTACTCGACCGCGTTCTGCAGCGCGAGCGCCTCCTGCAGGTCCGCGGCCTCCATCAGCCCCAGGACGGGGCCGAAGCACTCGGTGCGGTGGAAGAAGGAGCCCGGGGCCACCCCCGTCTTGATGCCGGGCCGCCACAGCCGCCCGGTGTCGTCGAGCTGCCGCGGCTCGAGCAGCCACTGCTCCCCCGGGTCGAGGCGGGTCAGGGCGCGGTGCAGCTTGTCGCCGGGCTCGGAGATCACCGGGCCCACCGACGCCTGCAGGTTCTGCGGCCAGTCCACGACCATCGAGGACGCGGCGTCGAGCAGCTGCCGGCGGAACCGCTCGGACTCCGCCACGCTGCCCACGAGGATGCCGAGGGAGGCCGCCGAGCACTTCTGCCCGGCGTGGCCGAACGCGCTGGTCACGAGGTCCCACACGGCCCGGTCCCGGTCCGCGCTGGGGGTGATGACCAGGGCGTTCTTGCCCGAGGTCTCCGCCGTCATCGGCCGCCCCGACCGCCAGGACTGGAAGAGCTGGGCCGTCTCGTAGGCGCCGGTGAGGACGATGCGGTCCACCCCGGGGTGGGAGACGAGGGCCTGCCCCACCTCCCCCTCGACGGAGTCGACGAGCTGGAGCACGTCCCGCGGCACCCCGGCCTCCCACAGCGCCTCGACCACCGCGGTCGAGCAGCGCCGGACCTCGGGGGCGGGCTTGTGCAGCACGGCGGCGCCGGCGGCGAGGGACGCGACCGTGGAGCCGGTGGGGATCGCCAGCGGGAAGTTCCACGGCGGGGTGACCAGCACGAGCCGGTCCGGGACGAACCGGGCGCCGTCCACGGTCTCGAGCTCGAGGGCGCGGCGGGCGTACCAGCGGCAGAAGTCGATGGCCTCCGAGACCTCCGGGTCCGACTGGCCCAGGGTCTTGCCCGCCTCCGCGCCGGCCACGGCCAGCAGGTGCCCCCGGCGGGCGGCCAGGACGTCGGCCGCCCGGTTGAGGATCTCCGCGCGCTCGTGGGCGCCGCGGGCGTGCCACCCCTCGGCGGCGGCCCGCCCCGTGGTCACGAGCCGCTCCACGTCCTCCGCGTCGACGGGATCGGGCACGGGCAGGGCCTCGTACCACTGCCGGTCCCCGATCCGGGCCGCGATCTCCTCCGCCCACGACTGGTTCGCGGGGACGGAGACGTCGGTGTCCGGCTCGTTGCGGAAGGGCTCCTCGAGCGGCAGGTGCGCGGACCCGGCGTCGGGCACGGTGCGGTCCTGGGCGCGGGCGGGGGCCGGGGCGGCGTCCTCCTGCGGGTCCAGCGCCTCGAGGGCCGCGCGGAACCGCTGCTCCTCCCGCGCGAAGATCTCGTTGTCGGGGGCCAGCTCGAAGATCCCCGACATGAAGTTCTCGTGCGAGGCGTTCTCCTCGAGCCGGCGCACGAGGTAGGACACGGCCACGTCGAACTCGGCCGGGCGCACGGCGGGCACGTAGAGCAGCAGCTGCCCGACGTCGGCGCTCACGGCCCGCGCCTGCTCGACCGCCATGCCCTGGAGCATCTCGAACTCGATCCGGTCCGTCACGCCGCGGCGCTCGGCGAGCAGGTGGGCGAAGGCGATGTCGAAGAGGTTGTGCCCGGCCACCCCCAGCCGCAGCCCCGTCATCCGCCCGGGCACGAACAGCCAGTCGAGGACCCGCTTGTAGTTGGTGTCGGTCTCCTGCTTGCTGCTCCACGTGGCCACGGGCCAGCCGTGCAGCTCGGCGTCCACGCGCTCCATGGGGAGGTTCGCGCCCTTCACGAGCCGGACCTTGATCCCCGCGCCCCCGGCCTCGACCCGCTCAGCGGACCACGCCGAGAGCCGCCGGACCACCGCGAGCGCGTCCGGCAGGTAGGCCTGGACCACGATCCCCGCCTCGAGCCCCCGCAGCTCCGGGTGCTCCAGGAGGCGGGTGAACACCTCGGTGGTCAGGTGCAGGTCGGAGTAGACCTCCATGTCGAGGTTGATGAACTTGCTCCCGGCCGGGGCCTGCGCCGCGGCGCGGTAGACGGGCAGCAGCCGTTCGACGACCTTCGCCACGGTCCCCTCGAAGCCCCAGTGGGACAGCTGCGGGACCACGGAGGAGACCTTGACGGACACGTAGTCGACGTCGTCCCGGTCCAGCAGCGCGGCGGCGTCGGCGAGGTGCTTGTCCGCCTCCTCCTCGCCGAGGACCTCCTCGCCGAGGAGATTGATGTTGAGGCGGTGGCCCTGGGCCGTCAGCTTCTTCACCGCCTGTCCGAAGGCCTTGGGGCGGGCGTCCACGATCATGTGCCCCACGAGCTGGCGGAGGCGGGTGCGGGCCGCGGGGACGACGATCTGAGGCGCCCTGCCCGAGAGGGCGGCGCCGAGCCGGATCTGCGCGCGGTCCGCCACGGGCATGGTGCGGGGCACGATCTCGGCGAGCGCGTTCAGGGCCCGCCCGGCGGCCCGCACGTCCTCGGTGCGCACCACCCGGTCCACGAAGCCGACCGTGAACTCCAGCCCGTGGGGGTCCTGGAGGACGGTGGCGAGCCGGTCGGCCGCGCCGTCACGGTGCCGGCGGCCCTCGGCGGCGCGGATGAGCCACTCGCGGACCAGGGCGACGGCCTCGTCGGCCAGGGCGCGGGAGTCGGGGACGGACGGGGCGTCGGCGGTCATGGCGGCACTCTCCTGAAGGCTCCGCCCGGCAGCGGTGCCGAGGCACACCCTCGGCCACCGGCCGCGTCCACCGGGCGTCACGGTGGCCGGTGAGTCCACGCTACGGCCGGAGCGGCCGGGGCGGAAGGCCCCTATCCGCCCGCCTGCCGCAGGATGTCCGTGGCGAGCCGGCCGAGGACGGCCTTGTGCGGGGCGAGCATGGCGTACCAGTAGGCGCGCCCCGCCGCGCCCGCCGGGCGGAACACCGTGGTCTGGCGGTAGACGAGGGTCCCGTCCGGTCCCGGTTCCAGGCAGATGTCCAGCCAGGCGTCCCCCGGCATCCGCACGAGGGACCGCAGCCTCAGCCGCCGCGGCGGCTCGAGGGCCTCGACCGTCCACCAGTCCAGGCGCTCCCCGGCCGAGAGGTGGTCCGGGTCCTCGCGGTGGCGCAGCCGCCCGGGCGGCAGGCCCAGGCGGTTGGCCGTGGCGCGGGCGGCCCACACGCGGTCCGTGCTGTACCACCCGCGCTCGCCGCCGATGCCCTCGACGACCGCCCACACCGCGTCCCGGTCCGCCGTGGTCGTGCGCTCCACGGTGTCGACGTAGAAGCCCCGCGTCTGTGCCATGCCCCTATCCAAGCACGCGCTCCGGGCCGGGACGAGAGGCCGGGCGGGGGACGGCCTCCAGGGGTCCGGCCCGGGCGGGGGACGGCCACCGGGGACCCCGTCCGGGCGGGGACGAGGTCCCGGGATCCGGTCCGGACGGGCCCGGGGCTCAGGCCGGGCGGACCCCGAACCGTGCGAGGTGCTCCAGCAGGCCGTCGGTGGTCTCCAGCCGGGGCAGCTCCTCCGGGGCGACCCAGCGCACGGCGTCGGCGTCGTCACCGGGGCGCAGCGTCCCGCCGAGATAGGTCGCGGCGACGTCGTGCACCTCGTACACGAGTCCCGCGCCGGCCGGGACGCGGACCGTGCCGAGCTCCCGCTCGGCCCGCACGCGGGCCCCGGTCTCCTCGAGCGTCTCCCGGACCGCCGCCTGCGCCGGCGTCTCCCCGGGCTCCACCGACCCGCCCGGCACGCTCCAGCGCCCGCGCTGGGGCTCCCGGCCCCGGCGGACCAGCAGCAGCCGGCCGTCCTCCCGGACGACCACCGCCGCGGCGGCCTGGACGATGCGCATGCCCCGACCCTACCGAGGGCCCGCACCGGGCGCTCCGGAACGGGGGCGCGAGTAGAGTGCGAGTGCCGCCGAGCGCACTGCCGACCCACCGGAAGGGCCACCCGTGACCGACTCCGTCCTCTCTCGCCTGCACGACCCCGCCCGGAAGGGCTTCGCCAGCGACAACCACGCGGGCGTCCACCCCGAGGTGCTCCAGGCCCTCGCGACCGCCAACGGCGGCCATGTGGGGGCCTACGGCGCCGACCCCTACACCGAGGCGCTGCAGGACGTCGCCCGCCGGCACTTCGGGGATCGGGCGGAGTGCTATCCCCTGTTCAACGGCACGGGCGCGAACGTCGTGGCGCTCGCGGCGATGACCGACCGCTGGGACGCGGCGATCTGCACGGCCACCGCCCACGCGCACGTCGACGAGTGCGGGGCCCCCGAGAAGGTCGCGGGCGTGAAGATGCTGGCCGTGCCCACGCCGGACGGGAAGCTGACCCCGGAGCTGATCGACCGGGAGGCGCACGGCTTCGGCTTCGAGCACCACGCCCAGCCGCGCGTCGTCACCGTCACCCAGTCCACGGAGCTCGGCACCGTCTACACGCCCGAGGAGCTGCGCGCGGTCTGCGAGCACGCCCACGGCCTGGGCCTGTCGGTCCACCTGGACGGCGCCCGGCTCGCCAACGCCGCCGCGGCCCTGGACGTCCCGCTGCGGGCCCTGACCACCGACGCCGGCGTGGACGTGGTCTCCTGGGGCGGGACCAAGAACGGGCTGATGGGCGCGGAGGCCGTCGTGGTGCTCACCCCGGACGCCGTGCGCCAGCCCCGGTTCGTGCGCAAGCTCTCGACCCAGCTGGCCTCGAAGATGCGCTTCGTGTCCGCGCAGCTGCTGGCCCTGCACACGGGGGACCTGTGGCTCGAGGCGGCCCGCCGGGCCAACGCCACGGCCCGGCGCCTGGCGGCGGGGATCGCGGAGGTCCCCGGTGCCCGGGTGACGCAGGCTCCCGAGGCCAACGCGGTCTTCGCGGTGCTCCCGCCCGGGGTCACGGCACGGCTGCAGGAGCGCTGGCCGTTCTACGTGTGGGACCCGGCCGTCGGGGAGGTGCGCCTGATGTGCTCGTGGGACACCACCGAGGAGGACGTGGACGGGTTCGTGGCGGCGCTGCGCCAGGAGATGGTCGCCGCCGCCCGCTGAGCCGGCGACGCCGCAGGAGCCCCGGCCG
The DNA here is from genome assembly GCF_947500125.1 of uncultured Kocuria sp. Taxonomy (GTDB): domain Bacteria; phylum Actinomycetota; class Actinomycetes; order Actinomycetales; family Micrococcaceae; genus Kocuria. The sequence goes on along the minus strand of NZ_CANMRA010000004.1, from coordinate 92,154 downwards.
ACCCGGGTGGTCCCCGCTGACCGAGGCCCGGCCGACCACGTCACGGCGTGGTCGGCCGGGGCCCCCGGGCCACACAGGGGTCACACCGTGGTCACACCGGGGTGACGTAGGCCCCGGAGATCCCCCCGTCCACCAGGAAGGTGGCGGCGTTGACGAACGAGGCGTCGTCGCTGGCCAGGAACGCGACCGCCGCGGCGATCTCCTCCGGCTCCGCGAACCGCCCGACCGGCACGTGCACGAGCCGGCGCTGGGCCTGCTCCGGGTCCGTGGCGAACAGCTCCTGCAGCAGCGGCGTGTTGACGGGGCCGGGGCACAGGGCGTTGACCCGGATCCCCTCCCGGGCGAACTGCACGCCCAGCTCCCGGCTCATCGAGAGCACCCCGCCCTTCGAGGCGCTGTAGGAGATCTGGGAGGTCGCCGCGCCCATGACGGCCACGAAGGACGCGGTGTTGACGATCGAGCCCCTCCCCTGCTCGCGCATGTACGGGATCGCGTGCTTGCAGCAGTGGAAGACGCTCGTGAGGTTGACCTCCTGCACCCTCCGCCACGCGTCGAGGCCGGTGTCCAGGATCGAGCCGTCGTCGGTCGGGTTGATCCCGGCGTTGTTGAAGGCGATGTCCACCGATCCGTAGGCCTCGTGGGTCGCCGCGTAGAGCGCGATGACGTCGGCCTCGTCCGCCACGTCGGTGCGCACGAACAGCCCCCCGACCTCCTCGGCGGCGGCCTCCCCGGCCGCCGGGTTCAGGTCCGCGACGACGACGTGCGCGCCCTCGGCGGCGAGACGGCGGGCCGCGGCGAGACCGATGCCGCTGGCCCCTCCCGTGATGACGGCGCTGCGGCCGACCAGGCGGCGGGCGTTGACCTCCATGGGTTCTCCTTCGGTGGTGGGGGCTCGGTGCTGGGGGTTCGGTGCTGGGCGTCGCCCCGGGACGGGACGAGCGGTGGCGCGGGGCGCCGGTCGGTGGCGTCAGTCGGTGGCGTCAGTCGGTGGCGATGAACACGTTCTTGGTCTCGGTGAACGCCTGCGGGGCGTCCGGGCCGAGCTCCCGGCCGAAGCCGGACTGCTTGAAGCCGCCGAACGGCGTCCAGTAGCGCACGGAGGCGTGCGAGTTGACGGAGAGGTTCCCGGCGTCGACCGCGCGGGACACCCGCAGCGCACGCCCGACGTCCCGGGTCCAGATCGACCCGGAGAGCCCGTACTCGGTGTCGTTGGCGATCCGGACGGCGTCCGCCTCGTCCTCGAACGGGACCACCGCGAGCACGGGTCCGAAGATCTCCTCCCGGAACACCCGGGAGTCCGGGGACGGGGTGAGCACGGTCGGCGGGAACCACCAGCCGGGGCCCTCGGGGGCGGTGCCGCGGAAAGCGACCGGGGCGTCGTCGTCGAGGAAGGACGCCACGGAGTCCCGGTGCGCGGCGGAGACCAGCGGCCCCATCTGCGTGCCCTCGTCCCACGGGTCCCCGCAGGCGAAGTCCCGCACGGCGGGCTCCAGCAGCTCCAGGAACTTCTCCAGCACGGAGCGCTGGACGAGCACGCGGGAGCGGGCGCAGCAGTCCTGGCCGGCGTTGTCCAGGGCGCCGGCGGGGGTGGCGAGGGCGGCCCGCTCCAGGTCGGCGTCGGCGAAGACGATGTTGGAGTTCTTGCCGCCGAGCTCGAGAGTCACGCGCTTGACCTGCTCCGCGCACCCGGCCATGATTCGCCGGCCCACGTCGGTGGAGCCGGTGAAGACGACCTTGCGGACGGCGGGGTGGGTCACGAAGCGCTCCCCCACGACCGAGCCCTTGCCCGGCAGCACCGTGAGCACGCCCTCGGGCAGGCCCGCCTCGAGCGCGAGCTCCCCCAGCCGGATCGCGGTCAGCGGGGTGAGCTCGGCCGGTTTGAGCACCACCGTGTTCCCGGCGGCCAGCGCCGGGGCGAACCCCCAGGCGGCGATCGGCATGGGGAAGTTCCAGGGCACGATCACACCCACCACGCCCAGCGGCTCGTGGAACGTGATGTTGACCCCGCCCGGAGCAGGGATTTGCCGGCCGGAGAGCCGCTCGGGCGCCCCGGAGTAGTAGGTCAGCACGTCCCGGACGTTGCCCGCCTCCCAGCGGGCGTTGCCGATGGTGTGCCCCGCGTTGCGGACCTCCAGGCGGGCGAGGTGCTCCAGGTCGGCATCCACCGCGTCGGCGAAGCGGCGCAGCAGCCGGGCCCGGTCGGCCGGGGCGACGGCGCTCCAGGTCTCGAAGGCCCGCCGGGCCCGTTCCACGGCCGCGTCCGTCTGCTCCAGGGACGTGAGCTCGACGGTGCCGACGACCTCCTCCGTGGCGGGGTCGATGATCTGCGTGGTGGTCATGGGATGCGGGTGTCCTCTCGCTGTGGGGCGTGGTCTGCCCGGCCGGTCTGCCCGGGGTGGTCCTGCCGGGTGCGCTGCTGCGCCCAGCCGTGCGCCACGCGGACGAACCCCTCGAAGAGGCGGGCGTCCTTCCGGTTCTCCTCGGGGTGGAACTGCACGCCGAGCGTCCAGCCGCCGCCGACGGTCTCGACGGCCTCGACCGTCCCGTCCTCGGCGCGGGCGGTCACGACCAGTCCCTCGGCCACCGTCTCCAGGGCCTGGTGGTGGTAGCACGGGGACCACGCCGTCTCGCCCAGCAGCTCGCGGCAGCGGCTGCCCGGCTCGGTGGCGAACTCGACCTCCCCGTACCGGCCCGGTCCGGGCTGGTAGCGCGCGGCGTTCGCGTTGACGTCCGGCAGGTGCTGGATCAGCGTGCCGCCGAGCGCCACGTTGAGGATCTGGGCGCCGCGGCAGATCGCGAACAGGGGCACCCCGCGCTCCAGCGCGGCCCGGGTCAGGGCGAGGTCGTGCTCGTCCCGTGCGGGCTGGGAGGAGGTCGCCTCGTGCCGTTCGGCGCCGTAGAACCGCGGGTCCACGTCCACGCCACCGATGACGATCAGACCGTCCACGAGCTCGAGCACCCCGGGGTCCGTGCCCACCGGGGGCAGCAGCAGGGGCGTGCCCCCGGCCGCGGCGACCGCCTCCACGTAGGCGCCCGGGACGATCGCCGCGACGGAGTTCCAGACCCCCCAGGAGCCCTCCTGGTAGTAGGTGGTCAGGGCGATCCGCGGCCGGTAGCCGGCGCCGATCGGCTCAGAGGCGCTCGAAGCCACGGCGCAGCTCCCAGTCGGTGACGGCGGCCTCGAACGCCGCCAGCTCCACGTCGGCGTAGTGCACGTAGTGCTCGACGACGTCCTCGCCGAACAGCTCCCGGGCGAGCTCCGAGCCGGCCAGCAGGTCCCGGGCCTCGCGCATGGTCGAGGGCACCACGGGGGCGTCGGACTCGTAGGCGTTGCCCTCGGTCATCGGCTCGAGCTCGAGCTCCTGCTCGATGCCGTGCAGCCCGGAGGCCAGCATCGCGGCGAGCGCCAGGTACGGGTTCACGTCGCCGCCGGGGAGCCGGTTCTCCATCCGGGCGGACTGCCCGCTGCCCACGAGGCGCACGGCGCAGGAGCGGTTGTCCACGCCCCAGGCCACCGAGGTGGGGGCGAAGCTGCCCTCCACGAAGCGCTTGTACGAGTTGATGGTGGGGGCGTAGAACAGCGTGAACTCGCGCATGGTCCGCAGCACCCCGGCGATGAAGTGCTCGTAGGTGCGGGACCGGGCGTCCCGCTCGCGGTCCCAGAAGACCAGCTCGCCGTCCGGTCCGCGCAGGGACATGTGGATGTGGCAGGAGCTGCCCTCGCGCTCGTTGGGCTTGGCCATGAAGGTGACGGACTTCCCCTGCTGGTGGGCGATCTGCTTCGAGGCCAGCTTGTAGACCACGTGGTTGTCGGCGGTGACCATGCCCTCGTCGTAGCGGAACGCGATCTCGTGCTGGCCGAGGTTGCACTCGCCCTTGGCGGACTCGACGGTCAGCCCGGCCGCGTACATGGCGTTGCGGATCTCCCGCAGCAGCGGCTCGACCCGCTGGGAGCCCAGCACGGAGTAGTCCACGTTGTACTGGTTGGCCGGGACCAGGTTGCGGTAGCCGCCGTCCCAGGCGTCCTCGTAGCTGGTGTTGTAGACGCAGAACTCCAGCTCGGTGCCGGTGACCATGGTGAAGCCCATGTCCCGGGCGCGGTCGAGCTGGCGGCGCAGCATGGACCGCGGCGACATCGGGATGGGCTGCCCGCCGTGGCCGGTGAGGTCGCACTGGATCATGACCTGGCCGGGATTGTGCGGCATCAGCCGGATCGTGTCCAGGTCCATGGCGAACTCCATGTCCCCGTAGCCCGAGGCCCAGCTGCTGATCGAGTAGCCGCCCACGGTGTTCATCTCCGTGTCCACGGCCAGCAGGTAGTTGCAGCCCTCGGCGCCCTCGTCGAGCACCGAGTCCAGGAAGAACTGTGCGTGGTTGAGCTTGCCCTGGAGCCGGCCCTGCATGTCGGTGAAGGCCAGGACGACGGTGTCCACGAGCCCGTCGGCGACGTGCCGGCGCAGCTGCTCGACGGTGAGCATCCGGTCGTTGCGCGGGTGCTGGGGAGTCTCGGTCATGGGTCCGTCCTTCGTCGCTGGGATCGCTGAGGTGGTGGGGGTGGGGTGGTCAGTGCAGGTCCGCCTCGGCGGTGCGGATCTGCGCGAACTCCTCCTCGGGGGCGTGGCCCACGAGCCGGTGGCGGCTGTAGAACCAGTAGTAGGCGAGGAAGACGACGAAGACGAGGGCGGTGATGGACGCGGCGAGCACGTCGACCAGGAACGTCGCGACCACGGCCACGAGGGCCAGCACCAGGGCGATGCCGGTGGTGACGACCCCGCCCGGGGTGCGGTAGCCGCGCGGGAGGTCGGGCTCGCGCAGCCGCAGCACGATGTGGGAGAGGTTCAGCAGCACGTAGGAGACGGTGGCGCCGAAGACCGCGATGTTGATGAGCAGCCCGCCGTCGCCGGTCACGGCCGCCAGCACGAAGCCGACGGTGCCGGGCACGATGAGGGCGACCCACGGGGTCCGGCGCTTGCCGGTCAGCGAGAGCCAGCGGGGCAGGTACCCCGCCCGGGAGAGGGCGAAGAGCTGCCGGGAGTAGGCGAACATGATCGAGAAGAAGCTCGCGACCAGCCCCGCCAGGCCCGCGTAGTTCACGATGTTCGCCATGACGCTGTCCGCCCCGGCGACCGTGCGGATGGCCTCCGGCAGCGGGTTGTCCGAGGTGCTCATGGCCTCCGAGCCCGCGGCCCCGGGGACGAGGACGAGCATCAGAGCCCCGGAGACCAGCAGGAAGGCCATGGCCACGATGATCCCGCGCGGCATGTCGCGGCGGGGGTCGGCGGTCTCCTCGGCGGCCAGCGGCACGCCCTCGATCGCCAGGAAGAACCAGATCCCGTACACCAGGGCCGCCATCGCCCCCGCGTACCCCATGGGCAGGAACGCGCTCGCCCCCACGGCGTCGTTCGGGACGATGTCGAAGAGGTTGGCGGCGTCGAAGTGCGGCACGAGCGCGACGACGGTCACCCCCAGCGCGAAGACCGCGACCACGGTGATCCCGAACATCAGCTTGAGCGCCTCGCCCACCCCGTACATGTGGATGCCCATGAACACGAGGTAGGTGACGAGGTAGACCGGCCAGGAGTTGGTGATCCCGAACAGGCCCAGCGCCTCGATGTAGCCGCCGATGAACGTGGCGATCGCCGCCGGGGCCACGGCGTACTCGATGAGCACGGCCATTCCGGTGGCGAAGCCGCCGAGCGGGCCGAGCGCGCGGCGCGCGAAGCCGTAGCCGGCCCCAGCCGTGGGCAGCGTGGAGGAGAGCTCGGCGAGGCCGAAGACCATGCAGGTGTACATGAGGCCCATGAGCACGAAGGCGATGAGCAGCCCGCCCCACCCGCCCTCGGAGAGCCCGATGTTCCAGCCGGAGAAGTCCCCGGAGATGACGTAGGCGATGCCCAGGCCCGCGAGCAGCACCCAGCCGGCGGCCCCGGACCGGAGTTGGCGGTGCTGGAAGTACTCGTCGGTGCGGGCAGGCTGTGCTGGGGAGTCGGGCATGGGACGATCCCTCCGGGGTTCCACAAAGGTCTGAAAACAGACGTATGGCGCAAGTGGTCACAGTCTGTGGGGCTGCCCTCCGCCCCGTCAAGACCCCGCGGCGCGCGGCCGGGCGGCCGCCGGGCCGGGCACCGGGCCGCGTCGCAGTGGAGCCGGTCACCCGGATGCCGCAGAATGGTGGGCATGAACCAGACCACCTCCTCAGCCCCTGACCGCCCCGGCTCGCAGCGCTCCGGCTCCGCCCGCTCCTGGGCCCTCATCGCCATCGCGGCCGGCTTCCTCGTCTCCGCCGCCCTGATCATCGCGGTGGGCGTGGTCGCCATCGATCTCACCCACTAGGACCTCGGCCGGCCGTCCCGGCCGGAGGGAGCGGCGCGCCGTCCGGACCGGGCGGCGCGCCGCTCCTGCTCGTGGACCCGCCCGGCGCGGTGGGCGGGGTCCCGCCGGAGGCGTTCCCCGGGGACCGTGACACCATGGGCGCACGCCGTACCGCAGGGAGGAGCGCCACTGTGAGCGACCCGGTCCAGCACCCCCTCATCCGGCCCGTGCGCCAGGGCAACGCCTTCGAGGAGGCCGTGGAGCGGATCCTCGACTCGATCCGGCTCGGCCTGTTCCGCCGGGGCGAGCGGCTCCCGCCCGAGCGCGAGACCGCGGCGATGCTCGGGATCTCCCGCGCCACGCTCCGCGAGGCCCTGCGCGAGCTCCAGGCCGCCGGGGTCCTGGAGGTGGTGCGCGGCCGGTACGGCGGGACCTTCGTGACCGGCCGCACCGCCCTGCCGGACGAGACCCTCCCCCCGGTGGACCCCGCGGAGGTGGAGGACGTGCTCGTGTTCCGCGCCGTCGTCGAGCCCGCGGCGGCGGAGCTGGCCGCGGCGGCGTCCCTCAGCGCGGCCGCCCGGGAGCACCTGCTCGCGTGCCTCCGGCAGGTCGAGGAGAGCCCTCCGGAGGACTACCGTCCCGCCGACGCGCGCTTCCACATCGCGGTGGCCGAGCTCGGCGGCTGCCCGAGCCTGGTCCGCGCCGTCGCGGAGGTGCGCTCGCGGGCCAGCGACCTGCTGGACCGGATCCCCGTGCTGCCGGTCAACCTCGAGCACTCCGACCGCCAGCACCGGGAGCTCGCGGACGCCGTCCTGGCGGGGGACGCCCCCGCCGCCCGGGCCGCGTCCCTCGCGCACCTCGAGGGCACGGCCGCGCTGCTGCGCGGCTTCCTCGGGCTCGGGGCGCGGTCCCCCGACGACGACGCCCCCCGGTGACCACCGGGGTTTCGGGGTCGGGCCGCCGAGCTCACGGACCCGGAGTCTCCTCCGGTCGGTCCGTCAGCACGTCCCGGACCGGCCGGCGCAGACTGTAGGGCAGTCTCGGGCCGTGGCCGAAGCGCACGGCGAGCTGCGCGCGCTCGCTGGTGAGACCGAGCCACGACTCGAACCGGGCTCGCAGCTCCGGGACCTCGATGGGCTGGTTGACGAAGGCCGTGCGGATGTCGAGCGCTTCGGCCTGCAGGGCGAACCGCTGGCAGGCCCGTCCCGCCTCGACCCATGCGGACGGGTCGTCGCCCGGTGCGACGAAGACCGCGACGCCGGCAGAGCTCTTCAGCTGCTCGGCGTCGGTCCGCGCCTGGGCGCCGGCCCGGACGAGGAGCCGCGCCAGCACCGTGCCCACCGGGCCCGGCACGGGAGGTCGGCCGGCGGTGCGCCCGGTGAGCCCGTCCCTGCTGCGCAGTGCGGCGGCGGGGTTGAAGCGGATCCAGGACACGAGCTCACGGCGGAACGCCGCGTCGTTCAGCTGCGCGAGGTCGCCGGAGGCCACCTGCTCGGCGACGGCCGCGAGGTCTCCGGGTGCGGTGAGCAGGAAGCACCGCACCCGCCCCAGGCTGCCGGCCCGTTCGAGGGCGGCCAGGTCACCCGGGCCGACGGAGCTGCCGTCGTAGCTGCCGCGGGTGCACTGCCGGGTCTCGATGGCGGCCGACAGCGGGGACGCCGCGGCCGTTCCCGGGGCGCCGAGGGTCACGACGACGGGCCCGTCCTCCTCGAGGGCGACCTCGGCCGCGCGGCCCTGCGCGGCGGCGGCGTGGACGAGGTTCTCCGCCGCGCAGCCGAGGCTCCTGAGCAGGTGGGCGTCGTGGGGGTCGACCACGGGGCAGCGGCGCGAACGGTCGGCCCGGACGGTGATCGCGTCCGGGGCGACCGTGAACGTCCACGGCTGGGTGTTGTGGCTCGACGCGGCCAGCGTGGCCAGCCGGATCAGCTCTCGGTCCTGCGCGGAGCCCGGGTCCGGACGCCGCAGGGCTGCCGCGGCGTCGTCGTACGCGCGGGCGGAACGCCCCCTGCGCCGCCCGCCGCCCGGGGAGCTTCCGGCCCGCTCGGGCCGACCGGCCGCCGCCCCGGCCTGACCTTCGGCCAGCCGCCCGAGGTTGCGCAGCATCTCCTGGCTCATCACGAAGCTGACCGGCTCGATCAGGACCGGGGAGGTGACCAGCCTCTCCCGCCGGGTGGACCCGGCCGGGAAGCTCAGCCGCTCGACCAGCCGGGTGCCGCCCGCCGGGTCCGGTCGCAGGTGGAAGGACCACAGGCCGCCCGCGCTGCGCCGGTCTGCCCTCGGGGGGCCCGGGGCGGCCAGCACGAGGTCCCGGCCCGGTTCGACGTGCGCCACGGCCAGGGCCGCCTGCGGGGCGAGACGGATCTCGGGGACGGTCGAGAGATCCTGGTGCTCGGGCAGGATCCGGTCGGTGTTGCGCATCCGGCAGCCGATGAGGTTCTCGAGGCGTTCGAAGCTGTAGAGGCCGCCGCGGCCCTGTCCGAGCTGGGCCAGCCACGGCCAGATCCGCTCCGGCGGAGCGTCGACGGTCACGGCGTGGGTGGCGGTCCAGGACGGGTCGGGGAGCAGCTCGTCGCCGGGCCAGGTGGAAGAGACCTCCTCGGGGGTGGCCCCCCAGGCCATCCGGCGCCGCCGCAGCAGCGGACCGGTCAGGACGTGCCCCGCTATCCGCGCGGCGGCGAGCAGGTTGCGCGACAGGCTGCGCCCGACGTCCATGACGACCCCCGATGTCTCAATGGCACCCGTCGTGGCACCCGTCCTGGCACAGGGCCACGGACCCATGGTCGAATGTGAGCCACCCGTGGTCAACGACGGCGCCCGCCGCGGTCGTCACCGCAGGACACGGAGAGAACCACCACGGAGAGAGCTACCGAGGAGGAACTGCCATGGGCCTTCCCGCACCCCGGGGCACCGGCTTGCGCCCCGCGCCGACGACGCCCACCGTTCACCGGGGACCGCTCGTGGCCACCCGGGCCGTCGGGGCGTACTTCGCCGGCTCGGCCGCGCTGAACGCCGTGCACACCGTCCGGATCGCCCCGCGGCTGCTGGGCTGGTTGCGCGACAGCGCGTGGTCACCGCCCCACCGGCGTCTGCTGGGCGTGCTGGAGCCCGTGGCGCCCGCCGTCGTCCTCGGCGCGGCCGCCTTCCAGGCGGTCGTGGGCTACCACCTGCTGCGGGGCCGCCGGGTCCCCGGGGCGCTGCGCTGGGCGCAGGCGTGGGTGCTGGGGCTGGTCCCGGTGCTGCCGTGGCCCTACTGGGTCCCGAACGCGCTCTCCGCGGCGGTCTTCGAAGCCGTCCGCCGCAGGGCCGTGGAGGCCCGTTCGAGCTGAGCCGCCGGCCGGGACCCGCCACGGTGTCGAGAGCACCGTGGCGGGCAGCGGGAACTCTCCTCGGCGGGCACGGTCGCCTCAGCCGGCCCCCGGTGTGCTCCCGGGACCTGTCGAGGAGCCGGGCACGACCCCGGTCTCGTAGGCGAGGACCACCGCCTGCACCCGGTCCCGCACGTCCAGCTTGACCAGCAGGTTGCCGACATGGGTCTTGACCGTGGTCTCGGAGATGAACAGCGCGGCAGCGATCTCCGCGTTGGACATGCCGCGGGCGAGCAGCTGGAGCACCTCCTGCTCCCGGACGGTGAGCGTGCCCAGCCGCGGGTGCGTGGCCGCTGCCGGCTCGCCGGGGCCGGGCAGATGCGGGGCGAACAGTTCCAGCATGCGTCGGGTGACGCGGGGGGAGACCACGGCGTCGCCGCGGGCGACCGTGCGGACGGCCTCGGCCAGTTCGGCGGGGCGGGCGTCCTTGAGCAGGAAGCCGCTGGCTCCGGCGCGCAGGGCGGAGAAGGCGTACTCGTCCAGGTCGAAGGTGGTGAGGATGAGGACGCGGGTGGCGGGGTCCGCGGCGATGATCCGCTCGGTGGCCTCGATGCCGTTCATCCCCGGCATGCGCACGTCCATGACCACGACGTCCGGGCGCAGCGCCGCGACCTGCCGGAGGGCCGCGGCGCCGTCCGCAGCCTCGCCGACCACGGCGATGTCGTCCTCCGTGTCGAGCACCATGGCGAAGCCCATCCGGATCAGGGCCTGGTCGTCGACCAGCAGGACGCGCACCGGGTGCGGCGGCTGTTGGGGCTCGCTGTCCGTGGTCATGCTTCCTCCCAGCGCAGGACGACGCGCACTCGCCACCCGCCGGATGTGGGGCCGGCCTCGACGGATCCGTTGAAGACGGCTGCTCGTTCTCGGACGCCGATCAGGCCTCTGCCGCTGCCGGATGAGGGTGCGCTGGCTCTTCCCCTGTCATTGTCCACCTCGAGGACGATCTTCCCGGCGGCGCGGCGAAGTCGTACGTCGATCCGGGGAGAACGAGGGTCGTGGCGCAGGATGTTGGTCAGGCACTCCTGGACGATGCGGTGGACGGCCAGCTGCAGGGCCGGGTCGCCCGGCAGCGGTGGCCCCGACTCGGTCAGTCGTACGGGAAGCCCGGCCGCGCGGAAGCGGCCGACCAGCGCGGTCAGCTGGTCGGCACCGGGCTGCGGGGCCAGCAGGGCGCCCCCCGGGTCCTGTGCCTCTCCGGGGCCCCCGCGCGTGTCCTCGGCGCGCAGCACGCCGAGGAGGCGGCGGGTGTCGGCCAGGGCGGTGCGGCCGGTGCCGGACAGTTCCTGCAGGGCCCGTCGGGCTCCGTCGGGGTTGCGGTCCAGGGCCGCGGTGGCGCCGTCGGCCAGGGCGACCATCACGGACAGGGAGTGGGCCAGCACGTCGTGCATCTCCCGGGCGATGCGGGTGCGTTCGGCGGCGACCGCGAGCTGCTCCCGCTGATCACGCTCCAGGGCGAGCCGGTGGGCCCGTTCCTCGAGCTCGGCGAGCCGCTCCCGCCGGACGCGGATCTGCAGGCCGAGCGCGGTGGCCGCCAGCAGCACGGCCGTCGCCGCGATGATCTCCACCGTCCACGCCCACCGGTCGGTGTAGACCAGGATCGAGCCGAGCACCGCGACGGTCGCGACGACATGGGCGGCCCACGCCGAGCGCACCGGACGATGGACCGCGGCGGCGTAGAGCAGGACGGCCAGGGTCCCGAGGTCGTAGGCGGCCACGGTGATGACCTGGTCCCCGCCCGGACCGGTCGGGGAGATCAGGTCCGGGTCGATCCCGTTGCGCTCCCAGCCGGTCTGGAACCAGCGCACGACCGGCACCGTGACGGCCACGAGCACGACCCCGACGACTGCCAGGCGGCGGCGGAACAGCACCAGGACCGTGAAGACCAGCGACTGGAGCAGCTGGACCACCGGCGGTGGCGCGTCCAGCGCGCGCTCGACGAGGTAGGAACCCACTGTCGCGACCAGGTACAGCAGAGCCAGCGCGCCGTCGGTCCACCAGGGGTGGACGCGGAAGGCCTCCCGGACCGCGTCCACTGCGGAGCTGCGTCGCCGGCGCGGAGGACCGGTCGTCGGTGCGGCTCCCGCCGCGCCGACGACCGGTTCGGCCGCCCGCTGGGAACGGTGAGGCGTCATGCGTCCCGCCGGTGCAGGAGCACCGCTCCGGCGGCCACGGTGGCGGCCGGGTAGAGGGCGACGACCAGCACACCCCGCCACGGGGTGAGGTCCCCGGCGAGGGCGAGCCGGTCGTCGAGGGCCAGGAACGCTGTGGCCGCCGAGACCGGGAGACAGGTCATGAGCTCCTGCACCCAGTCCAGGGTGATGTAGGGCAGGATCATGGGCAGCAGGAGCAGGAAGCCGAGAACGGTGGTGATGGCCCCGGAGCTGTGCTGGATGATCGTTCCCGCCCCGAGGGAGAACAGCGCGACGGTGACCAGGAAGTAGATCATGCCACCGAAGACCTGCCAGGTGTCCGGAGCGTCCAGGGCAGGCACGAGGTCGTGGCGGGTGAGCATCGGCAGGGTCACGGCGTAGGACACCACCAGGCCGACCGCGCCCACGACGACGGTCAGGACCGAGAGCACGACCGCCTTGGCGGCCAGCACGGGGATGCGGGAGGGGACCGCGGTCAGGGTGGAGCGGATCATCCCGGTGGAGTACTCACCGGTGATCGCCAGGATGCCAAGCACGGCGACGGTGAGCATCCCGAACTGGTATCCGCCGCTGACCACTTCGGCCCCCTGCATGGCGGGTCCGGGGGCACCGGCGAGTTCGGACTGCTCCGCGAGCATCTGCAGGGACGCCGCCTGGGCGAGAGCGAACAGCGCCATCACCACGACGGTGGATGCCAGGGTCCACCACGTGGAGCGCAGGGAGAGCAGCTTGATGCTCTCCGCACGGAGGACACCGCCGAATCCCAGACGGATCCGGCGGTCCGTGTGCAGGGAATCGGGAGCGGAGGACACGGCCAGGGAAGTCATCGGTTTCCACCTTCTTCGACGGAGACTGCGGGAGAGGATCGATATTCCACGGCGTGCCGGGTGAGACTGAGATAGGCGTCCTCGAGGTTGCCCCGTACCGGGGTCAGCTCGTGCAGGACCAGCTCTGCCGCGGCTGCGGTCTCTCCGATCTGCTGCGGAGTCAGTCCGCGGATCTCGAGCGCCCCGGCCTCCTCCGAGGACACGGTGGCTCCCCCGGCGGTGACCAGGGCGGCCAGGTCGGAGGCCTGCGGGGACCGGACTCGCACGGCGGTGCCCTGCACGGCGTCGATCACCTCCTGCACCGGGCCCGAGGTGATGATCTCACCGCGGCCGATGACCACGATGTGGTCCGCGGTCTGCGCCATCTCGCTCATCAGGTGCGAGGACAGGAAGACCGTGCGGCCCTCCTCGGCCAGGGACCGCAGCAGGTGCCGGACCCACGTCACGCCTTCCGGGTCCAGACCGTTCACCGGCTCGTCGAGGATGAGGGTGCGGGGGTCACCGAGCATCGCGGTGGCGATGCCCAGGCGTTGGCCCATGCCCAGGGAGAACCCGCCCACCCTCTGGTGGGCGACCCCGGCCAGGCCGGTCATCTCGATGACCTCGTCGACCCGCCGCGCGGGGATGTGGTGGGTGGCCGCCATGGTGCGCAGGTGCGACCGGGCCGTGCGCCCGGGGTGGACCGCTGTGGCGTCCAGGAGCACCCCGACCTCCCGCAACGGGGAACGGTGCCGGGCGTAGGGCCGCCCGTTCACCTGCACGTGTCCGGAGGTGGGGCGGTCCAGCCCGACGACCATGCGCATGGTGGTGGACTTCCCGGCCCCGTTCGGGCCGAGGAAGCCGGTGACCGTGCCGGGTGGAACGGTGAACGTGATGCCGTTGACGGCGGTTCTGTCTCCGTAGCGTTTGGTGAGGTCGTGCGCCTCGATCATGGTGGCCCTTCGTGGAGTCCGGCCTCTCGGCAGGTGAGGTCGTGCGGGTGATTCCACGCTAGGGGGCCGAAGGGGGCTCCCGGATCCCCATCGAGCCGGAACCGCGCGGTGGTCCGTCTCCTGCACAGTGACCAGGCCCTCCTCCTCAGGAACGATGGCCGAGCACCCGTTGGTGTGACCCCGGCACGGTCCGGGCCCACCGGCACCTCAGACCCCGGCCTCGCGTGCGCCGCCGTCGTCGGTCCCGTCGTCGGTCCCGTCGTCCGGAGGCGTGTACGGGCGCAGGCCGAACCTGGTGAGGAGCACCGCCCCGACGGCGGTCACGAGCACGGCCGCCGTGACGACTGCCCCGACGACCGGCACGAGTCCGATCACCTGCAGGGCCGCGACGAGCACGGCCGTGCCCAGCGCCGCAGCCCGGGGCGTCGACCAGGTCCGCCCGAGGCGATGGAGGATGCGGTCCCCCAGCGCGCGCCCGGCGGCGAGCAGTCCGTACACCGTGATCGCCCCGAGCCCGAGCAGCACGATCCCGGCGACCGGGATGAGGAACAGCGTGAAGATCATCGACGCCACCAGGGGAAGAGCCGCGATCAGCACCAGGGTGCCCAGCGCGCCGCTGATCACGGGGAAGGCCGTGGCCGCGGCCGCCGTGCGGTGCAGCGGGCGGGGCGCCAGGCGCGCGGCCAGCCAGGCGAGACCCGCCATGACGGCCACCCCTGCCAGGGACCACAGGGCCCGTTCCGCAGGCGCGCGCGATCGCCTGCTCCGCTCGAGCACCGTCGCCGGACCGGGCTCCTCGGTGACGCTGCCCCGCACCATTGTTCCCGGCTCCCGAGTGAGCGCGCCTCCGGCGGCCGCGACGTCACCGGTGATCTCCGCGGTGCCGGTGAGGGCCGCCGTCCCGCCGAGGACCGTCAGGTCCCCGGCGACCCGGCCGCTGATCCGGACCTCGCCGGCGAGCACGGTCAGGGAACCGCGATGCTCGGCGTCCTCCGCCACGACCACCGTCCCGCCGGCCACGACCGTGTCCCCGACGAGGATCTGACGCTCGTCGACGACGTGGTGCTGCTGGGTGATCAGGGTCACGGAGTAGCGGCCGGTGTCCGCCGGTGCGCTGCATCCCGTGACGAGGAGGCCCAGGAGCAGCAGGACCAGGAGCAACGGGCACGTGCGACGGGTCGGGGCCGAGGTCATGCGGGCTCCTCCTCCTCGGCTCTCCGCCGGTCCGGAAGGACGAACAGGAGGACGGTGACGCTGAACAGGAGCAGGCTGATCGCGGCCACGGCCCGCAGGTGCGCGGCGAACGGCAGCTCGGCCGCCGCCCACCCGATCGACAGCGCGGTGCTCAGGAACGTCGCCAGCCAGCCGGAGACGCCGACCCCGAGGGCGGCGTTGCGCGCGATCGTGGCAGGGGTGGAGAAGTCCGCCCAGAGGGCGAAGTTCAGCACCGTGTAGATGCTCACCGCCACCGCGTACAGCAGCGGCATCCCCAGCGGGGCCGGCAGTTCGGGAGTCGTCAGGGCGTGGAGCACGTAGTTGAGCTGGACCAGGGCGAAGAGTCCGAAGATCCAGCCCAGCAGGACCCGCTGCCCCAGGGCCGGGTAGAGGATCCCGGCGAGCACGGCCGCGAGCACGTGCGTGGCCCCGATCGCCCACAGCGTCGCCGGGTCGCTCGAGTGCCAGGCGGAGCCGATGTAGACGGGGGTGTCGACGATGCGCAGGAAGCCCAGGCTGTCGATGAAGTAGACGCCGAACATGAGCACCAGGGCCAGCGTGAACGCACGTCCCGGCCAGCCCCGGGACCGCGCGCGGTGACGGACGAAACGGCCGGTCCCGTACCGGGGCAGGTGATGCTGTTCGGCGAGGCGGGCCGTCACCGTCCACGGGGCGAAGGCGAGGACGACCAGGCCCACGGCGCCGGGGACCATCAGCCACAGCAGCTGGGCGGCGAACTGCTCGATCCGCCAGTCCGAGGAGAACACCGCGGCGGGCAGGAACGCCGCCGAGGTCACCACGGCCGCGACGGCGCCCCGGTGCCGGGTGGGCACCAGGTCGCAGGTGAGGCCGAAGAGGCTGGGCACCCCGAGACCCAGCCCGATCGAGGCGACCACGATCCACACGAGCAGACCCGCCTCGCTGCGCAGCTGGGGTGCCACGGCGGTGAGCGCGGTCTGCAGGACCACCACGACCGCCAGCAGCCGCAGCTTGAGCTCGAAGACCTCGCTCCACCGCCGGTGGTGCATCACCAGTCCCGTCCCCATCGCCACGAGCAGCGTCAGCCCGGCCAGCAGCGCCATCGACCGGGCGATCCGCTCCTCCGGCAGGCCGATCACCCGCGTGCCCAGATCGACCAGACCCAGCTGCACGAAGGTGAGGTTGTAGAAGTACCCCGCCGATGCGGCGGCCACGAACAGGCCGACGCCGAACCAGGGGACCCACCCGCCGCCCGGGACACGGGACCTCATCGGGGCTCCGTCCCCGGCGCGGTCCCCGGCGGAGCGGATCGCGACCATCGTTGCTCACCCCGTCCCCAGCCTTGCTCCCGACAGTGCTCGTGGCCAGACTAATCACCGACAGCACCGCGACGGAGTCCCATGACAGCACGCTCCCGGAGGACGGAGTCCACGATGGCCGGTGAAGTGCACGCAGCCCTGGACCGGGCGATGGCGCTCGGCGGTCTCCTCCTGCCGGATCACCGGAAGCACGTCGGCGGGACCACCGACGGAGCCACCGTCGCCGAGCACCTGAGCGACCTCTCGGTCGAGGCGCCGTCGGTCACCCGCGAGGGAGTGCAGGGACTGCGGGCGCGCAGACGGGTCCGGCAGGTCGTCACCGCGGCCGCCGGTCCGGGTGCGGTGCTCGCTCTGGCCGCTCTCCGCTTCGCCCTCCCGGCGGGCACTCCCCCGATCCGGTCCTCGGGACCGTCAGGCACGGCACGGGCCGTCGCCGCGCTGGAGAAGGTGTCCATCGGCGGCAGTGAGCAGTGGATCCTCATCCGCTCCCAGGACGTCCGCAACCCCGTCGTGCTGTTCCTCCACGGCGGCCCCGGCACCTCGCAGCTGACGTCGAACCGGCGGGGCACCCGGGAGCTCGAGCGGTTCTTCACCGTGGTGAACTGGGATCAGCGCGGCGCCGGCAAGTCCTATGCGGCCATCGCCGACACCGGCCGGATGACCATCGACCAGTTCGTCGAGGACACCGGAGAGCTGACCCGGCACCTCCTGGCCAGGTTCCACCAGGATCGCCTCGTGCTGGTCGGTCACTCCTGGGGAAGCATCATCGGCGCCCTGACCGTGGCGCGGCACCCGGACCTCTTCTCCTGTTACGTCGGCATCGGCCAGGTCGCCGACATGGCCGGAGGCGAGGCCGCCTCCTATCGGTGGACCGTCGAGCAGGCCCGCCGCCACCACGACCGCAGGGCGGTCGCGGCCCTCGCCCGGATCGGCCCGCCGCCGTACCGGGGCGACTGGCAGCGCGCGGTCGTCACCCAGCGACGCCTGCTCGGACGCTTCGGCGGAGAGGTCCACGACAGCCGGACCGGGGCGCTGGGCCTGGTGCTGCGCGGTCTGGTCTGCTCCCGGGAGTACACCCTGGGCGACCGGATCAACTTCTTCCGGGGCGTCATGGGCTCCATGGAGCTGCTGTGGCCCGAGCTGCTCGAGGTGAACCTGCGGGAGACGGTCCCGGAGCTGCGGGTCCCGGTGTTCTTCGTGGAAGGACGGCACGACCACGAGGCCCCGGCGGAGCTGGCCGAGCAGTACTTCGACGCCCTGGCCGCCCCCTCGAAGGAACTGGTCTGGTTCGAGGACTCCGCCCATCTGCCCCATGCCGAGGAGAGGGACCGGTTCACCCGGTTCATGGTGGAGAGGGTCCGGCCCGTCGCCACCCGCCACGACGGCCTGTGATGGGCCTCACCCCCGGCGGGACGCCGACGTACCGGAGCGGGGCGGACCGCTCCGGCCCGCCCCGCTCCGGCCCCGTCGATCAGACGAACAGCGCGGTGACCCGCATGAGGGTCGCTGTCACTCCGTAGACGAGCGGGACCCCGACGAGGACCCAGCCCAGTGCCAGTCGTGCCTTGCTCATGTCAGGACTCCTTCGCGAGGACCGTGGTGTCGGACGATGCGGGCTCGTGGTACTTGGCGTCCACCGGCTTCACCAGGAGGTTGGCGACGAAGCCGACGACCAGCAGGCCGACCATGGTCAGCAGCGCCGGCTGGTACGCCTGCGACGTGAGCTCCCCGGGCGTGCCCTGCGCGTCGAGGAACGCGTTGACGATGAGGGGCCCGGCGATGCCCGCGGCGGACCATGCGGTGAGCAGGCGGCCGTGGATGGCCCCCACCTGGAAGGTCCCGAAGAGGTCCCGCAGGTAGGCCGGGACCGTGGCGAAGCCGCCGCCGTAGAACGAGATGATCACGAAGGCCAGCAGCACGAACAGCAGCGTGGAGGTCGAGCCGAACAGCGCCAGCACGGTGTAGAGGACCGCCCCGACGCCGAGGTAGACCATGTAGATGCGCTTGCGCCCGAGGATGTCGGAGGTGGTGGACCACACGAAGCGCCCGCCCATGTTGCCGATGGACAGCAGGCCCACGAAACCGCCGGCCACGGCCACCGTCACGAGGGAGGCGCCGTCCGCCTGGCGGAAGAAGTCCTGGATCATCGGGGCGGCCTGCTCGAGGATGCCGATGCCGGCCGTCACGTTGCAGAACAGCACGATCCACACCAGCCAGAACTGCCGGGTGCGGATGGCGTTGCGGGCCGAGACGTGGTTCTTGGTGACGAGATCCTTCGACTTGACCTTCGACGGGTCGAATCCCTCGGGCTTCCAGTCGGCGGCCGGGACCTTGATCGTGAACGCCCCGAAGAGCATGTACGCGAGGTAGACGACCGCGAGGGTCAGGAACAGCTTGCCGACGGCGTCCCCGCTCGCCACCCAGCCCGGTGTGCCGGAGTCGGGGTCGTAGAAGTTGAGCAGGGCCGCCGAGAGGGGGCTGGCGATCAGCGCGCCGCCGCCGAAGCCCATGATCGCCATGCCCGTGGCGAGGCCGGGACGGTCGGGGAACCACTTGATCAGCGTGGAGACGGGCGAGATGTAGCCGATGCCCAGGCCGATGCCGCCGATGACCCCGTAGCCCAGGTAGACGAGCCAGAGCTGCTCGGTGAAGATCCCGAGCGCGCCGACCAGGAACCCGCCGGACCACAGCAGCGCCGCGGTGAACATCGCCCTGCGCGGCCCGCCGGTGTCCACCCACGTGCCGAACACGGCGGCGGACAGGCCCAGCATGACGATCGCGATGGAGAAGATGATGCCGATCTGGGTGAGGCTCGCGTCGAAGTGCGCCACCAGCGCGTTCTTGTACACGCTGGTGGCGTAGGCCTGACCGATGCACAGGTGCACCGCGAGGGCGGCCGGCGGTATGAGCCAGCGGTTGAATCCCGGTGGTGCCACCGAGTGCTGCCGATCAAGCCATCCCATGCCCCGACTCCTCATCTGCTGCGGACGCTGCGCGAAGGGCGCGATCCGGACCGAACTCGCACGCCCGGTCCGGCACCCGATGGTGAAGCATGTCACATCGAGCCGAAAAACGGGAAGCACCCTGCCGACCGGCGTGCCGGACCGGGCCGCTCAGCCGCCGCGCAGGGACCGCCACACCCGCCGCCAGAAGGCGATGAAGCCCCGCTCCGCCACGACCTGCTCGAGCCGCTCGATCTGCCGGGACTGGGCGCGGACCACGTCCAGGAGCTCGTGCGCGAGCTCCTCGGCGGCGTCCAGCCGCCGATGCAGGGCACCAGCCTCTTCGGCTGCGGCCCGGCGCAGGTACAGCGGCAGGCCGACCCCGTTCTCCGCGCTCCACTGCCGCAGGTAGCGGTCGCGCACCGTCAGCTCGCCCCGCGCCGCGGAGGGCCCCTCTGCGCGCTCCTGCGCCGCGGGCGGGCGCGCCGGGAGCAGACCCACGGTGAACGTCTCGAGGAAGCGGAGCGTGAACTCCCAGCCCTCCGCGGCGCCGAGGGTCTCGTCGTAGTCGCCCAGCACCCCGTGCACGGCCCGCCGGTACAGGAACGGCCGGTCGACGGCCGTGCGGTCACCGTCCAGCACGTCGGTGAGGGTGAGCACGTCCCGGTCCGGCCGCACGAGCTCACGTCCCGGCCGGCGGGACGGCCCCACCTCGACGCCCCCCGGCGTGCCCTCGGCCTGCACCACGACCCCGTCGTCGGTCACGAGCGGGTCCTCGAGGTGGGCCACGGCACGCTGCAGGAGCGTGGGGGGCCAGGGATCGGTTCCCTCGTGCCGGACGACGAGCTCCGAGTCCACGGCCCCCAGCCCGCGGTTGGCGGCCACCGCGGGACCGAGAGCCCTGCGGTGGTGGAGGACCGTCGCGCGCCCCGCGAGCTCGTCCCGCCGCGGCGCCAGGGCCTCGTCCACCTCGGCGGGATCGCCGCCGTCGTTCACCACGACCAGCCGCCAGTCGGTGAACGTCTGCGCCAGGAGGTCGTCGACGGCACGGCGCAGACCGGCCGGACCGTCGCGGTGCCGCAGCACGACCGCGACCGTGGGGCGCTCGGGTGGCACCACGGGGACGGTGTACCGGCGCCGGAGGGCACGCACCACCGGCGCGCCGACCCCGCGCGGCGGCACCGCGGCGACCGGCGCGGACTGCGGTGCCCCTCCGCGCAACGCCCCTGCCACGTCGTCCCACCATCGGGCCGCCGCCGCCCGGACCGCCGGCTCGGCGTCCGCCAGGGCGGCGCGCACGGCCCCGCGGTGCTCCACCGCCTCCGTGGCCCACTGCTGGACGGCCGCAGGGGTGTCCCATGCCACGTCCCCCGGGGTGAGCAGTGCTGCCAGGGGCACGACGCCGTCCCCCAGCCCCCAGCACGCCAGGACGGCATTCATGCTGTCGAGAGAATATTTGTCGGGAGCCACGGGGAGCACGACCGCTCGCGCCGCCAGACCGAGGGCCGCGCCGCGGGGACAGGTGGTCAGGACCCAGTCCGCCCGGAGGGCGGCCGCTCCCGCCCCGCCCTCGTCCGGCAGGGTCCGGCGGACGTCGTCCCGCAGCAGCGCGGCCACCTCCGCCGCGAACTCCTCGTCGGCGCAGGCGCCGCCACAGGCCAGGAGCGTGACCGTTCCTCCTGTCCGGTGCACCAGGGCGTCCAGCACGGAGGCGAGCACCGGGGCGACCTGCTCCGGCGGAAAGGGGCCGGCCGGCCGCGCCACCGCGGCGACGATCCGGGGCGGCGCCGCAGGTTCCTCCTGCTCCCGCCGCCGCTCGGCCGGCCCGTCCAGCTCCCCGGGGCGCCGCGTCGCGCTGTCCCCCTCGGGCGCTGGTGCCGGGGCGGCTGGCACCGGGAGGAGGAGCGCGTCCTGCCGGCCGACCCGCAGACCGGGGTGCTCGGGACACAGCCGGCGGGCCACCGCCAGGGACGCCTCGTCCCGCAGGCCCACGACGGACGCGATCGAGAGCAGCCGGCGCACGGTCTCCTCCGGAACGGGACCGGCACCGAGGTCCAGACCGCTGACGACGACGGGCCGGCCGGCATCCGCCGCGGCCCGCGAGCGCCCGAGCCAGTGGCCGAGCTGGGCCTCGTCCGCCGGCGCACCCGCCCCGAGGCCGACCAGCAGGAGCGCCCCCGCCTCCGGACCGCGTTCGAGCGCGCGATCCCCGGGCTCCCACTGGTCCCGCACGGGTGCCGCGTGCACCGGCTCCCCGGCCGGGCCGACGGGCCGTGCGTCGATCCCGCGCAGGGCGAGCTCCGCGAGGAGTCCGCGGAGCTCGTGCTCCGCCCCCGGGAGGCGCCCCGGCGCGCCCGGCCCCGGGAGAACGTCGATGTGCATGTCGGAACGGACCTCCCTTCGACCGATGCGTGCTCCCCCATTCTTCCAGCCGTGCCCGCGGCTGCGGGCCTGCCGGCACGAGCGCCCCCGCGTCCAGCACCGTCCACAGCGCCGCCCACCACCGCGGCCGGGCCCCGTCGGGCCGGGGTGCGGTGTGCGGAGTTCCAGGTCCGCACGGAATCCCCTTGCCCGCGCGCGGGCGGAACCGCCACTCTGGAGGGACACAGTGCACCATCTCCACCGGCGTCGCCCGTCCGGAGGACTCCGCGCCCTGGGACCCCCGCCACCCCGCCGTATATTCCTGCCAGAACATATGATGGGTCGACGTCGGACGCGCCCCGGGACACGGCCCTCCCGCCGCCGGACCCGGCCGGCGATCCCCGGCCCCGGAGATCCCGCCCATCTCATCGCGGGAGACGTCGAGGAGTCCCACCATGTTGAATGCAGCCGTCATCAGCCCCCAGCCCATGACGCGCATCGCGATGCAGCGCGAGTCCGTCGACCACCCCGAGCACGGCGTGCAGGTGAGCGCGGTGGCCGGCACCGTCCCGGACTTCCTCGCCCAGAACCCGGCCGAGGAGATGGTGGTCCTGCTGAGCCTGAACACCCAGGACGGTCGCAGCCTCGTGCAGAACGTCACGGACCTCACCGCGCAGGAGCACACTGTGGTGATGCTGGCGCCGCCGGACGACCTCGCCCGGGTCCGCTCCGCGTTCGCCTGCGGCGCGTCCGGAGCGGTGGGCAAGTGCGAGCCCATCCGGACCGTGTTCCGCACCATGCGTCTCTCCCGGCAGCTGGGCCACTTCGTGAGCGACATGCTCCAGTCGGCCCTGGCCGAGCTCCCCAGCCAGGCCCCGGCGAAGCTCTCCGCCCGGGAGCGCGAGGTGCTCGCGCTCTACGTGGACGGCCTCCAGGAGCAGGAGGTGGCCGCGCTGCTGCAGATCGCGGAGTCCACGGTGGAGGAGCACCTCAAGCGGATCCGCCGCAAGTACGCGCTGGTGGAGCGGCCGGCCCGCACCAAGCTCGAGCTCTACAAGCGGGCCGTCGAGGACGGGATCATCCCGCCGGTGCTGCCGCTGGCCTGAGCACCGGGCCGGAGCGTCGTGGCCGGAGCGTCGTGGCCGGACCGTTGCGTCGGTGCCGTTGTGCCGCGTCGAGGACGCTCCTACGCTGGTGGGAGCACCACCCTGCGCCGTTCCGCGCCCCCACCGGAACTCCAGCCCCGGCGGGGCCGAGCGCCCGGACCGCTCCGAGTCCGCCCGAGACCCTTCCGGCACCGCCGACGACGGTCTGCGCACCGCCGCCGAGCACGAGCAGCAGCCCGGGGGCGCGCACCCCGCCCACAGGAAGCCAGTCCCATGAACGCCGTGGACCGCGGGGAGCACGACCACGAGACCGCCCGCCAGCTCGAGAGGCTCCGGAACCATCTGACCGGGACGCTCGTCGAACCCGACGACCCGCTCTACGACGAGGCGAGACGCGTCTGGAACGGCATGATCGACGTGCGGCCCCGGGCGATCGTGCGCGCCGGCGCCGTGTCCGACATCGATCCCGTGCTGGCCGCCGCCCAGCACACGCACCTTCCACTGGCCGTCCGCGGCGGCGGGCACGGTGTGGCCGGCCACGGCACCGTGGAGGGCGGACTCGTCCTGGACCTCGGCCCGCTGCGCGGGGTCGAGGTGGATCCCGCGACCCGCCTCGTGACGGTGGAGCCCGGCGCGACCCTCGCCGACGTCGACCGCGCGACCGTCCCGCACGGGCTCGCGGTGCCCCTGGGCGTGGTGAGCGCCACCGGGGTCGCGGGACTGACCCTCGGCGGAGGGGTGGGGTGGCTGACCCGCAGCAACGGGCTGAGCCTCGACAACCTCGTGCACGCCGAGGTGATCACCGGGACCCGGGAGCACCTGCACGCCAACGCGGAGCACAACCCGGACCTGTTCTGGGGCATCCGCGGCGGCGGGGGGAACTTCGGGGTGGTGTCCTCCTTCACGTTCCGGGCTCGGGAGCTGCCCCCGTCCGTGCTCGGCGGGAACCTGATCTACGGGCGCGAGAAGTGGCGCACGGCGCTGCAGGCGTACGCCCGCTGGACGGCCGACCTCCCGGACGAGATGAACGGCATCCTCTCGATCCTCCGGCTGCCGCCCAGCTTCGGGATGGGCGACGAGCCCTGGCTGCTCATCGGCTTCGCCTGGATGTCGCCCGACCACGCCGAGGGCCTGCGCCTGGTCGAGCGGCTGCGGGCCGACGCCCCACCGGACGAGGAGGAGGTGGGCCCGGTGCAGTGGACCGAGTGGCAGTCGGCCATGGACGAGCTCTTCCCGAAGGGTGCGCGCGCGTACTGGAAGAACGCCTCCTTCTCCCGCCTGGACGACGAGGTGGTCGACGCCCTGCTCGGCGTGGCCTCGGAGATCACCTGGTTCGGCACGGGCATCGACATCCACCACATGGAGGGCTTCTTCGGGCGGGTCCCGGCCGGGGCCACCGCCTTCCCCAACCGGTCCGCGCGATACTGGCTCAACGTCTACGGCTACTGGCAGGACGCCGCCGAGGACGCCCGCCTCACGGCGTTCGCCCGCAGGGTCCACGCCGCCATGGAGCCCTTCGCCGATCACGGCCAGTACGTGAACTTCCTCGGCGCCGAGCACGGCCCGGTCACGCCCGATGCGGCGCTCCAGGCCTACGGGGAGCGGACGCACCGGCGGCTCGTGGAGCTGAAGGACCGCTACGACCCCGGCAACCTCCTCCGCCGCAACCACAACATCCTGCCGAGCACCGGCTGAGGACGCCCCTGGTCCGGCCGCCGCCCCGGGAGCACGCCCGGGGCAGCGGGGTCCCGCGGTCGGCCGGGCTCCGAGCGCAGGATCGCGGGTCGTGGCGCGCGGGTCGCGGTGCCGGGTCAGGGGGCGCCGAGCAGCCGGAGCACGGCCGCCGCGACGGCCCCCAGCACGACGACCACGAGGAACGGCGCGCGCAGCACCAGGGCGATCCCCGCCACGAGGAGCGCCCCGAGCCGGGCGTCGAGGACCAGGGCCTGGCCGGAGCCGAACGCGTTCATGACCACGAGCGCGGCGAGCAGGCCCACGGTGACGGTGCCCGCCATGCGCCCGACGCGCGGGTCGTCCAGCACCCGGTCCGGCACGAGGTAGCCGACGAGCTTCAGGGCGTAGGCGAGCGCGCACGCCCCGAGCACCCAGAACCACAGGCTCACGCCCCCGCCTCCTTCGCGCCCGGGCGGCACGCCGCGCCGGAGGCGGCCCCGGCCGAGCCGGTGCCGCGCGAGCGGCCCAGGAACGCCGCGACCACGGCGGCCACGAGGATCGGCAGCCCCGCCGGCAGCACGGGGATGGTCAGGGCCGTGACGAGACCGCAGACCACCGCGACCGCCACGGGCTCCCGGGCGCTCAGCCGCGGCCACAGCAGGCCCAGGAACGCGGCCACGGCGGCGCCGTCCAGGCCCCACCGGGCGGGGTCGCCCAGGGCGTTGCCGAGCAGGGCGCCCAGCACGGTGAACAGGTTCCAGAGCACGAACACGCCCAGTCCCGCGGTCCAGAACCCCCGCCGCTCCTCGACGGGATGGGTCTGGGACGAGGCAGCCGCGTTGGACTCGTCGATGGTCACGTGCGCGGCGAGGAGCCGGCGCCAGCCGCGCGGGCGGACGAGGGCGTTCATGCTCATCCCGTAGACGGCGTTGCGCACCCCCAGCAGCGTGGCGGCCCCCAGCGCGGAGGCACCGGCGCCCCCGCCCGAGACCACGCCGATGAAGGCGAACTGGGAGCCGCCCGTGAACATGAGCGCGGACAGGGCGACGGTCTGCCAGAAGGTCAGTCCCGCCGCCACGGACAGGGCCCCGAAGGAGATGCCGTACAGCCCGGTGGCCGCGGACACGGACAGCCCGATCCGGACCGCCGGCGAGGAGCGCCAGTCGACGGGGGCCGCGTGGCTCACGACGCCCCGGTGCGGGGGGCGGACGAACTGCCCATGCTCGGCGCGGGCTCCCCCGCGCTCTCGGGCGGCTCGGCCGGCGCCCGGCGACCCTGGGCGGCGTCGAGCGCGTCCAGGGCCTGGATCAGGGCGAGGTGGGTGAAGGTCTGGGGGAAGTTGCCGGTCATCCGCCGCTGCTCGGGCGACCACTCGGTGGAGAGCAGCCCGAGGTCGTTGGCGCGGGACAGCACGGAGTCCACGAGCTTCCGGGCGCTGTCCGTGCGGCCCGACCGCGCGTACTGGGCGGCCAGCCACAGGGAGGCGCCGAGGTGCGGGTTGTCCTGGCCCGGGAAGCCGTCCACCCCGATGACCCCGGCGTACGCGTCGGGGTCCTCGGGGTCCACCGGGCCCAGGACGTTGCGGTAGCGGTGGATCAGTCCGCTGGGGTGGCGCAGCTCCTCCTCGATCCGCCGCACGGTCCCGAGCATCCGCTCGTCGTCGTAGGCCACGAAGCCCACCTGCGGCAGCTGGAGCAGGGAGGCGTCCACGGTCTTCGCCCCGTAGTGCTGGACGAAGGAGCCGGCCTCGGGGTCGTAGCCGCTCGTCCAGATCTCCTCGGCGAGCGCGTCCCGCAGCTGTTCCCACAGCTGCGCGTCGCCGGGCAGGCCGTGCACGCGCACGGCGTCCACGCCGCACTGGAGGGCCGCCCACATCAGCACGCGCGAGTGCGTGTAGTACTG
The DNA here is from genome assembly GCF_947500125.1 of uncultured Kocuria sp. Lineage (GTDB taxonomy): Bacteria > Actinomycetota > Actinomycetes > Actinomycetales > Micrococcaceae > Kocuria. The sequence continues at coordinate 66,070 of NZ_CANMRA010000004.1, read as the reverse complement.
CCGTTCGCCGCGCATCTCCCAGAGACCCTGGTCCGTGACCTCGTAGTTCTCCACGACCGAGCGCAGCATCGCCTGCTGCAGGGGCCAGGAGAGGTGGTCCTCCACGGCGCCGCGGCGGCGGAGCCTCTCGAAGACCACCATGACGTGGCCCACGGCGTCGGACTGGTGCTGGCCCGCGGCGCCGTTGCCCTCGCGGACCGGCCGGGAGCGCTCGTAGCCGGGCAGGTCGAGCTGGTGCTCGCGCCCGCGGCGCTCCCCGGCGACCCCGTAGATGTTCTGCAGGTCGTGCGGGTCGCCCGCCACGGAGCGCAGCAGCCAGTTGCGCAGCTGCGCGGCCTCGCGGTCGTGGCCGTGGTCGAGCATCACCTCGAGGGCCATCGCGGCGTCCCGCAGCCAGGCGAAGCGGTGGTCCCAGTTGCGCTCCCCGCCGACCACGTCCGGCAGGGAGGTGGTCGGGGCGGCCACGAGCCCGCCCGTCTCCTGGTGCATCAGGGCCCGCACCACGAGCAGCGAGCGCCGGACCACCTCGGAGCGCCGGGCCACGGCGTGGCCGCGGACCGGGACGATGTGCACCGGCTCGTCCTCCGCCACCGCCGGCGGGGAGTACAGCCCGGACCAGTCCTGCCACAGCTCCACGGTGCGGGTGAGCTGCTCGTTGACGTCGACGGGCGCCGGCGGCGTGCGGTGGGACGGGAAGTGCGTGAGGACGAAGTCCCGTGCCTGACCGGCGGAGACGGTGAAGGTCCCGCGGTGGCGGCGCTGGTCGTCGTCGTCCGTGGACTCGGGCAGGGGCTCCCCGCGCAGCACGAGGGCGTCCGGGCCGGCCATGGCCACGAGCATGGGCGGGGCCGGGTCGCCGCCGCCGGGGTCCTCCTCCCCCTCGAAGCGGCTCACCCAGGGGACCACGGCGCCGTAGCCGAATCGCACCCGCAGCTCGTGGTACATCTCGACCTCGCCCGTGAGGCCCTCGACGCGGCGGACCACGTCCGTGCGGGAGGTCAGCGGGAGGAAGTCGGTCACCCGCACGGAGCCGGAGTCCGTGACCCACACGGTCTGCAGCACGAACGTGTTCTCCACGTAGAACCGCTCGGCGACCTGGGCGCCGCCCTCGTCCTCGTCGAGGACCTCGCCGCCGGCCTCCGCCACGACCGTGCACGCGGGGGCGAGCAGCCACCGCCCGTGGTCGGCCTCCCCGAGCAGGGCGCCGAAGACCGAGGGGGAGTCGAACCGGGGCGCGCACAGCCAGTCGATGGACCCGGTGCGGGAGACGAGCGGACCCGTGCGCATGTTCGAGAGCAGGGCGTAGTCCTCGATCAGTGAAGCCATGCCTCAAGATTCGCACACCTGCGGCGAGCGGTCGGGCACCGGGGTGCGGATATACCCCTCAGGGGTATACAGTGGGGGCAGGACGACCGAGGAGGAGCTCATGACGCAGACCCTGCCGCCGCACGGGTACAGCCACGACAAGGATGCCTGGCTCAAGCGGCTGCGCCGCATCGAGGGACAGGTCCGCGGCATCCACCGGATGGTCGAGGAGGACAAGTACTGCATCGACGTCCTCACCCAGGTCTCCGCGGTCCAGTCCGCCCTCAAGGCCGTGAGCCTCGGCCTGCTGGACGAGCACCTGAACCACTGCGTGGTGGGCGCCGTCGAGGCCGCCCAGGAGTCCGGGGACGTCGCCCGCATCGACGACAAGCTGCAGGAGGCGTCCGCGGCCATCGCGCGCCTGCTGAAGAGCTGATCCGCCCCCCCCCCCCCCCTCTCCGGACCACCGATCCCCTGAACGAAGCCACCGACCCCCAGAGGAGACCATCGTGCAGACCACCGTCAACGTTTCCGGAATGACCTGCGGCCACTGCGTCATGTCCGTCACCGAGGAGCTCACCGAGCTGGAGGGCGTCGAGTCCGTCGACGTCGACCTCGTGGCCGACGGGGTCTCCCCCGTCGTCCTGACCTCCTCCCGCGAGCTGTCGGAGGACGAGATCAAGGAGGCCGTCGAGGAAGCGGGGTACACCGTTGCCTGACACCCGCACGCCCGTCCCCACCGAGGTCGCCGGGCCGCTGCGCACCCTCGAGCTCGAGATCACGGGCATGACGTGCTCCTCGTGCGTCAGCCGGGTCGAGAAGAAGCTGGGCAAGCTCGACGGCGTCGACGCGTCCGTCAACCTCGCCCTCGAGACCGCCACCGTCCACGTGCCCGAGGGCGTGAGCGACGAGCAGATCGTCGAGACGGTCGAGAAGGCCGGGTACGGGGCCGCCCTCAAGAACGCGCCCGGGGACGACGACGCGTCCGCCCCGGACGACTCCGACGCCATGACCAGGGTCGCCGGGCGCGAGGCGTCGTCACTGCGCTCGCCCGAGTCCCTGCGCCGGCGCCTCCTCGTGGCGGCCGCGTTCTCCCTCCCGGTGTTCGTGATCTCGATGCTGCCCGGCTTCCAGTTCCCGCACTGGGGCTGGGTGGTCGCGGTCCTGAGCCTGCCGGTCGTGACGTGGGCGGCATGGCCGTTCCACCGCTCGGCGGCGATCAACGCCCGGCACTTGACCTCCACCATGGACACCCTCGTGTCCCTGGGCGTGTCCGCGGCCTATCTGTTCTCGCTGTGGAACCTGCTCCGCGAGCCCGGCATGACGGCCGGCGCGATGCTCGGCCACGCGATGGACATGAGCGGGCACCAGCTCTACTTCGAGACCGGCGCCCTCGTCACCGCGTTCCTGCTGCTGGGCCGCTACCTGGAGGCCCGGGCGAAGGCCCGATCCGGCGAGGCGCTGCGCGCGCTGCTGGAGCTCGGCGCGAAGGACGCGGTGGTCCTGCGGGACGGCGTCGAGACGAGCCTGCCCGCGGAGCAGCTGCGCCCGGGGGACCTGGTCGTCGTGCGCCCCGGCGAGAAGATCGCCGCCGACGGCGTGGTCGTGGACGGCCGCTCGGCCGTGGACACCTCCCTGCTCACCGGTGAGTCCCTGCCGGTGGAGGTGGAGGTCGGCGACGCCGTCACCGGCGCCACGATCAACACCAACGGCCGCCTGCTGGTCGAGGCGACCCGCGTGGGCGCCGACACCACCCTGGCCCAGATGGGCCGGATGGTGTCCCGGGCGCAGTCGAGCAAGGCCCCCGTGGCCCGGCTGGCCGACCGGATCTCCGGGGTCTTCGTCCCGGTCGTCCTGGTGCTCGCCCTGGCCACGCTGGCCGGCTGGCTGCTGCTGACCGGGGACGTGAACGCGGCCTTCGTGGCCGCGGTCTCCGTGCTCGTGATCGCCTGCCCCTGCGCCCTCGGCCTGGCCACCCCCACGGCCCTGCTGACCGGCACGGGCCGGGGCGCGCAGCTGGGCATCCTGATCAAGGGCGCCGAGGTGCTCGAGGACACCCGCACCGTGGACACCGTGGTGCTCGACAAGACGGGCACCGTCACGAGCGGCCAGCTCTCCGTCGCGGCCGTGACGCCCGTGTCCGGGTACTCCCGGGACCAGGTGCTGGACCTCGCGGCCACCGTGGAGCAGCACTCCGAGCACCCCATCGCGCGGGCCGTGGCCGCGGCCACCCCGCACCGGTTCCCGGTCTCCGGGTTCGTCTCGGCCCCCGGCGGCGGTGTGCGCGCCCACGTCACGGACGGGATGCACTCCCGCTCGGTGGTGGTCGGGCGCACCACCTGGCTGGCCGAGAACGGCGTGCGTCTGGACGGCGCCCAGCTCGACGCCCTGCGGCGCGCCCAGGAGGGCGGGTTCACCACGATCCTCGTGGCCGTGGACGGAGCCCTCGTCGGTTTCGTCGACCTGCGCGACACCGTCAAGGACGACGCCCGCGAGGCGATCGCGCGGCTCAAGGAGCTGGGCCTGCGGCCCATGCTGCTGACCGGCGACAACGAGCCGGTGGCACGGGCCGTCGCCGCGGAGGCCGGCATCGCCGACGAGGACGTCGTCGCGGACGTCAGCCCGGAGGGCAAGGTCGCGGTGGTCCGCGACCTGCAGGACGACGGCCGCGTGGTCGCCATGGTCGGCGACGGCGTCAACGACGCCGCGGCCCTGGCGCAGGCCGATCTCGGGATCGCGATGGGCGCCGGCACGGACGCGGCGATCGAGGCCGCGGACATCACGGTGGTGCGCAGCGACGTCGGCTCGGTGCCCACGGCCATCGCCCTGTCCCGACGGACCCTCTCGATCATCAAGTCGAACCTGTTCTGGGCCTTCGCCTACAACACGGTGGCCATCCCCGTGGCGGCCGCGGGCCTGCTCAACCCCGTGATCGCGGGCGCCGCCATGGCCTTCAGCTCCGTGTTCGTGGTGCTGAACTCCCTGCGGCTGCGGAGCTTCGGCCGCTGAGCCGGCCGTCCCGGACCGCGCCGGACGCACGACGCCCCGGGCAGGACCAAGGGTCCTGCCCGGGGCGTCGTGCGTTCCGCGAGGCCCTGCTCCGGCGTCAGACGGAGCCCGGGTCGACCGGGCTGCCCTTCTCCTCCTCGAGCTCGGGCACGTCGGACTTGTAGTCCTCCTGCGCCACGTCCACGGGGTCCTGGTCGGGGTCGTCCTCCTGCTGGTCGGCCATCCGCTGCTGGACCTTCCGCTCGAACTCCTCGTCGCCCTCGGTGGGCGGTTCCGGCTGCTGGCTCATGCTGGCTCCCGTCGTCCGGTCTCGAGCAGGGCACGGGGGGCCGGCCCTGCTGCGCACGTGCCGCCCAATCTACCCAGCGCCCGGCCGGACGCGACAGGGCTGTCCAGCGGAGCGGGTCCCTCCCGGGAGCGGGCGCGGAGCACGCAGGGCCCGGAACGAGCACGACCCCCGAACGAGCGGGGGTCCGGCTCGTTCGGGGGCCTCAGGCGGGCGGGACGCTCAGGCGCGCGGGGCGGAGCCGTCGTCCTCCGGGCCGTCCTCCGGGCCGGTGCCGTCGGCGGAGCGGCGGCCGAGGAGGTCCTCGCCCTCGGTGTCGGGCCGGACGCGCTGGCCGAACTCGGCCTCGCCGGCGGGCCGTGCGGCCGCCTGCCGGCGGGCCCGGGCCTCCGCGTAGAGCTTGGCCGAGGAGCGGTTGACGCCCGTGCCCGCGCCGAGGTGGGGGTCGTTGGGCTTCTCGACGATCATCAGCGTGGCGCTGATCACGAGCGTCACGATGAACGCGATGCCGGCGGCGATGAAGGCGAGGTCCAGGCGCAGGGCGTTGTCGGTGCCGCCGCTGGCGAAGATCCCCACGGCGACGAACGCGATCGCCGCGAGCACGGCGGACAGGATCAGGGGGCCCTTGACGTCGGCCCGGGAGCCGCCTCTCGAGCCCTTGCGCTGTGCCACTGGTCCTCCTCGTGAACTGATGTCCTCGGCAGGACGGGGCCTGCCGTGCGGTAGCCCAGTCTACGCGGTCCCGGCGGGGGCCCGTCCCCGCCGGTCCTCGTACCGGAGGGTCAGAGCGGCCAGCAGGTGGGTGACGCCGATGACCACCGCGGCGGCCCCCACCACCCCGAAGAGCGCCTTAGCGCCGAGGTCCACCACGAGCACGAGGCCCGTGGCGGCGAGGACCGTGACGAGCCCGGCGATGGTCCAGTCGCGGCCCAGGGGGAAAGTCGTGCGGAACCTGAGCCCGAGGGCCAGCTCCGTGAGCCCGGCCAGACCCATGATGGACGCCGCGTAGACCACGAGCCACGCGGGGGTGTCGGCGCCGAGGATCGTGAAGATCCCGCCCAGGAGGTACAGCACGCCGTAGGACTGCGGGATCTGCCGGGTGGGCCCCATGTCCACGTGGTCGTTGCCGTTGAGGCGCAGCTGCAGGAGCACACTCGCCGCGCCCGTGAGCACGAGGTACAGCCCCACGCCCCAGGCCACCACGGGCAGCGTCGGCTCCTGCCAGAACACGGTCACGGCGCCGAAGACCAGGGCCACGAGCGCGCGCAGCAGCGTGGGCGCGAACAGGTCGCGGTGGATGCCGGTGCTCGGGTCGGGGTTCACGGTGCGCCTTTCGAGGGGACGTGCGGGCGGGGAGGCCCCGGCGGAACGGCCCGCGGGGCACGGGTCAGTCTAGCGAGCGGAGCCGTGGCCGGGTGCTGCGAGCACCCGGGCCAGGACCGCGAGGGCGTCCGTCAGGGCGTCGCCCTCCGGGGCGGCACCGGTGGCGCCGAAGCCGACGACGACGCCGCGGCGGCCGCCCCGGGCCCCGTGCGCCCAGTACGAGCCCAGCGCCGCCACCCGCACGCCCGCGGCGGCGGCACGGTCCACGACGTCCTGCTCCTCGAACGGCACCTCCCCGGTGAACTCGAGGACGGCGTGCAGCCCGCCGTCCATGGGCACGGCCCGCACCCCGCGGACCTCCGCGAGGGCCGCGCCGAGCAGGTCCCGCCGGCGCCGGTACTCCCGCCGCATCCGGGCGGTGTGCCGGCGCAGTCCGCCGTCGGACAGGAAACGGGCCATGGCGTCCTGGGCGACCGCGGAGGCCGGGTTGCCCAGGTCCGTGCGCAGCCTCAGGAGGTCCTCCCGGAGGGCGGGCGGGGCCAGCAGGTAGCCGACCCCCAGCCCGGGGACGAGGACCTTGGTGAAGGAGCCCAGCGTGGCCACGTGGCCGCCGGCGCCCAGCAGCCGTCCCGGGGCGGGCGGCTCCGGGACCGCGCCCGGGGCGTGGTCGAGGGAGGACAGCGCGGGGAGCGGCTCGCCCACGTAGCGCAGCTCGGAGTCGTAGTCGTCCTCCACGATCAGCGCGTCGTGGGCGCGCGCCCAGCCGAGCAGCTCGAGCCGGCGGGCGGCGGGCATCGACGCCCCGAGGGGGTACTGGTGGCTGGGGGTCACGATCACGGCGTCCGGGGACCGTTCGACCTCCCACTCCCCCGGGCCGGACCACGCGCCGGACGGGAGACGGGCGGGGTCCAGGCCCTGGTCGTCGATCGGCACCGGCAGCACCTCGTGGCCGAGCCGCTGCGGCACCCGGCGCAGCGAGGGGTAGCCGGGGTCCTCGACGGCGACCCGCAGCCCGCGGCCCGCGTGGCCGCCGAGCACCGCGAGCAGCAGCTGGAGCCCGTCCCGGGCGCCCGCCGTGACGAAGAGGTCCTCGGGGTCCCGGACCACGCCGCGCATCAGCCGCAGGTGCTCGGCGATCTGCTCGCGCAGCGGCTCCGAGCCCTGGGGCGGGGGCGCTCCCGTCCCGGCGGCGGCCGCGGCGTCCCGCCACGCGGCGCGCCACTGCGGGGTGGCCAGCCGCCCGGTGTCGGGCCGTCCCGGCGTGAGGTCGATCATGGGCCGCTCCCGGACCCGGCGCGGCGGCGGCACGGACGGGCGGGGGCCGGGCCGGGCCGCCGGGGGCTCCGCGCGGGAGCGGGCCAGATCGGGGTGGACCACCGTGGCCCCGTTGGTCGCGTGCAGGTATCCCTCGCCGTGGAGCTGGTCGTAGGCGGTGACCACGGAGCCTCGCGAGATCCCCAGCCGGGCGGCGAGCCCGCGCGTCGAGGGCAGCGGGTCCCCGGGGCGCAGGGTCCCCGAGACCACCAGCTCCCGCAGCTGCTGGACGAGCTGGGCAGGCAGCGGCGCGGGGTCGGCGCGGTCCACGCGCACGGGCAGCTCGACGTCGTGGGGGTGTCGCACGGGCCGGCTCCTCGTCCTCCAGAATTTTGGGTGGTCCAACAGATTCTATCGATGGTGGACCTGTCGGTGGACCACTTGCGGCCGGAGGATGGACCTCATGACCGAACTGCAGACCACCCCTGCCCAGAACTCCGCCGGCGACACCGCCCGCACCGCCGCCTCGGACGCGACCCCGCTGACCGGCTCGCCGCTCGTCAAGCGCGGCCTCGCCGACATGCTCAAGGGCGGCGTCATCATGGACGTCGTCACCGCCGAACAGGCCCGCATCGCCGAGGACGCCGGCGCCGTGGCTGTGATGGCCCTCGAGCGCGTGCCGGCGGACATCCGCGCACAGGGCGGCGTGGCCCGCATGTCCGACCCCGACCTGATCGAGGGCATCCAGGCCGCCGTCTCCATCCCCGTCATGGCGAAGGTGCGCATCGGCCACTTCGTGGAGGCGCAGGTGCTCGAGCACCTGAAGGTCGACTACATCGACGAGTCCGAGGTCCTCTCCCCCGCCGACTACGTCAACCACATCGACAAGCAGCGCTTCACCGTCCCGTTCGTGTGCGGGGCCACCAACCTGGGCGAGGCCCTGCGCCGGCTCGCCGAGGGCGCCGCCATGATCCGGTCGAAGGGCGAGGCCGGCACCGGCGACGTCTCCGAGGCCACCAAGCACATCCGCACCATCCGCGGGCAGATCGCCGAGCTGCAGGCCCTCTACCGAATCTCCCCCGACGCCCTCTACGTGAAGGCGAAGGAGCTCGCGGCCTCCTACGACATTGTCCTCGAGGTCGCCCGCACCGGGAAGCTGCCGGTCGTGCTGTTCACCGCCGGCGGCGTGGCCACCCCCGCGGACGCCGCCATGATGATGCAGCTCGGCGCCGACGGCGTGTTCGTGGGCTCCGGGATCTTCAAGTCCGGCAACCCCGCGGCCCGGGCGCAGGCGATCGTGAAGGCCACCGCCTACTTCGACGACCCGGAGAAGATCGCCGAGGCCTCCCGCGGGCTCGGCGAGGCGATGGTCGGCATCAACGTGGGCGACCTCCCGGCCCCGCACCGGCTCGCGGAGCGCGGCTGGTGAGTTCCGCGCCCCGCGTCGGCGTCCTCGCCCTGCAGGGCGGGGTCGCCGAGCACGCCGCGATGCTGCGGGAGCTCGGCGCCGAGCCCGTGCTCGTGAAGACGGCCGAGCAGCTCGCCGGGCTGGACGCGATCGTGCTGCCCGGCGGGGAGTCCTCCACCGTGGACCGGCTGCTGCGCCTGTTCGGGCTGCGGGAGCCGCTGCGGGACGCCGTGCTCGGCGGTCTGCCCACGCTGGGCACGTGCGCCGGGCTGATCCTGCTCGCGTCCGGCATCGAGGACCCCGCCCCCGGCCAGCAGTCCCTCGAGGTCCTGGACGTCACGGTGGCCCGCAACGCGTTCGGCCCCCAGACGGCCTCCGAGGAGGTCGCGCTGGCCTGGGGCGGCGGCGGGGACGTCGTGCGCGCGGCCTTCATCCGGGCCCCCGCGGTGACCCGCGTCGGCGAGGGCGTCGAGGTCCTCGCCCGGCACCGGGGCGCGGTGGTCGCGGTGGCGAGCGGCGCCGTCGTCGGCATCTCGTTCCACCCCGAGCTGACCGGGGAGACCACGGTGCACCGGCACCTGCTCTCTCTCGTGGCCGCCCGGCGCCGGCTCCCCGCCTGACCGGGCCCGCGCGCCCGGCGGCCTCCGCCCCCGGGTGCGCGGGGCGGCTCAGTAGCTGCCGGACGCCCCGCCGCCGGTGAAGCCGCCGCCCCCGCCGAACGAGGACCCGCCCTGTCCGTCGCCGCTCGTGCCACCGCTCGAGCCGCCGGAGTACAGCGCCGGGTTGGCCAGGTAGAGCGGCAGCCACACGGCGGGGTTCGTCACAGCGTCCTGCTTGCGGTGGTGGTAGCGGTACTTCCGGTACGCCGCGCGCTGCTCCTCGGTGAGCCGCAGCTCCGGGTCGCGCTGCCGGGCCGCCCGGAGCTCCTCGTCGGCGATCCGGCGCCGGCGGCGGAGGTCCGCAGCGATCCACCACGCCACCAGCACGCCGACCAGGCCGAAGGCGCCCGCGATCCAGCCCAGCAGCACCCAGTCGAAGGGCTCCTGCGGTGGTTCCCCGCCCTGCGCGTAGACATAGATCTGCTCGACGGCCTCGCCCAGGCCCTGGGCGTAGCGCTCGTCCGCGAAGGCCGGCGCCAGCACGTCGTCGACCACCCGCTGCGCCTCGTCGTCGGAGAAGCTCTCGCGCACCCCGTCCGCCGACTCGATCCGCAGCTCCCGGTCCGCGGTGGCGGCGACCACGAGCACGCCGTTGCCCGCCCCGGCGTCACCCACCTCCCACGCCGTGGCGACCTCGCGAGCGTAGCTCTCGATCGGCCCGTCCGCCTCCTCCACCGTGAGCACGGCGACGCGTGCGGCGTCCGTGGTGACGCTGCGGTCCTCGATCAGGGTGTCGAGCTCCTGTTCCTGCGCGTCCGTCAGGACGTCGGCGGAGTCCAGGACGTTGGACCCGGCCGGCGGGTCCGGGACCTGCACCGGGGCCGAGCACCCGGTGAGCGCGGCGAGGACCAGGGCGGTCACGACGGGTGCTCTGCGGTCCACGGCGCGCTCCCTCCGTCCGCGGCCGGTCCGCGGGCTCGTCCCCAGGATGGCCTGCCGGCGCCGGTCGGGGGATCCCCCCGGAGGCGGAGCTGCGCGGCCGGGCCCCTCCTGCAGGCGGACGGGTCAGTCCTTGCGGCGGTTCGGGACCACCATCACGGGGCCCTCGCCCTCGTTGAGCACGGCCTGCGAGACGGAGCCCATGAGCAGCCCCCGGAACCCGCCGTAGCCGCGGCTGCCGACCACCACGAGCTCCGCCGACCGCCCGGCCTCCACGATCTGGTCCGCGGGCAGGCCGGAGAAGACGAACGTCTGGACGTCCAGGTCCGGGTGGTCCTTCCGGACCGACCCCGCGACCTGGTCCACGAGGGTGCGGGCGGGCTCGGTGAGCTGCTCGCGCACGGCCCGGTCCAGGTCGACGGAGCCCGTCGGCATGCTCAGCGTCTCCGGGACCACGGTGATCAGCGCCAGGCCCGCGCCGTGCCGCTCGGCGTACCGCCCGGCCGCCAGGACGGCCGGGTTGTCCCGTCCGAGCCGGTCCACGCCGACCACCACGCGTCCCGTGAAGGGTCCGGCCGCGCCACGGGCGGCCCTCTCCTGGGGGTCCCAGCGGTCCGGGAGCACGATCACGGGGCACTTCGCGTGCGCGGACACCGCGGCCGTGACGGATCCGAGGCGACCGCGCACCCCGCGGCGGCCGCGGCGCCCGAGCACCAGGGCCGCGGCGTGCTCCGACTCGTGCACGAGCACCCCGGCGGCGTCACCGCGCTCGACCACCGCGAACGCCGTGACGCCGGCGTCCCGGGCCCGGGCGACGGCGGTGCCGGCGATCTTGTCCGCCTCCTCCTCGATCGCCTCCAGGAACGGCCCGTAGAGACTGGGGTCCACGGCGACGGGCCGCCCCATGGAGACCACCACCTTGAGCTCGCCCTCGCGGGCGCCGGCCTCCCGGATCGCCCAGTCGAGGGCGCGCTCGCTGTTCTCGGAGCCGTCGTATCCGACGACGATCTGTTCCGCCATGTGCTGCTGCTCCCTGAGGTCGCCGTGGGGGTGGGGTGCCGGGAAGGCGTGCTCAGGAGCGGTGCGCGGGCACCACCATGACCGAGCCGGTGGCGTTCTCCAGCACCGCCTGGGACACCGAGCCGAGCAGCAGCCCCCGGAAGCCGCCGATGCCGCGGGAGCCCACCACGACCAGGTCCGCGGAGTGGGTGGCGTTCATCAGGATGCGGGCCGGGCGGCCCACGAAGATGTGGTGCTCCACCGTCAGCTCGGGGTGCTGCGCGGCGATCTCGTCCGAGATCTGGGTGAGCTTCTGGTCGGCCTCGTGGAAGTACCGGGCCTGATTGAACTCGTCCTGGAACCAGGACGGCGTGCCGGACAGGGCGCCGTTCACGGAGACCAGCGCCAGGGCCTTGCCGTGCTCCTGGGCGTACGCCACGGCCTTCCCCAGCGCCGGGCTGCGCGAGCCGAGGGCGTCCAGGCCCACGACCACCCGGCCGGTGAAGTCGATCTCGTCCGCCTTGACCGGCCCCTCGGCCTCCAGCGCGAAGTCGCCCGCGCTGCCGCCGCGCCGTTCGGTGTGCCGTTCGGTGTGCCGGCTCTCCGCGGCCTCGGGGACGATGATGACCGGGCATTTGGCGTGCGCCGCGACCGCCGCGGACACGGAGCCCAGCCGGCCGCGCAGCGCACCGCCGCGGCCGCGCTTGCCCATGACCACGAGGGCGGCCTCGCCCGACTGCTCCACGACGGCCTTGGCGGCGTCCCCGGCCGCCTCCACGACCTCGACGGGCAGCCCCGCCTGCTCCACGGTCTGCCGGGCCTCCGCCAGGTGGTCGGCGTTCTCCTTCATGACGGCCTCGGTGAACCGCATCTCGAGCCCGGGGTCCCCGACCCCGATGACCGGGTAGGCGCCCAGCAGGCGCACCGTCAGGTCCTGGGCCCGGGCCTCGTCGAGGGCTCGCTCGAGCGCGTGCCGGGCCTGGTCGGAGCCGTCGATGCCGACGAGCACCACGTTGTGCCCGGAGTCGGCGGTGGACTGGTTCTCTGCGCGGGAATCACTGTTCATGTCTGCATCGTAGGTGATCCGCCCCACATCCCTCGGGTGCGCTCCCGCTTGTTACCGAGCGTTCCGGAGCAGCCAGGAGTCGCCGCGGGCGCGCAGCCCCAGGGTCAGGGCGCGGGCCCCCAGGTAGCCGCCGGCGTAGGCGGCCCACAGCCACACGAACCCACCGGTCCCCGCCCCGGCGAGGAGCGCGACGAGCACCAGCAGCGGGGCGTAGACCGCGAGGTTGAGCACCCCCGCCACCGCGAGGTAGCGGGCGTCCCCGGCCCCGATGAGCACGCCGTCCAGGACGAACACGTAGGCCGCCAGCGGCTGGCCGACCGCCACCACCAGCAGGGCCGCCGCGAACAGGGCCTGCACCGCGGGATCGGGGCTGAGCAGGAAGCCCAGGCGCGTGCCGACCAAGGCCACGACGAGGCCCGTCACCACGCCGAAGCCGAGCCCCCACAGGACCAGCCGGTTCATCAGGGCCCGGATCGCCCGGCGCTGCGCGGGGTCCTCGACGTCCCGCGCCCCCATGTCCCGGCCCAGCAGCGCCTGCGCGGCGATCGCGAGGGCGTCGAGGGCGAACGCCAGGAAGTTGAACACCGTCATCACGAGCTGGTGCGCCGCGAGGTTCTGGGCGCCCTGCCCTGTGACCACCAGGACGGTCGCGAGGATGGCCACCCGCAGGGAGACGGTGCGGAGCATCAGCCAGGAGCCCACGGTGAGGTGCGAGCGCAGCCGCGGCCACGTGGTCGCGGGCCCCACGCCGTGCTCGCGGGCGAGCCGGCGGAGGATCCGCAGGTACGCCAGCGCCATGGCCCACTGCACGGCGCTCGTGCCGATCGCCGCGCCGGCCACCCCCAGGCCGGCGCCGTGGACGAGCAGGAGGTTGAGCCCCGCGTTGGCCGCGGCCCCGATCCCCGCGATGAGCAGGGGGGTCCTGGTGTCCTGGAGCCCGCGCAGCACCCCGGTGGCCGCGAGCACCAGGAGCATGGCGGTCAGCCCGGGCAGGGACCAGTGCAGGTAGACGACGCCGTGCTCCAGCACCTCGCCGCGCGCGCCCATCAGCGCCAGCAACGGTCGGCCCGCCGCCCAGCCCGCGGCGGACAGGAGCAGGCCGAGCCCCGCGGCCACCCACAGTCCGTCCCGCCCCACCGCCACGGCCTCCTGCAGCCGGCCGGCGCCGAGGTGCCGGGCGACCGCCGGGGTGGTGCTGTAGGCGAGGAAGACCATGAGCCCCACGACCGTCTGCAGGACGGCCGCGGCCACGCCCACGCCGGCGAGCTGAGGAGTGCCGAGGTGGCCGACGATCGCGGAGTCCGCCAGCAGGAACAGCGGCTCGGCCACGAGCGCCCCGAAGGCGGGCACGGCCAGGGCCAGAATCTGCCGGTTGAGGCCGCGGGGGCGGGAGGTCGTGGTCACCGGTCCAGGCTACCGACGACCTCCCGCCCCCGCGGCGCACCACCGGACGGGGTGGTGCCCGTCAGGGGGCGGTGCTCAGAACGGGTAGTGCGGGACGTCCGGGCTGATCGTGATCCACTGCGTCTCGGTGAACGCGTCGATGTTGGCGGTCGGCCCGCCGAAGCGGGAGCCGGTGCCCGAGGCGCCCGTGCCGCCGAAGGGGGCGTTGGCCTCGTCGGCGACCGTCATCTCGTTGATGTGGATCTTGCCGGAGCGGATCCGGTCGGCGATCTTCATGGCCTCGCCGACCTCCCCGATGATGGACACCGAGAGGCCGTACTCGGAGGCGTTGGCGAACTCCACGGCCTCCTCGGCGCTGCTGACCTTCATCACGGGTGCCACCGGCCCGAAGATCTCGTCCTTCCACGCCGTCATCTCGTGGGTGAGGTCGGCGAGCACGGTGGGCCGGTAGAACAGCCCGTCGTGGGAGCCGCCGGCGACCACCCGGGCGCCGGCGATGGCGGTCTCCTGCACGATCGCGTCGATGGACTTGAGCTGGCGCTCGTCGATGATCGGGCCCAGGTGCACGGGTCCCGCGGAGGGGTCCCCGACCACCAGCGCCTCCGCCTTCGCCGCGAGCTTGTCCACGTACTCGTCGTGCAGGTCCTCGTGCACCAGGTGGCGCCCGGTGGTCATGCAGATCTGGCCCTGGTGGAAGAAGGAGCCCATCGCCCCGACCCCGGCGGCCAGGTCCACGTCGGCACCCGGCAGGACGATGACCACGTTGTTGCCGCCGAGCTCCAGGTGGGCGCGCTTGAGGTGCTGCGCCGCGGCCGCGCCCACGTGCCGTCCCGCCGCCGTGGACCCGGTGAAGGACACGATGTCCACCTGCGGGGCCTCGACCGTGGCGGCGCCGACGTCACCGCCGCCGGGCAGCAGCTGCAGGACGCCGGGCGGCAGCCCGGCCTCCTCGAACACGCGCATGATGAGCGCGCCACCGGTGACCGAGGTGCGGGGGTCCGGCTTGAGCAGCACCGCGTTGCCCAGGGCCAGGGCGGGTGCCACCGAGCGGATCGAGAGGATCAGCGGGAAGTTGAACGGCGAGATCACCGAGACCACCCCGGCCGGCACCCGGCGGGACAGCGACCAGTGCGGGGCGTCGGAGGGCAGGTACTCCCCGTGCGGGTGGGTCGGCAGCGCGGAGGACTCGTAGCACTCCGCGGCCGCGACCGAGGCCTCCAGCCCGGCCTTGGGCTGGATCGCCCCGGTCTCCCGGACCACCCAGTCCATGACCTCCTCGGCGTGCTCCTCGAACAGGAGGCCGGCGCGGCGCAGCACCGCGGCGCGCTCGGAGGGCTTCAGCGCCGCCCACTCCTTCTGGGCCGCCGCGGCCTTCTCCGCCGCCTCGTACACGTCCTCGGGGGACGCGAAGCCGATCTGCCCCAGCGTCTCGTCCGTCGACGGGTTTTTGACGTCCTCGGTGCCGCCGCGGCCTTCGCGCCACCCGTTGACGTAGATCTTTCCGGTCCACTCCGATGTGTCCAGCAGTGCCATGGGTCGAACTCCTCGG
Organism: uncultured Kocuria sp.; assembly: GCF_947500125.1. Lineage (GTDB taxonomy): Bacteria > Actinomycetota > Actinomycetes > Actinomycetales > Micrococcaceae > Kocuria. The sequence goes on along the minus strand of NZ_CANMRA010000004.1, from coordinate 50,929 downwards.
GTTCCGGCCGCGGGTCGGACCACCGGACGGCGGGGTGACCCACGGCACACGTGCAGTGGGGATTATTCTGCGCCTTCCTGGGAGCGCGCCCGGAGCGGGGCGCGCCGGGCGTCCTCAGAGGCCCCGGAGGCGGTCCATCTCCCGGCGGTCCTTCTTGGTGGGCCGGCCCGTGCCCCGGTCCCGCCGCGGGACGGCCGCGTGCAGCGCGGGGGGCGGGGGCGGGCTGTGGTCGACGTAGGCCTTCGCTGCCACGGGCGCCCCGACCCGCTTGGTCAGCAGCTGCACCACCTCGAGGACCTGCTCGTGGCCGGGGCGCCGCACGGCGACCCGCTGGCCGGGCCGCACCGGCTGGGCGGCCTTGACCGAGGTGCCGTCGATCTTCACGTGGCCGGCACGGCACGCGGCCGTGGCGGCGGATCGGGTCTTGAACACGCGGACCGCCCACAGCCACACGTCCACGCGCACGCTCGCCGGCGCCGCCGCCGTCATCGCCGCCCCTCCGGGGCCGGGAAGTCGTCCGTCCGAGTCATGGGCCCATTGTGCCGAAGATTGCGGAGGCGGGAGGACGCGGCCCCGGAGCCGCGTGGGCGGCAGTGGGGACAGCCGATGTGCTACCGACCAGTGGTGCGCAACACAACGGCAACCCCGGACGCCCTACACTGAGGCTCATTCAGCAGTGGGTCCCGCCCGGCACTGCGCCGCGCCGGGCGCGAGGACCGACCACCTCCCGACAGAAGGACAGATCCATGAAGAGCAGGTTCCACGGGGCAGCGACCCTGTCCGTGCTGGCCGTCTCCGCGCTGACCCTGAGCGCGTGCACGAGCACCGGAGGGGGCGAGGAGGCCGCCGGCGAGGGCGAGCTGAACCTGATCAGCCCGGGGACCCTCACGGTCTGCTCGGACATCCCCTACGCCCCCTTCGAGTACGTCGAGGACGGCGAGACCGTGGGCTTCGACATCGACCTGGTCAACCGGATCGCCGAGGACCTCGGCGTGGAGTCGAACGTCATCACCACGCCCTTCGAGGCCATCGAGACCGGCTCCGCGCTGGACACCGACCAGTGCGACCTCGCCGCGTCCGGCATGACCATCAACGAGGAGCGCGAGTCGGTGATGGACTTCTCCGACCCCTACCTCGAGGACAACCTCGCCCTGCTGGTCGCGCCCGACTCCGGCATCGGATCCGTGGCGGACATCGAGGGCCAGCGCGTGGGCGCGCAGCAGGCCACGACCGGCGAGGACTACGCCCGGGAGAACGGCGCGGACGTCGTCCAGTACGAGACCTCGTCGCTGATGATCCAGGGGCTCAACACCGATGACGTCAAGGCCGTGCTCGGCAACATCTCCGTGACCGGCCCCGCCATCGCGGACAACCCCGAGCTGGAGCTGGTCGAGGAGATCGAGACCGGCGAGCAGCTCGGCCTGGCCGTGAAGACGGGCAACACGGCCCTGCTGGAGCGGGTGAACGAGTCGCTGGCCACCATGGAGGAGGACGGCACCCTCGACCAGCTCAAGGCCGAGTGGCTGGGCACCGCGGACTCCGAGGGCGCGGACTCCTCGGCGAGCCCGGAGCCGGCCGCGAGCTGACCCACCGAGCACCCGCCGGGCGGGTGTGACGAGCACCACGGACGCCGTGGCCCGCGCGAGGCGGGCCACGGCGCCGTCGTCCGTAGGCTGGAGCCGGGCGGACCCCGCCGCCCCGCGCCTTCCGCCCCGCCACGACGACAGGGGAAGCTCCCGTGACCACCGCCTCCGGCCTCGAGCTTCAGCACGTCCACCCCGGCGTCCGCCCGCAGGACGACCTGTACCGCCACGTCAACGGCGGCTGGATCGAGGCGCACGAGCTGCCGGAGGACCGCGCGTTCGACGGCGCCTCCGCGATCCTCACCGACCTGAACACGCAGCGGGTCCACGAGATCGTGCAGGGGGCCCCGGCCGGGTCGCGGATGGGCACGCTGTACCGCTCGTTCCTCGACGAGGAGGAGATCGAGCGCCGCGGGAGGGCCGCCCTGGCCCCGGATCTCGCGGTGCTCGACGCCGCCCGGGGGAAGGAGGGGCTCGCCCGCGCCTCGGCGGCCCTGCACCGCACCGGTGTGGACGGGCCGCTGTCCTTCTTCGTGGAGAACGACTCCCGGGACTCGTCCCGCTACTCGTTCTTCCTGCGCCAGGACGGGCTGTCCCTGCCCACGGACAGCTACTACACGGACCCGCTGCACGAGCGGCTGCGCACGGCGTTCACGGCCCACGTCGCGGCGATGCTCGAGCTGGCGGGCCTGCCCGGGCGCTGGGGCGTGCCGGCCGGGGACGCCGCGGCGGCCGTGCTCGCCATGGAGACGCAGCTCGCCGCCGCCCACTGGGACACCGTCTCCGCGCGCGACGTCGAGGAGATGTACAACCCCGTGGACCTGCCCGGTCTGGAGGCCATGGCGCCCGGATTCCCGTGGGCGGCGTGGTTCGAGGGCACCGCCCCGGAGCACGGTGCGGGGATCGTCGACCGGGTCATCGTGCGCCAGCCGTCCTTCGTGGCGCAGCTGGGCCGGCTGTGGCAGGAGTGGCCGGAGGAGCAGATCCGGATCTGGCAGTCGTGGCGGATCGTCTCCAAGCGCGCCCCGTTCCTGCCCCGGCCGTTCGTCGAGGAGAACTTCCGGTTCTACAGCACCGCCCTGTCCGGGATCACCCGCCCCCGCGAGCGGTGGAAGCGGGCCGAGTTCCTCGTCACCCGGGTCCTGGGCGACGACGTGGCGCGCGAGTACGTGGCCCGCTGGTTCCCGCCGGCGCACAAGGCCCGGGTGGAGCAGCTCGTGGAGCACCTCCTGGCCGCGTACCGGGAGCGGATCTCCCGGCTGGAGTGGATGTCGAGGGCCACCCGGGCCCGCGCCCTGGAGAAGCTGTCCACGTTCTCGGTCAAGGTCGGCTACCCCGAGACCTGGCGGGACTACTCCTCGCTGCGGCTGGATCCCGCGGACCTGCTCGGCAACGTCCGGGCGGGGCTGGCGCTGGAGCACGACCGCAGCGTCGGGAAGATGGGCACGCCCGTGGACCGCGGCGAGTGGTTCCTCTACCCTCACTGGGTCAACGCCTACTTCCACCCCGTGCTCAACGAGGTGGTCTTCCCCGCGGGGATCCTGCAGCCGCCCTTCTTCGACATCGACGCCGACGACGCCGTGTGCTACGGCGCGATCGGCTCCGTGATCGGCCACGAGATCGGCCACGGCTTCGACGACCAGGGCGCGAAGTACGACGCCCGGGGCCACCTGGAGAACTGGTGGACCGACGAGGACCGCGCGGAGTTCGCCCGGCGCACCGCCGCGCTCGTGGCGCAGTACGACGGCTGCACGCCGCGCGGGCTGGACCCGGACCGCCACCACGTCAGCGGGGCCTTCACGGTGGGCGAGAACCTCGGGGACCTCGGCGGGCTGGAGATCGCCCTGGTGGCCTACCGGATGTCCCTGGCCGAGCGGGGCCTGGACCAGGACGGCGCGCCGGAGCTCGACGGGCTGACCGGCGCGGAACGCTTCTTCTACGCCTACGCGGCGCTGTGGCGCTCGACCGCCCGGGAGCAGGAGCTGGTCAACCGGCTGGCCACCGACCCGCACGCCCCGGACGAGTTCCGCTGCAACAGGGTGGTGCAGAACATGTTCGCGTTCCACGACACCTTCGGCACCCGCCCCGGGGACGGCCTGTGGCTGCCCCCGGAGGACCGCGTGAACATCTGGTGACCCGCAGGTCCCCTTCCCGCGGGACGGCACGTGCCGGCGACCGAGCACGCCCCGGTCGCCGACACGCGTGACCTCGCCGACCGGTCCGGGGACGGGTGCCGGGTCAGCCGGTCAGCGGCGGCGTGCGCGGCGGCACGGTGCGGCGCTCACCGGTGGCCTCGAAGGCCGCGGCGAGCCGCAGGAGCGCGGTGTCGTCGTAGGCCCGCCCGGCGAGCGTCAGCCCGACGGGCATGCCGGTGTCGGCCATCGTGCCCATCGGCACGGTGACGGTGGGGATGCCGAGGTGCCGGGGCACGAGATTGCCGTTGGCGACCCACACGCCGTTGCGCCAGGCCGGCTCCGCGGAGGCCGGGTTCACGTCGGCGTCGGCGGGCCCGACGTCGGCGACGGCCGGGAACACGACCGCGTCGAGGCCGAGCCCGTCCATCCACTGCTCCAGGTCGAGGCGGCGGGTCTCCTCCAGCCCGCGCAGCCCCTCCGCCAGGTGCGGGATCCCGGTCAGGGCCGGGACGCCGTGCTCCCGCACGAATCCGGGGTAGTCGGCGATGTCGTCGTCGAACCCGTCGTACCGGTCGGGCAGGGCGCCGGCCGGGTGCGGGAAGATCGTGGCCCCGTCCACGTCGGCGAGCCGGTGCAGGGCGGGATCGCCGTTGGCCTCGAGGAAGTCGTGCCACGCCCAGGCCGAGAGGTCCAGGATCTCCCGGTGCAGGTACTCCGGGCTCACCAGGCCCCGGGTCGCGATCGTGGGCGCGCCCGGCCGGTCGCCCTCGTAGTTGCTCACCACCGGGAGGTCGACCTCGACCACCTCGGCGCCGGCGGCCTCGAGGTCGCGGCGCGCGGCCTCCCAGAGGGCGATCACGGAGGGACGGGTCTCGATCCGCCGGCCGGTGGGGCCGCCGATCCCCGGGGCGTCGGCGGTGCCGGCCTCGGGATCGGCGTTGACGTACATCCGCGGCACCCCGAGCCGGACCCCGGCCAGGACGTCCGCGGCTCGCTCGGGATCCGGGACGGCCAGCGCAGGGTAGGAGGCGGGCCGCACCGAGGACGCCGCGGGGATCTCGATCCAGGGCTGCACCCGCCAGAAGTCGCCGCGGGGCTCGGGGTCGTCGGCGACCACCACGTCGAGCACCTCGAACAGGTCGGCCATCGTGCGGGTGTGCGGGACGACGACGTCCATCGTGGGCACGAGCGGCCAGTTGCCGCGCACCGAGATCACCCCGCGCGAGGGCGTGTAGGCGCACAGCGCGTTGTTGGAGGCCGGGGCGCGGCCCGAGGACCAGGTCTCCTCCGCGAGGCCGAACGCGGCGAAGCTCGCCGCCGTGGCCGTCCCGGAGCCGTTGGAGGAGCCCGAGCCGAAGGCCGCGGTGAGGTACTCGCCGTTGTACGGGCTCTCGGCCCGGCCGTGGACGCCGCGCTGCATGCCCCCGTTGGCCATCGGGGGCATGGTGGTCAGCCCGATCAGCACCGCGCCCCCCGCGCGCAGCCGTTCGATCGTGAAGGCGTCGTGCTGGGCCACCAGGTGCTCGAACGCGGGCGAGCCGGCCGCCACGGTGAGCCCGCGGACCCGGTAGGAGTCCTTGGCGGTGTACGGGATCCCGTCCAGCGGCCCGAGGGTCGCCCCCCGGGCCCGGCGGGCGTCGGAGGCGCGGGCCTCCTCCAGCGCCGCGGGGTTGTCCACGGCGACGGCGTTGAGCTCCGGCCCGCCGCGGTCGTAGGCCTCGATGCGCCGGAGGTAGGCGGTGACCAGCTCCTCGCTGGTCGTCCGACCGGACTCCAGGGCGGCGCGCAGCTGCCCGATGCCCGCCTCCACGACGTCGACCCCGTGACCGCTGCCCGGATCGACGACGGCGCCGGGCCTGCTGCCGGGCGTGCCGTCCGGTCCGCTGCCGAACGCGTTCACCGCCGGCCCTCCTGCTCCGTCGCGGCGCGGCGGGCGGCCGGCTGCTGCTGGGTGATGCAGTGGATGCCGCCGCCGAAGGCGAAGATGTCCCGGGCGTCGACCAGTTCGACCGTCCGGCCGGGATAGGCCTCCGCGAGGATCCCGGCGGCGACGGCGTCGTGGGGGTCGCCGAAGGCGCACAGCACGACCACGCCGTTGGCGACGTAGTGGTTGATGTAGGACCAGTCCACGAACCCGTCGCCGTCGTCGAGCACGGTGGGGGCGGGGACGTCGATCACGCGCAGCCGGCGCCCGCGGGCGTCGGTGGCGGCCTCGAGCACCGCACGGATCTGCCGGGACACCTCGAAGTCGGGGTGGCGGGGGTCGTCCTGCCGGTGCACCAGGACGGTCCCCGGTCCGGCGAAGGCGGCGACGATGTCCACGTGGCCGCGGGTGCCGAACTCGTCGTAGTCCCGGGTGAGACCGCGGGGCAGCCAGACGGCCCGGGTGGTGCCGAGGCGGGCGTGGATCTCGGCCTCGACCTGCTCCTTGGTGGCCCCAGGGTTGCGGCCGGGGTCCAGCTGGACGGTCTCGGTCAGCAGGACGGCGCCCTCCCCGTCCACGTGGAAGCCGCCTCCTTCGTTGACCAGGGTGCTGTGCCGCAGGTCCGCGCCCGCCTGCTCGGCCACGAAGCGGCCGAGGTGTTCGTCGTGGCCCCACGCGGCCCACTCCTGGGCGCCCCAGCCGTTGAACACCCAGTCCACGGCGACCAGGTCCCCGGCGGGGCCGTGGGCGAAGGTGGGCCCGGAGTCGCGCAGCCAGGCGTCGTCGAGCGGGGCCTCCACCACGTCGACGCCCTCCCCCAGCGCGGTGCGGGCGGCCTCCGCGTCGGCGGGGGCCGCCACCACGGTGACGGGCTCGTAGCGGGCGATCGTGCGGGCCACGGCCGCCCAGGCGCGCCGCGCGCGGGCGAGGGTCTCGCTGCCGGCGGGACCGAAGGTCGCGTTGGGGGTCGGGAAGGCCATCCAGGTGCGGTCGTGGGGATCCCACTCCGCGGGCATCACGGTGGTCGTGCCGGCGGTCGTGCCGGTCGTGGTCTCAGGAGCAGGGTGCATGGTCGGTGGTCCTCGGGATGCTGGGGAGGTGCTGTGGGGCTGCTGCGCGGGGCCGTGGCCCGGGGATGCGCCCCGGGCCACGGGTCCGTTCTCGTGGTCCGGCCCCCTCAGTCGAGGACCGGCAGCTCGGTGGTCTCGAAGCGCTCCCGGAAGAAGGCGGGGTTGCGCCGGTACTGGACGAGCATCACGGCGACCCCGAGCAGGAGCATGCCGACGCCGAGGACGAACACGAGCCCCACTCCGCCGATCGCGGACCCGGAGCCGTACTCCGGGTCCATGGAGTCGTAGGACGTCTGGACGAAGAAGACCAGCAGCAGGATCCCGCCGAGCAGCGGGGCCAGGAACTTCGTCAGGAAGCTCCTCGTGGTGCGGAAGGCCTCGCGGCGGAAGTACCAGACGCAGGCCAGGGCGGTGACGCCGTAGTAGAAGCAGACCATCATCCCCAGGGTGGTGATCGTGTCCCACAGGACGTTCTCGGAGACCACTCGCATCACGGCGTAGAAGACCGAGGCGATGACGGCCGCCGCGATCGTGGCGTAGCCCGGGGACTGGAAGCGCGAGGTGATCCGGGCGTACTTCGCCGGCAGCGCCCCGTAGTGGCCCATGGCGAGCATGGTGCGCGCCGGGGAGATCATCGTGGACTGCAGCGACGCCGCGGAGGAGGACAGCACGGCGAGGGACATGAGGATCGCGAACGGGCCCATCACCGGTCCGGCCAGTGCCGCGAAGACGTTCTCCTGGATCTCCTCGTTGCCCAGGCCGAGCTCGGCGCCGCCCGTGCCGGAGTAGGACAGCACGGCGAGCGAGACGGCCATGTAGAGGGCCACGATGACGAGGATGGTCGCGATGGCCGAGCGGCCGGGACCGGTGGCGGAGTCCTTGCTCTCCTCGTTGAGGGTGAGCACCACGTCCCAGCCCCAGTAGATGAACACGGACAGGGACACGCCCGCGGCGAACGCGGAGAAGGACTCCACGCCGAAGGGGTTGAACCACTCGGCGCGCACGGCGAGGCCCTCGAAGGCGGTGCCGCCGCCCACGTGGCCGAAGGCCGCGGCGGCGAACCACAGCAGGACGAGCAGCTGGAAGACCACGAGGACGTACTGCACCACCTTGGTGGCCTCCATGCCGCGGTAGGAGATCCACGCCGCGAGCGCCACGAACGCCAGGCAGGTGGCCACGTTGAGGGGGACGTTGCGGGTGAGCTCCGCGATGGCGTCGTTGCCGGTGATCTGGGCGAGGGCCAGGTAGAAGAAATCCACGGCGATGCCGGCCAGGTTGGAGAGCACCAGGATGGTGGCGGCGAGCAGACCCCAGCTGCCCATCCACCCGATCCACGGGCCGAAGGCCTTCGACACCCATGTGAAGGTGGTGCCGGAGTCGGGCATGGCCCGGTTGAGCTGCCGGTACCCCATGGCCACGAGCAGCATGGGGACGAAGCCGACGAGCAGGATCGCCGGGAGGTGGGTCCCCACCGCGGCGGCGGTGGGCCCGAGCGCCCCGGAGAGGGTGTAGGCGGGCGCGATCGTGGACACGCCGATGACCACGGAGCCGAGGAGGCCCACCGAGCCCTTGCTGAGCCCTTTCTCGTGGCGCGTGCCCTGCTGGTCGACGAGCGGTGCGGTGCCGGTGCTCATGACGCGGTCTCCTTCTCGGTCTGGGCCTGATCGGCGTCCGGGGCGGGCCGGGGCACGACGACCATCGGCACGGGGATGTGCTTGAGCAGCCGTGCTGCGGTGCTGCCCAGGAAGATCTGCCGCCCCTGGGCCAGGCGGGACGAGCCGATGAGCAGGAGTCCGCCGGGGGCCCAGTCGACGCCCTGCGCGGCCTTCTTGAGGGTCCTCCCGGCGGCGACCCGCACGCTCACGGGCCGGGTGCGGCGGGCCTCGTCCGCCGCGGCCTCGAGGTGCTCCTCGACGCGCCGGCGGACCTGCTCGGCCGTGCCCGGGTCCGCGGCCTCTCCCTCGAGGAAGGAGATGAGCTCGAGCTCGAGACCGGAGTGCTCGACCGCCCGGACGGCCTCCCGGATGACCTGGTGCGCGCCGGGGCGGGTGCCCACGGCGACGGACAGCCGGGTGAGCGGGACGTCCCCGGCGTACCGGCGCGGGGCGAGGGCCACGGGGACGGGGGAGCTGTGCAGCAGGGCGTCGACCACGGGCCCGGCCGAGAAGCGTCCTGCCCCGCTGCCGGCGCCCACCACGATCAGCTGCGCGCCGAGCTCCTCGGCGGCCCGGGCGAGGCCCGCGGCCGCGGAGCCGTCCTCCCGCAGGTGCGTGCGGGCGACGACGTCCTCCGGCACCAGCTGCTGCGCCTCCCCCAGCCAGGTGCGGGCCTGGTGCCGCACGACCGGGGCGATGTCCCCGACCGGCGGATAGACCTGCTGGTAGGGGCTGTCCGCGCGCAGCACGAGCACGATCTCCAGCTCGGCCCCGAAGGCCCGGGCCATCGCCGCCGCGAGCCGGACGGCGTCCTTGCTGGGCCGGTCCCCGTTGTAGCCGACGACGTAGCGTCCCGGCCGGTCGCCGTTCACCGTCCGGCTCCCTGCATCGCCGCGACGGGAGAGGTGCCGGCGCCGAGGATCTCGGCGGCGGCGAGCCGGCCCTGGCGCAGGGCGCCGTCGACGTGCTGGTAGCCCTCGGCGGCGAGGTCGGAGCAGGCCCAGCGGATCGGGCCCACGGGGGTGCGCTGGTGGGCGCCGTAGCGGTGCAGCCCGCCGAGGTCGTAGCTGGCGGCGTAGGCGCCGCGGGTCCACTCCTCGGAGCCGAAGTCCGACTCGTAGTAGACCACGGGGTGCAGGGCCTCCTCCCCCAGGTAGCGGGAGAGGGACTCGAGGACCAGCCGGCGACGCTCCTCGGCGGGCAGGCCGAAGAGCTCGTCGGCCTTCTCGTCCGAGACGAAGCCGACCAGGGTGCCGCGGGGGTCCCCGTGGTTGGTGTTGTCGTAGACCTCCTGGGACAGCTCGTGGGCCCCGAAGCCGGTGCCGGAGAGACCCTTGGCGCGCCAGAAGGGCGTCTCGTAGACGGCGTGCACCTTGATCACGAGGCCCAGCGACTGGTGCTGGTGCATCTGGTGCTGCAGCCGCGGCAGGGGCGGCTCGAAGGAGATCCGGGAGTAGAGGTTGGGCGGGACGGCCACGACCACGTCCTTCGCCCGCACGGTGAGCCGGTCGGACCAGACGGTCACGGGGGTGCCGGGGACGTGCTCGGCGTAGGTCTCGCCGTCGCCGGCCCAGCGGATCGTGCGCACCGGGGTGTCCAGGAAGACGACGTCCTCCCCGAGCTGGGCCGCCACGGCCTCCGAGACGGACTGCATGCCGCCGACCACGCGCCGGTCGAGGATGAAGTCCTCGTCCACGAGGTTCGAGAAGGACCCCGCGGAGGCGGCCATGAGCACGGCCTGCAGCGCGGAGAACGCGTGTGCGGGCTTGGTGAGCATCCCGCCGGCCACGAAGATCCCGATGTTGTTGCAGGCGGCCTCGTCGTCGGAGTGCTGCCGCAGCCACGCGGAGAAGGAGATGGTGTCCAGCTCCCGGGCCGCCGGGTGCGCCCACGGCTCGGTGGCGCCGATCTCCGCCACGAGCCCGTCCAGGAGCGCGACGAGCTTCTCCATCTCGGCGATCGTGGACTCCCCCGCCGGGAACATGGAGCCGGTGTAGGTGTGGCGGGTGCCGTCCGGGGCCAGGTAGACGGACTCGCCCTCGCGGTAGCGCCGGAAGGTCTCCAGGCCGAGCTCGTCGACGAGGGCGAGCAGCTCGGTCTGGTCCGGGGAGATCCACTGCCCGCCGATCTCCAGGAACGCGCCGTCCACGGTCCTCGACCAGGTCCGCCCGCCCACGCGGTCGCGGGCCTCGAGGACGGCGACGGACCTCCCGGCGGCGGCGAGCGTGCGGGCCGCCATGAGTCCGGCGGGGCCGGCCCCGACGACGACGACGTCGCGCTCGAGCGCCGTCCGGCTGCCCAGGGTGCGTTGATCGGTCACTGTGCTCTCCTTCACGCTAAAATGAACTTGATTCATTAAGCGCGCGGGCACAGCGGTCCGTCAAGACCCGCGACAAAGAATTCACACGGCGGCGGGACCGCCTACTTCTTGGTCCGGCGGCTCCCGGCGTGCCAGTCCTCCTCGACCCCGGGCCCATCCGGGGCGACGCCGAGGCCCCGCAGCCGCGGCTGCTCCCGGAGGCTGCGCTTGAGCTCGGCGAAGCCGGGGAAGCGGGCGAGGGCCACCACGTGGTCCCACAGCTCCACCGCGTCCTCCTCGGCGGGCAGGCGGCTGATGACGGGACCGAAGAAGGCCACGCCCTCCGGCGGCTCGAAGTGGATGATGGGGGTCCCGACGTCCCGGCCGGTGAGCGCCAGGGCCTCCTCCGTCTCCGCCCGGACCACCGCGTCCCACGAGCGGTCCTCGAGGGCGTCGGCGAGCTCGGCCGGGAGCCCCGTGGCGGTGAGCACCGGCTCGAGGAAGGCACGGGTCCCGCGGTGGCCCGGCCCCTCGGCGACGGGCACGGGATCGGCGTCGAAGATCCGGGCCCCGAGGCCCTCGTACAGCCGCCCGACCGCGTCGCGCCCGTGCTCCGCCCGGGTCCGCGCGGCCACGCGCAGCAGGCGCAGGCCCGCCGTGTGGGACTCCTCGTACTCCTGCGGGAACCACGTGTCGTAGTCCACGTGCTCGTTGAGCAGGCGCAGGGAGATGAACCGCCAGTCCACCCGGTACTCCCGGCGGGCCGTCACCGTGCGGACCCACGAGCTGGTCAGCCACGCGAAGGGGCACGTCGGATCGAAGTAGAAGTGGATGTCGGCGCTCTTCACCGGGCACACGCTAGGAGCCGGCGGGGCGGCGGTCAAGGACCCGGTCGCCGGGCCGCCGCCCTAGACTCGGAGGTGACCGCCCGACCCCGCGGCCCGGATCGCCCGGCCCGGACCCGCAGTACCGATCACAGGAGGATCTGCTCATGGCTCCCGCCGGCACCACTCCGCGCAGACGCGGGCGCCCGAGCAAGCCCGTGCTCTCCGAGGATCGGATCACCAAGGCCGCGATCAAGATCGTGGCCACCCGGGGCTACCAGCACCTGACGATGACGGAGCTGGCGCGGGAGCTGAAGGTCTCCACCTCGGCCCTGTACAACCACACGCCGTCGAAGCGCGATGTGCTCATCCGGGTCCAGGACGCGATCAACCAGGGGATCGACCGCTCCGCCTTCGGCGACCTCCCGTGGGACCAGGCCCTCGAGCGCTGGGCTCGGTCCTACCGGGACTGCTACGCCCAGCACACGGCCATGATCCCGATCATGGCGGTGCTGCCTGTCGCCGACTCCCCGCACACCCTGCAGATGTACGAGACCGTGGCCTCCGGCCTCGCGGACGCGGGGTGGGAGCGGGCCGGCATCGCGGACGTCATCGTCTCGATCGAGTCCCTGGTCTTCGGCGCCGCCTTCGACGCCACGGCGCCCGCCGACATCTTCGACCCCGGGGAGCGCTCGGACCTCGCCCCGGTGTTCGCCGACGCCGTGCGGGCACGGCCGGCGGACGCCGCCGCAGCGGCGGACGAGTCCTTCGAGGTGGCCCTCACCGCCATGCTGGACGGCTTCCGGCTGCGCCTGGCGACCGCACAGGAGCGGGCCGCCGCACAGGACCGGGCCGCCGGACGGGACTGAGCCGCCGGAGGCGGCCGAGCGACCCGAGGGGCGGGCCGGCTGGCCGTGGCCGGCTCAGGCGTCCAGGGCGTGCATGACGTGCTTGACCTGGGTGTACTCCTCGACCGAGTAGAGCGAGAGGTCCTTGCCGTAGCCGGAGTTCTTGAACCCGCCGTGCGGCATCTCGGAGATCAGCATGACGTGGGTGTTGACCCACACGCACCCGAACTCGAGCTCGCGGGAGACCCGCATGGCCGTGCCGTGGTCGGTGGTCCACACGCTCGAGGCCAGGGCGTAGTCGACGTCGTTGGCGAGCTCGAGCGCCTCCTCCTCCGTGGCGAAGGGCTGCACGGTGAGCACGGGACCGAAGGTCTCCTCCTGGACGAGGGCGTCGTCCTGGCGCACGCCGGTCACCACGGTGGGCTCGAAGAAGTAGCCGGGGGCGCCCTCCACCGGCTTCCCGCCGGTGACCACGCTGGCGTGCTCGGGGAGGTCGGCGAGTTTGCGGCAGACGTCCTCGAAGTGGCGGGCGTTGTTGAGCGGGCCGTAGAAGTTCTTGGACTCGTCCGCATCGCCCGTCACGATGTCCCGGGCGGCCGCGGCGAGCAGGCGCACGAACTCGTCGTGGGCGCTGTCCTGGACGAGGACGCGCGTCACCGCGGTGCAGTCCTGGCCGGCGTTGAAGGTGCCGAACTCCACGAGCGCCTTCGCGGCGGCGGGCAGGTCGGCGTCCGCGAAGACGACGGCGGGCGCCTTCCCGCCGAGCTCGAGGTGGCCTCGGGTGAGGTTCTGCGCGGCGGCGAGGGCCACGGCGCGGCCGGCGCGCACGGATCCGGTGATGGAGACCATGGCCGGGGTCCGGTGCCCGGTCATCAGGGCACCCGTGGAGCCGTCCCCCAGCAGGACGTTGACCACGCCGGCGGGGAAGATCCCGTCGACGAGCCGGGCCAGGACCAGGGTGGACTCCGGGGTGGTGTCCGAGGGCTTGAGGACCACGGTGTTGCCGGCGGCCAGGGCCGGGCCCAGCTTCCAGATCGCCATGAGCAGCGGGTAGTTCCAGGGCGTCACCTGCGCCACGACGCCGACCGGCTCGCGCCGCACGTAGGAGGTGTGCCCGCCCAGGTACTCCGCGGCGGCCTTGCCCTCGAGGGTCCGGGCGGCGCCGGCGAAGAAGCGGAGGTTGTCGGCGCCGGTGGCGACCTCCTCGTCGGCGATCATCTGCCGCGGCTGGCCGGTGTTGCGGTGCTGGGCGTCGACGAGCTCGGAGCTGTGCGCCTCGAGCGCGTCCGCGAGCCGGAGCAGCAGGAGCTGGCGCTCGCCCGGGGTGGTGCGCTTCCAGGCCGTGAACGCCTTCCGGGCGGCGGCGAAGGCCCGGTCCACATCCGTGGCGTCCGAGACCGGGGAGACGGCGACCGTCGTGCCGGTGGTGGGGTCGACGACGTCGATCCGGCCGGTGCCGTGGGCCTCGACGAAGGCGCCGTCGACGTAGTTCTGCAGGACGTCGCTCATGGTGGTTCCTCTCTGGGGACGAGAACGCGGTGCCTGCCACTCTAAATGATCGGTGTTCATTTTAGTAGGGTCCGGTGTGACCCGCGGCACGGCCCCGGCGGACGGCGCCGGACCGGGGCCGTCGACGACGACGGACCCCCGTGGCCGAGGGTGCTCGGCCGCGGGGGTCCGCCGCTGCGTGGGGCCTGCGGGAGGTCAGGCCTTCTGCACGGTGATCGACCACTCGGCCGCACCGCGCTTGCTGAACTCCGTCACCGGGTAGCCGTTCTCGGCCGCCCAGCGCGGAATGGCCTCGGTGCCCTGCGTGCAGTCGAAGTTGATGACGAGCTCGTCGCCGGCGGGCATCTCGGCCATCGCGGCCTTCGCCTCGACCACGGGGAACGGGCAGACGAGACCGTCGGTCTCGAGGACGTGCTGTGCCATGAGCGGTGCCTCCTGGGGCTGGGGGTCGGTGCGGATCAGACGCCGGCCGGGACGCGGCCCGGGGCGGCGGACTTCTTGCGGGGGGCGATGAAGATCTTGGCGGCCGCCCCCGTGCCGAGGATCATGACGGCGAAGCTGACCCAGCCCTGCCACTCGAACGCGGCGGTGGCGACCAGGGCGTTGCCGATGGTGCAGCCCCCGGCCCACGCCGCGCCGATGCCCATGAGGGCGCCGCCGCCGATGGAGCGCACGATCGTCTGCGCGTCGGGGACGCGGAGCTTGAACTCGCCCGAGCCCTTGGCGGCGATGAACGAGCCGATCAGGATGCCGAGGACCAGGAACACGCCCCAGTCGACGAGCTCGACGTCGCCCGTGGTCAGGTAGCTCGCGATGTTGGCGGACGGGGTGGTGATGCCGAGACCGGACTCGCGGCCGGTGGCCCAGCTGGCGGGCCAGGCGATGATCGCGATGACGCCGATGACCAGCGCGGTCGCGAACGGGTTCCACGCCTTCTCGAACAGCAGGTGGTTCAGGCCGGTCTTCTCCGGCGGGAGGGTCGCGAACCTCGCCCGCGGCTTGGTGAGGTGGTGGCGGGCCCACACGCCGGCGATGCCGACGAGGACCAGCACGAGCACCCACGGGGAGACACCGAGGGTCTCGTGGATCGACCCCTGGGTCCCGACCGTGACGCCCCGCACGGCCTCGGTGGTCCCGGCCAGCGGGCCGTACTTGGAGACGGCCGCGAACAGGGCGTAGAAGATGAGCGCGAACCAGGAGCCGACGAGCCCCTCGGACGTGCGGTAGTAGGTTCCGGTGGCGCAGCCGCCGGCGAGCACGATGCCGAAGCCGAAGACGAAGCCGCCGACGATCGTGGCCAGCCACGGGAAGGCCGAGGCCTCGAGGGTGATGACACCGAGGGCGTTCAGCACCCAGATGCCGACCGCCTGGACGGCGATGGCCACGAAGAAGGCGGACAGCCACCACGTGTTCTTCGCGATCCAGACGTCGCGGAACGCGCCGGTGACGCAGAAGCGGCCGCGCTGGAGGACGAATCCGAGGGCGGCACCGATGAGAAGTCCTGTAGTGAGCACCGCAGAACGCTATCCGCCCCGCGGCGGGCGCTCCAGCGCACTGTCACCCGCCGTAGCATTGTGGTGCAGGACACACCTCCGTCCGGGCTCCCGCACCGGACCCCGGACCGGCCTTCGGAGGGCGAGCAGATGAGACGACCCCGGCCCGACGCTCCCGGCCCCGGCCAGGAGTCCGTGTGGGACTACCCGAGACCGCCCCGGACGGAGCCCAGCCAGGAGCACGTGGAGGTGTGGCTGGGCGGCGAGCGCATCGCCTCGACCACGGCTGCGCTGCGGGTGCTCGAGACCAGCCACCCGCCCACCTACTACCTTCCCCGCGAGGCCTTCGCCGACGGCAGCCTCGTCCCGTGCGAGGGGAGCTCGTGGTGCGAGTGGAAGGGCGCGGCGGCGTACTTCGACGTGCGGGGCGGGGAGCGCACCGTCCCCCGGGCGGCCTGGACCTACCCCTCCCCCGCGCCGGGCTTCGAGTCCCTGCGCGGGCACGTGGCCCTGATGCCCGCGCTGATGGACCGCTGCCTCGTCGCCGGGGAGCGGGTGCGCCCGCAGGAGGGCGGGTCCTACGGGGGCTGGATCACCTCGCGGGTGGCCGGCCCGTTCAAAGGCGCCCCCGGCAGCCGGGGCTGGTGAGCCCGCGATGCCCCGCGCCCCGTGGTCCGCGCTCGTGCTGACCGCCCTGCTCCTGACCACCGCGTGCGCGCAGCGGGATCCCGCCGGGGCGGCCCCCACGACCCCGGAGGCACCGACGAGCCCGGGGGCACCGACGGCCCCGAGCACGCCGACGGCCCCGGCGGTGCCGGCGGAGGGGCTGGTGATCGAGGTGGCCCACACCGGGGGCTTCACCACTCCGGAGCTGCTGGCGTCCCGGCTGCCCGTGGTCAGCGTCCACGCCGACGGCCGGGTCATCACCCAGGGCCCGCAGATCGCGGTCTTCCCGCCCCCGGCCCTGCCCGCTCTGCAGGTGCAGCAGGTCGACGAGGACGCCGTTGCCGTGCTGATCGAGCGCGCGCTCCGCGCGGGGGTCGGCGAGTCCACGGACCTCGGCAGCCCGCCGGTGGCCGATCTGCCCTCGACGCGCTTCACCGTGCGCACCCAGGACGAGACCTATGTGCGGGAGGTGTACGCCCTGGGCGCCGAAACGCCTCCCGGTCCGCCGGGCGGGGACCGGCCCGGGGACGTGGACGACACCCTGACGCCGGGGCAGCGGGCCGCACGGGCCGAGCTGCAGGCCCTCGTCCAAGAGCTGAGCGACCCGGCCTCGGTGCTGCCGGAGGACGCCGTCGGGGAGTACGAGGCCTACGTCCCGGAGCGGGTCGCCGGTGTGGTCACCGAGTGGCGGGATCCGCGGAACGGCCCGGAGCCCCGTCCCGTGCCGTGGCCGGGACCGCCGCTGCCCGGGGAACCGCTCGAGCCGCGCCTGGGGCTCAGCTGCGTGCTGGCCACGGGCGAACAGGCCCGCGCCGTCCTGGACGCTGCGGGGGCGGCCGACACGCTGACGCCCTGGGTGGCCGAGGACGGCGAGCGCTGGTCGGTCCTCCTCCGCCCGCTGCTGCCCCACGAGGAGGACTGCACGGACCTCGCAGGGTGGTGAGCGCGCCCGGCCGCGCGCCGTCCGGCTCCCGACCGCGGGCGTCCCCGCCCGGGATCGGCCCGGCGTGAACAACCGGGAACGCCCGGCGGGGACGCTGCGGCCGGGCGCCGTCGCCAGGGTGCCGCCGCCGGAGCGGCGGCGCCCGACCGCGGCCCGGCGACGTTTGGCGCCGTTCCGCGTCAGCCGGTCGAGGAGGACGGGGTGCGCGGCCGCCCCGGTCGCTCGGCGGCCGGTTCGGCCGCCTCCGCGTAGGGGCGCAGCCGGATGAGGGCCAGGGCCGCGAGAGCGACGACCACCGCCACCCCCACGTAGAGCTGCGTGGGGGTCCAGCCGGTGTCCAGCAGCGCGCCGACCGCGATGGGAGCCAGGATCGCCCCGGCCCGCCCCACCCCGATGCCCCAGCCCACGCCGGTGGTCCGGATCCCGGGCTCGTAGGTCATGGGCGCCACTGTGTAGAGGCCGGCGATGCAGCCGTTGATGAGCATGCCGACCACCACGCCGGATGAGAACGCCAGCAGCGGCACCGACGTGGTGGTGATGAACAGGACGAGGGTCACCGCGGAGAGCACGGTGAAGGACATCAGGGTCAGCCGCTCGTCCCACCGGGTGGTCAGCACCCCGTAGAGCAGGGAGCCGAAGGTGCCGCCCATCGTGAGCATGAGACCGCCGATGATGCCCTGCTGCTCGGTCATCCCGGTCTCCACGAGGAGCCGGGGCGTCCAGGAGTTGGCGAAGTAGAAGCCGAACATGATGACGAAGAAGGCGGTCCACAGCAGGAGGGTCGCGGTGCGGTAGCGGCCGCTGAGCAGCATGCCGACGCTGCTCCGCCGACCGTCCGCGCCGGCCGGGGCGGGGCCGAGCTCCACCTCGCCGTCGAGGCGGATGCGCCGGGCGATGCGGTTCAGCTTCTGCACGGCGCCCGCCGGCCGCCGGGTGCGGAGGTAGTCGACGGACTCGGGCAGCACGGCCACCACGAGGGCGATCGCCACGAGGGTGAGCAAGCCTCCGGTGAGGAACACGGAGCGCCAGCCGAAGGCCGGGATCAGCTGGGTCGCGCCCATGCCGCCGAGGGTGGCGCCCACGCCGTAGCCCGCGGTGAAGATGCTCACGGCCATGCCGCGGCGGCGGGCGCTGGCGTACTCGCTGGTGATCACCGTGGCGGAGGCGAGGATGCCGCCCACGCCCAGGCCGGTGACGACCCGCCACAGCCCGAGCTCGAGCACGCTCCCGGCCGTGGTGGACAGGAACAGCCCGAGGGCGTTGACGGCGAGGGCCACGACGAGGATCTTCCGCCGGCCGTACCGGTCCGCGAAGGGCCCCAGCACGAGGGAGCCCGCGGCCATGCCGATGAGCCCGGCGCTGAGCAGCCAGCCCAGCTGGGAGCCGGAGAGCCCGAACTCCTCGGTAACGGACGTGGCCGTGAACGCCATGGCGAGGACGTCGTAGCCGTCGAGGGCGTTGAGGAACGTGGTCACCGCGATGATGAGCCACTGGTACGACGACATCCTGGATGCGTCGATCTGGTGTCGGATGTCCATGGGAGGCCTCTCAGGGGACGTCGATGGTCAGGACGGCGGCCGGGCGCTCGCCGGGGACGGTCTCCGGCGCGGCGGAGACCGCCCGCGAGACGCAGCAGCACATGGACGTGCCGGTCTCCTTCTGCCGGTCCGAGTAGAACACGTCGCGGTGGTCGATCCGCCCGGCCAGACCGAGGACCTTGACCTGGCAGAGCCCGCACTCGCCCTTGCGGCAGTCGGACATCATGTCGAGGCCCTCCCGCTCGAGGGCCTCGAGCAGGGACTCGTCGGAGCCGACGACGGTCTCGGCGCCCAGCCGCGGCACGCGGACCACGAACGGCTCGGCGTCGAACCAGCCGCTGTTGCCGAAGGTCTCGTAGCGCAGGCTGGTGCGGTCGAGCCCCCGCTCGGCCCAGGCGCGGCGCACCGCGTCCATGAGCCGGATCGGGCCGCACATGTAGAGCTCGGCGCTCTCCGGCACACCGGCCACGAGGGCCGGGACGTCGAGCGAGCCGCCCTCGTCGTCGACGTGCGCCTCGAGCCGGTCCCCGTGCAGGGCCGCCAGGTCGTCGAGGTAGGCCATCGCGGCGCGGGAGCGCGCGACGTAGACGAGGCGGTAGTCCGCTCCGAGCCGGCGCAGCAGGGCGGCCATCCCGGCGACGGCCGTGATGCCGATGCCGCCGGCCAGCAGGACGTAGGACGGGGCCCCGACGCGCAGCGGGAAGTTCTGCAGCGGCTGGGTGATCTCGAGGACCTGCCCGGGCTCGAGTCCGTGCATGAACACGGACCCGCCGCGGGAGGTGGGGGTGCGGAAGACGCTGAGGGCGAGCTGCGTGCCGTCGTCGGCGGCGTCGACCACCGAGTAGGAGCGCACCTGCGGCTCGCCGTGGACGAGGACGCGGACGTCCACGTGCTCGCCGGGCCGCACGGGCCGGGGCTGCTCGGGACGCAGGACGACGCGCCGGATGCCGGCGGCGACGTCCTCGGCGGCGACGACGGCGGCGTTCTGCCAGATCTCGTGCTGGGAATCGGCCACGGTCGCCCCTCAGGCCCCGGCGGGAGCGGTCGGGGAGGCGGCGGGGCGGCCCTCCGCCTCGAGCGCCCGCTCGAGGAGCCGGCGCACCCACATCCCGCCCATGTCGATGTTGAGGTTGTAGAACTCGTGCTCGGGGTTGGCGTCGATGGCCGCCTGCTGGGCCTGCAGCATGGCCTCGTCCTCGCCGAAGACCCCGTGCACGCCGTTGCGCAGTTGGGTGGTGATGAGCTGGCTCTCCAGGCGGTAGTTGCGCATGAAGGCCCAGAAGTAGTGGCAGGAGCGGTCCGTCTCCGGGGTGATCGTGTTCATCACGTAGCCGTTGACCCCGCGGGAGCGGTCCCCCTCCGGTGCCCCGGTGCCGGCCTCGGCGACGCCGACGTCGATGCAGATGGTGGAGGGGAAGATGTAGTGGATGATCTGCCAGCGGTCCACCTTGCCCTCGAAGCCGGGGAACCGGTCCCGCATGTTCTTGAGCCAGAAGGGCGGGGCGTCGATGTTGCGCATCCAGCGGGTCACGGTCACGGAGTTCTCGTCGTGGGTGGTCTCGAACTCCGACTCGGACAGCTCCTCCTGGCCGATGCTGGAGGAGTGCACGAACTCCTCGTGGGTGAGGTCCATGAGGTTGTCCAGGACGAGCTGGTAGTTGCAGGGGGCGTGGATGGTCTCGCCGTCGCCGGCCCACTCGGGGCTGTCCATCTGGTGCATGTCGGGCAGCAGGGCGGGGTCCGCCCGCGTGGGGTCGCCGAGCCAGACCCACACGTAGCGGTGGCGCTCGAGCACCGGGTAGGAGGGCACCGTGGCGGAGGGGTTCAGCGTCTCCTGGGCGGGCATCGAGGTGCACCGCCCCGCGGCGTTGTAGCGCAGCCCGTGGTACGGGCACTGGATTTCGTCGCGGCCCACCAGCTTCCCCTGGGACAGCGGGGCGAGCCGGTGCCAGCAGGCGTCCGCCAGCGCCACGGGGCGCCCGTCCTCGGTGCGGTACAGGGCCAGCGGGCGGCCCGCCACGGTGCGGGACAGGATGCCCTTGGCGGTGATCTCGTGGTCCCACCCGGCCACGTACCAGGCGTCGAGCGGGTGGGACAGGAGCTTGGCGGTGGAGGTGGTCTTCGTGGCGGCGACGGTCATGGCGCGGTCCTCTGCTGGGCGGTCCGGGGCGAGCACGGCCACTCACTATCTTGATAGTTAGTTGGTGGCGCAGCACACACAATACCTATGTCCATAGTGAGTGACAAGGGTCACGGGGCGCTCCTCCCGGCTAGGCTCAGCAGGACGACGCCCTGCTTCGACGGAAGGAACCGCCCGTGAGCCTCCGCTCGGCCCTGCTGGCACTGCTCTCTTCGGGGCCGCTGACGGGCTACGACGTGGTCAAGCAGTTCAGCACCTCCGTGGGCCACGTCTGGCACGCCCCGGACTCGCAGATCTACCCGGAGCTGCGCAAGATGCACGCGGAGGGGCTGCTCGCGAGCCGGCCCGTCCCGTGGGGCTCGCGCGGGGCCACCAAGACGGAGTACTCGATCACGCCCGAGGGCGAGCGCGCCCTGCGGCAGTGGCAGGACCAGCCGTTCGGCTACGTCCGGGAGCGGGACCCCGCCCACCTCCGGGCCGCCTATTTCGAGTGGGCGTCCCCCGGGGCCGCGGCCGCGCAGCTGCGGGCCCACATCGAGCACTACCGGGACCAGCGCGCGCAGGCCCTCCAGCAGATCAGGGCGCTCCAGGACCGCACGAGCCCCACGCTGGCACGCCGGCTGGCGGCCAACCCTGAGGACCAGTGGGAGCGGATCACCCGGTTCAAGGTCTTCGCCTACGAGGGTCAGGTGGCCCGCGCCGAGCAGGAGATCGCCTGGGCGGAGCGCGGCCTGCGGCTGCTAGAGGAACTGGGCGAGCTCGGCGAGCCCGGCACCCCCTGACGCCCGGCGGACGACCCCGGCGCACCCGGGACGTGCCCGGGGTGCGCCCGGGTGTGCCGGGGGCGTCCGGGTCGCTCCGTGACGCGCCCCGCGCCGCGTCCGGCGCCGCTCCCGCCCGGCGCACCGGCCGGTGCGTAGGCTGGCCGGACCCCCCTGCCTCCGGCCCCAGGACAGACCATGACCCGCTCGTCGCTGCCCCTCCCTCTCGTCCCGGCCCTGTGCGCCGCGCTCCTCCTGACCGGCTGCGCCCAGGGCGCCGACCCGGGCGCGGCGGCGACACCGGCGGCGAGCGCATCGTCGTCGGCCGCCCCGTCACCGACCCCCACGCCCGAGGAGCCCGCGGAGCTGATCGGCGGGGGCACCGAGGTGTTCCCCGACCGGCGGATGGTGGCCCTCTACGGCCGCCCCGGGACGCCGGCCCTGGGCGTGCTCGGCGAGCAGGGCCCCGAGGAGTCGGCCGTCCGGGCGAAGGAGCTCGCCACCCAGTACGAGCCCTTCAGCGAGGTGCCGGTGGTGCCCGCGTTCGAGATCATCGCGACCACGGCGTCCGCGGGGCCCGGCGAGGACGGGGACTACTCCGAGGAGCTCCCGGTCGAGGAGCTGCGTCCCTACGTGGAGGCCGCGGCGGAGCAGGACGTCTACGTGGTGCTGGACCTCCAGCCCGGCCGGCAGGACTTCCTGAGCCAGGCGCAGCAGTACCAGGAGCTGCTCGAACTGCCCAACGTGGGCCTGGCCCTGGACCCGGAGTGGCGCCTGGCCCCGGGCCAGGTGCACATGGTGCAGATCGGTTCGGTGGACGCGGCCGAGATCAACGCGACCACGGCGTGGCTCGCCGAGCTGACCCGGGAGAACGACCTGCCGCAGAAGGTGGTGGTCCTGCACCAGTTCGCGGAGTCGATGATCACGAACCGCCACCTCGTGGACGCCTCCCGCCCGGAGCTCGCGCTCGTCCTGCACGCCGACGGCCACGGCACCCCCGAGCTGAAGAGGGGGACGTGGGAGCGGCTGCAGCAGGGCCTGCCGGAGGGGATCCGGATGGCGTGGAAGAACTTCTACGACGAGGACACCCCGACCTTCACGCCCGAGGAGACGTCCGCAATCGAGCCGCAGCCCTGGTTCGTCTCTTACCAGTAACCCCTCGGCCGGCGGTGCCTCCCTGCCTACGATGAGCAGGAGCGGCTCGGCAGCCCGCCGGACCGCCGACCGAGGAGGACCCCATGAAGGCACTCGTCTACCACGGACCGGGCAGCAAGGCGTGGGAGGACGCCCCGGACCCGACCCTCCAGGACCCCACCGACGTCATCGCGAAGGTCGACACGACCACCATCTGCGGCACCGACCTGCACATCCTCAAGGGGGACGTCCCGGCCGTCACGGACGGCCGGATCCTCGGCCACGAGGCGGTGGGCACGATCACCGAGGTCGGGGACGCCGTGACCGGGCTCCAGCCCGGCGACCGGATCATCATCCCGGCCGTCACCAACTGCGGGAAGTGCTCCTACTGCAGGAACAACCAGCCCTCCCACTGCCAGACCCTGGGCGGGGTCGGCTGGGTGTTCGGGCACCTCATCGACGGGACGCAGGCCGAGTACGTGCGCGTGCCGTTCGCGGAGACCTCCGTGCACAAGGTCCCCGAGGGACTCGACGACGAGGACGTGCTGTTCCTGACCGACGCCCTGCCCACGGGATTCGAGATCGGGATCCTCAACGGCAACACGAAGCCCGGCGACACGGTCGCGATCGTGGGCGCGGGGCCGGTGGGCCTGGGCGCGGTCATGACGGCCAACCTCTGCGGCGCCGGACGGGTCATCACCGTTGACCTCGACGAGAACCGGATGGACAAGGCGCTCGAGCTCGGGGCCACGGACAAGGTCAACGCCGGGGACCCGGACGCCGTCGAGCGGATCAAGGCCCTGTCCCCGGACGGCCTCGGCGTGGACGTGGCCATCGAGGCCGTGGGCGTGCCCGAGACCTTCCGGACCTGCCTGGACGTGGTCCGGCCCTACGGCACCGTGGCCAACGCCGGCGTGCACGGCAAGCCGGTGGAGCTGCCCCTGGACCGGATGTGGATCTCCAACGTCCGCATCAACATGGGACTCGTGGACTGCCGCACCGTGGGCAACCTGCTGAACATGGTCCGCTCCGGCCGGCTGGACGCGAAGGCGATGGCCACCCACCGCTTCACCATGTCCCAGATGGAGGAGGCCTACGAGCTGTTCGGCAACGCCGCGCAGCACCAGGCGGTGAAGGTGGTCATCACGGCCGACTGAGCAGCCGCGGCCCGGCCGCGGCCAGACGCTTGCTAGCGTGTGGCCGTGCGGACCGACAGACTCCAGAACCCCCGGCAGCGGAAGACCATCGACCGGCTCGCCCGGTGGCTCGTCCGCGCCCACGGGGCCGAGCCGGGCTGGGACGCGCTCGTGCTGGACGTCCTGAGCGTGGGCCGGGACCTGCGCCTGCAGGTGCGGGAGGTCCGCGGCGACCACACG
Organism: uncultured Kocuria sp.; assembly: GCF_947500125.1. Classification (GTDB taxonomy): domain Bacteria; phylum Actinomycetota; class Actinomycetes; order Actinomycetales; family Micrococcaceae; genus Kocuria. Next base: position 27,031 of record NZ_CANMRA010000004.1, on the reverse strand, counting down.
GTCCGCCGCCCCGTGGACGCCGGGGGCCTGCGCAACGCCCCGCGGCGGCTGGCCCGGGCGCTCCAGGACGACTACGTCGATCTCGTCGACGGGTCGTGGCTGTCCGCCACGCTGATCGTCACCGTGGCCGAGCGGCGCTGGCAGCGCCCCGGCGTGGAGCTGGTGCTCAACTACGACGACGACCCCGCCCTCCCGGCGCACGCCCCGCACCCGGTCGCCGCGGAGGACTGGCGGCGGCACCTCGGTCACTACCGGCGGATGGACCGCCGGATCCCGGACTGGCTGCGGGAACGCCTGGTCCGGGCCGGGCTCGACGTCCCGGAGCGCTGAGCGCGCGCTGTTCGCCGCGCTGTTCGCCCTGGGGGGAACCACCACCCCCCAGCGCCCCTGCTATTCCCTCAGCATGCTGACAGGTCTAGTCTGGTAGCACCTGTTCACCGACCGGAGGGAGAGCCCATGGGACTCGGAGACAAGATCAGCAACGCCGCGGAGAAGGCGGGCGGCACCGCTAAGGAAAAGGTCGGCGACGCCACCGACAACCGCGACCTCCAGGCCGAGGGCCAGGCGGACAAGATGTCCGGCAGCGCCAAGCAGGCCGGCGAGAACGTCAAGGACGCGGGCAAGAACTTCAAGGACGGAATGTAGCAGCACGGTTCAGCCGTCGAACCACACGGAGGGCCCCGGTGTCGCAGTCGACGCCGGGGCCCTTCGCCGTGCCCCGCCTCTCGTCCACGAGGAGTCCCGTTCCGCCTCCTGCCACCGCGAGGAGTCCCGTTCCGTCGGATTGCACTGCTCGGACCGACAGAACCAGACCCGTCAGCGCACGGGACGGCCGCCCGCCGCCTTCGAGGCCCTCGAGGCCCTCGAGGCCGGAGATGCCGCGGGCGGGGCGGGTCAGGTGAGGTCGCTGATGAGCCGCGCCAGGATGTCGTTCATCGCCAGCAGTCCGATGAGCTCGTTGCCCTGCACCACCACCAGGCGGTTGAGGTGGAAGCGGGTCATCAGCGCCGCGGCCTGGTTCACGGAGAGGTCCTCCCCGACGGTGACCACCGGCTTGACGGCGGCGTCGTAGACGTTGAGGAGGTCCACGTCCCCCTCCTCCGCCACGATGGCGTGCAGCAGCTCGCTGTAGCTGAGCAGCCCGTAGCCGTCGTGGGGGTGCTGCGGCTCCACCACCAGGCTCTTGACCTGGCGGGTGCGCATGGTCGACAGCGCCTCCCGCAGGGTGCTGTAGGGGGAGATGGTGATGACGTCGCGCACCATGACGTCCTTGACGGTCAGCACGGGGGTCCTCCTGGAGATCTCGAACGGGACTCGAACGGGGGTCGGCTCAGGCGCCCTCACGGCGCATGTGCTCCTCGAACCGGGCGACCTGCTGCATGTCGATGCCGGTGAGGTGGTCGATGGGCACGGAGAAGGCGATGCCGCGGGAGCCGCCGTCGTCGTCGTCGATCAGGATGTCGTGCAGCACCTTGAGGATCGGGGTGGCCAGGTGCGTGCCCACGACCATCAGGAGCACGGTCTGGGACCCTTCGAACGTCAGGCCGAAGAACGTGCGCTTGGCCTCGCCCCCGATGCCCTTGCCCGGGAGGATGGTCACGCCCGTGGCCCCGGCGCGCTGGGCCTGCTCGATGACGGTGTCCTCGAGGTCGTCGGGGGCGATGACCACCACGGCGGTGAACTTCATGTCGGCTCCTTCTGCAGGCGGGGGATCCTCTCCAGGATCATGGCGTACCCGAGCACGGAGATGATCGGGAAGATGGAGGCGAAGGCGATCAGGCCGAAGCCGTCGATCAGCACGTCCCGGCCCTCGATCGCGCCCGCGAGCCCGATGCCCAGGGCGGTCACGAGGGGCACGGTGACCTCCGAGGTGGTGACGCCCCCGAGGTCGAAGGCGAGGGCCACGATGTACTTCGGCGCCAGCAGGACCAGGACGAGGACCACGGCGTAGGCCGCCATGATCACGTAGTGCAACGGTGCTCCCACGAGGATGCGGTACACGCCCAGGGTGATGCCGACCGCCACGCCGACGGCCACGACGAGCCGGATGGTGGAGCCGCTGATCCTGCCCGGCGAGGCCGCCTCCGCCTGCTCGCCGATGGCCACGAGGGCCGGCTCGGCCATGGTCGTGGCGAAGCCGATGAGCAGGGCGAAGAGCAGGATGAGGGCGGGCGCGCCACGCGCGATCAGCTGCTCCGCCATCATCGTCCCGAGCGGGAAGAGCCCGATCTTGAGCCCGACGACGAACGCGTAGAGCCCCACGAGGACCATCACGAAGCCCACGGCGACGCGCAGCGGGTGGGACAGGCGGCGGCGCAGCACGACGTACTGGAAGAACAGGACCACGAGCACCATGGGCAGGACGTCCCGGATCATCTGCGCGAGTCCCAGGACGTGCTCCAGGACCGGGTGCACCGGGGCGTCCCCGGACGCGTCGGCGCCGACGGGCGCGGCGTCGCCGACGGTGTAGACCCAGATGCCGTAGAGCTGCACGCCGATCATGGGCACCATGACGCACAGGGCCACGAGGCCGAACCCGTCCGTGAGCGCGCTGCGGCCCCGGATCGAGTTGGCCAGGCCGATCCCGATCGCGGCGATGAGGGGGACGGTGACGATGTTCGTGGTGACGCCGCCGGAGTCGTAGGCGAGCCCGACGATCTCCGGGGGTGAGACGTACGTGACGACGAGCACGAGCGCGTAGCCGGGGATCAGCAGCTTCTGCACGGCCCAGCCCCGGAGGATGCGCAGGATCCCGAGGACGAGCACCGCGCCCACGGACACGGCGACGACGAGGCGCAGCGTGAGGGCGTCGACGCGCCCCTCGCTCACGAGCTCGGCCTGCGCGGCCACGGCGATCAGCGCGGGCTCGGCGATCGAGGCGGCGAAGCCGATGGCGAAGCCGAACGGCAGCAGCAGGCCCAGGGCGCCGCGGCGGGCGAACTGGTTGGCCAGGTTCTTGCCCACGGGGAAGACGCTCAGGTCCAGCCCGTGCAGGAACAGGGCGATGCCGGCGCCCACGATCAGCAGTCCGGCGACGAGCTGCAGGGGCCGGTCCGGGGCCTCCCGGAACACGGCCAGCTGGAACACCACGACCACCACCACGATGGGCAGCAGACTCCGCAGGGCCTTCAGGAACTCCCGGGAGAAGTGGGTGAGGTGCTCCATGGGCGCTGCCGGACCTCCTCCGAGGGGATCCGCGGACGGGCGTCTCTCCGACCAGTCTCCCGCGTGGCGCCCGCGGCCGTCTACCGGGTGCTGTCGGTGGCCTCGTCGGCAACCTCGTCGCCGGACTCGACGCCGGCGAGCTCCTCCTGGGACCCGTGCCCGGTCCGCGCCCGGGTGCGGGCGTCGACGGCCAGCAGGGCGAGGACGACGACGCAGCCGGCCGCGGCCGCGAGCAGCTGGACCCACCAGTCCCCCTCGGGGGAGAGCAGCGTGCGGTCCTCGAGCTGCCAGGGCCACAGGGTGCGCAGGGCGCCGAGCATGAGGCCGGTGAGCGCCAGCATGGTGACCCGGTGGTGGTGGTCGAGGAGCCACTGCAGACCCTTGACGATGACCACCATGCCCAGGCCGGCGCCCAGGAAGAACAGGGACAGGTAGCCGAGGTCGAGCTCGTCGACGGCCCGCAGCGTCGGCTGGTAGAGCCCGATCGTCAGCAGCAGGAAGGAGCCGGAGAGCCCGGGCAGCAGCAGCGCGGACACCGCGACCATGGCCGCGAGCACGACGAGCAGCGGCGCGGGCGCGACCGTGGTGGGCGGGATGGACACGAGCACGAACGCGAGCGCCGCCGCGAGCGCCACCACGACCGCGTCCCGGGCGCGCAGGGCCCCGCCCGCCAGGCGCAGGGGCACCCCGATGGAGGCCAGGACCATGCCGAAGAACAGCGCCCGCATGGTGACCGGGTACTCCTCGACGAGGTGGCTCATGGGACCGGCCACGGTGAGCAGGGCCGCGACCATGCCGATCACCACGGGCACCACGATCCGCCAGTGCACCCGGGCCAGGTGGTGCCGCACCCCGGCGGCGCGGTCCGGTCCGAGGAGGGCCCGCTTGCCGGCGGACACCACGTGACCGGCGGAGTTGATGAGCTCGTCGTAGATGCCGACCACGAGGGCAACGGTGCCGCCGCTGACCCCGGGGACGGTCTCGACCACGCCGATGAGCGCTCCGCGCACCACGTTGCCCGGGATGCTGCGGCGGACCTCCCCGCCGGCGGCGGCGGTCGTGGTGGTGACCGTCGGTGTCGACGGACGGTCCGGGGGCGACGAGGGTGTCACGGGTGCTCCTGGGCGGTGGAAGAGGGCGGACGGGAGAGGGCGTGTGGAAGGGCGCGGGGAAGAATGGGGACCCCTGCCAGGGTACCGGGGCGCACGCCCGGCGCAGCGGCTCCTGGTGTGCCGTCGACCACTCGTGCATAGACTGGCCCGACCGCACGCGCCTTCGACCCAGGAGTCCGCCATGAGTCCCGACCACGTCGGTTTCGCCCTGATCCTGTTGGCAGCACTGTTCCTCGTGGGGAAGTGGTTGCGGGTCAGGGTGCGGTGGATCCAGAAGATCTTCCTGCCCAGCTCCATCATCGCGGGCTTCCTCGCCCTGCTGGCCGGCCCCCAGGTCCTGGGCCGTCTCGGCGAGGCCGCCGGCGTCGGCTGGCTCGCGGACGGGGGCGTCTTCACCCCGGAGATCCTCGAGGTGTGGTCCACGCTCCCCAGCCTGCTCATCAGCGTGGTCTTCGCGACGCTCTTCCTCGGGGCGTCCATCCCCGGTCCCCGCCGCGTCGCCCGGCTGGCCGGGCCGCAGCTGTCGGTGGGTCTCGCCTTCGGCTCCGGCCAGTACGTCGTCGGCCTGCTCCTGGTGATCGCGGTCCTCGGTCCCCTGTTCGGGATCTCCCCCATGGCCGGCGCCCTCATCGAGATCGGCTTCGAGGGCGGCCACGGCACGGCGGCCGGGATGCGCCCCGTGATGGAGGAGCTGGGCTTCGAGGACGGCGCGGACCTGGCCCTGGGCATGGCCACGATCGGCCTGGTGGGCGGCATCGTCATCGGGATCGCCGTCATCAACTGGGGCGTGCGCACCGGGCGCACCAAGGTGCTCAAGGGCAACGTGGAGCAGTCCGTCGAGGAGCAGAAGGGGCTCTACCGCCGGGACGAGAACATCCCCGCGGCCATGATGACCTCCCGGCCGGCCTCGATCGAGCCGCTCACCCTGCACGTGGCCGTCGTGGGGATCGCCATCCTCATCGGCTACCTCATGCTCTCGGCCCTGCAGTGGGTCGAGCAGGCGCTGTGGGCGGACACCGTGGAGCTGCTCGCGTTCGTGCCCCTCTTCCCGCTCGCCATGCTGGGCGGGGTGGTGGTGCAGCTGGTCATGGACTGGCGGGGCATCGGCCACCTGCTGGACCACCAGATGATGCTGCGCATCCAGGGCCTCGCCCTCGACTTCCTGATCCTCGCCGCGATCGCGACGCTGTCCCTCACCGCGATCGCCGCGAACTGGGAGGTCTTCCTGGTCCTGTCCGTCGCCGGCGTCGTCTTCTGCACCGGCTTCCTGCTCCTGTTCGTGCCCAAGGTCATCCCCGACTACTGGCTCGAGCGCGGCATCGCGGACTTCGGCCAGTCCATGGGCGTGACCGCCACCGGCCTCATCCTCATGCGCATCGCCGACCCGCACGACGAGAGCCCCGCGATGGAGGCCTTCGGCTACAAGCAGCTGTTCTTCGAGCCGTTCTTCGGCGGCGGGCTGATCACCGCCGCGTCGGTGCCGCTGATCTACCAGTTCGGCCCGTGGCCCCTGTTCATCGCCATGTCGGTGCTGTTCGTGGTCGCCCTGGTCGGCGGCATGTCCTACCGCCGCCGGCTCGTGGCGGCCGGATCCGCCGACGCCGTCCACGCCCGGCAGGCCTGAGCGGTCATGAGCGACGTCGTCGTCGCCACCGAGCACGGGGAGATGCCCGTCCACGTGGCGGTGCCCGACGGTCCGGGGCCCTGGCCGGGCGTGGTGCTCGTGCACGACTTCACCGGCATGAGCCAGGACCTGCGCCACCAGGCGGACTGGCTGGCCGGCGAGGGGTTCCTCGCGGCCGCACCGGACCTCTTCCACTGGGGCGGCCGGCTGCGCTGCCTGCGCACGATCATGAAGGACATCGGCGCCCGCCGGGGACGCACGTTCGACGACGTCGAGGCGGCCCGGTCCTGGCTCGCGGCGCGTCCCGACTGCACCGGCCGGATCGGGGTGATCGGCTTCTGCATGGGCGGCGGCTACGCGCTCGCGCTGGCCGCGGAGCACGGGTTCTCGGCTGCGAGCACGAACTACGGCGGGTGCCCCGAGGGCGCCGAGCAGTGGCTCCCGAGCGCCTGCCCGATCGTCGGCAGCTACGGCGGGGCGGACACCACGCCCCTGGGCGGGGACGCCGGCCGCCGCCTGGAGGGCATCCTCACGGAGATCGGGGTGGAGCACGACATCAAGATCTACCCCGGCGTGGGCCACGGGTTCATGAACGACCACGACCCCGAGGACCTCTCCCCGATGCTGCGGGTCCTCGGCCGGTTCAGCCGCACCGCCTACGACGATCCCGCCACCCAGGACGCCCGCCGGCGGATCGCCGCGTTCTTCGACCGGCACCTGCGGGAGCCGGCCGGCCCGGACGCCCCGCAGGACTCCGCCGGCTGAGCGTCCGGAGCGCCGGGGGCGCGCGACACGGATGACGACGTGCGACGACGAATTCGTGACGTGGCGATGTTCACGCCCCGGGCAGGGACGGCCGTCACAGATCGACGCCCGCCGCGGCCGAGGACAACCGGTCCAGGTTGCGGAGCGGATGGGGGTGTGACGAAGGTCAAGACGGCCGGGCCGTTTGTCAAATCGGAGCGGCCGCGCAGGTCGCCCCGGACAGTGCACCATGGAGGAGTACACAGACAAAAACCTGATGGGAGGTGGCGACATGACCGCTGCTGAGAAGTGGATGACCGACCTGAGCCGGATCCAGCCCGGTGACCGGCTCGAGATCTGGGACGAGTTCTACGAGAGCTGCATCGGCACCGTGGGGCAGGTCTCGCACCCCCTGGGGGTCCTGTGGATCCTCGAGGCCGGCACCGGGGTCCGCCGGCTGTTCTCCTTCGAGGGGTGCCGCCTGCGCCCCGCACCCCTGGCCCTCGCGGCCTGACCGGACACGGTCCACGACGCCCGATCGGGCCGGTTCGCACCGGCACCCGGTCGGGCGTCGTCGTGCCCCAGGGCCGCCCAGACGTCGTCGTACCCGGGGTCCGTCCGGCCGCGCACGGCAGGATGGACCCATGAGCATCCTCATCGGCCTGGACATCGGCGGCACCACGACCCACGGCCTGCGGGCCGAGGACGGCCACCCGGCGCGGGAGGCGGTCGGCGGCAGCGCGAACGTGCAGAACGTCAGCGCCGAGGACGCCTCCCGGGCCCTGGCGCGCGTCCTCGGCGAGCTCGAGGCCTCCGACGCGGACGTGGTCGTGGCGGGGGCCGGGGGCGTCGACACGCCCGCGGACGCCGAGGCGCTGCGCGCGCTCATCGCCCCGCACACGGGCGCGGCGCGGATCGTCGTCGTGCACGACACCCGGCTGGTCCTGGCCGCCGGCGGGTGCCGCACCGGCATCGCGGTCATCGCCGGCACCGGATCCGCCGCCTGGGGCACCACCCCGGACGGCCGGGAGGCCCGGGCCGGCGGCTGGGGGCACCTGCTGGGCGACGAGGGCAGCGGCTACTGGCTGGGCCGCGAGCTCGTGCGCCGCGCCCTCGCCCGGCTCGACGACGGCCTGCGGCCCGACGCCCTGGACCGGGCGGTGCTGGAGCACTGCGGGGTTCCCGAGCCCGGTCAGCTCATCGAGCGGTTCCACGCCGCCGCGGACCGCGGGTTCTGGGCCGGGCTCTCCCGGGTCGCCTTCGAGGCCGCGGCGCACGACGACGACGCCCTGCAGCTGGTGGACCGCGCGGCCGGAGCGCTGGCCGACCTCGCCGCCACCGTGTCCCGGCGGCTGGAGCTGACCGGCCCGGTGGTGGTGGGCGGCGGCCTGGCACGGCACCAGCCGCTGCTGCGGCACCGGCTGCGGGAGGCCGCCGCGGCCCGCGGACTCGGGGAGCTGCGGGTGCTCGAGCGCGATCCCGTGCACGGCGCCCCCGCCCTCGCCGACCGGCGGTGAGCGAGGGACGCGGCGGAGCCCTACCCTGAACGGGTGACCACCCTCGCTCCCGCCCGCAGCCCCCGGCTGCGGCCGACCGTCTACGTGCTGGCCGCCGTCGTCTCCGTGCAGTTCGGCGGAGCCCTCGCCGCCGTGCTGGTGCCCCTGATCGGGGCCTCCGCCACGGTGACCATGCGGCTGCTCATCAGCGCGGCGATCATGCTGGCCGTCATCCGGCCGCGGCTGCGGGGCCGGTCCCGGGAGGCGTGGCGGTCCGGCCTGTTCTTCGGGGCGGCCCTGGCGGGCATGAACTTCGCGTTCTACCAGTCCCTGGCCACCCTGCCGCTGGGCGTGGCCGTGACCATCGAGTTCCTCGGCCCGCTCACCCTCTCGGCGGTCCTCTCCCGCCGCCCCCGGGACGTCCTCGCCGTGGCGGCGGCCCTGGCCGGGATCGTGCTCATCTCCCAGGCCCTCACCGTGCCCTGGGCCGAGCTCGACCTCGCCGGCATCGCGTGGGCGGGCCTGGCCGGGGCGGGCTGGGCCGCCTACATCCTGGGCAGCCGGTCCGCGGGCCGGCACTTCGACCAGCTGGACGGTCTCGCCGTGGCGCTGGTCGTGGCCGCGGTCCTGGTCACCCCGGTGGGCGTCCTCACGGCGCACGCCCCCGCCCTGACGTGGGGCGTGCTGGGCGCCGGGGTGGGGATCGCGATGCTCTCCTCCGTGGTCCCCTACTCCCTCGAGCTGCTGGCGCTGCGGGCCATCCCGCCCAAGGTCTTCGGCATCCTGCTGAGCCTGGAGCCCGCCGTGGCGGCACTCGCGGGGCTGCTGGTGCTCGGCCAGGGACTCACGGGACTGCAGCTCGTGGGCATGGGCCTGGTGGTGGCCGCGAGCGCCGTGGTCATGGTGGGCGGGGGCACGCCCGAGCTCGGGGCGGACGCCGCCACGGGCGCCGACGCCCGGCAGAAGTGATCAGCCCACTTTTCAATTCCGGAGGTCCGTGATGGGATGGGGCCCATGGACGCCAACGAGATCATGGACCGCATCCGCTCCGCCCGCGACCACGCCCTGGAGCAGGAGCGCGAGGAGCGCAGCAACATCGCCGACGCCGACACCGCCGACAAGCAGGGCGCCGCGAGCGTGCGCCTGGCCACCCGGCAGGCCGTGCGCGAGGCCTTCGACGACATCCTCGGCGAGAGCTCCGACCCCGAGCAGGACGGCTGAGATCCGACCGGCCGACTCCTCGCACACCATGACGAGCACCCCAGGAGCACCCCGATGACCCGCACGGCCGTGGTCGGCGCCGGCATCGTGGGCCTCGCCGCCGCCCACGCCCTGCGGGCGCGCGGCGCCGATGTCACCCTCTACGAGTCCGGTCCGCCCGGCGGCGGACAGTCCGCCGGGCAGGGCCGGATCTTCCGGCACGCCCACGAGGACCCCCGGCTGGTGGCGCTGGTCGCCCGCAGCCGGGCCCTGTGGCGGGAGTGGGAGGAGGAGTTCGGCGTCGAGCTGATCTCCTCCGACGGCGCCGTGGCGATCGGGGACGGGGTCGAGGACAAGCTCCGCACCCTGGAGCCGTTCGCGGAGGTCCCCGTGCGGCGCCTCCCGCCCGAGGAGCTGCACGACCGGCTGCCCCTCCTGGCCGACTGGACGGGCCCGGCCATGCTCGACGTCGACGGCGGCGCCATCCGCACCCTCGACGCCGTCGCGGCGCTGACGCACCGGCTCGAGGGCTCGATGCTGCGCGAGCACGTGCTCTCGGTGCGGCGCACCGGGGCGCGAGAGGTGGAGGTGCGCACCGGGACCACCTGCGAGACCTACGACCACGTGGTGCTGTGCGCCGGCCGGGGCACCGCCCCGCTGGCCCGCGGCGCCGGGCTGGACCTGCCCGTGGAGGTCGGCGCGCACCTCCGCCTCACCTTCACGGTGAGCTCCGGCGGATCGGCCTCCAGTGGACCGGCCTCCGGCGGACCGGGCCCCGGCACCGGTCGTGGCCTCCCGACCTTCCAGGACGGCAGCGGGGCCTTCGGGGAGACCGGCGTGTACGCCGCACCGTACCCGGACGGCCGCCACTACTCCGTGGGGCTCAGCGCCGACACCCCCGCCCACCCGGACGGGGGCCTCGCCGACCCCGCGGCGCTGGCCGCCCTGGCCGACCGGACCGTGGCCTACGTGGAACGCGCCCTGCCCGGGCTGGACCCGCGCCCGGTCGACCACGTGCACTGCTGGGTCACCCGCCTGCCGTGGGGCGACGACGGCGTGGGCGTCTGGTCCGAGGACGGGCTCACCGCCCTGGCCGGGCACAACCTCTTCAAGCAGGCCCCGGCGCTCGGCGAGGCGCTGGCGGAGACCGTGCTGACCGGCACGGTCCCGGGGCACCTCCACCACGAGGAGCGGCTGGGCCGCTCGGCCGGCTGACGCCGCCGGGCCACGCGGTGGTGGCCGCGGGCGCGGACCGGCGTAGGGTCGTCGGGGGCGCCCCACGAACCGACAGGAGACCACCGTGCCGTTCATCCTGTTCCGCCTGGTCCGCCGGCTCGGCCGCCTGCGGGCCTGGGGACTGCCGCTGCTGATCATCGCCGCGGTGTTCCTCACCAGCTGGCCGCTGATGGCCTGGGCGGAGCCGTCCGAGAACCCGATCACCGCCGCGCAGAACTACTGGTGGTGGTTCCTGGTCACCGCCTCCACCGTGGGCTACGGCGACTTCTTCCCCACCACGCTCGGCGGCCACCTGGTCGGCGTGTACGTCATCATCGGCGGCATCGCCACGCTGACCATCATCTTCACCCGGATCGCCACCGCGATCGAGAACACGAAGGGACAGCGCATGAGGGGCCGGATCGACCTCGAGATGTCGGACCACCTGGTGATCCTCGGCCACACGCCGGGTCGCACCGAACGCCTCGTCCAGGAGCTCACCGGGGACGGCACCGGGTCGATGGTGCTGTGCGCGTGGGAGGACGTGCCGCAGCACCCGATGCCCGAGCACCCCGACGTCGGCTTCGTCCGCGGCGACCTCGCCGACGAGGCCGTGCTGCGCCGCGCGGGCCTGCACCGCGCGGCGCGCGTCCTCGTCGACGCGCGCGACGACAACGAGGCGCTCACGCTGACCGTGGCGGTCACGCACGTGAACCCGGACGCCCACGTCGTCGTGACGCTGCGCGACATGGGCCGGGCCCGGAACTTCTCCTACGTCGACGACGACGTGCGGTGCGTGCAGTGGCACTCCCCGCGGCTGGCGACCGAAGAGCTCCAGGACCCGGGCATCGCGGCGGTCTACGCCGAGCTGATGACCCACGGCGGGCGGAACACCTACAGCGCCCGGCTGCCCGCGGGGCTGGCCGGCCAGGGCTTCGGGCGGGTCCAGGAGGCCATGGGGCGCGGTTTCGGGGCCACCGTGCTCGCCGTCCAGCACGAGGGCGCGCTGCTCGACCCGGGCTGGGAGACCCCGCTGCCGGAGGGCTGCGTGCTGTTCTACGTGGGCGAGTGCCGTCTCTCCGCGGAGGAGATCGCCGGCTGCTGCTCGGCCTGAGGCCGGCGCCCGAGGCCCCGTCCGCACCGGCCGGGCACCACGTTGCCGAGCAGGCCCCCGAGCCCGGCGGCGCACCGGGGAGCGTGGCGGGCGGTCCGGTTACCGCGTCCGAGCGGACCCCTAGCCTGGAACGTGTCGGAGGTCACCGTGCGTGGTGCCCGAGCCCCGGGCCCCGCCCCGGATCCCCGGCGGCATCGTTGCACCCGCTCCCCGGAAGGACCCTCGTCATGACCACGCACACCGAACCCTGGCCGGCCGGCACGCCCTGCTGGGTGGACCTGATGGCCACCGACCTCGGCCGCGCCCAGGCCTTCTACCGCGACGTGCTCGGCTGGACCTACTCGGAGTCCCAGCCCGAGTACGGCGGCTACTGCAACGCCCTGCTCGACGGGCGGACCGTCGCCGGGCTCTCCCCCACCATGGAGGGCATGGAGAACGCCCCGCACGTGTGGTCGGTCTACCTCGCCACCGAGGACATCGCCGCCCACGCCGCCCGGGCGGTCGAGGCCGGGGCCACCCCGGTGTTCGAGCCCATGGAGGTCGGGCCCTTCGGCTCCATGGGGATGTGGGTCGACCCCACCGGGGCGGCCTTCGGGATGTGGCAGGCCCACGAGCACACCGGCTTCGACGCGTACGCGGAGCCCGGCGCGGTCGCCTGGTGCGACCTCATGACCGGCGATCCCGCGGCCGCCCAGGGCTTCTACGCCGCGGTCTTCGGCTACACGTACCAGGACATCGGCGACGACGAGATGCCCTACGCCCTGTTCACCGTCCCCGGCGGGCAGATGCCCGCCGGGGGCATCGGCGGACTCGACCCCCGGGCCGGTGACGCCCGGCCCGTCTGGTCGGTGGCCTTCCAGGTCGAGGACGTCGACGCCGCGGCGCGGCGCGTGCGCGAGGCCGGCGGCTCGGTCGGCCAGGAGCCCTTCGACTTCGAGTACGGGCGGATGGCGGTGGTCGCCGGCCCCGACCGGGAGGTCTTCATGGTGATGACCCCGCAGGAGGACATGTAGGCCCCGCGCCGGGGCGCCTCAGGTCCTCTCGAGGCGCCCCAGCGCCGCGGCGACCGGTCGGGCGCCGGCCAGACCGGGCAGCGCGGCGAGCTCCTGGTCGACCCCCAGCAGGTCGGCACGGGCGGCCGGATCGGCGAACAGCCGGCGGACCCACGCCCGGTGCGGCCCGGGGGCGCCGTAGCGGGTGCCGGGCCAGCGCCACCGGGCCGCGCCGGAGCGCGCGAGCCGGCGCGCGTTCACGCTTGCGGCCAACCGCGCCCCGGCCTCCTCGGCGAAGAACGCCAAATGCCGTTCCTTGAGGCGCACGATCTCCCGGGCCGTCCCGGCCAGCCGGGGTTCGGCGGCGCCCAGCCGGCGGTAGACCGCGGCGAGCACGGCGGCGTCGAGCCCTCCGGCGGCCATCTGCCCCCCGGTGACGTCGGCGCCCAGGAGATTGCTCGCCACCGCCCCGAGCGCGGGCCGTGCCCGCTCGTCCCAGGCCCGCCGGATCCGTCCTCCGGTCGTGTCGGCGGGCTCCCGGGCCGTGCGCCCGTTGGCGGCCAGGACCGCGCCGAGGGACTCGGCGAGCCAGTGCTGCTCGTAGCTCCACGTGGTGAGGAAGGCGGTCACCCTGGACTCGGCGTGGGTGGGGGTGACCAGGACGTCCCGCAACCGGTCCAGGAGGCCGCGCTCGACGCACCACAGGTGCAGCAGCACGTCGAGCGTCTCCGGCGCGAGCCCGCGCAGACCCTCCAGGTCGAGGTCCGCGGGGCGCAGCTCGTGCGGGTCGCGCGCATAGGCGCGCACGTCGAACCGGGAGGCGTGCACGCCGGACCCGGCGGTCGGGCTCACGCCGGCACGCCCGGGCGTCCAGGGCGTCGGCCACGACGGTCAGACCCGCCATCCCGGGGAGCTTCGCGATCTGGCGGTCGATGGCCTCGATCTCCTTGCGGCCGTCGGTGCCGGAGAAGAGGTGGCCCATGACGTGGGTGACCTCCTCCTCGGTCGAGACCCCGGAGCCGACCGGCTGCCAGGCCGTGCGCAGGGCCAGACGGGCCAGCTTCTGCGCCTTCGGGTTGTCCCGCAGCCGGGCGCGGGCCTGGGTCGTGTAGAACGCGATGTGCTTGGTCTCCTGCGCGGCGATGCGCCGCAGCAGCGGGGCGAGCACCGGGTGGTCCTCGAGCGCGGCCAGACGCCGGTACGCGGCGGCGGCGGACCGTTCGTTCACCGCACCCCAGAGCATGTGCACGGCGACGAAGTCGTGTCCCACGATGTTGGACAGCAGCGACTGCTTGACCGGGCCGACGCGGTCGCGCCAGCCGAGCTTCACCCGCTTGGCCTTGACCTCGTCGAAGGCCACGGTGATGCCGTGCAGGGACAGCACGTGCGCCAGCGCCTCCCCGTGCCAGAACTCCTCCCGGTTCCACATGGTCATGAAGGTGCCGACCTCCGGGTCCTTGCGGGAGGGGCTCACGAGCATGTCCCGCAGGTAGCAGACGGTGTGGAACTCGACGTCGCACATGTACCGCAGCGTGCGCAGCGTCTCCGGGGGCAGCGGGTCGTCGCGCAGGGCCTCGAGCCCCAGGTCCTCCCAGTGCAGGCTGGTGGACTCCTCGGCGAACCGGTCGATGTCGAAGGCCATGACGCGTCCTCTCCTCGTCGATGTGGTGGCGATGTGGTGGTCTCGCGAGGGTGTTCGGCGCCGACGGCGGAGCGGATGGGTCCGCGGGGTCCTGACCCGTTCGTGACCCCCTGTTCTACGATGAGGTCATGCGGTCAGCACGGAGCGTGCGCGAGGTCGAGGAGCACTGACATGACACCGGCCATCCGCGTGCACGGGCTCGTGAAGGACTACGGGCGCACCCGGGCCCTGCACGGGGTGGACCTCGAGGTGCGGGCCGGGGAGGTGTTCGGCTTCCTCGGGCCCAACGGCTCCGGCAAGTCCACCACCATCCGGGTGCTCATGGACCTGCTGCGCCCCACGGCAGGCAGCGTGGAGGTCTTCGGCACCGCGCCCGCCGCCGGTGGGCCCGGGCTGCGCGCACGGATCGGCTACCTGCCCGGCGAGCTCTCCTTCCCCGCCCGGATGAGCGCCGGGGAGTACCTCGCCTACCTCGCGGCCCTGCGCGGCGGCCGGGGCAGGCGGCGCACCGGCGAGCTCGCCGAGCGGCTCTCCCTGGACCTGTCCCGTCCCCTGCGCGCGCTGTCCAAGGGCAACAAGCAGAAGGTCGGGCTGGTCCAGGCCTTCATGCACGATCCCGAGCTGCTCGTCCTGGACGAGCCGACCAGCGGCCTGGACCCCCTGCTCCAGCGGGAGTTCCTGCTCCTCGCCCGCGAGGCCGGCGCCGGCGGCGCCACGGTCTTCCTCTCCAGCCACATGCTCCAGGAGGTCGAGGAGGTCGCCGGGCGGGTCGCGATCATCCGCGAGGGCCGGGTGGTCGACCTCGACGACGTCCGGGCCCTGCGGGCCCGCGCCGGTCAGCAGGTGCTCCTGCGCTTCGCCGATCCGGTGCCCCTGGCGGAGTTCGTGGGCCTGCCCGGCGTGGAGAACGCCGTCCTCGACCCCTCCGACGGGGTGACCCTGACCTGCCTGCTCCGCGGCGACCCCATGCCGCTGCTGACCGCGGCCGCCCGGCACCGCGTGGTCCGCTGGCAGGCCGAGGACCGTGAGCTCGAGGACCTCTTCCTGGACTTCTACCGGCAGCCGGCCGAGCCCACCGGCCCGGCCCGTCCGGCGCCGGGCGCCGGGGCCACGGAGGTCGGGCGATGACCGTCCGCGGCGGGACCGTCCTGGCCGGAGTGCTGCGGACCACCCGGCGGTCGCTGCTGCTGTGGGCGCTCGCCGTCGCGGCCGTCACGGCTCTGTACACGGCGTTCTACCCCAGCGTGGGCGGCGGCCAGATGGACGCGATGCTCGAGTCCATGCCGTCGGAGTTCATCACGGCGATGGGCTTCGACAGCATGACCACGGCGGCCGGCTACGTCACCTCGACGGTGTACGCGCTGCTCGGCGCCGTCCTCACGCTGGTGTGCGCGATCGGGCTGGGCGCACGCCTGGTCGCCGGGCAGGAGGAGGACGGCACGCTCGAGCTCGAGCTCAGCGCCCCCGTCTCGCGGCGGAGGATCTACGCCGAGCGGCTGACGGCTCTGTGGCTGACGGTCCTCGTGCTGGTCCTCGCCCTCAGCGCCTCCCTCGGCGTCCTCTCCGCCGCGCTGGAGCTCGGCCTGTCGGCCACGAACGTGGCCGCGGCGAGCACCGGGCTGCTCCTCTTCGGGGGCGCCCTGGGCACCGTGGCGTTCGCGGTGGGGGCCGCGACCGGTCGGCGCGGGATCGCGCTGGGGGCGGCCGCGGCGGCCGCGGTGGCCGCGTACCTGCTCAGCTACCTCTCCCCCATCGCGGAGGCGCCCTGGATGGAGAGGATCTCCCCCTTCCACTGGTACATCGGCGCCGAACCGCTCGCCACCGGCTTCGACTGGCCGGGCCTGGCGCTGCTGGCCGGCCTGGCGGTGCTGGCGGCGCTCGGCGGAGCCGCCGCCTTCGCCCGGCGCGACCTCATGGTCTGATCCGCCCCGCCCCGCACCGTCCACCCCTGGCACAGCGACGGGTGGTCCCACTGCGCCTCGGAGAGCCCGGCGAGCAGGTCGGCCGTGCGCCGGCGCTGCAGGTCGATCGCGGCCCAGACGTCGTCGTCGCTCATGCCGGCCGTCCGGCTGCCGCTCGTGCTGCTGTTCATGGTCCCGCCTCCTCGCCCCGGGACGCGGCCACGACCGGGCGCGCACTCCCTCGGGGTGCCAGGATGACAGATCGTGCACCGGGCCGGTACGAAGGGGCGGCGCTGCGGGAGATCACCGACCCGGAGGCGGCGCCGGAGGCGTCAGGGCGGAGCCTAGGACTCCTTGGGGATGATGATCCACAGCGCGATGTAGACCAGCTCCCCCACGCCCACCAGGCCGAAGATGATGAAGCCCAGGCGCAGGAGGAACTTCGGCAGTCCGAAGCGGGCCGCGAGGGCCGCGCAGACGCCGGCGATGAGCTTGCCGTTGCGGGGGCGGACCAGTGAAGTGTTCATGGCCGGATTCTACCAACGGGCTCCGGGACACGCCCGGGGGCGGGGCCGCCCGCTCCGCCCGTACGGGGCGGAGCGGGCGGCCCCGGGGAGGCGAGGCTCCCCCGGAGGTCAGAGGTCGACGACGCCCTTGTCGCCCTTGACCGTGTCGCCGGTGACCTTGGCCTTCACGAGGTTGGCCACCTGGGTGACCTTGCCCCCGCCGGGGGTGTCCCAGTACTCGGCGGAGCGGCCGGTGACCTCGATGAGGACGTTGTCCGGGTTCTCGGGTCCGCCCTCGAGCCAGGAGCCGGTGAAGCTGTCCCACAGCTCCTTGAGCTTCGCCTCGTCGTTGAGCACCAGCGCCGTCCCGGTCAGCGAGACCCAGGCGCCGTCCCCGGAGTAGGCGACGTTCACGGCGGGCCGCTGCTGCAGGTCCTGGACCTGGTCCGAGGTGCGCACGGCGATGAAGTAGACGGTGCCGTCGAAGTCCACGTCCTGCGTGGCCATCGGCTTGGAGATCAGGTTCCCGTGCTCGTCCGCGTGGGTGAGCATGGCGATCCGGGTGTTCTTGATGAGCTCGCGCACCTTGGCGGCGCCGTCGTCCTGGTCGGTCATGGGGAGGTCCCTTCTCTGGTCGACATCCGAACTGCGGATCCGCGGCACGGAGGGCCAGTCTATGAACGCGGGGCGCCTCGCACGAGGGGGATGCCCGGCGGATCGGTCCCGGATAGGTTGGAGCGGACACCGACCCGACGCCAGTTCCGCCCCGGAAGGACGTTCCCGTGCACCAGCTCTCCGCCGTCGCCCTCGTCTGCACACTGACCCCCTCGCCGAAGCCCTCGAGCAGCGAGCTGATGGCCCGCCACGTGCTGGAGCAGCTCGAGCAGCACGGGGTGCGCACCTCCTCGGTCCGGGTGGTCGACCACGACGTGAAGCCGGGCGTGCAGGTGGACATGGGCGAGGGGGACGAGTGGCCGGCGCTGCGGCAGCAGGTCCTCGACGCCGACATCCTGGTGCTCGCGACCCCCATCTGGATGGGCCACCCCTGCAGCATCGCCCAGCGGGTGCTCGAGCGCCTCGACGCGGACCTCGCCGAGACCGACGAGCAGGGCCGGCCCATCATGTACGACAGGACCGCGATCGTGGCCGTGGTGGGCAACGAGGACGGCGCCCACAAGACGATCGCCGACCTGACGCAGGGCCTGAGCGACATCGGCTTCACCGTCCCGGCGCAGGCCGGGACGTACTGGGTGGGCGAGGCCATGCAGTCCGTGGACTACCAGGACCTCGACCAGGTGCCGGAGAAGATCGCGGCCACCACGGCCGGAGCCGCCCGCAACGCCGCGCACCTGGCGCGGCTGCTGCGCACCGAGCCCTACCCGGCGGCCTGAGACCGGCGCCGTTCCCGCCCGGACCTACCGCTCATCCGGGGCCTCGGACGCGGACGGGACCACCGCGTTCTTCGCGGTGCTGACCGGCAGGTTCACGGGGCACGTCATCTGCCCGGCGAGGCGGTGGACCACGGCGAACGCGCTCAGGGCCAGCGCCAGCGCCCCCAGCCACGGCTGGACGGGCGCGAACCAGGTCAGAGCCCCCGTGGACCCCAGGGCCAGCAGCGCGAGCTTGTTGCAGACCGGGCAGCCCACGGCGAACCAGGCCGCGAACGCGCCGACCGCGCCCACCCGGGCGCTGCGGCGCTCGCCGGACTCGACGGCACGGGCCACGGTGGCCGCGGCGACGTCGTCGTCGGGGAGCGGGGTGCCGCCGGCGACGGGCGAGACGTAGGAGGCCACGAGGACACCGGTGAGCGCCGAGGTGGCGATCCAGACGGGATAGTTCCACCACACCGGCGGGATCTCGCGGCTGAAGATGCTGTTGGGGATGAGCACGGTGGCCAGGCCCAGGACCAGGGCGGTGGCGAGGCCCGCGAGCACGGCGATGCCCCACTGGCGCGGGCCCCACAGTCGGAGGGCCTGGGCGGCGGGACGGAGGCGCTGCGTCATGGGCGGGGAGCCTTTCGATCGGACGGGATGCTCCCCCCACTGTGTCGTGGATCGCGGTCCCGCACCAGCGCGGGGACCAGCCGCACCAGCACCACCATCCCCACCAGCTCGACCAGGGTCTGGGTGACGACGACGAACGGCGTGAGCGCGAGCCGCTCCGGCAGCGCCAGGGCCAGCGGGAGCACCACGAGGGAGTTGCGGGTGACCCCGCCGAGGACCAGGGCCCGGGAGACCGGGACGTCCAGGCGGGCGAGGCGGGCGGCGAGGATCCCGAGGGGGACCATGAGGACCAGGAAGCCGACGTAGAGGGGCACGACCGCCGCGAGGTCGGCCAGCTGCTCCCCCACGCCGCGCACCTGCGAGGCGATCACGGTGAACAGGGTGAGCGCCATCAGCGGCACCATCGCCGCGGCCGTGACGGACTCCAGCCGCCGGGCCGCGGCGGAGCGGGACGCCGCCCGCTGCACGACCGCCGCCGCGGCCAGGGGCAGCAGGATCAGGAGCACGAACGCCTCGACGAAGGGGCCGAGCTCCACCAGGGCGACCGCCTCCGGGCCGGCGAGCAGCAGCAGATAGAGCGGCAGGAGCAGCATCTGCGCGAGCATCAGCAGCGGGGCGGCCGCCAGCAGCCGGTCGGCGGCTCCCCCGGCGAGACCGGTGAAGACGATGACGTAGTCCACGCACGGGGCCAGCAGCACCAGCAGCACGCCCAGCAGCAGCGCCTCGTGCCCCGCGACCGCCCGGGACAGTCCCAGGACCACGACCGGGACGACCACGAAGTTGAGCACCAGCAGCGCCGCCAGGAAGCGCAGGTCCGCGAAGGCCCGGCCGAGTGACGCGAACGGGACGGCCAGGAACGTGGCGAACAGCAGCAGCCCCAGGACCGGGGTGATGGCCGGGGCGAGCGCCGGGGCGCCCGGGACGGTCCAGCCCACCAGGACCGCGGCGGCGATGGCGGCCAGGTACACGGCCACCTGGTGGCGCTCCGCCCACGCGGCGGCTGTCGGTGCGTTCACCCGCCCCAGCCTAGGTGCGGGATCCGGTGGCCCCCTGCGGACGGGGAGCCGCGGACACGGACCCCGCGGCGGCCCTCACGTCGACGTGGGGTCGCGCTGAGCCAGCGTCCGCAGGAGGGGCTGGACGCGGTAAGGGATCTGTTCGCTGAGGGCCAGGGACGTCTCGGCGCGGAGGACGCCCCGGATCCGCAGGATCGATCGCAGCACCGAGTGCAGATCGCGGGTGTCCCGTGCTGCGACCCGGCACCAGACGTCCCCGCGCCCGGAGATCTCGTGCACCTCCAGGACGTTGTCGATGCCGCGCAGAGCGGAGACGACGGCGTCGAGCTCCCGGTGGGAGACCTCGAGGGTGAGGAACGCCAGGACGTCGAAGCCCACCGAGGCCAGATCGACGTCCCGGCCGCCGGAGCGCAGCACCTCTCGGCGCTCCAGCCGGCGCATCCGCGAGACCACGGTGTTGCGGGCGACCCCGAGCGAGGCCGCCACCTCCCCGATCTGCGCCCGGGGGTGTCTCAGGAGGTGCAGCAGCAGCTCGATGTCGACGGCGTCCAGTGTGGTCATCGTGGTGCCCTCCTGTGCTCGCCGCTTCCCGGTTTTGATCAGCATGATCAATTGTGCCTCCATTCCGCTATTGCGGGACTCAGCGTCCGTCAGAATTCGTGCACATGCTGTGCCGGCCACCCCGGACACAGACCGCATTCGCCGATCCCACCGGAGGGCCCGCGTTGACCGTGTTCCACGAGCTGACCATGCGTCCTGACGCCGGCAGCGCCGACAGGGGGTGGAACGCGGGCCGGCGTTCCCGCCTGGTGCTGACCATGTCCACGACGGCGCTGCTGCTGGTGGGGGCCAACCTGGCCACCCCGCTGTACCCCGTGCTGCAGGAGCGCCTGGGACTCGGCCCCTTCGCGGTGACGGTGGCGTTCTCCTCCTACGTGCTGGCGCTGATGGCCGGGCTCGTCCTCTACGGGCACTGGTCGGACCACATCGGGCGACGCACGGCCCTGGTGCTGTCGGTCCTCGTGGGGCTGGCCGGTGGGATCGTCTTCGCGACCGCCGGGGGCCTCACCGGTCTGGTGGTCGGCCGCGTCCTGCAGGGCGCAGCCGTCGCCATGGTGACCGGAGCCAGCAGCGCGGCGCTGCGGGAGCTCCTGCCCCACCGCCCGGAGTGGGCCGGCCGCTTCACCCTCCTGGCGTCGGCGGGCGGAGTGGCGGCAGGCCCGCTGCTGGGCGGGGTCCTGGGCCAGCTGCCCCGGCCGACGACGACTCCCTTCGTCATCCACTGCGCCCTGCTGGTCGCGATCCTGGTGCCCCTGTGGAGGCTGCACGCCCGGCCGGCCATCGCCCCGGCTCCGGGGCCGGCGGCCTTCACGGCGCTGCGGCCGCGCCGGCTCGCCCTGCCTCCGGGAGTCCGCCCGCGGTTCCAGCAGGCGGCCGCGGTCGGCTTCCTCAGCTTCGCGCTCTTCGGGTTCAGTCTCTCGCTGGCTCCGGGCTACTTCGCCCGCACGCTCGGGGTGAGCTCTCCGGCCGGGATCGGGGCGCTGGCGGCCCTCGTGCTCATCGGGTCCGCGGCGGTGCAGCTGGTGGGACACGCACGCGCCCGGGCCCTTCCCGGGGCGCTGGTGGCGATGGCCCTGGGGACGGCGCTGATCGGGGTGGCGGGCGCTGTCTCCAGCCTGCCGCTGCTGTGCTTCGCCGCCCTGTTCGCCGGAGCGTCCCAGGGCATCGCGTTCCGCACCGCGTTCAACGAGCTGTCCGTGTCCGTGGCGCCTGCCGACAACGCCCGGGTGGTCAGCGCGGTCTACCTCGTGACGTATCTGGGCAGTGCCGTGCCCGTCCTGGGCCTCGGGGTCCTGGCCGGCGCGGTGGGCGTCCCCTCGTCCGTCCACTGGTTCGCGGGCACCCTGGCCGCTGCCTGCCTGGCGCTGGCAGGCGCCGTCCGGTTCCGGGCCCGCCGCGGCCTGCCGCGCGGACATCAGGGGTGACCGGTCAGGGCAGGAGGGCAGCTCGGCGTCAGGGACACCCGGGTCAGCCCCTCCGGGGTGTCGTGGCGGAATCAGTGGAGGAATCAGTGGGTGGTGACCAGCGGTGAGTCGATCCGCCGGAGGAACCGACGCCGGTGCGGTTCAGTCGGTCACGGAGCGCACGACCCGCGCCGGGGAACCCACCACCACGGACCTCTCCGGGACGTCCCTCGTCACCACGGAGGCCGCGGCCACGACGGCGTCGTCACCGATCGTGACCCCGGGCAGGACCGTGGCGTTGGACCCGATCCACACGTTGCGCCCGATCACGATGGGCGCCGGGTGCATGTCCGCCCGGCGGCTCGGGTCGAGGTCGTGGTTGAGGGTGGCCAGCACCGTGTTGTGCCCGATCAGGCAGTCGTCGCCGATGACCACCCCACCCTGGTCCTGGAACCTGCACCCGGAGTTGATGAAGACCCGCTTGCCGAGGGTGATGTTCTTCCCGAAGTCGGCGTAGAAGGGCGGGAACACCGTCACCGACTCGTCCACCGGTCTGCCGGTGAGCTGGGCCAGCAGCTCCCGCACCCGGGCCGGTTCCCGGTATCCGCAGTTGAGCTCCCCGGTGATGCGCAGAGCGTCCTGGCTGACCCGGTGCATGACCTCGTGCAGGGGCGAGTCCCCCGTGATCGTGCGTCCGGCGTCGAGCGCCTCCAGGAGATCGGTCAGTTCCATGGTGTCCTTTCCGTGGTGTCCGGGCGACGGGATCCGCAGGTTCAGCGCCTGGGCCCGCGGCCCGGCCCGCGCCCTGCGGGTGGACGCGTCCGTGGGTGCCCCGCGACCCGGAGCTCGGGTCAGTGGTTGGTGACGGCGGCGGGGTCTTCGGCGGCCCAGGAGGCCAGCAGCCGCAGCCGCTCGGCCGAGGCCGAGCCGGGTTCGGCGGTGTAGATCATCAGCACCTGCCCGGGCTCGGCGGTGACGGCCAGCTCCTCGTAGGCCAGGGTCAGCTCCCCCACCACCGGGTGGTGGAACCGCTTGGTGCCGGTCCCGTGGGTGCGTACGTCGTGAGACCCCCACAGGGTGCGGAAGACCTCGCTGCGGGTGGACAGCTCCCCGACCAGGTCCTGCAGGCCCCGGTCGTACGGGTCACGCCCGGCCTCGGCGCGCATGATGGCCACGCACATCCCGGCGAAAGCCTCCCAGTCGGGGTAGAAGTCCCGGGAGGCCGGATCCAGGAACTGGAACCGGGCCAGGTTCGGGGTGCGCCCGCCCGCCCCGATCAGCGGGGCGTAGAAGGCCCGGCCCAGGGCGTTGGTGGCCAGGAGGTCCTGGTGGGCGTCGCGCACGAAGGCCACCCCATCGGTGATCGCCTCCAGCGCCCACTGCAGGGACGGCCGCGCCTGCCCCGGTCCGGTGCCGCGGCGCCGCGGACGACCCGAGGCCGGGACGCCGTCGGCGGCACGGGCCAGGTCCAGCAGGTGGGCCCGTTCGGTCTCGTCCAGGCGCAGGGCGGCGGCGATCGCCTCCAGCACCGAGGACGAGGCCCCGGCGATGGCCCCGCGCTCGAGCTTGGCGTAGTACTCCACGCTCACCCCGGCCAGGGCCGCGACCTCGGTCCGGCGCAGCCCCGGCACCCGGCGGTTGCCCCCGGCCGGCAGACCGGCCTGGGCGGGGGTGAGCTTGGCCCGGCGTGTCATGAGGAACTCGCGGACCTCGGTGCGGTTGTCCATGCCGAAAGCGTAGGTGGCCGTCGGCGCGTGAGGGAGACCCTGCCGGTACACCCCTCCACAGGGACTCCCGCACCGCCGCACACCGCGATTGACTGGAACCGACCTTCCCACCTGCGCCGTGGCACACCACCCGGCGCAGCACCGAAACATCGCCCCAGAAGGAGAACAGCACCATGCGCGGAGTCATCATGCACGCCCCCGGCGACGTCCGGGTCGAGGACCGCCCCGACCCGGGAATCGTCGAACCCACGGACGCGATCGTCCGGCTGAGCGCGACCTGCATCTGCGGCTCCGACCTGTGGCCCTACCGCGGCGTCGAGGACGTCGACCACACCCTGATGGGCCATGAGTACGTCGGGGTGGTCGAGGAGATCGGCTCCGCGGTGCGGACCCTTCAGGTCGGCGACTTCGTCGTGGGGTCCTTCGTCATCTCGGACAACACCTGCGAGATCTGCCGCGCCGGGTTCCAGTCCAAGTGCGTGCACGCCGAGTTCGTCGCCGGCACCATCGGCACCCAGGCGCAGAAGGCCCGCATTCCCCACGCCGACGGCACCCTCGTGGCCACCCCGGGACAGCCGGACCCCGAGCTGATCCCCTCCCTGCTGGCCGCCTCCGACGTGCTCGGCACCGGCTGGTTCGCCGCCGTGGCCGCCGAGGCCGGGCCCGGCAAGACCGTCGCCGTCGTCGGCGACGGCGCCGTCGGGCTCATGGCGGTCCTCGCCGCGAAGGAGCTCGGGGCCGAGCGGATCATCGCGATGTCCCGCCACCCGAAGCGCCAGGAGCTCGCCCGCTTCTACGGCGCCACCGACATCGTCGAGGAGCGCGGCGAGGAGGGCGTGGCGAGGATCAAGGAGCTCACCGGCGGGCTCGGGGCGCACTCGGTGATCGAGGCCGTGGGCACCCAGGAGTCCTTCATGCAGGCCGTGGGCGCCACCCGCGGCGGCGGGCACCTGGGCTACGTGGGCGTCAACTACGACGTGCAGATCCCGGGCATCCAGCTGTTCTTCGCCGGCATCCACACCCTCGGCGGACCCGCACCGGTGCGCCGGTTCCTGCCCGAGCTGATCCAGCTGATCTGGGACCGGAAGATCGACCCCGGCAAGGTCTTCGACCTCACCCTGCCCCTCGAGGAAGCCGCCGAGGGCTACCGGGCCATGGACGAGCGCCGCGCCACCAAGGTCCTGCTCACCCTCTGACCTGTTCCCGCAGAACTGCGCCTCCGCCGAACCCGCATCGCGACACCGCTGGGACAGCCGCCGTGACGGGCCGGTGGATGATCCGCCAGGTGTGACGCTGACGGAGACCGCTGCCCGTGGGGTGGCCGCTGTCCGGCCACCTGCGGAGCGGACGGGGCCGTGGATCGGCCCGTCATCTCATCGATTCCACGGCCTGTGCGTGCTGCGGGGACGAGGATCCGCGGTGGAGCGCGGCGCAGGAGCCGACATCGTCGGCCATGACGACTGAGCCCGAAGCACCGTTCTCCGGGTGCAGGCCTTCCCCGGACGTGGTCTGCGCCGATCGGGAGAAACACGAAGCTGTCATCACCTGCACGACCCACGCGTCACACGTTCGCCGCCGCCACGGCGGCGGTGCTCCTCGTCGGGGCCGGCGGGGCAGCCGCCGCCCGGGCCTCGTTCGCCCAGACCTCCACCCCCGGCGCGGTGCGCGGTGGTGGGGGTCTCCTCACCGGAGGGCACCTGGACGGCCGCTTACGGGGCGGCCGACCCGGCCACCGGGGAGCCCATGGAGGTGGTCGTGCACACCCGTGTCGGATCGGTCGCCACGCCCTCACCGCCACCTTGATGCTGCGGCTGGCCGAGGAGGGACAGCTCTCCCTGGAGGACCCCATCGCCGACTACATCGAGGGCATCCCCAACGGAGAGCAGTTCACCCTGCGCCAGCTGGCGGACATGACCAGCGATGTGGCCGGCTACACCCGCAGCACCCAGTTCACGGACCGCTTCTTCGCGGTTCCGCAACAGGTCTTCACCCCGGAGGAGCTGGTCGCCGTCGGCGTCTCGGAATCCGCCCTGTTCGCCCCCGGTGCGCGGTTCGACTACTCCGACACCAACTACATCCTGCTGGGCCTGGTCGTCGAGCAGGTCACCGGCCAGCCGGTCGGGGAGGTCCTGGAGGAGCAGATCTTCGACCCGCTGGGGCTCGACGAGACCGTCTGGCCCGGGGTGTCCACCGAGATGCCGGAACCCTACGCGCAGGGCTTCTCGCTCCAGGGCGACACCGCAACGCCGGAGGCACCGGCCAACGCCACCCACTGGAACCCCAGCTGGGGAGCCACCGCCGGAGCCCTGATCTCGGACGTGGCCGACCTGCTGGCCTACGGCCGGGCCATGGGCACCGGACACACGGATCTTCGCCGAGGTCTCCACCGCCGTGGGCCACACCTTCACCTTCAACCCAGAACGCTGACCACCGCGCACCACGACCTCCTGGGTTGCGGATCCTGAACCCGAAGCGACGATCAGCACGGGCCACCACGGTTGCTGCACCGGTCGCGGGGTCATCCGCTGGTTCTGTCCGACGGGGCGCTCACCCGGTGCCGGGACCGCCCCTCGGCGCCCCGAACGGGCGGAGCGTCACAGGAGGAGCGATGTTTCGGGGTGGGTGCTCAGGCTGCGACGGGGAGCGGGCCGGCCGGTTCGGGAGTCCTCACGCCCCGGATCAGCAGGTAGAAGACCATCCAGATCTCCCCGACGACCGCCGGCAGCACGACGATCCCGGAGATGGCCTCTCCGATCGTGGGTACGAGGAACAGGGCGAGGAGGTCGATGAGGTAGCCGGCGCAGGCGATCATCAGCACCACCCCCAGCGCCCGGGGGAACATGCCCGAGACGTAGGCGAGGTAGCCCATGGGCAGCAGCCACAGACCGAAGAAGACCTGGGCGATGAGGAACCCGTGAGCGTAGATCTCCACGAGCAGCCCCACCAGCGCACCGGCCCCCGCCGGCCCCAGGGCGGCGGCGTAGGAGGCGTCGGTGGCGACCAGGTAGGCGGCGAAGTAGAACACCAGGTTCAGGCACTGCAGGGCCGCCCCGATGGCCGCGAAGACCAGCAGCGCCCGGGCCAGGCGCTGGGGTGCTTCCATGGTCTTTCCTTCAGCGGAATGCGGAATGCGGAAAGCAGGAAGGTCGAGGCGGCGCCTGCCCGGGTGCGCTTCCCCCGGCGCCAAGGCCTTCGCGTATGCCCTGCCTGCGGTCGGCGACAGGGCTGGAACGGACAGTGCCCCGTTTTCCCAGGCTCCCGCCCACCCCGCCCTGGCCCGTCTCCTGGAGCGACAGTAGGTACCTGACTGCAACGTGTGACGCGCGCAAGTCAGCCGCCGCCCTCAGGCATCGCCCCCGCAGGCCGCCCCTGGGCGGAGGCGCACCGCGGGCACCACCTCACCGGCGGGCAGGACGCGGTCCGCAGGCGGGCACGTCTTCGGCGCCCGGAGGACTCGTAGTGACCGGGGTACCAGGCTTAATAAAGGGGCCTTCCCGGTGCGGGGCCGGCCATCGGGCGGATCATGAAGAGTCAGTAGGTGTTGGGAAAGCGTGATGTGCTTCGGCGTGACTGCCGGGACGGAGGAGCGGATCGTGGTGGCATGGCGTCT
>NZ_CANMRA010000003.1 GCF_947500125.1 uncultured Kocuria sp. | reverse complement strand
CTCGCGGCCGCGGGGGGACGGGTGCTGCGCGCCGGCGACGGCGACCCCGCGCTCGGGGAGGCGGTCGAGCACGTGCTCGGCGCCGACCTCGTGCTCGACGCCGTGCTGGGCACCGGCGCCCGGGGCGGACTGCGCGGGCCGGCGGCGGAGCTCGTCCGCGCCGTCCTGGACCGGTGGCCCGGCGACGGGGGGCCGGCGTTCGTGGCGTGCGACGTCCCCTCGGGCGTCTCGGCGGACACGGGCGCGGTGGCCGGGCCGGTGCTGCCCGCGGACGTCACCGTGACGTTCGCCGGGGCCAAGGCCGGACTGTTCCTGCCGCCGGGGGACCGCTGGTGCGGCGAGGTGCGGACCGTGCCCCTCGGGATCGAGGACGCCCTGCCCGCGCCCGCCCTGCGCCGGCTGGAGCCCGACGACGTCGCGGCGCTGTGGCCGCGGCCGGGGGCCGCCTCCCACAAGTACTCCCGGGGCGTGGTGGGCGTCGTCGCCGGCTCCCCGACCTACCCCGGAGCCGCGCTGATGTGCACGCGCGCCGCCGTGGACGCCGGCGCCGGCATGGTCCGCCACCTCGGGGACGCCTCGACCCGCTCCCTCGTGTGCCTGACCAGCCCCGAGGTGGTCGCCTCCGAGGACCACCCCGACGACGTGCACGTCCAGGCGTGGGTGGTCGGCCCCGGCGCCGTGGGCGACGCCGCCCAGGAGTCCCGGATCGGCGCCGTGCTCGCGGGCGGGCTGCCGGCGGTCGTCGACGCCGGCGCGCTCGACGCGGCGGCCCGGGCGTCCGCCGACGGGATCCTCGGCCCGGGCAAGGTCCTCACCCCGCACGCCGGGGAGCTCGAGCAGGTGCTCGCCTGGCTCGCCGCCCTCGGCCACGGCGGGGAGGCCCCCGACCGGGCGGCGATCGAGGCCGAGCCCGCCCGCTGGGCGCGCGCGGCCGCCGAGGCGACCGGGGCCGTCGTCGTCCTCAAGGGCGCCACCACCCTGGTGGCGGCCCCCGGCGGGACGCTGCTCTCCCAGGCCGACGGCAGCCCCTGGCTGGCGACCGCCGGCAGCGGGGACACCCTCGCGGGGATCATGGGCACGGCGCTCGCGGGCTGCGCGGAGGACCCGGACGCGTTCGCCGCCGCGGGGGAGTGGGCGCGGGGGGACGTCCGGCTCGCGGTGGCCGCCGCCCTCGCCGTGGCCGTCCACGGCTACGCGTCCCGGCTGGAGGGCCTCGGTCCCGTGCCGCCCACGGCGCTGTCCGCGAACGTGCGCACGGTCCTGCGCTCCGGCCGCTGAGGGCGGGTCCTGCGCCCCGGCGGACCGCCCCCGGGACTCGGGCGGCTCCCGGCCGGGCTAAGGTTAAGCCCACTTGCCCCATACCCAGCCCGCTGACGGTGACCCCTGCCCGGCGGTACGACAGGAGATCCCCCATGGAAGTCTGGCCAGGTCAGCCCTACCCCCTCGGAGCCACCTTCGACGGGACCGGCACGAACTTCGCCCTCTTCAGCGAGGCCGCCGAGAAGGTCGAGCTGTGCTTGTTCGACGAGCTCGGCGCCGAGACCCGCATCGAGGTCGCCGCGCAGGACAGCTACGTCTGGCACTGCTACCTCCCGACCGTCCAGCCCGGGCAGCGCTACGGCTACCGGGTGCACGGACCGTGGAACCCCGCCGAGGGCCAGCGCTTCAATTCCGCCAAGCTGCTGCTCGACCCCTACGCCAAGGCCGTCTCCGGCCAGATCGACTGGGACCAGGCGCTGTTCTCGTACGACTTCGGCGACGAGGACTCGTTCAACGACGAGGACTCCGCCCCCCACATGATGATGGGCGTGGTGATCAACCCGTTCTTCAACTGGGAGGGCGACCGCACCCCGCGCACGCCGTACCACAAGTCGGTGATCTACGAGGCCCACGTCAAGGGCCTCACCCAGCAGCACCCCGACGTGCCGGAGGAGCAGCGCGGCACCTACGCCGGCGTGGCCCACCCCTCGGTGATCGCCCACCTGCAGAAGCTCGGCGTCACCGCCATCGAGCTCATGCCCGTGCACCAGTTCGTGCAGGACAGCACCCTGCTCGACCAGGACCTGCGCAACTACTGGGGCTACAACACCATCGGGTTCTTCGCCCCCCACAACGAGTACCACTCCACCAATGACCTCGGCGGCCAGGTCCAGGAGTTCAAGGCCATGGTGCGCGCCCTGCACCAGGCCGACATCGAGGTCATCCTCGACGTGGTGTACAACCACACGGCCGAGGGCAACCACATGGGCCCCACGCTGTCCATGAAGGGCATCGACAACCAGGCCTACTACCGGACGGTGGAGGGCGACCAGAAGTTCTACATGGACTACACGGGCACCGGCAACACCCTCAACGTCCGTCACCCGCACTCCCTGCAGCTCATCATGGACTCCCTGCGCTACTGGGTGACCGAGATGCACGTGGACGGCTTCCGTTTCGACCTCGCCTCCGCGCTGGCCCGCGAGTTCTACGACGTGGACAAGCTGGCCACGTTCTTCGAGCTCGTCCAGCAGGACCCGATCGTCTCCCAGGTGAAGCTCATCGCGGAGCCGTGGGACGTCGGCCCCGGCGGCTACCAGGTGGGCAACTTCCCGCCCCAGTGGACCGAGTGGAACGGGAAGTACCGGGACACCGTGCGCGACTTCTGGCGCGGCGAGCCCGCGACCCTGGGCGAGTTCGCCTCGCGCATCACCGGCTCGGCGGACCTCTACGAGCACAGCGGCCGCCGTCCGTTCGCCTCGATCAACTTCGTCACCGCCCACGACGGCTTCACGCTGCGGGACCTGGTCTCCTACAACGAGAAGCACAACGAGGCCAACGGCGAGGGCAACAACGACGGCGAGTCCCACAACCGCTCCTGGAACTGCGGCGTGGAGGGACCCACCGACGACCCCGAGGTGCTCGCCCTGCGCTCCCGCCAGCAGCGCAACTTCCTCGCGACGCTGCTGCTGTCCCAGGGCACGCCCATGGTGCTGCACGGCGACGAGCTGGGCCGCACCCAGGACGGCAACAACAACACGTACTGCCAGGACAACGAGCTGTCGTGGATCAACTGGGACACCATGGACGGCCCGCTCACCGAGTTCGTCGCCGCCGTGACCCACCTGCGCCACGACCACCCGACGTTCCGGCGCTCGGAGTTCTTCGACGGCCGGCCCGTCGAGATGGACGCGGACGACACCGGCCGCCCGATGCCCGACATCGCGTGGCTGAACACGGACGGGGCCCCGCTCAAGCCCGCCGACTGGGACGAGCCCCTGTCCCGGTCCTTCGGGATGTGGCTCAACGGCAACGGCATCGCCGGCGTGGACATGCGCGGGCGGCCCATCACGGACGTGAACTTCATCGTGTACTTCAACTCCAACCCGGAGCCCGTGAAGTGCAAGCTCCCGCCGGTGCGCTACGGCCGGCAGTGGGAGGAGGTCATCGACACCGCGGGCAAGTACGCCGACGGGCAGATCCGCAAGGCCCGCTCCTCGATCGCCCTCGAGGGCAAGTCGATGGTCGTGCTGCGCGCCTACGAGACCCCCGAGGAGGAGCCCGACGCGTCGGTCGCCGCCTCCGTGGCCGCGTACGCGAAGACGCCGCAGGACCAGTGACCTGACGGCCCCGGCAGGCTGTCGACCCGGACACGGGTCGACAGCCTGCTGGCGTTTCCGGGGCCGGGCCGACAGACTGGTGCCGTGCGCACACCTATCTCGACCTACCGACTCCAGATCACCTCCGACCTGACGCTCGACCGCGCCGCGGGGCTCGTGGACTACCTCCACGACCTCGGCGCCGACTGGGTCTACCTCTCGCCGATCCTGCGGGCCGTCGACGGCTCCGACCACGGCTACGACGTCGCGTCCCCCGCGGAGGTGGACCCCGTCCGGGGCGGTGCCGCCGGACTCAAGGCGCTCGCCGACGCCGCCCACGCCCGCGGCATGGGCGTGCTGGTGGACATCGTCCCCAACCACCAGGGCGTCGCCGCCCCGGAGCAGAACCCCTGGTGGTGGTCGCTGCTGGCGCAGGGCCGGGAGTCGCCCTACGCCGAGGCCTTCGACGTCGAGTGGGCGGCCGGCGGCGGCAGGGTGCTGATCCCCGTGCTGGGCGACGGCGACGAGGAGCTCGCCCAGCTGCGGGTCGAGGACGGCACGCTGCGCTACTACGACAACGTCTATCCGCTGGCCGAGGGCACGTGGACGGAGGGGGACGACCCGCGGGACGTCCACGACCGCCAGCACTACGAGCTCGTGCACTGGCGCCGCGGCGACGCCGAGCTCAACTACCGCCGGTTCTTCACCGTGGCCACGCTGGCCGGCGTGCGCGTCGAGGACCCGGAGGTCTTCGCCGAGTCCCACGCGGAGATCAAGCGGTGGATCGACGAGGGCCTCGTCGACGGCCTGCGGATCGACCACCCCGACGGGCTGCGCGACCCGCGGCAGTACCTCGAGCAGCTGAAGGAGCTCACGGGCGGCGCCTACGTCGTCGTCGAGAAGATCCTCGAGCCCGGCGAACGGCTGCCCCGGGACTGGGCCACCGCGGGCACCACCGGCTACGACGCCCTCGGCGTGCTCGACCGGCTGCTCACCGATCCGGCCGGGGAGTACGCGCTGACCAGCCTGGACGCCCGGCTGCGGGACGGCGAGCCCGTCCACTGGGACGAGCTGGTCCACGGCACCAAGCGCGCCATGGCCGACGGCGCGCTGCTGGCCGAGGTCCGGCGCCTCGCCCGCCTCGTGCCCGGGGACGCCGGCCTGGACCGGCCCGTGGCGGAGGACGCCCTGGCGGAGATCCTCGCGAACTTCCCCGTCTACCGCAGCTACCTGCCCCAGGGGGCCGAGCACCTGCGGACGGCCCTCGAGGCCGCCCGGGAGCAGCGTCCCGACCTCTCCGGCGCGATCGGGACCCTGGGCGGGCTGCTCGGGGTCGACGCGACGGACGAGGCGGAGCTCGGGGAGCTCGCCCGCCGCTTCCAGCAGACCTCCGGGATGGTCATGGCGAAGGGCGTGGAGGACACCGCGTTCTACCGCTTCTCCCGCCTCACGTCGCTGACCGAGGTCGGCGGCGACCCGTCGCACTTCGCCGTGACGCCCGAGGAGGCCCACGCCGAGCTCGCCCGGCGGGCCGCCGAGGAGCCCCTGGCCATGACGGCGCTGTCCACGCACGACACCAAGCGCTCCGAGGCGGTGCGGGCGCGGATCACCGTGCTCGCCGAGGCCGGGGAGCAGTGGGCCGGCGTGGTCGGCACCGTGAAGAGGCTCGCCGGGGCGGCCGGGGCCCTGGTGGGCGACGGCCCCCTCGTGAACCTCGTGCTCCAGGCCGTGGTGGGCGCCTGGCCCATCTCGCAGGACCGGGTGCTGGACTACGCCCTCAAGGCCGCCCGCGAGGCCGGCAACTCCACCGCCTGGGTCGACGGGGACGCCGAGTTCGAGCAGCGGCTCACCCGGTTCGTCGAGCTCGTCCTCCACGACCCGCAGATGCGGGCCGTCGTCGAGGGCTTCGCCGAGCACGTCACCCCGGCCGGGTGGTCGAACGGGCTCGCCGCCAAGCTCGTGCAGCTCACGATGCCCGGCGTCCCGGACGTCTACCAGGGCTCCGAGCGGTGGGCCGAGTCCCTCGTGGACCCCGACAACCGCCGTCCCGTCGACTTCGAGGAGCGGGCCGCCGTGCTGGCCCGCCTCGACAACCCCGTGGGCGGCACCGCGGACGGGATCCCCGCCGTGGGACCGGACGCCGCCGCCAAGCTGCTCGTCACCAGCCGCGCCCTGCGGCTGCGCCGGGACCACCCCGAGCTGTTCACCGGCTACACCCCGCTCACCGCGTCCGGGCCCCTGGCCGGGCACGTGTTCGCGTTCGACCGCGGCGGCGCCGTGACCGTGGCCACCCGCCTGCCCCTGGGCCTGGCCGCCGCCGGCGGCTTCGCCGGCGAGACCCTCGACCTGCCCCCGGGCGACTTCGAGGACGTGCTGACCCGCCGCCGGCACACGGGCACCGTGCCGCTGTCCGGGCTGCTGGCCGACTACCCCGTGGCGCTGCTGCGCCGGAAGGACTCCTGAACCTCCATGAACACCCGCGACCACCTCAACCGCTTCGACGTCTGGGCCCCGCACGCCAGGGCGGTGACCGCGCGCATCGAGGGCGAGGACCACGCCATGGTCCCCGCCGCGACCCTGCCCGAGGACTCGCCGGCCGGCACCGCGGCGCGCCGCGACGGCTGGTGGACCCTGCCCGACGGCGCCGACGTCCCCGACGGCACCGTGCGCTACGGCTACCTCCTGGGCAAGACCTTCGACGAGGGCACGGCCGAGGAGCGCTCCCAGGTCTCCGAGGTCCTGCCGGACCCGCGCTCCCGCCGCCAGCCCCAGGGCGTGCACGACCTCTCCTGCACGTTCGATCCCTCCGCGCACCGGTGGGGCGACGCCGCGTGGACCGGCCGCACCCTGGCCGGGTCGGTGATCTACGAGCTGCACGTCGGCACGTTCACCCCGGAGGGCACCCTCGACTCCGCGGTCGAACGGCTCGACCACCTCGCCGACCTCGGCGTGGACTTCGTGGAGCTGCTGCCCGTCAACGGGTTCAACGGCGAGCACAACTGGGGCTACGACGGCGTCCTCTGGTACACCGTGGCCGAGTCCTACGGCGGGCCCGCCGCCTACCAGCGCTTCGTCGACGCGTGCCACCAGAGGGGGATCGGCGTGATCCAGGACGTGGTCTACAACCACCTGGGCCCGTCCGGGAACTACCTGCCCTTGTTCGCCGACTACTTCAAGCCGGGCTCCAGCACCTGGGGCGACCTCATCAACCTCGACGGCTGGGGCTCCGACGGCGTCCGGGACTACATCCTGGACAACGTGGAGATGTGGCTGCGCGACTACCACGTGGACGGGTTCCGCCTCGACGCCGTGCACGCCCTGCAGGACCACCGGGCCGTGCACATCCTCGAGGAGATCGCCGAGCTCGTGGAGCGCGTGGGCGTGGAGACCGGCAAGCCCCTCTTCACCGTCGCGGAGTCCGACCTCAACGACCACCGGATGATCACGCCGACCACGGCCCACGGCCTCGGGATGACCGGGCAGTGGCTCGACGACTTCCACCACGCGGCGCACGTGGCGCTCACGGGGGAGACGCAGGGCTACTACGCGGACTTCGCCGCCCTCGGGACCCTCGACAAAGTGATGCGGGACGCGTTCTACCACGACGGCACCATGTCGGTCTTCCGAGGCCGCCACCACGGCCGGCCGGTCGACAAGCAGCGCGTGCGCCCGTGGCAGTTCGTCACGTGCATCCAGAACCACGACCAGATCGGCAACCGCGCCGCGGGGGACCGGATCAGCGCGAGCCTCACGCCCGACCAGCTCGTGCTGGGCGCCGCCGTGCTGCTCACCCAGCCGTTCACCCCCATGCTGTTCATGGGGGAGGAGTGGGGTGCGTCCACCCCGTGGCAGTTCTTCACCGCCCACCCCGAGCGCGAGCTCGGGGAGGCCGTGGCGAAGGGCCGCAAGGCGGAGTTCGCCTCCATGGGCTGGGACGAGGACACGGTCCCGGACCCGCAGGCCCCCAGCACGTTCACGGACTCGAAGCTGGACTGGGACGAGCTCGGCCGCGACGACCACGCCCGGGTGCTGGCCGCCTACCGCGAGCTCATCGCGCTGCGGCGCGCGGTGCCCGAGCTCACCGACCCGCGCTTCGACACGATCGGCACCGACCTCGACGAGGACGCCCGCTGGTTCGTGCTGCGCCGGGCCACGGCCCCGGGCTCCGCCCACGGGGTCGCGGTGCTGTTGAACTTCGGTGCCGAGCCCGCGCGGGTCCCGTTCCCGGGCCGCCAGGACGCCGAGGTGCTCTTCCGCTCCGGCGACGTGTCGCTGACCGACGGGAGCGGCAGCGCCGTCGCCGCGCTGCCCGCCCACGGCGCGGCCGTGGTGCGCTACTGAGCCACCGCCACCACCCACCGAACGACTCCCTCGAACCCCGAAAGGCCGCCGTGCGCACCTACGGACCCGATGTCCCCTACCTCCCGGCGGAGAACCGCTACGAGACCATGCCGTACCGCCGCGTGGGCGAGTCCGGGCTCAAGCTGCCCGTGATCTCGCTCGGGCTGTGGCACAACTTCGGCGACGACAAGCCGCTGGGCACCCAGCGCGCCACGCTGCGCCGGGCCTTCGACCTCGGCGTGACCCACTTCGACCTCGCCAACAACTACGGCCCGCCGGCCGGCGCCGCGGAGCTGAACTTCGGGCGGATCCTGGCGCAGGACCTCGCGCCGTACCGGGACGAGCTCGTGATCTCCTCGAAGGCCGGGTGGGACATGTGGCCGGGGCCGTACGGCTTCGGCGGCTCGCGGAAGTACCTGGTGTCCTCCCTCGACCAGTCCCTGCAGCGGATGGGCCTGGACCACGTGGACATCTTCTACCACCACCGCCCGGACCCGGAGACCCCGCTCGAGGAGACCATGCGGGCCCTCGACCACATCGTGCGCTCCGGGCGGGCCATGTACGTGGGGATCTCCTCCTACAACGCCGAGCTGACCCTGCGCGCCCAGCAGATCATGCGGGAGCTCGGCACGCCGCTGCTCATCCACCAGCCGTCCTACTCGCTGCTCAACCGCTGGATCGAGTCGCCCGGTCCGTCGGGGACCTCCCTGCTGGGCGCCCTGACGGAGGCGGGGATGGGCTCGATCGTGTTCTCCCCCCTGGCCCAGGGCATGCTCACGGACCGGTACCTCCAGGGCATCCCGGAGGGCTCCCGGGCCGCGGCGGAGAAGTCCCTGGACCCGGAGTGGCTGACCGGCACGACCCTGGAGAAGGTCCGCGGTCTGCACGACATCGCCGAGGCACGCGGGCAGAGCCTGGCCCAGATGGCGATCTCGTGGGTGCTGCGCGAGCAGGCGGACGGGCAGGTCAGCACGGCACTCGTGGGGGCCTCCTCGCCGCAGCAGCTCGAGGACAGCGTGGGCGCCGTGCGCCACCTGTCCTTCACCCCGGAGGAGCTGGACGCGATCGACCGGCTGGCCACGGACTCCGACATCAACATCTGGGCGGGCGCCCAGGACTCCAAGACCTCGTGAGCGACCGGGCCCGGTAGCCGTGGAGGTCTCGCAGTACCTCGCCCTGCTCGGGCTGTGGATCGCCGGGATCGTCGCCCCCGGCCCGGACGTCCTGGTGATCCTGCGCAACGCGTCACTGGGCTCCCGCGCGGCCGGGGTGCTCACCGCGGTGGGGGTGATGACGGGCAACCTCGTGTGGATCACGCTCTCCCTCACCGGGGTGACCGTCCTGATCGGCCAGGCGGACGGCGTCCAGCGGATCATCCAGGTGGCCGGGGCGCTGTTCCTCGGCTGGCTGGGCGTCAGCGGGATCCGGGCGGGACTCGCCGCGCGGACCCTGCCCGCCCGGGTGCCGTCCGCGGCGGGCGGACCCGGGACGGACCCGGACGAGCCGCAGGCGCCGCCGGGCCGCACGGTCACCCCGGGGCGGGGCTTCGTGCTCGGGCTCGTGACGAACCTCTCGAACGCGAAGGCCATCATCTTCTTCGTGGCGCTGTTCGCCAACGTGGTCCCGGCGGGCGCCCTGTGGTGGGAGACGGCCCTGGTCTTCGCGCTGCTCGTGGCGGTGGGCCTCGCCTGGTTCACCGCGGTCGCGTGGGTCGGCTCGGTCCAGCGGCTGGCCGCGGGCTTCCGGCGGCACGGCGCCGCCGTGGAGCTCGCCGCCGGCGTGCTGTTCCTGGTGCTCGCCCTCGGCCTGCTCCTCAGCGCGCTGTGAGCCCGACGGCGGGCCCCCCGGCCGGCCCCACCCCTGACGGGCACTAGACTGGAGCGCTGGGTCCTGCCCGGCACGGTGCCGGGCACCCGTGCGGGTGTCCGCCCGGCATCCGCCGGGGACGGAGCCCAGACGACCAGACAGAGGAGTCCCGTGTCCCACCATCCCATTCGCGTGGCCGTCGCCGGTGTCGGCAACTGCGCCTCGTCGCTGATCCAGGGCGTGCACTTCTACGCCGACGCCGACCCGGCCGCCTCCGTCCCCGGGCTGATGCACGTGCAGTTCGGCGACTACCACGTGGGCGACGTGCAGTTCGTGGCCGCCTTCGACGTCGACGCCGCCAAGGTCGGCCTGGACCTCTCGGAGGCGATCTCCGCCTCGGAGAACAACACCATGACCTTCGCCGACGTCCCGCACGCCGGGGTGACCGTCCAGCGCGGGCCCACCCTGGACGGGCTGGGCGAGTACTACCGGGCCATGGTCGAGGAGTCGGCCGCCGAGCCCGTGGACGTGGTCCAGGCCCTCAAGGACGCGCAGGTCGACGTCCTGGTGTCCTACCTGCCCGTGGGCTCCGAGGAGGCGGACCGGTTCTACGCCCAGGCCGCCATCGACGCCGGGGTCGCCTTCGTCAACGCCCTGCCCGTGTTCATCGCCTCCACCGACGAGTGGGCGGAGAAGTTCACCGCCGCCGGCGTGCCGATCGTGGGCGACGACATCAAGTCCCAGATCGGCGCGACGATCACCCACCGCGTCCTGGCCAAGCTCTTCGAGGACCGCGGCTACGTGCTCGACCGGACCTACCAGCTCAACGTGGGCGGCAACATGGACTTCATGAACATGCTCGAGCGCAACCGGCTGGAGTCCAAGAAGATCTCCAAGACCCAGGCCGTGACCTCCAACGTGCAGAAGGAGTTCGGCACCAAGGACGTCCACATCGGGCCCTCGGACCACGTCCCGTGGCTCGACGACCGCAAGTTCGCCTTCGTCCGGCTCGAGGGCCACGGCTTCGGCAACGCCCCGATCAGCCTCGAGTACAAGCTGGAGGTGTGGGACTCCCCGAACTCGGCCGGGGTGATCATCGACGCGATCCGGGCGGCGAAGATCGGCCTGGACCGCGGGGTGGGCGGCCCGCTGACCTCCGCGTCCGCCTACTTCATGAAGTCCCCGCGCGAGCAGCAGGCCGACGACGTGGCCCGGGCGAACCTGGAGGCCTTCATCCGGGGCGAGCGCGAGCGCTGAGCCCGCGCCCGCGGCCCGCAGGCCCCCGCACCGTCCCCGGTGCGGGGGCCTGCGCATCGGGAGTCCCGAGCACCTGGGGCCCCGCGCACCGGGAGCGCTCAGATGTAGTCCGCCAGGCCGGCGCGGTGGAGCACGAACGCCGTGACCGGCTCGTAGACGCGCGGCGGGAGGTTGTCGTCCAGCGGCACGGCGACCTCGATCTGGCCCTGCGCCTCCGCCACGAACACGCCGGGGTCGTTGCAGTCCGCGACCGCGACGGTCCGCAGCCCCCGGGAGCCGGCCGCCCCCGCGAGACCGTGGTCGGCGACCACGAGGTCGGGCGGGTTCTGCCCGTCGCGGCGCAGCTTCTCCAGGGTCAGGGACATGGGGCCGGGAAAGTGGGTGTGCCGCAGCCCGCCGTACTGCTCGACCATCACGACGCTCTCGATCTGCCGGACGTCGCCGTCCTCGAACGGGAAGCCGTCCGGGACCTGCACCACGTGCGCGCCCGCGCGGCGGGCCACCCGGGCCAGGTGCGCGTAGACCGGGAACAGGCCGGCCGGGTGGCCGGTGGCGAAGAGCACACGGCCGCCGCCGGAGACCACCTCGCCGAGGACCCCCGCGTAGCGCTCCAGCGCGGCGACGGCCCGTTCCGCGGAGATCGTGTCCTGGCCCTCGACGTGCGCCCGGTCGGGGGAGATGCCGACGCGGTCCCGCATGAGGGCGAACACGTCGTCGAAGGTCCACTCCCGGGTGCGCACCACGCCCATGTGCTGGTGCTGGTCGCCGTCGAGGAAGCCCTGGATGTTGCGCAGGTTCGCCTCGCGGGGCGTCGCGACCGCGCCCGTGATGCGGTGCTGGTCGAGATGATGGGTGAGGTCTGCGGAGGAGAGGGGGGGAGTCGTCACCGTTCGAGTGTATTCAGCCGCCGGCCGCTACCGTCGCGTACCCCCGCCCGGGCCCGCGTGCGCGCGTAGACCTCCGCCGTGGCCAGGGCCGTGCGCTCCCAGGAGTGTCCCTGGGCGCGCCGGGCGGCCGCCTCGCCCATGCGCACCAGCGCGGCCGGATCGGCCGCGAGCGCCACCACGGCCCGCGCCCACGAGCCGGGCTCGCGGTCGGGCACGAGCCGGCCGGTGAGCCCGTCGAGCACCGCGGTGCGCAGCCCGTCGACGTCCGTGGCGAGCACCGGCGTGCCGCACGCCTGGGCCTCCAGCGCCACGAGGCCGAACGTCTCGGAGGAGGACGGGACGGCGACGACGTCGGCCAGGCGCATCCGGGCCGCGAGCTGCGGGGCGGGCAGGGCCGGTCCGAAGCGCACGACGTCCTCCAGGCCGAGCTCCCGCACGCGCTCCCGCAGCGTGGCCGTGAAGCCGCGGGTGCCGACCCCCACGACGTCCAGCTCCACGGGCAGGCCGGGGTCGGTCTCCCGGATCCGGGCGAGTGCGTCGACGAGCACGTGCGGGCCCTTGAGGGCCTGCAGGCGGCCGGCGAACAGGATCCGCAGCGGGCGGCCGGGCGAGCCGGGGGGCGGTCCGCCGGCGCGGCGGGGCTCGCCGGGGGCGGCGTCCGGGGTGAAGGCCGAGAGGTCGACGCCGGGGGTGATCACGGTCAGGCGGGCCGGGTCCGCGTCGTAGAGCTCGATCATCTGCAGCGCCTCGGTCCGGGTGTTCACCACCGTGGCCTCGGCCCGGGCGATCAGCTCGGCCTCGGCCTCGGCCCGGGAGGCCGGCTCGAGCCCCTCGCCGGTCCGGGCGCGCAGGTTCTTCCCGAGCGCCGTGGTGTGCAGGGTCAGGACGAGGGGGACCCCCCAGCCGTCGGCGAGCTCCCGGCCCGCGGCGCCGGAGAGCCAGTAGTGGGCGTGCACCACGTCGGGCCGGTCGGCCTCCGCGCGGAGCACGTCCGCGAAGGCCGAGGTGAACCCGGGCAGGTCCTCCTTGCTCGCCCCGGCGGCACCGGGCAGGGCGACGGTGAGCAGCCGCAGCCCGTCGCGGATGCGGGTGCTCCGCACGCCCGCGGCGGGCGGGGCGCCGGCGCCGCGGTCCAGGGTGGCCATGTCCACGGTGTGGCCGGCGTCCACGAGGGCCTCGGCGAGGTGGCGGACGTAGACGTTCATCCCGCCCGCGTCACCCGACCCCGGTTGCTCGAGGGGACAGGTGTGCAGGCTGATCAGCAGGACGTGGCGGGGCGCGGCGGACACGGCTCAACTCTAGCCGCCGGCCGCCGGGTCCCCGGCGGCCCGCCCTGCGCGCGACGGTCCGGCCCGCCGCGCCCGCTGCGCCGGCCGCGGCGGGCCCGGTGCGAGAATGGGATCCGTGAACCGTGCTGATCCCGTCCCGACCGCCTCGTCCGGCGGCGTCCTCCCCCCTCCGCCCCGGTTCGAGCGCAGCGCCGTGGTCGACCTCGCCGCCGTCCGCTCCAACGTGCGCCGGCTCCGGGCCCTCGCCGCCCCCGCCCGGCTGATGGCCGTGGTCAAGGCGGACGCCTACGGCCACGGGGCCGTGCCCGTGGCCCGCGCGGTCCTCGAGGCCGGCGCGGACGCCCTGGGCGTCGCCCACGTCGGCGAGGCCCTCGCCCTGCGGGCCGCGGGGATCGGCGCCCCCGTGCTCGCGTGGCTGCACACCGTCGACACGGACTTCGGGGCGGCGCTCGCCGCCGACGTCGAGCTGGGCGTCAGCGGGTGGGAGCTCGCCCCGATCGCGGAGGCCGCCCGGGCGCTCGGGAGCCCCGCCCGGATCCACCTCAAGATCGACACGGGCCTGGGCCGCAACGGGGCGACGGAGGCCCTCTGGCCCGAGCTCGTGCGGGCCGCCGCCCAGGCCGAGGCCGCGGGGCTCGTGCGCGTCGTGGGCGTCTTCACCCACCTGGCCGTCGCCGACGAGCCCGCCCGGCCCGAGACCCGGGAGCAGCTCGAGCGCTTCCGCGGGGCCGTGGACACGGCCCGTGCCGCCGGGCTCCGGCCCGCCCTGCGGCACGCGGCGAACTCGCCCGGCCTCCTCGGCGCCGCCGGGCTCGAGCGCCCCGAGGACATGCTCCTGGACATGGTCCGGGTGGGGGTCTCCCTCTACGGGCTCTCCCCGTTCGCCGACCGCACCCCGGGCGAGCTCGGGCTCGTGCCCGCCATGACGCTGCGGAGCACGGTCAGCGCGGTCAAGGAGGTGCCGGCGGGACAGGGCGTCTCCTACGGGCTGAGCTACGTCACCGACCGGCCCACCACCCTGGCGCTCGTGCCCCTCGGCTACGCCGACGGCGTCCCGCGCACCGGCACCGGCGGGCCGGTGCGGATCCAGGGCCGCACCTACCCGGAGGTCGGCCGGGTCGCGATGGACCAGATCGTCGTGGACCTCGGCGCGCCGGGCCTCGCCGCCCCCGAGCACGGGCTGCTCGGGGCGGAGGCCGTGCTGTTCGGAGCGGGGGAGGACCCCTCGGCGAGCGCGTGGGCGGACGCCGCGGGCACCATCAACTACGAGATCGTCACCCGCGTCTCGCCCCGCGTGCCACGGGTGCACCTGCACGCCACGGAGCACGGGGTGGGCGCAGCCGAGGAGCAGGCAGCCGAGGAGCAGGCAGCCGAGGAGCAGGCAGCCGAGGAGCAGGCAGCCGAGGAGCAGGCATGAGCGAGTGGACGCGGACCGTGACGGTGGACGGGCCCGGGCGGACCCAGGCCCTGGCCGAGCGGCTGGGCGGACAGCTGCGCGCCGGGGACCTGCTGGTCCTCACCGGCGAGCTCGGCGCGGGCAAGACCACGTTCACCCAGGGCCTGGGACGGGGCCTGGGGGTGCG
The DNA here is from genome assembly GCF_947500125.1 of uncultured Kocuria sp. GTDB lineage: Bacteria > Actinomycetota > Actinomycetes > Actinomycetales > Micrococcaceae > Kocuria. Next base: position 217,462 of record NZ_CANMRA010000003.1, on the reverse strand, counting down.
GGAGGGGATCATCTCGCCCACGTTCGTGCTGGTGCGCCGCCACCCCAACGTCCCGGACGGGCCCCGGCCCGGGGGACCGGACCTGGTGCACGTCGACGCCTACCGGCTGGGCTCGGCGGCGGAGGTCGACGACATCGACCTGGAGGACACGGTGGACACGGCCGTCACCGTGGTCGAGTGGGGCACCGGGAAGGTCGAGCACCTGGCGGAGTCCCGCCTCGAGATCGTGCTGGAGCGCGCCGTGGGCGCCGCCCCCCTCGGCCCCGGCGCACCGTGCGGACCCGCGGAGGCCGCGGACGACCCGGGAGGCCCGGTCGACGACGCCGAGGACCGGGACGAGGACCGGGACGAGGACCCGGACGAGGAGGACGAGCCCCGCCGCATCACGCTCACCGGGATCGGCCCGCGCTGGGCGGACGGGCCGCCGCGGCTCGACTGAGCCGGTCCGGCCGGCCCGACGGGGCCGGGCGGCGCCCGGGGGCGGGCACTACACTGGTCGGGTGCTCCTCCTGTGCCTGGACTCCTCCGCCGTCGCCTCCGCCGCCCTCGTGACCGGCGCGGGCGAGGTCCTCGGCTCCTTCGCGAGCCCGGACACCCGCTCCCACGCCGAGGTCCTGGCGCCCGCGGTCCGGGACCTGCTGGCCGGCCGCGGCGTCGCAGGCGGCGACCTCGACGGCATCCTGGTCGGCACCGGCCCCGGGCCGTTCACCGGCCTGCGCGCGGGGATCGCGACGGCGCGGGCGCTCGCCTTCGCGTGGGACGTCCCGCTGCACGGGCTCATGAGCCTCGAGGCCCTCGCCCAGGACGCGGCCGGGCACGCCCGGGCGGCGGGTCACGAGGAGTTCCTCGTGCTCACCGATGCCCGGCGCAAGGAGGTCTACTGGGCCCGCTTCGCCCTGGCCGAGGACGGCCCCCGGCCGGCCGGGGGCCCCGGTGTCGCCGCCGCCGAGCAGCTCCCGGCGCTGCCCGCCTACGGCCGCGGGGCGGGGATCTACGCGGACCGCCTGGCCCGTCCCGTGCCGGAGTTCGCCGCGGCGCAGCCCACGGCGTCGTCCCTGGGCCTCGCCGCCGCGCGCCGCACGGCCCGCGGGGAGGCGCTGTCCCCGGACACGACCCCGCTGTACCTGCGCGAGTCCGATGCGAAGGTCCCCGGCCCCCGGAAGCGGGCCGGGGCGTGAGCGCCGCACGCGGTCCCGGCCCCTGGACGCTGCGCCGGATGGTCCCCGCGGACGTCGCGGCGGTGCACGCGCTCGAGCGGCGGCTCTTCCCCGTGGACGCCTGGCCGCTGGAGATGTTCGCCGCGGAGCTGGCCCAGCCCGTCTGCTGGTACTGGGTGGCGGAGCAGGACGGTGAGATCGTCGGCTATGCGGGGCTGATGTGCATCCGCCCCGTGGGCGACGTGCAGACCATCGCGGTGGTCCCCGAGCACGAGGGCCGCGGGATCGGCTCCGCCCTGCTGCGCACGCTGCACGCGCAGGCCCGGGAGCTCGGCGCCACCGAGGTGCTGCTCGAGGTCCGCGCCGACAACCCGCGCGCCCAGCAGCTCTACCGCCGCTTCGGGTACGAGCAGATCCACGTCCGTCCCCGCTACTACCGGGACGGCGCCGACGCGCTGATCATGCGCCTCGACCTCGCCGCGCCGGGCGCACCCTGCGCCCCGGCCGCGGCGGCGGCCCCGACCGACCCGACCGCCCCGACCGACCCGACCGCACCGACGGAGGAGACCCCATGACCGACGGACCGCTCGTGCTGGGCATCGAGTCCTCGTGCGACGAGACGGGCGTGGGGATCGTGCGGGGGCGCACCCTGCTCGCCAACGTCGTCTCCTCCTCGATGGACGAGCACGTGCGCTTCGGCGGCGTGATCCCCGAGATCGCCTCCCGCGCCCACCTCGACGCGATCGTGCCCACCCTGCGCGAGGCCCTGGACCGGGCGGGCGTGGGCCTCGAGGACCTCGACGCCCTCGCGGTGACCTCCGGGCCCGGGCTCGCCGGGGCCCTCATGGTGGGCGTGGCCGCCGCCAAGGCCCTCGCCGTGGCCGCGGACAAGCCGCTCTACGCCATCAACCACCTCGTGGCCCACGTCAGTGTGGGCCTGCTCGAGGACTCCGGGATCGAGGGCTTCCAGGGCGCCTTCGACGACGGCCTGCCCGGCGACCTCGGGGCGCTGCTGGTCTCGGGCGGGCACACCGAGATCCTCGCCGTCGAGGACCTCGGCCGGGACGTGCGCCTGCTCGGGGCCACGATCGACGACGCGGCCGGCGAGGCCTACGACAAGGTGGCCCGGGTCCTGGGCCTGGACTACCCGGGCGGCCCGGCCATCGACGCCGCCGCCCGGGACGGGGACCCCGCCGCCTTCCGGCTCCCCCGCGGGCTCAGCGCGGGCAAGTACATGGGCTCCGCCGAGCGGCCCGGCCCGCACCGCTACGACTTCTCCTTCTCCGGGCTCAAGACCGCCGTGGCCCGGGTCGTCGAGGGCTACGAGGCCCGGGGCGAGCCGGTGCCGGTCGCCGACGTCGCGGCGTCCTTCCAGGAGTCGGTGGCCGACGTCATCACCCGCAAGGCCGTGCTCGCGTGCACCGAGCAGGGGCTCGGGACGCTGCTGCTCGGCGGGGGAGTGGCCGCGAACTCCCGGCTGCGGGAGCTCACCGCCGAGCGCTGCGCCGAGCACGGGATCGAGCTGGTGATCCCCCGGCTGCCGCTGTGCACCGACAACGGGGCCATGGTCGCCGCGCTCGCCGCCCGGGTCGTGGCCGAGGGCCGTGCGCCCTCCGGGCTGGACTTCGCCGCCGACTCGTCCCTGCCGGTCACCACCGTCTCCGTGTGAGCGGGCGCGCCGGGCGGACGCGCCCGGCGGTCAGTCGTTCTCGCGGGTGCGGCGGACGATGTCGAGGGCGACCGCGTGCAGGTCCCCGTCGTGGGCCCGGGCGACCGCTCGCTGGCGCTGGTAGCCGGCGCCCTGCTGCATGATCCGCTCCACGTCGGCGAGCTCCCGCGAGCAGCCGAGCTCCGCGGCCACCGGCTCCAGACGGTCGAGCAGCGCGGTCAGGTCCTCGCACAGGTCCCGCTCGATGTTGCGCGGGTCGGTGATGATCTCGGCGTCCAGCCCGTAGCGGGCCGCCCGCCACTTGTTCTCCTGGATGTGCCACGGCTTGAGCCGGACCGGTGCGCGCCCGGCCTCCACGTCCCGGGAGAGGGACTCCGCGAGGCACTGGGTGAGCGCCGTGAGGGCACCGACCTCCCACAGGGTCGAGAGCCCGTCGCAGAAGCGGACCTCGTCGGTGCCCAGCCGGGGCACGGGGCGCACGTCCCAGCGGGCCTCGCTCATCTCCTCGATGATGCCGGTGGCGATCATGTCCGTGATGCACTGCTCGTACGCCGTCCAGGACGGGAAGTGGTACGGCAGCCCCGCCGTGGACAGCTGCTGGAAGATCATGGAGCGCTGGGACGCGTAGCCGGTGTCCTCGCCCGCCCAGAACGGCGAGTTCGCGGACAGGGCCAGCAGGTGCGGGTAGTAGGTCAGCAGCCCGTCGAGCACCGGGAGGGCCTTCGCCCGCGAGTCGAGGCCCACATGGACGTGAACCCCGTAGATGACCATCTGCCGGCCCCAGTACTGGGCGCGGTCCACGAGCTTGTGGTAGCGCTGCTTGTCGGTGACCTGCTGGTCCTGCCAGCGCGCGAAGGGGTGGGTGCCCGCTGCGAAGACCTCGAGGCCCTGCGGGTCGGTGACCTTGCGGATCTCGTCCATCATGGTGGACAGCTGCTCGGTGGAGTGGGCCACGTCCCGGCACACCCCGGTGACCAGCTCGATCGTGTTGAGCAGGAACTCCCCGGTGAGGTGCGGGTGGTCGCCGTCCGTGCCCCAGTCCGGATGGGCGTCCAGGACCGCCTCGAACGTCTCCCGGCCGCGGGGCACGAGATCCCCCGTGCTGCCGTTCACGAGGGCGATCTCCCACTCGACGCCGAGCGTCGACTGGTGGGAGCGGGCGAACGAGATCTCCACGCGGCAGGTCCTCCGTGGTCTTGAGGGGCGGGCGCCCGGTCGGGGGCGGGCCGGACGGCCCGCGGAGCCCTCAGTCTACGGTTTCCACGACGATCACGACGCGCTTCTCCGCGGGGCCCGCACCGGTCCGTCCCGGGTCCCCCGGGGCGGGGTCCGGGGCCGTCCTGGTGACCACGAGCGTGGCCCGGCCGGGGCCCTTCGGCGCGAGCCGGCGGCGCAGCTGCTCCGGGGTCACGTCCGTGCCGCGCTTCTTGATCTCGAGGGTGCCGACCTCGTGCTCCCGGACCCACCGCTTGAGCACCTTGACGGTGTGCGGCAGCACCTCCCGCACGCGGTACGCGCGGGCCAGCGGGGTGCGCACGAGCTCGTCGGAGGTGAGATAGGCGATCCGGGGGTGGATCAGCCGCGCGCCCAGCTGCCGGGCGAGGTCCGTGACGAGGCCCGCCCGGATCACCGCGCCGTCCGGCTCGTAGAGGTAGGCGCCCACGGGACCGACCACCGCGTCGGCGTGGGCGGGGTCGTGGTCCTCCGGGCTGACGATCTCCGCGGACCCGTGCTCGGAGAGCACGAGCGCCGCGCGCCGCACCCCGGGGCGGGCCACCGCGTTGAACCACAGCACGGCCTCGACCACGTCGCCCCGGTCGGAGACCCACTGCGCCTCGCACCCGGCGGGGACCGCCTCGTGCGGGATGCCCGGCCCCAGCTTCACCCCGACCGGCAGGCCGCGCCCGGCCAGCGCCTCGACGAACGACAGGGGCGGGGAGAACGCCTCGGGGTCGAAGATCCGGCGGGTGCCGGACGACGACGTCGTGCGCCGGGCCGGGTCCAGCCACACCCCGTCCGGCGGCCCGGCGGGCAGGGCGGCGAGGTCCAGGGACGCCACGTCGGCGTGCAGGACCGTGGCCTCGGGGAACGGGGCGAGGTTGAGGGTGGCGACCGCGGCCGTGGTCTCGTCGAGCTCCACGGCGGTGACCCTGCGGTCGAGGGAGGCCAGCGCGAGCGCGTCCGCGCCGATGCCGCAGCCGAGGTCGGCCACGTGCTCGAGGCCCGCGTCGGCGAAGCGCCGCGCGTGCAGGGCGGCCACCCGCAGCCGGGTGGCCTGCTCGAGGCCGGCCCGGGTGAAGAGCATGCGGTCGGCGAAGTCCCCGAACTTCTCGCGCGCCCGGGTCCGCAGCCTCGTCTGGCTCAGGGCCGCGGAGACGAGCTCCGGGGCGTGCCCCTCGGCGCGCAGCCGGGTGGCCGTGCGCAGGGCCTCGGTCTCGTCGTAGGGGCCCAGGGACTCGAGCAGGGCCATGCCCTCCCGGGTCAGCAGCGGGGCGATCTCGCGGGGGTCGACGGGGGAGTCGGGGTTCATGGGTGCCGTTCGGGTCGGGGCGGGGAGGGTCAGACGAAGTAGATGCCGATGCGGTGGCCGTCGACCTCCTCCACGCGGATGTCGATGCCGTAGATCTCCCGGAGCACGGCCGGGCGCATGATCTCCTCGGGCGTGCCGTGGTGCAGGAGGGCGCCGTCCTTCATGGCCATGATCCGGTCGGAGTAGCAGGACGCGAAGTTGATGTCGTGGATGACGAGCACCACGGTCTTGCCGAAGTCGCGGGCCATCTGCCGCAGCAGGCGCATCATCTCCACGGCGTGCTTCATGTCGAGGTTGTTGAGCGGCTCGTCGAGCAGCACGTAGTCGGTGTCCTGGGCGATGACCATGGCGATGAACGCCCGCTGCCGCTGCCCGCCGGAGAGCTCGTCGACATAGCGGTCGGCGAGCTCCTCGAGCTGGAGGTAGCGCAGGGCGCGCTCGACGTGCTCCCGGTCCGCGGCGGTGTGCCGGCCCTTGGAGTGCGGGTGGCGGCCGAAGGCCACGAGGTCCCGGACGCTCAGCCGGACCGTCAGGCTGTTCTCCTGGCGCAGGATGGACAGCTTGCGGGCCAGCTGGTCCGAGGGGGTGCTCAGGACGTCCAGGTCGTCCACGAACACGGTGCCCTCGTCCATGGGCAGCAGCCGAGCGGCCATGGACAGCAGGGTCGACTTCCCGGCGCCGTTGGCGCCGATGATCGAGATGATCCCGCCCGCCTCGATGGTCCCCGAGACGGCGTCGACGACGGTCCGGGTCCCGTACCTCTTGGTGAGGCCGGTCAGTTCGATCACGGTGCGCTCCTTGTCACTTGATGGATCCCCGCAGCAGCAGCACGAGGAACAGCAGCCCGCCGGCGAACTCGATCACGATGCTCAGCGCGGTGTCGAAGGCGAAGACCTGCTCGAGGACCACCTGGCCGCCCACGAGCGCGATGATCCCCAGCAGCACGGCCATGGGCAGCACGTGCCGGTGGCGGAAGGTCCGGCACAGCGCGTAGGCGAGGTTCGCCACGATGAGCCCGAAGAACGTGATGGGCCCGACCAGTGCGGTGCAGACGCCCACGAGCACGGAGCAGACCACCAGCACGGCCGTGACCACCCGGGTGTGGTCGACGCCCAGGCTGATCGCCGTGTCCCGGCCCAGGGCCAGGACGTCGAGGTGCCGGCGGAAGGCCAGTGCCACGAGGGAGACCAGCCCCACGAGCAGCGCGGACAGGCGCAGGAGCCCTGTGTCCACGTTGCCGAACGAGGCGAACATCGCGTCCTGGAGGACGACGAACTCGCTGGGCTCGAGCAGCCGCTGCAGCAGCGAGGAGATCCCGCGGAAGACGGTGCCGAAGACGATGCCGACGAGCAGCACCAGGTGCAGGGACTTCCCGGAGCCGGTGAACAGCCACCGGTAGATCAGCCAGCTGAACGCGACCATGAGGGCGAGCTCGAGCCCGAACGTCGCGCCGTCCCCCAGGGCGACCAGGCCTGCGGAGCCGACGAAGAAGACGAGGACCGTCTGGAGGAGCACGTACAGAGCGTCGAAGCCCATGATCGACGGCGTGAGGATGCGGTTGCCGGTGATCGTCTGGAACAGGACCGTGGACACGCCCACGGCGTAGGCGACGAGCACCATCGTCAGCACCCGGTTGACCCGGCGGGGCAGGACGTAGCCGAGGTCGCCGCTCAGGTCCACGGTCAGGTAGAGGCCGACCGAGGCGGCGGCCAGGACGGCGAGGATCCCGATCCAGGCGCCGGGGGACAGGGCGGGGCGCGCCCGCCGGGGTCCGCGGACGGTCAGGGCGGGGGGCAGGACGGAGGTCCTGGTGCTCACCGGTGGCGCCCCCTCAGCAGCATGGTGAGGAACAGGGCGCCGCCGACCACGGCGACGACGGTGCCCACCGGGATCTCGTAAGGGTAGCGGATCACCCGGGCGACGATGTCGCACGCCAGCACGAAGCCGGCGCCGAAGACGGCGACCCAGGGCACCGTGCGGCGGGAGTTGTCCCCGACGAGCATGGACACCAGGTTGGGCACGACGAGCCCCAGGAAGGGGATCGACCCGACGGTGACCACGACGACGGCCGAGATCAGGGCCACGAGGGTCATGCCGAGGGCCATGACCTTCCGGTGGTCGATGCCGAGATTGGTGGTGAACTCGTGGCCCATGCCCGCCACCGTGAACCGGTCGGCGGCGACGTAGCCCACCACCGTCAGCACCAGCACGAGCCACAGCAGCTCGTAGCGGCCCCGCAGGACGCCGGAGAAGTCGCCGAGCATCCAGGCGTTGAGCGTCTGCAGGAGGTCGAACCGGTAGGCGAAGAACGTGGTGACGGAGGCGATGACGTTGCCGAGCATGATCCCCACGAGCGGCACCAGCAGGGCGCTGCGCAGGGGGATGCGCTGGAGCACGAGCAGGAACAGGGCGGTCCCGGCGACCGCGAACACGGAGGCCGTGCCCATCTTCAGCAGGAGCGGGGCCGAGGGCAGGAGCAGGGTCACCACGAGCAGGCCGGCCTGCGCGGACTCGACGGTGCCCACGGTGGAGGGCTCCACGAACTTGTTGCGGACCATGAGCTGCATGATCAGCCCCGCCACGGACAGGGCGAGGCCGGCCAGCACGACCGAGGCGGTGCGCGGGAAGCGGGAGACCGCGATGATCTCCATCGAGGCCCGGAAGCCGTCGAGGTCACCGGTGACGAGCTGGTTCCCCAGGGACCACGGGGTGACGTCCAGGACCCCGACGAAGGTGCTGACGACCGCCAGGACCAGCACGAGGGCGCTCGCGGCGGCGAGCCGGCGGGCGTTGGCCCGGCCGGACGCGCCGGGGGCCACCGGGGTGGAGCCCTCCGCGGGCGGCGCCGCCGGCACGGGGCCGGCGGCCGCGGGGCGCGGGGCGGGGGTCACGGCGGTGCTCATCGCTGCGTGGTGGTCATCGGGGGACCTTCCGGTGCTCGGGGTGGCCGCGGTCGCGGTCCGGCGCGGTCCGGCCCGGTCCCGGCCGCTCCGCACGGGCGCCGTGCGGAGCGGCCGGGAGCCGTGCTCGACCGGGCCGGTGGATCAGGCCGGTGGATCGGCTCGGTGGATCGGCTCGGTGGATCAGGAGAGGGAGTCCCGGACCTCGCCGATCATGGCGGGGAAGTTGTCCAGGCCGAAGCCGACCAGGTACCAGCTCGCGCTGTCCACGGAGGTGATCCGGTCCTGCTGGGCGGCGGCGGTGCCGTTGACGAGCTCGTTGTCGAGCACCTGCTGGGCGGCCTCGCCGCCGGACTGGCCGATGGCGGTGTCGCGGTCCAGCACGAAGAGGTGGTCGGGGTTCGCGTCGGCGATCGCCTCGAAGGAGACGGCCTCGCCGTGGGTGCCCTCGGCCCGGACGTCGGCGGCGGACTCGAAGCCCAGCAGATCGAAGACGATGTTGCCGAAGCGCGACTGGGGGCCGTAGGCGTTGACCTCGCCGGCGCTGGTCAGCAGGAACATGGCGGAGCCGGCCTCGGCGGTCCGGGCCTTCGTCTCCTCGATCTGCTCCTCGATGGCGGTCAGCCGCTCCTCGACCTCGGCCTCCTTGCCGAAGATCTCGCCGAGGGTCCGCGACTGCTCCGTGAAGGAGTTCAGCGCGTCGGTCTGGTCGAGCGAGAGGTCCACGGTGGGGGCGATCTCGGTGAGCTCGTCGTAGAAGTCCGCGGTGCGCCCGGAGATCACGATCAGGTCCGGGTCGGCCTCGGCGACGGCCTCCAGGTCCGGCTCCTTCATGGACCCGGCGTTGACGTACTCGTCCGAGCGGTACTCGGAGAACTGCTCGGGCAGGCTCCCGCCCTGGGGCAGGCCCTGGACGTCCTCGTCCAGTGCCCGCATCGAGTCGAGGACCCCGAGGTCGAAGGTGATGACGTTCTGCGGGTCCACGGGGACGTCCGTGGTGCCCTGCGCGTGCTCCACGCTGACGGTCTCCGTCGAGGCGCCGCTCGGCGCGTCCCCGTCGGTGGTCGCCGCGCCGGAGGTCGAGCAGCCCGCCAGGGCCAGGACCGAGGCGGCGGCCAGCAGGGCGGTGGAGCGGTGTCGGGCAGTGCGGTTCATGGTCTTCCTTCGTGCAGAGGACGCCGGCGCGCTCCGGGAGGGAGGGCGCCGGCGGGATCCGATGGGCGCGACGACACCGCACGCAGGCGTGCGGTTCGTCCAGGAGGGCACCGCTGCTCGGCCGAGGTAAGGGTTGCCTTACCGCCAACCTAGAGCGTCGGGCGGGCGTGAGGCAAATCATTGGGAAACACCGGCATGACCTAATTCGGCCACCGTGGATCCTGGACGTCGACGCGCTGGCACTCGCCTTGACCGACTGCCAGCCCCCTCCTACAGTTGGCCTTGGCACTCTCCGGGTGAGGGTGCTAAGGGCCAGGCGATCGATCGGCACCGCGACGACGGTTGGTGCGCCAACCGGCCCGAAGCTCGACAGCGGGCTCCGCCCGCGGTCGCCCACCGTTTTCCACCCCTACAGACAAGGAGAGATCGTGTCGGTCTCCATCAAGCCTCTCGAGGATCGCATCGTCGTTCAGCCGCTCGCCGCTGAGCAGACCACCGCGTCCGGTCTCGTCATCCCGGACACCGCCAAGGAGAAGCCCCAGGAGGGCAAGGTCCTGGCCGTCGGACCCGGTCGTGTCGACGACTCCGGCAACCGCATCCCGGTCGACGTCAAGGAGGGCGACGTCGTGATCTTCTCCAAGTACGGCGGGACCGAGGTCAAGTACAACGGCGAGGAGTACCTCGTGCTCCCGGCCCGCGACGTGCTCGCCGTCGTCGAGAAGTAGACCGGGCGCACCGACCCGGCGCAGACCGCGCAGTCCTGACGAAGGGTGCCTGCCGCACACGCCCCGCGGGGCCCGCGGCGGGCACCCTTCGCCGATCCTGATCCACGAACCCCGCTGGCGACCCCAGCCACCCAGAAGGAGCCATAGTCCATGGCCAAGCAGCTGGCATTCGACGATGCCGCACGCAAGTCCCTCGAGAACGGCGTCAACAAGCTCGCCGACACCGTCAAGGTCACCCTCGGCCCGCGCGGGCGCAACGTGGTGCTCGACAAGAAGTGGGGCGCCCCCACGATCACCAACGACGGCGTGACCATCGCCCGCGAGGTCGAGCTCGACGACCCGTTCGAGAACCTCGGGGCCCAGCTCGCCAAGGAGGTGGCGACCAAGACCAACGACGTGGCCGGCGACGGCACCACCACCGCCACCGTGCTCGCCCAGGCGCTCGTCAAGGAGGGCCTGCGCAACGTGGCCGCCGGCGCCGACCCGCTGAGCCTCAAGCGCGGCATCGAGAAGGCCGTCGAGGCCGTCTCCGCGCGCCTGCTCGAGGACGCCCGCCCCGTGGAGGGCGCCAACGTCGCCCACGTGGCGACCATCTCGGCGCAGGACCCGGCGATCGGCGAGCTCATCGCCCGGGCCTTCGAGACCGTCGGCAAGGACGGCGTCATCACGATCGAGGACGGCTCGAGCACCGAGGTCGAGCTCGACGTCACCGAGGGCATGCAGTTCGACAAGGGCTACCTGTCCCCGTCCTTCGTGACCGACGCCGAGCGCCAGGAAGCCGTCATGGAGAACTCCCTGGTGCTGCTGTACCAGGGCAAGATCTCCTCGGTGCCGGAGCTCATGCCGGTGCTGGAGAAGGCCCTCCAGGCCAAGAAGCCGCTGACCATCATCGCCGAGGACGTCGAGGGCGAGGCCCTCTCCACCCTCGTGGTCAACAAGCTGCGCGGCAACCTCGACGTCGTGGCCCTCAAGGCCCCCGGCTTCGGCGACCGCCGCAAGGCGATCCTGCAGGACCTCGCGGTCCTCACCGGCGGCGAGCTCATCACCAGCGAGCTGGGCATCAGCCTCGACCAGGTCACCCTGGAGCAGCTGGGCACCGCCCGGCGCGTCACGGTCACCAAGAACACCACCACCGTGGTCGACGGCGGCGGCACCCAGGCCGCGATCCAGGACCGGGTCGCCACGATCCGCGCCGAGGTGGAGCGCACCGACTCCGAGTGGGACCGCGAGAAGCTGCAGGAGCGGCTCGCCCGCCTGGCCGGCGGGGTCTCCGTGATCAAGGTCGGCGCCGCCACCGAGGTCGAGGCCAAGGAGCGCAAGCACCGCATCGAGGACGCCGTCTCCGCGACCCGCGCGGCCCTCGAGGAGGGCATCGTCTCCGGCGGCGGCACCGCTCTCGTGCAGGCCGCGAAGGTCCTCGACGAGTCCGACCTCGGGCTCACCGGTGACGCCGCGACCGCCCTCGGCATCGTCCGCCGCGCCCTGCGGCAGCCGCTGTACTGGATCGCCCAGAACGCCGGCCAGGACGGGGCCGTGGTCGCCGCCCGCGTGGCCGAGCTCGAGGCCGGCCACGGCTACGACGCCGCGACCGGCGAGTACGTCGAGATGGTCGGCGCGGGGATCATCGACCCGGTCAAGGTCACCCGCTCGGCGCTGCAGAACGCCGCGTCCATCGCGGCGCTCGTGCTGACCACCGAGACGCTCGTGACGGACAAGCCGGCCGAGGACGACGGGCACGGCCACCAGCACTGACCCGGCCCGCCCCACGGACCCGTCCCACCACCGGTGGGGCGGGTCCGTCGCCGTCCCCGGGGTCCGCACCGGGGCCTCCGGTAGAGTGCGGGGACCCGCCCGACCAGTGCCGCGCCTGCGGCGGCACGGTGCTCCCAGGAGGTGCCCATGACGAGCTCCGGTGTGCAGGACCCGCCCGTCGGCGCCGGCACGGCCCGGCGGGTGGCCCGGTACGCGGGGTTCCGCCCGGAGGTGCAGGGGCTGCGGTTCGTGGCGGTGCTGCTGGTGGTGGTCTACCACGTGTTCCTGGACCGGGTGTCGGGGGGCGTGGACATCTTCCTGCTGATCTCGGCGTTCTTCCTGACCCTGTCCTTCGTGCGCAAGCTCGAGGCGGGGCGGCCGCTGGCCCTGGGACGGTACTGGCTGCACGTGTTCAAGCGGCTGCTGCCCCTGGCGGTGCTCACCATCCTGGGCACGCTGGTGCTGGCGTGGTGGTTCTTCCCGGAGGCGCGGATCGACCGGGTGCGCACGGAGGCGCTGGCCTCGGTGCTCTACGTGGAGAACTGGGCGCTGGCGCTGGCCGAGGTGGACTACTACGCGGCCGACGACTCCACGGCCTCCCCGTTCCAGCACTTCTGGTCCCTGTCGGTGCAGGGGCAGGTGTTCCTGCTGTGGCCGCTGGTGTTCGGGGCGGCGTGGCTGGTGTGCCGGCGCGGCCGCTGGCGCCCCGTCCCGGTGCTGGCGGTGTTCTTCGGGCTGATCCTCGTGGCCTCCCTGGCGTGGTCGGTGCACTCGACGGCCACGAACCAGGCCTTCGCCTACTTCGACACCCGGGCCCGGCTGTGGGAGTTCGCCCTGGGCTCGCTGCTGGCCCTGGCCGTGCCGTACCTGAACCCGCCGCGCACCGCGCGGGTGGTGCTGGGCTGGGCCGGGATGCTGAGCATGGTCTCGGTGGGGATGCTGGTCGACGTGCAGGGGGCGTTCCCCGGGTGGATCGCGCTGTGGCCGCTGCTCTCGGCGGCGGCGATCGTCGTGGCCGGGCGGACCGGATCGCCCTTCGGCGTGGACCGGCTCCTGGCCTCGCGGCCGCTGGTGCGGCTGGGGGACGCCTCCTACGCGCTGTACCTGGTGCACTGGCCGCTGCTGATCACGTACCTGGTGCTGCGGGACCGGCCGGTGGCCGGGCCGCGGTCGGGGGTGGTGATCATCGTGGTCTCGCTGGTGCTGGCGGTGCTGGCCACGAAGCTGGTGGAGCGCCCGTTCCAGCGGTGGGCGTGGCCGGAGCGGGACAAGCGGCGGCTGGCGGTGTCGGTGCTGGTGAGCCTGGCGCTCGTGGCCGTGCCGGTGCTGGTGTGGCAGCAGGCCGACGCCCGGCGGGCGGCGGTGCTGGCGGAGGAGGCCGCCCGCAACAGCCCGGGGGCCGCGGTGCTGGACCCGGACTTCGAGTTCCGGGGCGACCCGGAGGCCCCCACCCTGCCCCTGGCCTCCGCGCTGGGCGACGAGTGGGTGGGACTGCCCGAGCCCTGCTCCGGCGAGTTCGCCCCCGAGCGGGAGGTCCTCGAGCAGTACTGCCGCCAGACCCCCGCCCTGTCGGACCCCGCGCGCACGATCGCGGTGGTCGGGAACTCCCACATGGAGCAGTTCATGGGCGCGCTGATCCCGGTGGCGGAGGAGCGCAACTGGCAGCTCGTCGCCGTGCTGCAACCGGGCTGCGCCTTCGCTGTGCGCCCGGAGGGGGACGCCTGCCACGAGGGCAACGACGCGGCGATCGAGTACGTCGAGCGGCTCGCACCGGACGCGGTCATGACGACCTCCACCTACGCGGCCCTGATGGACGGCTCCGCCGAGGCCCTGGTCGGCGGGTTCCCCGAGCTGGTCGACCGTCTGACGGGCCGGGGCATCGACGTCGTCGGCTTCCGCGACAACCCCCGGTTCGACTTCAACCCCTACGAGTGCGCCCAGCGCCACGGCCAGGACGCCGACCGGTGCCGCGTGCCCGTCGAGCAGGTGCTGGCCCCCGTCAACCCGGCCGACGCCCTCCGGGACCGCAGCGGGTTCACCTCGCTGGACCTCACCGACCTCATCTGCCCGGAGGGGCTGTGCCGCCCCGTGGTGGGCAACGTGTACGTCTTCTTCGACCCGCACCACCTCACCTGGACCTACGCACGGACGATGGCGCCGGGCCTCGAGGCGCGGCTCCCCGGCACGCTCCTCCAGGAGGCGACCTCGTGAGCACGGTGCGGTCCGGCGCCCCGGGACGCGTCCCGGGGACCCCGGCCCGGGGCGCGTCCCCCGGTGCGGCGCCGGTCGTGCGATAAGGTCGCGAAGGGTCTCCCCGCCCCGCCCCCCCCCAGCTCGTCCCCCCCGTTCCCCCCTCCCGGCGCCGCCCCGCGGCCGCGCCGGTCCGCTCCTCTGGAGGTGCCCCCGTGGCCACCGTGCACGCCGCCGCCCCGCAACCGCCCACCGGGACCTCCGAGAGCCGGGACGCGGCGCCGCGGCGGGGAAGCCGGTACTCGGGGTTCCGTCCCGAGGTGCAGGGCCTGCGCGCGGTGGCGGTGCTGCTCGTGGTGGTCTACCACGTGTTCCTCGGGCGGGTCTCCGGGGGCGTGGACGTCTTCCTGCTGATCTCGGCGTTCTTCCTGACCCTGTCCTTCGTGCGCAAGCTCGAGGCGGGGCGGCCGCTGGCCCTGGGACGGTACTGGCTGCACGTGTTCAAGCGGCTGCTGCCCCTGGCGGTGCTCACCATCCTGGGCACGCTGGTGCTGGTGGAGCTGTTCTACCCGGCCTACGACGCCGGGCGGTGGCGGGCCGAGGCGCTGGCCTCGGTGTTCTACGCGGAGAACTGGGCACTGGCGCTGTCCGCGGTGGACTACTACGCCGCCGACCACTCGACGGCCTCCCCGTTCCAGCACTTCTGGTCCCTGTCGGTGCAGGGGCAGGTGTTCCTGCTGTGGCCGCTGGTGTTCGGGGCGGCGTGGCTGGTCTCCCGGCGGAGCCGGTGGCGCCCCGTCCCGGTGCTGGCGGTGTCCTTCGGGCTGATCCTCGTGGCCTCCCTGGCGTGGTCGGTGCACTCCACGGCCACGCAGCAGGAGTTCGCCTACTTCGACACCCGCACCCGGCTGTGGGAGTTCGCCCTGGGCTCGCTGCTGGCCCTGGCCGTGCCCCACCTCCGGCCCGGCCGCGGGCTGCGCGTGGTGCTCGGCTGGGCCGGGCTGGTCAGCATGGTCTCGGTGGGCGTGCTCGTCGACGTGCAGGGGGCGTTCCCCGGGTGGATCGCGCTGTGGCCGCTGCTCTCGGCGGCGGCGATCATCGCGGCCGGGCAGTCCGGGTCGCGCTTCGGCCTGGACCGGATCCTCGCCTCCCGCCCCCTGGTGCGGCTCGGCGACTCGGCCTACGCGCTGTACCTGATCCACTGGCCGGTGCTGATCACCTACCTCGTGCTCCGCGACCGCCCCATGGCCGGGCCCCGCTCGGGGGTGGCCATCGTCCTGGTCTGCCTGGTGCTGGCGGTGCTGGTCACCCGGCTGGTCGAGGACCCGCTCAAGCGCTGGTCCTGGCCCGAGCGGAGCCGGCTGCGGCTGGGCGCGGTGATCGTCGTGTGCCTCGCGACGGTCGCGGTGCCCGTGACCGCGGCCCGGGTGGCGGAGGACCGGCGGGCCCTCGAGATCGCCGCCTCCGCCGACCGCAACAACCCCGGGGCGGCCGCCCTGCTGCCGGGCTTCCGGTACCAGGGCGACCCGGACGCCGAGACCGTCCCCGTGATCACCGGGGAGCCGTACGCGAAGCCGGTGCTCGGCGAGCCCTGTCCGCCCGCCACGGGGGTCGGCGAACGCTTCCAGCAGTGGTGCTTCGACACCGTCCCCAACCCCGAGCCCGCCGCCACGATGCTGGTGATCGGCAACAGCCACGTGCACCAGTGGATCCCGGCCGTCGAGCACCTGGCCGAGCGCAACGACTGGCGCGTGGTGACCTACATCCGGGGCAACTGCCTGTACGGACTGCCCGAGGAGCAGGTCGCCGACCACGAGGCGTGCGCCCGCTGGCTCGAGGGCACCGACCCCGTGGTGGAGGCCGTGGACCCGGACCTGGTGCTGCTGCAGGGCACCCGCAGCACGGACGAGAACGAGGAGCAGTTCACCCCCGGGATGGAGCAGCGCGTCCGCGGGCTGGCGGAGCGCGGCATCCAGGTCGTCGCCCTGCGCGACAACCCCCGGTTCGACTTCGTCCCCGCGCGCTGCGCCGCGGACCACGGCCCCGACGCCCCCGAGTGCACCGCCTCCCACGTGATCCTGGGCCCGGACAGCCCCCTGGCCCCGGTGGCCGAGCTGCCGCGGGTCTCCATGGTCGACCTGGGGGACCTGATCTGCCCGGACGGCACCTGCACCCCGGTCGTCGGCAACGTGTTCACGTACTGGGACAACAACCACCTCACGGTCGAGTACGTGCGGACGCTGGCCCCCATGTTCGCGCAGCGGGTCGAGGCGGCCCTGCTCGCGGACCGGGCCGGGTTCGCCGTCGGGTCGTGAGCGCGGCCACAGCCGTCCGCCGGCCGGGGACCGGCCCGTAGAATGGTCGCGACTCCCTCGAACCCGAAAGGCCCCACCGTGTCGGATACCGCCGTCCCCACCGCCCTGTCCGAGGACCCCTTCGGGTTCACCGGCCTGACCTACGACGACGTCCTGCTGCTGCCCGGCAACACGGACGTCATCCCGTCCGAGGCCTCGACGCGCACCCGGCTGTCCCGGCGCATCGACCTGGAGGTGCCGCTGCTGTCCGCCGCCATGGACACCGTCACCGAGTCCTCGATGGCGATCGCGATGGCCCGCCAGGGCGGCATCGGCGTGATCCACCGCAACCTCTCGATCCAGGACCAGGCCGAGCACGTGGACCGGGTGAAGCGCAGCGAGTCCGGGATGATCACCGACCCCGTGACCATCTCCCCGGAGGCGACGCTCGAGGAGCTGGACCGGCTCTGCGGCTACTACCGGGTCTCCGGCCTGCCCGTCGTGGACGCCGAGCAGAAGCTGCTGGGCATCATCACCAACCGCGACACCCGGTACCTGCCGGAGAGCGAGTTCCCGCGGCGCCGGGTGCGCGAGATCATGACCCCCATGCCGCTGATCACCGGCAAGGTCGGGATGGCGAAGGAGGACGCGCACCAGCTCCTGGCGTCCAACAAGATCGAGAAGCTGCCGCTCGTCGACGACGCGGGCCGGCTCACGGGCCTGATCACGATCAAGGACTTCACCAAGGCGGAGCAGTACCCCCACGCCACCAAGGACGACGAGGGCCGACTGCGCGTCGGCGCCGCCGTCGGCTTCTTCGGCGACGGCTTCGAGCGGGCCATGGCCCTCGTCGAGGCCGGCGTCGACGCCCTGTTCATCGACACCGCCAACGGGCACTCCCAGGGCGTGCTGGACATGATCGCCCGGCTCAAGGCGGAGACCGCCGCCGCGCACGTGGACGTCATCGGCGGGCAGGCGGCCACCCGCCACGGCGCCCAGGCCATCGTCGACGCCGGCGCGGACGCCGTGAAGGTGGGCGTGGGCCCCGGCTCGATCTGCACCACCCGCATCATCGCCGGCGTGGGCGTCCCCCAGGTCACCGCCGTCAACGAGGCGGCGAAGGCGGCGATCCCGGCGGGCGTGCCCCTGATCGCCGACGGCGGCCTGCAGTACTCCGGCGACATCGGCAAGGCCCTCGTGGCCGGGGCGGACTCCGTGATGGTCGGGTCCCTGCTCGCGGGCTGCGACGAGTCCCCGGGCGAGCTGATCTTCGTCAACGGCAAGCAGTTCAAGACCTACCGGGGGATGGGCTCGCTGGGCGCCATGCAGTCCCGCGGCAAGAACACCTCCTACTCCAAGGACCGCTACTTCCAGGCCGACGTCGCCAGCGACGAGAAGCTCATCCCCGAGGGCATCGAGGGCCAGGTCCCGTACCGCGGCCCGCTCTCCGCCGTGGTCCACCAGCTCGACGGCGGCCTGCGCCAGACGATGTTCTACGTGGGCGCCCACACCGTCGAGGAGCTCAAGCACCAGGGCCGGTTCGTGCGCGTCACGCCGGCCGGGCTCAAGGAGTCCCACCCGCACGACATCACGATGACCGTCGAGGCACCCAACTACCAGCGCTGAGCGACCGTCCGCGGCACCGTTCGGAAAGGACACCATGAGCTACGACATCGAGATCGGCCGCTCCAAACGCGCCCGCCGCACCTTCTCCCTGGACGAGATCGCCCTCGTCCCGTCGCGCCGCACGCGCGACCCCCGGGACGTGTCCACGGACTGGCAGATCGACGCCTACCGGTTCTCCATCCCGTTCCTGGGCGCCCCGATGGACTCGGCGACGTCCCCGGAGACGGCCATCGCGCTCGGCCGGGCCGGGGGACTGGGCGTGCTGGACCTCGAGGGGCTGTGGACCCGCTACGAGGACCCGCAGCCGGTGCTCGACGAGATCGCGGAGCTCTCCGGCGAGGACGCCCCGGCCTCCACGCGCCGGATGCAGGAGCTCTACGAGGCCCCCGTCCAGCCGGAGCTGATCACGGCCCGGCTGGCGCAGATCCGGGAGTCGGGCGTCATCGTCGCGGGCTCCCTGACGCCGCAGCGCACGGTGGAGCACTACCGCACCGTCCTGGACGCCGGCGTGGACGTCTTCGTGATCCGCGGGACCACGGTCTCCGCGGAGCACGTCTCCCGCAACCAGGAGCCGCTGGACCTCAAGAAGTTCATCTACGACCTCGACGTCCCGGTGATCGTGGGCGGCGCCGCGGGCTACACGCCGGCGCTGCACCTCATGCGCACGGGCGCGGCCGGCGTGCTCGTGGGCTTCGGCGGCGGTGCCTCGATGCGCATCCAGAACACCCTCGGGATCCACGCGGCCATGGCCACCGCGATCTCCGACGTCGCGGCCGCCCGCCGGGACTACCTCGACGAGTCCGGCGGGCGCTACGTCCACGTCATCGCCGACGGCGGCGTGGGGGTCTCCGGGGACATCGTCAAGGCGCTCGCCATGGGCGCGGACGCCGTGATGCTCGGCACCGCGCTGGCCCGCACGGAGGAGGCGCCCGGGCAGGGCTGGCACTGGGGCGCGGAGGCCCACCACGGGCAGCTGCCGCGCGGGCTCCGCACCCGCGTGGGCACCGTGGGCCCCCTGCAGGAGGTCCTCTTCGGGCCGTCCCGCCACGTGGACGGCACCTCCAACCTCGTGGGCGCGCTGCGCCGCTCGATGGCCACCACCGGGTACCTGGAGCTCAAGGAGTTCCAGCGCGCCGAGGTGGTCATCCGCGGCTGAGCCGCGCCGCCCCGGCGGGGCCCGCGCCGCGCCCCGCCGGCGCGGCGCGGGCCCCGCGCGGAACTGGCGAACGTCCAGGAAGGCGCACTAGCCTTGACGGGTGCTCACGACCGCCCTGCGCCCCCGCTCGATCCTCGCCCTGATCGTGAGTCTCGGGCTGGCCGTGGGATTCGTGCTGCTGAGCCAGTGGCAGCTGGAGTCGAGCGAGCAGTCCCGCACGGTCGCGGACCCCGCGAAGGACGTGGCCGTCCCGCTGGCCGAGGCCGTCGAGGCCGGTGCCCCCGTGACCGCCGAGCAGGCCGACCAGCTCGTCACCGTCACCGGCGAGTACCGGGACGGGTCCACCGTCCTGGTCCCGGGGCGGCTGCAGGACGGCGCGGAGGGCTGGTGGGCGGTCACCGCCCTCACCGTGCCGGGCAGCGCGGACCTGTGGCCGGACGCCGGCGGCGAGCTGACCCTCGCGGTGGCCCGCGGCTGGATCGCCGACCCCGCGTCGGTGCCGGAGGAGCCGGAGGGCGCCGTCGACCTCGTCGGGCGGTACCTGCCCGCCGAGGGCCCGGTGCCGGGCGAGGACCTGCCCGCCGGGCAGGTGCGCACGGTGTCCCCGGCGCAGCTCACCAACCTCTGGGACGCCCCGCTGTGGTCCGGGTACGTGGCCGCCTTCGCCGAGAACCCCGCCCCCGCGCCGCCGCCGCTCGCCGAGGACGGGACCCTCGCCCCGGACGCCGCGCTGCTGAGCCCGGAGCTGTCCCGGCTCGACATCGACCAGCAGCCCACGGACGAGTCCGTCAACCTGCTCAACGTCTTCTACGCGGTCGAGTGGGTGGTCTTCGCCGGGTTCGCCCTCTACATCTGGTGGCGGTTCGTGCGCGACGAGTGGCAGCGCGAGCAGAACCCGGAGGAGTACTTCTACTTCGAGGGCGACTCCTCCGGTGACTCGTCCGGCGGCTCGTCCGACGGCTCGTTCCACGGCGACTACTACTACGACGAGGCCAGCGGCCGCTACTACTACTACGACCCCGAGGCGGGGGAGTACTACTGGTTCGACGACCAGCCCGGCGACCGGGCGCGCGAGCCCAGGACCCACGACAGGACCCAGGACAGGACCGGAGCCCACCATGACTGAACCCACGCAGCCGACCCCCTCCCCGGCGCCCTCGCCGAAGGAGCGCACCGACGGGGTGCGCGTCTCCCTGCCGCCGGACGCCCGGCCCTCGGAGGCGGCGTCCCCGGGTCGCGTCCCGCGCCGGGCGGCCGCCCTGCAGCCGCGCCGCCGCTTCGGGGGCACCGAGGCCCAGATCCGCGGCGCCCTGGGCTTCTACATGGTCTGCGCCTGGATCTCCGGGACGTTCCTGCTGCTGCTCGTGGCCGAGATGATCACCCGCTACGGACTGGGCTACGACCTCGTCGCGGGCGGCACCGACCGGGCCACCGGGCAGACCGTGGCCCTCGGCTGGCAGGACCTCGAGCTCGAGAACCTCGCCGGCGGGGTCAACATCTCCACGTGGATCCTCATCGTGCACGGCTGGTTCTACGTGGTCTACCTCATCTCCTGCTTCCGGATCTGGACGCTCATGCGCTGGCCCTTCCCGCAGCTCGTGGTCATGGCCCTGGGCGGCGTGGTGCCGTTCCTCTCCTTCGTGGTGGAGCGCAAGATCCACGCCTCCACCACCGCCGAGCTGCGCGCCAACCCGAAGGCCGCCAAGCGGTACTGAGCCGGTCCCGCGCCTGGCCTAGGATGGAGGGCGTGACCGAAACAGCTGAGACCCGCACCGATCTGGAGCAGCGCCCGGTCCTGGTGGTCGACTACGGCGCGCAGTACGCGCAGCTGATCGCCCGCCGGGTCCGCGAGGCCAGTGTCTATTCCGAGATCGTCCCCCACACCTGGTCGACCGAGCAGATCCTCGCCAAGAACCCGGCGGCGATCATCCTCTCGGGCGGCCCCTCCTCCGTCTACGCCGAGGACGCGCCGCAGCAGGACGCGGCGCTCTTCGAGGCCGGCGTGCCCGTCCTCGGCATCTGCTACGGCTTCCAGGCCATGGCGCAGGCCCTCGGGGGGACCGTCGCCCACACCGGCGCCCGCGAGTACGGGGCGACCACCGCCACCGCCGTGGGCGGGCCCGCGGCCTCCATCCTGGAGGGCTCGCCCGGCACCCAGACCGTCTGGATGAGCCACGGCGACTCGGTCGTCGAGGCCCCCGCCGGCTTCGAGGTCCTCGCCTCCACGGAGACGACCCCGGTGGCCGCCTTCGCCGATCACGCCCGCCGGCTCTACGGCGTGCAGTGGCACCCGGAGGTCAAGCACTCCGTGCACGGGCAGCAGGTGCTCGAGCACTTCCTGTTCGAGGGCGCGCAGGTCGAGCCCACCTGGTCGACCGGCAACATCATCGAGGAGCACGTCCAGCGGATCCGCGAGCAGGTCGGCACCGCGTCCGTGATCTGCGGGCTCTCCGGCGGCGTGGACTCCGCCGTGGCCGCCGCCCTGGTCCAGCGGGCCGTGGGCGACCAGCTCACGTGCGTGTTCGTGGACCACGGGCTGCTGCGCGAGGGCGAGGCCGAGCAGGTCGAGCAGGACTTCGTCGCCGCGACCGGCGTCAACCTCTACGTCGCCGAGGAGAAGGAGCGCTTCCTCACCGCGCTCGCCGGCGTCACCGACCCCGAGCAGAAGCGCAAGATCATCGGCCGGGAGTTCATCCGCTCCTTCGAGGCCGCCGCGGAGGAGGTCGCCCGGACCGCCGCCCAGGAGGGCGAGCCCGTGCGCTTCCTGGTCCAGGGCACCCTCTACCCCGACGTCGTGGAGTCCGGCGGCGGGGAGGGCGCCGCCAACATCAAGAGCCACCACAACGTGGGCGGGCTGCCCGAGGACCTGCAGTTCGAGCTGGTCGAGCCGCTGCGCACGCTGTTCAAGGACGAGGTCCGGGCCGTGGGGCGCGAGCTCGGCCTGCCCCACGAGATCGTCGGCCGCCAGCCGTTCCCCGGCCCCGGGCTCGGCATCCGCATCATCGGGGAGGTCAGCGAGACCAACCTCGCGATCCTGCGCCGGGCCGACGCCATCGCCCGCGAGGAGCTCACCCGCGCCGGGCTCGACGACGAGGTCTGGCAGATGCCGGTCGTGCTCCTGGCGGACGTGCGCTCGGTGGGCGTGCAGGGCGACGGCCGCACGTACGGGCACCCCATCGTGCTGCGGCCCGTCTCGAGCGAGGACGCGATGACCGCCGACTGGTCCCGTCTGCCCTACGACCTGCTGGCCCGGGTCTCCAACCGCATCACCAACGAGGTCGAAGAGGTCAACCGGGTGGTCCTGGACGTCACGTCCAAGCCCCCGGGCACCATCGAGTGGGAGTAGGCCCGGGCGCGGGCCCAGCGCCCGCCCCGCACGGGCGGAACACGAGCAGCCGGGGTCGAGCGGTCCGCACGGACCGCTCGACCCGTGCGTGAGCGGTGCCCGGCCCCCGGGCCGAGGCGCAGGAGGAGAACCATGTCGATCGGAGCCGACCGCACCCCCCAGGAGTCGGACCCCTCCGGGGCGCAGCCCCCGCGCGTCTCGCTGCAGCCCTGGACCCGCCAGATGGACGCCTACACCGGTCCGGACACGCTGCTGGACTTCAACCAGGTCGACAACGTGTGCATCGACCTCACCGAGGCCAACTCCTCGGGCCAGGCGCAGCTGCTCATGGGCCGCCCCACCCGCCTGTCCACGATCGTGCACGAGCCCGAGGCCTACGGGCACGCCGTGCGCGCCGCCCGGGCCCTGCGCACCAAGACCCACGAGCTGTCCGTCAACCACGGGCTGGACGCCGCCTACCTCGCCGCCGGCACCGCGTCCTGGCTCGCCCGGCCCCGGGGCTCCGACCCCACCGGCGCCGGCCAGCGCCGCTGGATCGCGCCCGTCCTGCTCGCGCCCCTCGCGCTGAAGCCGCGCCCGGACCTCGACGACTTCGAGCTCCAGCTCGTCGGCCCCGCCCGGCTCAACCCCGCCATGGTCCGCCGGCTGGCCGCGGACCACGGCGTGGACCTGACCTCCGGGGACCTCGCCCGGCTCGCCTACGGCACCCGGCGGCTCGACCCGGCCCCCGCGCTCGAGACGCTGCGCACCCTGGCCGGGGCGGTGCCCGGGATGCACGTCGAGCACAAGCTGCTCGTCTCCACGTTCGCGGACCTGCACGACCGCCCCGCCGACCTGTCCGTCGTGGCCCGCACCGCGGTCGTGCGGGACCTCGCCCGGCTCAAGGACTCCGCGGTCGGACGAGTCCCCCAGGTCGAGGAGATCTCCAGCGACGCGCCCCCGCTCGACGAGCGCGACCCCGCCGACGAGCTGCTGCTGCTCGACGCCGACGGCCCCCAGCAGGAGGTCCTCGACCTCGCCGCGCAGGGGCACTCCTTCGTGGTGACCGCGGCCCCGGGCACCGGTCAGCTCGACACCGCCGTCAACACGGTGGGCACCCTCGTGGCCGCCGGCCGCACCGTCCTGGTCCTGGGGGAGCGGCGCACCACGCTCGCCGCGTTCGGGCGGCGGATGGACGGCCTGGGCCTGGGCACCGCCGTCCTGCCGCTGTCCTCGCAGCTCAGCGACGCCGACGTGGCCCAGCAGCTCATCCGGGCGGTCGCCCGCAACGAGCGGACGGAGCGCCCGGACCTCACCGAGCTGCACGAGACGCTGCGCACCAGCCGCGACCAGCTCGCCGAGCACGTGCGGTCCCTGCACACCGTCCGGCCGCGGTGGTCCGTCTCCCCGTACCGGGCCGTGCAGGCGCTCGCCGAGCTGACCTCCCGCCGGCCGGCGCCCGCCACGTCGGTGCGCTTCCCGCGCTCGGTGCTCGACGCCGTCGTCGAGCGGGGCGACGTGGTCGCCCGGCTCGAGCGCGCCGCCGAGCTCGGCGCCTTCGACGCCGGGACCCTGGCCGGGCCCTGGACCGGGGCGCGCCTGGTCAACGAGGACGAGGCCCGCCAGGCGCACCGGCTCGCCCAGTCGCTGCTGCTGGAGCTGACCACCCTCGAGACCGGGATGCGGCACGTGCTGACCACGAGCGGGCTGCGCGGCGGCACGACCGTGCCCGAGTGGGGCCGGCAGCTGCGGCTGCTGCAGGAGGTCCAGGACTCCCTGACCCGCTTCACCCCCGACATCTACGACCGGCCCGTGACGGACCTGGTCGCCGCCACCGCCGGGTCCGGCTGGCGGCGCGAGCACGGGATCGAGATGACCGGGCTGCAGCGCTCGCGGCTGCGCAAGGCCGCGAAGGAGTACATCCGGCACGGGGTGCACCTCACGGACCTGCACAGCGCGCTGCTGCGCGTGCAGTCGGAGCGGGAGCGGTGGCGGGAGTGGGCCACGTCGTCGAAGCACCCGGTCGTCTCCGAGCGCGTCGAGGAGCTCGCGGCGGTGCAGGCCCGCTTCGTGGAGGACCTCGAGGGCCTGGCCATCGCCCTCGAGGGATCGCCCACCGGCGACGACCTCCTCGGGCAGCCGATCGACCGGCTGCGGGAGACCCTGGACCGGCTCATCAACGACGAGGAGAACCTCGCCGTGCTGCCCGAGCGCACCGTCCTGCTCGACGAGCTCCGCGGCCAGGGCCTCGGCGAGCTCGTGGACGACCTCGTCCGGCGCACCGTGCCCCGCGAGGAGGTCCCCGGGGAGTTCGACCTCGCCTGGTGGCAGTCCACGCTCGAGGCCATGATCACCGGCGACGACTTCCTGGCGATGCCCGAGGGCCACGCCCTGCGGAAGGCGGAGTCCGTGTTCCGCCGGGCCGACGCCGCCCACGTCGCCTCAGGAGCCGGCCGCCTCCTGTGGGAGCTCGCCGACCGCTGGCAGCGCACCGTGCGGCGCTCCCCGCGCGCGGCGGCCGCCCTGCGCCGGATGCTCCGGGCGGGTGCCGCGCCGCTCGAGGAGGTCGGGTCCTCGGCGGGCGAGCTGATCGGCTCGCTGGTGCCCGTCTGGACGGCCAGTCCGCTGGTGCTCTCCGCGGCCCTGCCCGAGGACCACGAGTTCGACGCCGTGGTGGTGCTCGACGCCGAGAGCTCCCCGCTCGCGGCCGTGCTGCCGGCCCTGACCCGGTGCCGGCAGGTCATCGCCTTCGGGGACCCGCACCTGGGCCGGCCGCAGCCGTTCACGGTGGCCCCCACCGCGGTCCCCGCCCCGGGCGCGCAGCCGGTGGTCGAGGTGGACAGCGCTTTCGACGCCCTCTCCCGCGTGGTGCCGGAGCGGGCGCTGCGGACCGTGTACCGGTCCATGGACGAGCAGGTCTTCCGCCACCTCAACGAGCAGTTCTACGGCGGACGCCTGCACCGGATCCCGCACGGCGAGTCCGTCACCGGGGCCACCCCCGTCCTCGACGTGGAGTACGTCCCGGACGGCGTGGGCGCCCTGACCGCGGGGATCGAGGGCATCCAGGCGCCGGCCGCCGAGGTGCGGCGCGTCGTGGAGCTCGTCTTCGAGCACGCGGCCCGCCATCCGCGCCGATCGCTGGCCGTGGTGACGGCCAGCGCGGTGCACGCCGCGCGGATCGCGCAGGCCGTCCGGCAGCGGATGCGCGAGGAGCCCGGTGCCGCGGAGTTCTTCGCCCCGGGCCCGGAGTCCTTCCGGGTGGTCGACCTGCACCGGGCGGCGGGCATCGTGCGGGACACGGTCATCTTCTCGCTGGGCTTCGGCAAGACGGCCAACGGGCGCACCGTGCCGTACCTCGGGGCGCTGTCCGAGCGGCACGGCCGCCAGCACTTCGTGCTCGGGATGACCCGCGCCCGCCACACCACCCGCATCGTGACCTCGCTGCACCCGGGCGAGATGGAGGGCAAGGGCCTCCAGCACGGGGCCCGGGACTTCGCCCGCGTGCTCGCCGCGCACCTCGGCGGGCCGCCCCCGGGGGAGGAGGACGCGCGGGACACCCACGACGACGCCCTGGTGGTCGACCTCGCCCGCCGCCTCGGCGAGCGCGGGGCCTCGGTGCGGCTGCACTACGCGGGCGTCCTCGACCTGGTCGCGTGGGCCGGCACGGAGTCGATGTCCGCGGGAGCCGTGCTGCCGGGCCGGGCCCGCGCCGAGGACCGGCCGCTGCGGATCCCCGTGGCCGGGCAGTCCGACGGCTCGGCGGAGAACGCCGCCCTGTCCGTGCGGGAGCGCTCCCGGCTGCGGCCCCAGCAGCTCGAGCGCACCGGCTGGAACTACCTCACCCTGTGGACGATCGAGGTCTTCACCGACCCGGACACCGTGGCGGAGTTGATCCGGCGCTATCTCGGCCTGCCCGCCGGCGACCGTCGGGGCTCCCGTGCCGGCTGAGCCGGACCCGACGCGCAGCAGGGGACCCGTGCCGGGGGAGCCGGGTCCGACGCTCGGCGGGGCCCCCGTGCCGGCCGAGCCGGACCCGACGCCGCGGCAGGACGCGCCCGCGGTCCCGCGCCCCCGCCGGCGCGGGCCGCGGCGGGCCACCGGTGGCACCTTCACCGGGGCGGAGCCGCGCCTGCCCGGCCTGGACGGGCGGGCGCCCGGGACGGACGAGGAGGCGGCGGAGGGGCCGCGGGAACGGGAGCACGAGGAGTGGCTCAGGGCGCAGCGGCCTCCGCACTGGGGCTGATCGGCGCGGGGACGAGGACCACGGTGGTGCGCCCGGTGCCCCCGGCGCCGGCGAGCTGCGCGGAACCCTCGTGCGGGGCCCCCACCACCAGCAGCCCCTCCTCCTCGGGCGCCGCGGGTCCCGCGAGCAGGCCGCTGTCCCCGCCGGGGCCCCCTGAGGACACCCACAGCACGGGCAGGCCCCGGCCCAGGACGTGGCGCTCGCCCGGCGCGGCGCCGTCGGGCAGGTGGACGACGTCCACGTGGTCGCCCGCGCGCACGTGCCGCAGCACGCCGGGATCGTCGATGCGCAGGGTCACCGCCGTGACGCCCTCGGCCTGCCCGGTCAGCAGGCCCGGTCCCACGAGCGCGGTCTCCGTCAGCGGCTGCCCCGGGCCCACGGCGCCCGCGAGGACGCGCCCGGACAGCTCCGCGGGATCGGCGACGGCACCCTCCGGCGCCAGCCCGTGCGGATAGGCGGCCACCGCGAGCTGCTCGGGGGCGACCACCGCGCCGGCGGGCAGCGCCTCGGCGGCGGTGACCACCGGCAGCGTCCTGGTCTGGGGCGGGCCGAGCCGCAGGAGGACCAGACCGACGGCGAGGCCGAGGAGCAGCGAGGCCACCAGCCGCCGGCGCCGGGACACGACCGAGCGCAGGCGCAGGGACAGCGGATAGCGGCGTCGGACGGTCCGGGGGCGTCGGCTCATGCGCCGCACACTACGGCGCGGGCGTGCCGGCCCGCCGGTGCGCCGGGGCCGCCCGGGGAGGGGCGGGGACCGCCGCCGGGGAGGAGCAGCGCTGTGCAGTCCGGACGCCGGGACGGCGTCCGGGGACCGTCTCAGTCGGAGGATCCGCCCGTCGACGAGGAGGCGGACGAGGACGAGGAGGCGGACGAGGACGAGGAGGCGGACGATGACGCGCCGGCGGTCGCCGGGGTCGCGGCCGCCGTGGACGTCGCAGCCGGTGCGGTCTCGGCGGAGGAAGAGGAAGAGGCGCCGGAGTCCGTGCCGCCGGAGCGCGAGTCGTTGCGGTAGAAGCCGGAGCCCTTGAACACCACGCCCACCGTGTTGAACTTCTTGCGCAGGCCCCCGTCGCACTCCGGGCAGACGGTCAGGGCGTCCTCGCTGAACGACTGGCGGATGTCGAACGCGTGGCCGCAGTCCTTGCAGGCGTAGGCGTAGACGGGCATGGGTCCTCCTGGGAAGGGTCGACGAGTGCGCTCTCTGGCACTCGAAGGGGTCGACTGCTGATTCTACCGCGTTCCCGGGGCGGAGCCTGCGGGTCCGTCCAGGCGCACGGGCCCGTTCTCGGTGAGGGCCAGCGGCACGGGGGCGTCGAGCTCCTCGACGGGCACGGTCCCGGCGGGGAGGACCTCGTCGGCGAAGACGCACACCGCGGTGCGCAGCTCCGGGTGGGCCGTGCGGGGCAGCGTCGCCAGGAAGCGGTCGTAGTAGCCGCCGCCGAAGCCCAGTCGGGCGCCGTCGGGCGCCACGGCGAGCGCGGGCACGAGCAGCAGGCCCACGGAGTGCATGATCTCGGCGCCGTGGCGGGAGCCGACGGGCTCGCGCAGTCCACCGGCGCCCCCGCTGCGCTCGGGGGTGCCGGGCGACCACCGCGCCCACGAGAGCCGGCGCCCGGGCTCGCACACGGGCACCCAGATCCGGTGGCCGCGGTGGTGGGCGGTGACCAGGGCGGGCTCGAGGGGCGGTTCGGTGGGCAGCGGGAGGTACGCGGCGACATCGAGGTGCGGGCGGTCGGCGAGCAGCTCCGCGAGGTGCCGGCCGAACCCCACAGCGGCGTGCTCCCGGGCGGCCCGGGAACGTCGCGCACGGGCGGCCCGCAGCTCGCGGCGCAGCCGCGCCTTCGCCTCGGCGGGGGCACCGGGATCGGTCATCGTCGTGTCCGCTCCTGTCCGGCGCTCGGGCCGGGGAGGCGCCCCGGACGCGCCGGCCCTCCCGGGCCGGTGGTGCGAGGCTAGCCGTGGCCGCCGTGGCGATCAACCGTGCCCGGCCGGGAATCCGCTGGCCCGCGTCCCCGATCCGTTAGCCTGAGCCCATGAGTGGAAACAGCAACCCCCGGACGGTCCGGAAGGCCGTCATCCCCGCCGCCGGGCTCGGCACCCGGTTCCTCCCCGCGACGAAGGCCATGCCCAAGGAGATGCTGCCGGTCGTGGACCGCCCGGCCATCCAGTACGTGGTCCAGGAGGCGGTCGACGCCGGCCTCCAGGACGTCCTCATGATCACCGGCCGCTCGAAGCGGGCGCTGGAGGATCACTTCGACCGCGTGCCGGCCCTGGAGCACCAGCTCGAGGAGTCCGGCAAGACCGAGCTGCTCCGGGAGGTCGAGCACGCCTCCGAGCTCGGCGAGATCCACTACCTGCGCCAGGCGGACCCCAAGGGGCTGGGCCACGCGGTGCTGCGCGCCAAGATCCACATCGGCGACGAGCCCTTCGCCGTGCTGCTCGGCGACGACCTCATCGACGCGCGGGACTCCCTGCTCACCGAGATGATCGCGGTGCAGGAGCGCACCGGCGGCTCCGTCGTCGCGCTCATGGAGGTCCCGCAGGATCAGATCGGCTCCTACGGCTGCGCGGACGTCACCGCGGTCGAGGGCGAGGACTACGTGCGGATCAACGGGCTCGTCGAGAAGCCGTCCCCGGAGGAGGCCCCCTCCAACCTGGCCATCATCGGCCGCTACGTGCTGCCCCCGGAGGTGTTCGAGGTGCTCGAGAACACCGCCCCCGGGCGCGGGAACGAGATCCAGCTCACCGACGCGCTGCAGACCCTCGCCCAGCGCGAGGGCGAGGGCGGCGGGGTCTACGGCGTGGTCTTCAAGGGCCGCCGCTACGACACCGGTGACAAGCTCAGCTACCTGAAGGCCAACATCATCCTGGCCTCGGAGCGCGAGGACCTCGGGCCCGAGCTGTGCGAGTGGCTCAGGGAGTACACCCGGACCCTGCCGGTCGGCTGAGAGGCCTCGCTCCCGTGGCCGGACAGCTCCGGTGGCCCGTCACCGTCTCCTGGGGGGAGCTCCGGCTGCGCCCGCTGGCCCGGGGGGACCGGCGGGAGTGGGACGCCGTGCGCTCCCGCAACCGGGACTGGCTCGATCCCTGGGAGGCCACGAACCCCGCACCCGGCGGGCGGCCGCCCACGTTCGGGCAGTTCGTGCGGACCCTCGACCAGCAGGCACGGCAGGGCACGGCACTGCCCTTCCTGATCACGGAGCGGGTCCCGGGGACGGAGCGGTTCGGTCTCGTCGGCCAGCTGACCGTCTCCGGGATCTCGTGGGGCTCGTTCCTGTCCGCGTCCCTGGGCTACTGGGTGGACCGGGAGCAGGCGGGCCGCGGCGTGGCCCCCATGGCGGTGGCCATGGCCACCGACTACTGCTTCGAGGGACTCGGGCTGCACCGGATGGAGATCAACATCCGGCCGGAGAACACCAAGTCCCTGCGGGTGGTGGAGAAGCTCGGGTTCCGGGACGAAGGCCTGCGCAAGGACTTCCTGCACATCGACGGGCGCTGGACGGACCACCGCAGCTTCGCGCTCACCGCGCCCGAGGCCCCGGAGGGACTCGTCCGCCGGTTCACGGGATCGGACCGGCCCGCCGTGTGGCAGTGACCGGACCGGCCGTGTCCACAGGGATACCCACAGGCGCGCCCCCGCGGTAGTAGGCTGTTCCTCACGGCCCGAGCCCGGGCCCCGGACACGCCGGCGCAGTGCGCCGGCGGCTCACGTCCGCTCGATCCAGCGACCACAGAGGCAGGACCGCGACCATGATCTGGGTGAGCAGCTCGGCCGTGCTGGCCGTCGTGTGCGCGCTCTCGCTGTTCTGGGTCGCGCCTCGGCTGCAGCGCCGCCGGGAAGCCCCCGTCGAGGCGCAGGTCGAGACGGACGGCCCCGGTCCCGCCCCGGAGCGCCTCTCCGCGCCCATCGAGCAGCCCTCACCCGCGTCCCGCCGACGAAGGAACATCATGGCGACCACCGACACCGTCCCCCGGCCCGCCGACGGCGACCCCGGACGCTCCGGCACCGGGACCCTGCACATCAAGCGGGACCGCGCCGGGATCCTCCTCGCCGGGGGCGCCGCCCTCCTGGCCGGACTGGTCACTGCCGTCCTCGCGCCGTTCTCCGCCGCGGTGAGCTGGCCCTGGCCCGTGTTCCTGCTGCTGCTCGGCGCCGGTTCCGTCCTGGCCCTGCGCTACCTGGCCGTCCAGGACCGGGCCGCCCGCCGCGCCGCGCGTCCGGCGGTCCGGGCGCCGGCGGAGGAGCCGCACGCCCCCCGGGAGGACGTCGCCCTGTTCGACAACGAGCACGCCGTGGCCGAGGAGGTCCGCGAGCAGTCGCGCCTGGCCGCCGAGGACCTCGACCTCCCCGCCGCCGGCGAGCAGCCCAGCGCTCCCGCCGCGCCGGCCTTCACGGTCGAGGAGCTCCGGGCCGAGGCGCTCCGCGTGGCCCGTGAGGCCGCCGCCGCGGCGCCGGGCCGGACCTGGGAACCGGTCCCCGTGCCGCGGCCGACGTACGCCGAGGCCCCCGTGGTCCAGCGTCCGGAGCCGGAGCCCCTTGCGGTGCCGGAGCAGCCCACCGCCCGCTCCGCGAGCCTCAAGGACGCCGTGCGCACGGGCGAGGAGCAGGGCCGCGCCGCCCTCGACCTCGACGACGTCCTCAAGCGCCGCCGCGCCTGACCGAACACACCGCGCGGCCCGGGGGACCGGGCCGCACGAACCGCCGCACGCTCCCCCGGGAACGTGCGGCGGTTCGCGTTGCCGGGGGCCGCGCGCCGTCCCGGTATCATCGCCGCAACGGCCGGCCGCCGGAACCGGCGGCCGGTGGCCCCGACCAGGAGGACACCCATGACCGCCGTCGCCCAGCGCGAGGTCGAGCGCAAGTACGAGTTCCCGGAGGGCGCCGAGGCCCGCGTGGACTGGAGCGGACTGGAGGGGGGCACGGTCTCGGCGGACCCCGTGGAGCACCGCATGGAGGCCGTCTACCACGACACCCCGGACATGGCCCTGGGCCGGCGGCTGGTCGCGCTGCGCCGGCGCCGGGGCGGGGCCGACGACGGGTGGCACGTGAAGTTCGACGGCCCGGGCGGGCGCCACGAGCTGCAGGTACCCCTGCTGCGCACGCCGGACCGGATGCCCGCGTCCGTGCGCAACCTCCTCGCCGGGCTGACCGGCGGCCAGGAGCTGCGGCCCGTCGCGACGCTGCGCACCGTCCGGCAGGTGCGCATGATCAGTGACAGCACGGGGGCGGAGGTCGCCGAGCTCGCCGTGGACGTGGTCGATGCCGTCGACGAGCGCACCGGCACGGCACGGTCCTGGTCGGAGTGGGAGGTCGAGATCCTCGACGGCACGGTCCCCGAGGAGCGCCAGGAGCAGATCTTCGCCGCGGTCGAGGCCGTGGTCCTCGCCGCCGGCGGGAAGCCGTCCACCTCCCGGGCGAAGATCGCCCGTGCCCTCGGCGAGGAGGACGGCGACACCCCGGTGGAGGCGGCCCCGACGCAGCAGAAGCAGGGCAAGAAGGGCAAGCAGGGCGAGAAGGCGGAGAACGCCGGGCAGAAGGGGAAGAAGGACCAGAAGACGGGGAAGAAGAAGGACGAGGACACGGGGAAGAAGTCCAAGAAGAGGAACGGGAAGAAGAACGGGAAGAAGAAGGGGAAGAAAGCGGGCGGGGAGCCCGGGCCGGAGGTGCTGCGGGCCGTGCTCGGGGAGCTCGCGGAGCAGCTGGTGCTCTGGGACTTCAAGGTCCGCCTCGACGTGCCGGACGCGGTGCACCAGATGCGCGTGACCTCCCGCTCGCTGCGCAGCGTCCTCAAGGCGGCCGCGCCGTTGCTCGACGGCGAGGCGGCGGAGGAGCTGGACGCCAGGCTGCGCCGGCTCGCCCGTGCCCTGTCCGGGGCGCGGGACGCGGAGGTCACCGCGGAGCTGCTGGCCGGGCGCGTGGCGGAGCTCGACGGCCGGGTGGAGCCGGCCGCGGCGGAGAGCCTGCAGCGGCGGGCGGAGGAGCAGGCACGGACGGCCGCCGGGAGGGTGCGCCGGCAGGTGACCGGCCAGGAGCACCTGCGGCTCCTGGCGGACGTCCAGGACTTCGCGGCGGCTCCGCCCGTGACCGAGGACTGCGCCCGGCTCTCGGGGCGCGAGGTCTCCGACGCGCTGGTGCACCGGGCGCTGGGAAAGGTGGTGCGCGTGGCCGAGCGCGTCGCGGATGCGGAGCAGGACGGCGGGACGGAGCAGGCCGGTGGGAAGGAGCAGGCCGGCGGGACGGAGCAGGCCGGTGGGACGGAGCAGGACGGCGAGACCGGCGGGCAGCAGCGGCTGGAGCACCTGCACGACGTCCGCAAGGCGGTCAAACGCGTGCGCTACGTCGACGCCGTCCTGGACCGGACCGGGATGCGGCCGGGCAAGCAGCTGCGGCGGGCGGCCCGGGACGCGGAGGACTACCAGGACGAGCTGGGCCGGATCATGGACGCCGCGGTGCTGGAGCGGTGGCTCGCGGACACCGCGCGGGCCCTCCGGCGCACGGGGGAGGACCGTTACGCCGTCGGGGCGCTGCACGGCGCGGAGGTCGCCCGGCTGCATGCCGGGACCGACGGCGGGGCGGACGTGGTGGGGGTGCTCCTGTCCCAGCTCCGCGAGGACCTCGCCTGACAGGCCCTGCCTGACGGGCCACAGGAGCATCGGGTGCTCCGAGGACCCGGAGAACGGTCCGGGAACGACGAAGCGGGACATCCCGGTGGGATGTCCCGCTTCCTCGATCCGTGGAGCTAAGGGGAATCGAACCCCTGACCTTTTCATTGCGAACGAAACGCTCTACCAACTGAGCTATAGCCCCGGAGCAACCGTTCCATCCTATACACCCCGCGCCGGTTTCGCATCTCGGGTGACCGGCGCGTCCGGGACGGCTCCCGCCGGTGGTCGGGGAGCAGGCCCGGCAGTGGGTAGATTGGCCGCCATGGACGACACGCCCGGACCCCAGGAACCCGCAGCCGAACCGGCCGACCAGACGACCGGTGGGACGGCCGAGGAGACGGTCGGTGGGACGGCCGAGGAGACGGCCGACCTGGTCGTCGCCTTCGTCCCCGGCGTCATGCCCGGCAAGTGGTTCTTCCGGTGGCGGGACCGCAATCCCGGCCGCGTCCTCGTCGAGCACCCGCTGGAGGCGGACGCGTGGCAGGAGGAGCTCGGAGAGGGGCGCGCCCACGCGTGCTTCGTGC
Source organism: uncultured Kocuria sp. (assembly GCF_947500125.1). Classification (GTDB taxonomy): domain Bacteria; phylum Actinomycetota; class Actinomycetes; order Actinomycetales; family Micrococcaceae; genus Kocuria. The sequence continues at coordinate 183,550 of NZ_CANMRA010000003.1, read as the reverse complement.
GGCTGCCCGCCCACCCGCGAGCCGGGGTCGACGACCTCACCGCGCTGCGCGAGCGGTACCGGGCGGTGGAGCTCTACGCGGAGCAGCAGGTCGTGGTGCTGCCCCGGGACCACGAGCTGACGCTGCTCGACGAGGTGCCGGTCGCGGAGCTCGTGGACGAGGTGCTGCTGCAGGAGCCCGCGACCCTGCCCGAACGGCACCGGCTGCGCTCCCCGGAGGCGGTCGCCGCCGACGCCCCGCTGCCCCCGATGCGCCATGCCCGGGACGCCGTCGAGCTCGTCGCCGCGGGTCTCGGGCTGGTGGTCGTGCCCATGTCCCTGGCCCGGCTGCACCACCGCAAGGACCTCGTCCACCGGGTGGTGCCCGACGCGGCCGCGGTGCCCGTGGCGCTGGTGTGGCCGCAGGACCTGCCGGAGGAGCAGGAGGAGCTCGTGCAGGACTTCGTGGGCGTCGTGCGCGGGCGGGGGCTCAACAGCTCGCGCGGCGGGGCCGCACCGCCGTCCCCGGCCGCGGAGGACCGGCCGGCGTCCGGCGGGAAGCCGGCGCGCGCGTCGTCGTCGCGCCGTGGGGGCCGGTCTCCGCAGGGGGCACGGCGGGCGGGCGGACCCCGGGGAGGGGCCCGGGGAGGTCGCGGCGGGCCCCAGGGCGGGCGCCGGACCGGCGGCCGCGGACGGCGCTGAGCGCGCGGGCGATCTACTGCTGCGCGGCGTCCTGCTGCTCGACGGCCACGGCCACCGTGTAGGACCACAGCTCCGAGGAGGTGCCCACGGGCCGGGGTCGCTCGCCCTCTCCGGCGGTGCCGCCGCCGTGGGACCGGGCGAAGTCCTGCGAGGACCGCCAGGCGTCGTAGGACTCCTCGTCGGCCCACCGGGTGAGCACGAGCCACTGCGTGCGCCCGTCCGTGGGCTGCAGCAGCTCGAAGCCCTCGAAGCCCGCGACCCCGGCCATGGAGTCGCTGTGGGCGGCGAAGCGCCGGCCCAGCTCGTCGCCGGAGTCGGCGGGGACGGTGATGGCGTTGATCTTGACGATGCTCATGCGTCCGATCCTGGCACATCGCGCCGGACGGCCCGGACCTGGCCCGTCTCCGGGGCACCGGGCGCGGCGGCGCCGGCATCGGCCTGCCGGATCACGGTCTGGTTCAGCAGGGGCACGTGCAGGCCCTCGCGGTCGAGCATCTTCTTGAGCCGCAGCCGCAGCGCCCGGGCCACGTCCCACTGCTTGAGGGGGACGGTGCGGACGGCCACGCGCACGGTGATGGACTCGCCGGTCACGGCCTCGACGCCCCACACCTCCGGGTCCTCGGTGACGTACTCGCCGACCTTCGGGTCGTCCCGCAGGAGGCCGGCCTCGTGCAGGATCAGCTCCGTCACCAGCTCGATGTTCGTGTCGTAGGGCACCGGCAGGTCGAGCACGCAGCGGGCCCAGCCCTGGGACTGGTTGCCCACGCGCAGGATCTCCCCGTTGCGCACGTGCCACAGGGTGCCGTTGACGTCCCGGACCTGGGTCACGCGCAGTCCCACGGACTCCACGGTCCCGCTCGCCTCGCCGAGGTCGACGACGTCCCCGATGCCGAGCTGGTCCTCCGCGACCATGAAGATCCCGGACAGGTAGTCCTTCACGAGGGACTGCGCCCCGAAGCTCAGGGCCACGCCGGCGATGCCGGCGGACGCCAGGACGGGACCGATGTCGTAGTCCAGCTCCGAGATGATCATCACGAGGGCGACCGCCCAGATCACCACGGTCGCCACGGACGAGAGCACCGACCCGATGGTGTGGGCGCGCTGGGACTGCCGTGCCCCGGCCAGGCCCGCGTCCTCGACCCAGCGCGGTCTGCCCCGCTCCATCCGGCGCACGATCCGCGACCGGCTGCCCCTCGCGATCCCCCCGGTGACCCTGCGGATCAGCAGCCGCACCACGGCGGCCAGGATCGAGGCGCCCAGCACCACCAGCAGGATCCGCAGCGGCTTGTCGAGCCAGAAGTCCCACATCGGGTCCAGGGCCGGCATGGAGGAGGACAGGGGCACGGGGGAGGACAGGGGGAGGAGGGCGGGGAGGAGCATGGGGGAAGCTTAACGAACCACGTCCGCGGCCCGGCATCCGTCCAGCCGCCCCGGAGGCGGGTCGGGCACAATGGTGGTCGCGCCCGCCGGGCCGCCACGCACCCCGCCCACCGCCGAGGACCCATGACTGCACCCAGCCCCGCCCCGACCGCCGCCCCCACCCCGGGCACTGCCGTTCTCGCCGCCCGGGACACCACCGTCCAGGACACCGCAGCCCAGGACACCGCAGCTCAGGACGCCGTGGCCCAGGACATCGTGGCGCAGGGCTCCGGCGCCGAGGCGATGGGCGGGATCGCCGACTGGGCCGTCGACGTCATGGAGACCATCGGGGCCCCGGGCGCCGGGCTGCTCGTCGCGCTCGAGAACCTCTTCCCCCCGCTGCCGTCCGAGGTGATCCTCCCGCTGGCGGGGTTCACCGCGAGCCAGGGCAGCTTCTCGCTGGGCGGGGCGATCTTCTGGACCACCTTCGGCGCGGTGGTCGGCGCCGTGGCCCTCTACTGGATCGGCGCGGCCCTCGGCCGCCGCCGGCTGCGGGCGGTCGTGGACCGGATGCCCCTCGTCGATCTGCACGACCTCGACCGCACCGAGGCGTGGTTCGAGCGGCACGGGAAGGCCGCGGTCTTCTTCGGGCGCATGATCCCGGTCTTCCGGTCGCTGATCTCGGTCCCCGCCGGCATCGAGCGGATGTCCTTCGGCGCGTTCGTCCTGCTCACCACGGCGGGCTCCCTCATCTGGAACACCATCTTCGTGCTCGCCGGGTACTACCTCGGTGAGAACTGGCACGTCGCCGAGCAGTACGCCGGTGTCTTCTCCCGGGTCGTGGTGGTCACCGTGGGGGTGCTCCTCGGCTGGTGGGTGCTCAAGCGGGTGCTGCGCAACCGCAGGGGCCTGTCCGACGCCGCCCGCCGGGAGCAGGGACGGCCGTGACCGCGGCGCTCACAACCACCGTTTGAGCCGGAATACGGTGTAGAGCACCACCCCTGTCAGGAGCATCAGCAGCAGGGCCATGGGATATCCCCACACCCACGACAGCTCCGGCATGAAGCGGAAGTTCATCCCGTACACGGAGCCGATGATCGAGGGCGCGAAGAGGATCGCCGCCCAGGACGAGATCCGTTTCATCTGCTCGTTCTGCTCGATCGCGGCCTCGTTCTGCCGGGCGGCGAGCTGGGTGGAGTCGAGCATGAGGGCGTTGGTGAGGGACGACTGGAAGGCCTCGACCTTGTTGTTGACGAAGATCAGGTGGTCCAGGACGTCCCGCAGGCTGTGCTGCAGCTCCTCGGCCGCGCCGGCCTCGGCGAGCTCCTCGAGGAACTGCCGCAGCTCCATCTCCAGCGGGGCGACCGCCCGGTGGAACGCACTGACCTCCCGGGTGAGCTGGTAGATGCGCCGCGAGACGACACCGTCCCCGGTGCCGGAGTACAGGGCGTCCGAGATCTCGTCGATGTCGTTCTCGAGGCCTTCGACCACGGGGTAGTAGTCGTCCACGGTCTGGTCGAGCACGGCGTAGAGCACGGCCTCGGCGCCGGTCCCCAGCAGCCGGGGCTGCGACTCCACCCGGGACCGGACCCGCCCGACCCGCCCGTGCTCGGACTGCCGGACGGTGAGCACGAAACCGGGTCCCGTGACGATGTGGATCTCCCCGAAGTCGACCGTCTCGGTGGCGTCCTGGTAGAAGGCGGGGCGCAGCACGGTGAACAGGGTGTCCCCGTAGCGGTCGAGCTTGGGCCGCTGCTCGGCCTGCCGGATGTCCTCCACGGCCAGGTCGTGCAGGCCGAACTGCACGGCCAGGGAGTCGAGCTCGTCGTCGGAGGGCCGGTGCAGGCCGATCCAGGCGAGGACGCCGTGCTCTCCCGCGTCGGTGCAGCGGGGGTCCTCGGCCCGCAGCCGGGCGAGCAGCCGGTAGGTCTCCTCGAGGGTGGCCGGGGACGCGATGCGCTGCCCGCCCCGGTAGACGGCGTTGTCGACGATGCTCACGCGCCCATTATCCCCGGACCGCAGGGGGCCGCCCGGGAGCCGCCCGGCAGCCCGCCGCGCGCGCCGTCGTCGGCCCGTCCCGGGCGTTCCTAGAATGGGGGGCATGAGTTTCCCCATGGACACCCGGGTGGGTGCCTACGCCGTCATCGTCCGGGACGTGTCGGTGCTGCTCAGCCACTGGAACCCGCGCCACCCCTCGCTGCGGGGGGCGTGGAGCCTGCCCGGCGGCGGCATGGAGATCGGGGAGCAGCCTGCGCAGACCGCGATCCGGGAGGTCCACGAGGAGACCGGGTTCACCGTGGAGCTCGACGAGCTGCTCGGCGTGCACAGCCGGCACATGGGCCCCGACGAGCGGCTGGACGGGCGCGGCCGGCCCTTCCACGCCCTGCGCGTGATCTACCGCGCCCACATCACCGGCGGGACGCTCACCTCGGAGCTGGACGGGTCCTCCGACGAGGCCCGCTGGTTCCCCCTGGCCGCGCTGGCGCAGCTGCCCCTGGTCAGCCTGGTGCCCGTCGGCCTCGAACTGGCCGGGCTCGTCGCCGCGGACCCCGCGCGGACGGGGGAGGGCCGGTGACCCGCCGTCGTGCGACCGCGGGACTGCTCGCCGTCGCGGCGCTCACCGGGTGCGGTGGGGCGGGCGAGGCCCCGGAGCCACCGCCGGCCCCCGTGACGTCCCCCGCCGCGGAACCGGTCCGGATCGCCGCGGGGCCCACCGGGCAGACGGCCGTGCTCGCCCACGTCTACGCCGGGCGGCTCCGGGAGGCGGGCTTCGAGGCGAGCGTGGTCGACGCCGGGACCGACCGCGCCGACTACCTCGGGGCCCTCGAGCGGGGCGACGTGGAGGTCGCCGCGGACTACTCCGGGAACCTCTACCTGCACCTGCGCGGCCGCGCCCCCGTGGGCCCTGCCACGGCGGCGCCCACGGTCGGTCCGACGCCCACCCCCACCCCGTCCCCCGCCGCCGAGGACGGCGGGCTCGCCGAGGACCTCTCCGAGCTGCTGGGGCTGGGGGAGGAGCGCGCCGACGACGACGACGTGCTGGCCGGTGTGCAGGACGTGCTGCCCGAGGGGCTGCGGACCCTCGAGCCGGCCCCGGCGGAGAACACGGTGGCGGTCGTCGTGACCCGTCCGACCGCCGTCGAGCACGGGCTCACCGATCTGGAGGACCTGGGCCCGGTGTGCGACGAGCTCGCCCTCGGCACCGACCTCGACTTCGCGGGCCGCTCCTACGGCCCGGAGGGGCTGGCGGAGGCCTACGAGTGCGTGCCCGGCCGGTTCGTGCCGTTCGGCGCCCAGGACGACCTCGTGGACGCGCTGCTCCAGGACCGGGTGCAGGCCGCGGCCCTGTTCACGGCCTCGCCCGCGATCGAGGACAACGCCCTCGTGGTCCTGGCCGACCCGCTCAACAACTTCGTCCCGCAGCGCGTGGTTCCCGTGGCCGTGGAGGACCTGCCGGACGCGGCAGCGGATGTCGTCGACGCCGTCTCCGCGCAGATCGGCACCGACGACCTGGTGCTGATGACCCGGATGACCTCCGCCCGCGATCCGTACACCCCGGAGGAGGCCGCGCGGTACTGGCTCGAGGGCGGCGACGACACCTGAGCGGCGCCCCGGGCGGCGCCCGGCCCGGGGGTAAGGTGTACCGCATGTCAGTGGTGAAGCAGTCCGACAAGCTCAAGAACGTCCTCTACGACATCCGCGGCCCCGTGCTGGAGCAGGCGGAGCACATGGAGGCGGAGGGCCACCGGATCCTCAAGCTCAACATCGGCAACCCCGCGCCGTTCGGCTTCGAGGCACCCGACGCGATCCTCGTGGACATGATCAAGAACCTGCCCAACGCGCAGGGCTACTCGGACTCCCGCGGCATCTACTCGGCCCGCACGGCCGTGGTGCAGTACTACCAGACGCGCGGGATCATGAACCTCGACACCGACGACGTCTACCTGGGCAACGGCGTCTCCGAGCTCATCACCATGACGCTGCAGGCGCTGTGCAACCCGGGCGACGAGATCCTGATCCCCTCCCCGGACTACCCGCTGTGGACGGCGTCGGTGGCCCTGTCCGGCGGCACCCCCGTGCACTACCGGTGCGACGAGGACAACGACTGGAACCCCGACCTCGAGGACCTCGCGGCGAAGATCACCCCCAACACCAAGGGCATCGTGATCATCAACCCGAACAACCCCACCGGCGCGGTGTACTCCCGCGAGGTGCTGCAGACCATCGTGGACCTCGCGGCCGAGCACGAGCTGATCCTGTTCTCCGACGAGATCTACGAGAAGATCACCTACGACGACGCCGAGATGATCAACACCGCGACCCTCACCGGCGAGGACGTGCTGTGCCTGACCTTCTCCGGGCTCTCCAAGGCCTACCGGGTGGCCGGGTACCGCGCCGGGTGGCTGGCGATCACCGGCCCCAACTGGAAGGCCGAGAGCTTCATCGAAGGCATCAAGCTACTCGCCAACATGCGCATGTGCGCCAACGTCCCGGCCCAGCACGCCATCCAGACCGCCCTGGGCGGGTACCAGTCGATCAACGACCTGATCCTGCCCGGCGGGCGCCTCAAGGCCCAGCGCGACCTCGCCCACCGGCGGCTCAACGAGATCGACGGCGTGTCCTGCCGGCAGGCCGACGGCGCCCTGTACCTGTTCCCCAAGCTCGACGTGGAGAAGTTCAACATCGTCGACGACGAGAAGTTCGCCCTCGACCTGCTCAAGGAGCAGAAGATCCTCGTCAGCCACGGCCGGGCGTTCAACTGGCCGGAGCCCGACCACTTCCGGCTCGTCACCCTCCCGTCCGTGGAGATGCTGGCCACGGCGCTGGACCGGATCGAGGAGTTCCTGAGCAACTACCGCCAGTGACCGGCGGGCCGTCCAGCGCGGCCCGCCCCGCATCCCCAGGAGGTCCCGCATGAGCGCAGCCGACCAGAGCCCCGGCACCGGGTTCGAACAGGACGTGCGGCCGCTGCTGCGCGCCCGGCCGGGGCTGTCCCTGGACGCCGTGGACACCGGTTCCACCCCGGGGTTCACGGGGAGCAAGAAGCACGGCAACGCGCTGCGGATCGCCCGGGACGCCGAACTGTCGGAGCTGCAGCGCCAGATCTACGCCAACGCCACGGTGGGCGCCCGGCACCGGGTGCTGCTCGTGCTCCAGGGCATGGACACCTCCGGGAAGGGCGGCGTCATCCAGCACGTCCTGGGCGGGCTCAGCCCGCACGGCGTGCACACCCACGGCTTCGGCCGGCCCACCGAGGAGGAGGCCGCCCAGCACTTCCTCCAGCGGGTCCGGCGCCAGCTGCCCCGCCCGGGGGTGATCGGCGCGTTCGACCGGTCCCACTACGAGGACGTCCTCGTGCCCGTGGTGCACGACGTGCTCGACGACCGGCAGCTCGAGCGGCGCTACACCGAGATCCGCCACTTCGAGCAGGAGCTCGCCGACGACGGGGTGGTCGTCGTCAAGGTCTTCCTGCACCTGGGCCTGGACGAGCAGCGCGAGAATCTCCTCGCCCGCATGGGCGACCGGACGAAGCAGTGGAAGTTCGACCCCTCGGACCTCGAGGCCCGCAGCCGGTGGGACACCTACCTGGCCGCCTACGAGCGGGCCATCGACGCGACCGACGCCGACCACGCGCCCTGGTACGTGGTGCCCACCGACCGGAAGTGGTACGCCCGGGCCGTGGTCCAGGACCTGCTGATCGCCGCGCTCAGGGGCCTGCGGCTCGACTGGCCGGACCCCGGCTACGACGTCGAGGACGCGCGCCGGCGCCTCGCCGCGCTCTGACTCCTGCCGGGCCCGTTTCCTGCCGCGCGCCGGGCTCAGCCGCGCCCGGCCTCCTCGTCGTCGCTGTCGGCGTTGTTCCCGTCGCCGTCCGCGCGCCGGGCACGGGCCGCGTCGAGCCGCTCGCGGGCGCCGTCGAGCCACTGCTCGCACCGGCTGGCCAGGGCCTCGCCGCGCTCCCACAGCGCGAGCGACTCCTCGAGGGAGGTGCCCCCGGTCTCGAGCCGGGAGACGACCTGGACGAGCTCCTCGCGGGCCTGCTCGTAGCCCAGGCCGGCGATGTCGGACAGGTCGGGTGCTGCGGGGTGGTCGGTGCTCGCCATGGGGGCGCCTCTCGTTCGGGACGGTCGGGATGTCGGTGCTGCGGAGGATCAGGGGGGATCAGGGGGAGCCGGGACGCTCGCCGGGGCGCCGGGCGGAGACGGTCTCGGTGCGCACGCCGAGCTCGCCCGCGGCCAGGCGCACCCCCAGCAGGTCCCCGGCGCGCACCGTGGCCGCGTCGGTGACCACGGCGCCGGAGGCGTCCAGGACCACGGAGTAGCCGCGCTGCAGGGTCTCCTGGGGGGAGAGCGCCCGCACCCGGGCGCGCAGGTGCCGCACGGCGTCGCGCTCGCGCAGCGTGCGGGAGTCCACGGCGGACAGCGCCCGGGTGCGCCACCGGTCCACGTCCTCCTCGCGGAGCAGGATCATGTCCTCCGGCTGGGCCAGGGCGGGCCGGGAGCGCACGGCGGCGAGACCGGCGGACTCCCGGTCCAGGAAGCCCCGCACGGCACGGTCCAGGCTCGCCCTCGCCCGGGCCACGCCGGCGCGCTCCTCGACGACGTCGGGGACGATCCGCTTTCCGGCGTCCGTGGGGGTCGAGGCCCGCAGGTCGGCCACCCAGTCGAGCAGCGGCTGGTCGTTCTCGTGCCCGATGGCGCTGACCACCGGGGTCCGGGCGGCCGCCACGGCGCGGATCAGGGACTCGTCGCTGAAGGCCAGGAGGTCCTCGAAGGAGCCGCCACCGCGGGCGATCACGATGACGTCCACCTCCGGCATGGCGTCGAGCTCGCGCAGCGCCTGGGTCACGGCGCGCACCGCGCCGGAGCCCTGCACCGCGACCTCCCGCACCTCGAAGTCCACGGCGGGCCAGCGCAGGGACGCGTTGCGGATGACGTCCTTCTCGGCGTCGGAGTTGCGCCCCGTGACGAGGCCGACCCGGCGGGGCAGCAGCGGCAGCGGCTTCTTCCGGGCGGCGTCGAAGAGTCCCTCCTCCGCGAGGACCCTCCGCAGCCGCTCGAGCCGCTCCAGCAGGTCCCCGAGGCCCACGGGCCGGATGCCGCGGCCCAGCATGGACAGCCGGCCGGTCTTGGCCCAGAAGTCCGGCTTGAGCTGGGCGACCACCCGCATCCCCTTCTCCAGCGGGCGGTCCAGGTGGGCGGTCTCGTTGGCGAACAGGGTCACGGGCACGGAGATCTCGGCGTCGACGTCCCGCAGGGTCACGTAGGTCACGCGGGCGCGCCGGTTGAGCTCGATGATCTGCCCCTCGACCCACGTGGGCGCGCAGCGGGCGATGTAGGCGTGCAGGTTCTCCGAGAGCATCCGCAGCGGCCACGGGTTCTCCGGGGTGGTGCGGTCCGCCCGCGACGGCAGCTCCCGCGCGCTCCCCGTGGGCGCGTCCTGCTGCGGCTCCAGATACGTCATGCCTCATGCTTACCACCCGACGGGGACAGCCGTGCGCGCGCTCCCCGTGCGTACAGTGGTCCCGTGAGCCCCTCAGCACCCACCGCTTCCGGACACCGCTCCCGACGACGCGCCACGACCGTCCTGCGCACCGGCCTCGGCACCGTCCTCGGCCTCGCCACCGCCTCCCTCGTGGCGCTGCTCGTGCCCCTGCACTGGGCCGAGGACACCGTGGTGTCCCGCGACGGGTTCACCCAGGTGGTGGGCACCCTCGCCGAGGACCGGCCGTTCCAGGAGGAGCTGGCCCGCACCGCCGTGGGACAGGCGACGGACCGGTTCCTGGGTGAGCGGGCCACCGGCGTGCCCTTCCTGGACCGGGCCCTGGAGAACCTGACGCGCCGCGCCGCGGACGTCGCCGTCGGCCTGACGTCCGATCCCGCCTACCAGCGTGCGTGGACGCAGAGCCTCGCCCGCACCCACGCGGCGAACGTCCCCGCCGAGGACGGGGTGGCGGAACCGCCCCGGGACCTCGTGCTCGACCTCGGCCCGATGCTCCACGAGGTGGACGCGGCCGTGGAGCGCACCGCGGGCGTGGACGTCGGGCTCTCCGACCGGGAGGGCACCATGACCGTGCCCGGCTCGCGCACCGGGCGCCTCATCGAGGCCGGCACCCGGCTCACCGACCTCGCCGTGCCGCTCACGTGGACCGCCGCGGTGCTCGCGGTGCTCGCGCTGCTGGTGACCCGGCACCGCTTCGCCACGCTCGCCGTGATGGGGCTGGGCTCGCTCGCCGGCCTGGGCGGGGTGTGGCTGCTCGTGGAGCACGGCGTGGAGCGGGCGAGCGGCGTCCTGGGCTCGGACCCGGTGGTCCGGCTCGCCGTCGACCGGGTCGCCGTCCTGCTCACGGGCTCCCTCGCCGAGCAGATGGTCACGGCCGCCTGGGCGGCAGGGATCACCGGCGTCGTGGGTCTCGTCGGGGCGATCCTGGTGTCGGGCGGATCACGGCGCGGGCGCCGCCCCACCGCGTAGCATGGAGGCCATGCCGACCACCGTTGCGCTCTCCATGCCCACCGTCCCCCGTTCCCGGCGCACCCCCGAGGACGTGGCCGCCGCCGCCCCCGTGGACGGGCCCAAGAAGGTCCTGCTCGCGTCCCCCCGCGGATACTGCGCCGGCGTGGACCGCGCGGTCATCGCCGTGGAGAAGGCGCTCGAGCACTACGGCGCCCCGGTGTACGTGCGCAAGGAGATCGTGCACAACAAGTTCGTGGTGAGCACCCTCGAGGAGCAGGGCGCCGTGTTCGTCGAGGAGACCGACGAGGTCCCCGAGGGGTCGCTGCTGATCTTCTCCGCCCACGGCGTCTCCCCGGCCGTGGTGGAGTCCGCGAGGTCCCGCGACCTGCACACCATCGACGCCACGTGCCCGCTGGTGACCAAGGTGCACCGCGAGGCCGTGCGCTTCGCGAAGAGCGACTACGACATCCTGCTGATCGGCCACGACGGCCACGAGGAGGTCGAGGGCACCTCCGGCGAGGCCCCCGAGCACATCCAGGTGGTGAACAGCCCCGACGAGGTCGACCAGGTCGTGGTCCGCGACCCGGACAAGGTCGTGTGGCTGTCCCAGACCACCCTCAGCGTGGACGAGACCCTGGAGACCGTGCAGAAGCTGCGCGAGCGCTTCCCCTCCCTGCAGGACCCGCCCAGCGACGACATCTGCTACGCGACCTCCAACCGGCAGACCGCGATCAAGAAGATCGCCCCGGACGCGGACCTCGTGATCGTCGTGGGCTCGGCGAACTCCTCGAACTCCGTGCGGCTCAAGGAGGTCGCCCTCGAGTACGGCGCCCGCCGCGCCGAGCGCGTGGACTTCGCGAACCAGGTCGATGAGTCCTGGTTCGAGGGCATCGCCACCGTGGGCGTCACGTCCGGCGCCTCCGTGCCGGAGGTGCTCGTGAAGGACGTGCTGCGCCTGCTGGCCGACTACGGCTACGGCGAGGTCGAGGAGGTCGTCACCGCCGAGGAGGACGTCCTGTTCTCCCTGCCCAAGGAGCTGCGCGCCCGGCTCACCGCGGCCGGGGACACCTCCCACCGGCTCGGCGGCCGGGGGGCCCGTCCCGCCCGCTGAGCCGCAGGGTTCGCCCTGCCCGTTGAGCCACCGGGCCTGTCCCGTCCGCTGAGCTGCAGGGCCCGCCCCGCCCGCTGAGCCGCGGCGGACCCGCTCGCTCAGCCCGCCGCGCGCTCGTCGAGCTGCCCCGGAACGGCGCCGCCCGCCCCGGAGCGGCCCGGGTGCTCCGCGGCCTCCGGAAGCTGCGACGTCTCCGGTCGCTCCACTGCCTCCGGCGGCTCCACTGCCTCCGGCGGCTGCGCCGCCGCGGTGAACTCCGGGGCGGTCAGCGGGCGCGGCGCCACCACGAGCGGACGGGTGGTGAGCCGCTCGTCCTCCGCGAGGGTGGGGTCGAGGTCGTTGATCCGCCGGGCCGTGGGGAACACCCGGGTCTCCACGGACCCCGTGAGCCGGTTGTAGGTCTCGACCGACTTCTGCAGGGACCGGCCCATGTCGTCGAGGTGCTTGCCGACCGTGCCCAGCCGCTCGTAGAGCTGGCGGGAGAGGTCGAAGAGCTCCTTGGCGTTCTCCGTGAGCCCGTTCTGCCGCCACGTGAACGCCACGGCCTTGAGCGAGGCGAGCAGCGAGACCGGCGACACGAGCGCCACGTTGCGGCTCGCGGCGTGGTCCAGCAGGGTCGGGTCCGCGTCCAGGGCCGCAGACAGCGCCGACTCGGCGGGCAGGAAGCACAGCACCAGCTCGGGGGAGGCGTCCCGTGCCTCCCAGTACTTCTTCGACGCCAGTGCGTCCACGTGCCCGCGCACGGCCTTCGCGTGGCCGGTCAGCTGCGCCCGGCGCCCGGCGTCGTCCTCGGCGTCCTGGGCGCGCAGGTATGCGGTCATGGGCGCCTTGGCGTCGAGGACGATGTCGCGGCCCCCCGGGAGGTGCACGACCATGTCGGGGCGGATGGCGCTGCGCTCGCCGTCCGCGGTGGTGCCGTTGGAGGCGACCTGCTCCCGGAAGTCGACGTGCGCCGTCATCCCGGCGGCCTCGACCACCCGGCGCAGCTGCACCTCCCCCCACGTGCCGCGTGCGGAGCCCGAGCGCAGCGCGGAGGAAAGGGACGTGGTGGCGGTGCGCAGGTGGTCGCCCACCTCACGGGTGTGGGCCAGGGCCTGGGTGATGCCCCCGTACTGCTCGGCCCGGTCCCGTTCGAGCGCGCTCACGTGCTCCTCGACCGAGCGCAGCTGGTGGGCCACCGGGGCCAGGGCTCGCAGCACGTTGTTGTCCTGCACGGAGCGGGCGTCGGAGTCCCGCAGCCGCTCCTCGAGCTGGGCGCGCGCCTCGACGGCGGCAGCCCGCTCGGAGGCCAGGTCCACGAGCCGGTCCTGGACGGCGGCGAGCTCGGCCTGGAGCCCGGCGCGCTCCTCCTCCGCCGCCCGCGCGTCCCGGGCGGAGCGGGTCCGGGCGACAGCGACGCCCAGGAGGGCGCCCAGGAGCAGGGCGAGCAGGACGAGGACGACGACGAGGCTGACGGTCATGCCCAGCAGTGTGGCACGCCCGCCGGACACCGCACGGCAGCGGCGCCCACCGCCTCGCTCCTCGGAGCGTCGCCCGGTCAGCGCCGGACCGTGGTGCGGCGCATGGCCAGCAGCGCCACGGCCGCGAAGACCACCGTCCAGATCCCGGTGTTGAGCAGCAGCGCCCACAGGGGGTCGGACTCCACGGGCGGTCCGCTGGTCGCCACGACGTCCCCCTCCACGAGCGGGTACCGGGCCAGCCCGGCCAAACCGTAGAGCGGGGTGAACCGCGCGATGTCGAGCATCACGCCCGTGAGCGGGACGAAGAGGTTGCCGAAGAAGCTGAGTACCACGAGCATCCCGGAGGCCGCCCCCACCGCCGACTCGGAGCGGAACAGCAGCCCGGCGGCCAGGCCGTAGAGGGCGAACATCGAGGAGCCGGCCACGACGATCACCGCGGTGGCGGGCCAGCGCCAGCCGCCCAGCTCGGCGCCGGTCAGGGCGCCCACGGCGTAGACCACGAGGACGGGCAGCACGGCCATGGCGAGGGCCACGGCCACCTTGGCCAGCACGTACCCGTGCCGCGGCGCCGGGGTCAGCCCGATCTGGCGGCCCCAGCCGCGGGCCTGCTCCACGGCGGCGGAGCCGGCGATCGAGGTGGTCGCGGTGACCGCCCCGTAGACCGCCATGGAGATCATGTTGTACCCGCCGGCGTTGCCGTGGCCCACCGGCAGGTCGGAGAAGTCCCCCAGCGCCGTGAACATCACGTACAGCACGGCCGGCAGGACCACGACGAAGAAGGTGTTCTCGACCATGCGCACGGTGCGGCGCAGGTCGTGGGCGGCGTAGGCGAGGCTCATGGTGCTGGTCCTCCGGGGACGGGGGAGTGGGGACGGGTGCGTAGGGGCGGGGAGTCGGGACGGGGCCGGTCAGTCGGCGGTGAGGCCCAGGAAGGCCTCCTCGAGTCCGGCGTGGGTGATCTCGAGCTCGCTCGCGCCCGTGGTCGTCAGCAGGTGGCGGGCGATGGCGTCCGTGTCGGGACCCGTGAGCCGTGTGCGGCCGCCGGCGGGCTCCAGCGGGGTCGCCCCCGGCACGACGACGGGCCCGGGCCCCTCCCAGCGGAAGCTGACCACCCGGTGGCCGGCCAGGGCCTGGACCTCGGCGGTGGAGGCGTCCGCGACCACCCGCCCGCCCTTGAGCACCACCGTGCGGGCGGCGAACTCCTCGGCCTCGTCGAGGTAGTGGGTCGCGAACACGACCGTCCGGCCGCGCTCCGCCTCGGCGTGCATCGCGGCCCAGAACTCCCGCCGGGCGCTGACGTCCATGCCCGCGGTCGGCTCGTCGAGGACCAGCAGGTCCGGCTCGGGCAGCAGGGCCAGTGCGAAGCGCAGCCGCTGCTGCTCGCCGCCCGAGCACTTGGAGACTTTCCGCCGTGCGAACCCGGAGGCCCCGGCCCGGCCCAGGGCCTCGTCCACGGGCAGCGGGTCCCGGTGCAGGGTCGCGACCATCGCGACCGTCTCGCGCACGGACAGGTCGTCGAGCAGCCCCCCGGTCTGCAGGACCGCGCCGATCCGCCCGGCCCGCACGCTCTCGCGCGGGGCGGCGCCCAGGGTGCGCACGGTGCCGTCGTCGGGCTCGGTGAAGCCCAGGACCATGTCGAGGAGGGTGGTCTTCCCGGCGCCGTTGGGGCCGAGGAGCGCGACGACCTCGCCGCGCTCGATGCGCACGCTCACGCCGTCCACGGCCCGGACGCGGCGCTCGCCGTGCCCGAAGCCCTTCCGGACCCCGTTGACGTCGACGGCGGGCGAGTTGGCGGCGCTCGCCTGCGGCGCGGTGCTGGATGCCGGAGAGGAACTCATGCTCCGACTCTGCTCCACCGCGCGCCGTTCCGGAAGCTCCGGAGGCGCCGACACGCCCATGACCTCGGTCACGGGTCCCGGCGCCGGCGAGGTGCGCCGGTCCGCCCGGCCGGTAGGATGGTCTCCCGTGGCTCTTACTATCGGAATCGTCGGACTGCCCAACGTCGGCAAGTCCACCCTGTTCAACGCGCTGACCCGCAACACCGTCCTGGCGGCGAACTACCCGTTCGCGACCATCGAGCCGAACATCGGCGTGGTCAACCTGCCGGACCCGCGGCTGGACCGGCTCGCGGAGATCCACGGCTCGGAGCGGATCCTGCCCGCGACCGTGTCCTTCGTGGACATCGCCGGCATCGTCAAGGGCGCGTCCGAGGGGGAGGGGCTGGGCAACCAGTTCCTCGCCAACATCCGCGAGGCCCACGCGATCGCCCAGGTGGTCCGCGCGTTCGACGACCCGGACGTCATCCACGTCGACGGCGAGATCAACCCCGCCTCGGACATGGAGACCATCAACACCGAGCTGATCCTCGCCGACCTGCAGACCCTCGAGAACGCGATCCCGCGCCTCGAGAAGCAGGTCAAGATCAAGAAGGCCGATCCCGCCAAGCTCGCCGCCATGCAGCAGGCGCAGACGATCCTCGAGCGCGGGGACACCATCTTCGGGGCGGCCGAGAAGGAGAAGCTCGAGGTCGACCAGCTGCGCGACCTCAGCCTGCTCACCGCCAAGCCCTTCATCTACGTCTTCAACGCCGACGACGGCGTGCTTGGCGACGAGGCGAAGCAGCAGGAGCTGCGCGAGCTCGTGGCGCCCGCCGACGCCGTGTTCCTCGACGCGAAGCTCGAGTCCGAGCTCGTGGAGCTCGACGAGGACGAGGCGAAGGAGATGCTGGAGATGTCCGGGCAGGACGAGGCCGGGCTCGACAAGCTCGCCCGCACCGGGTTCCACACCCTCGGGCTGCAGACCTATCTCACCGCCGGGCCCAAGGAGTCGCGCGCCTGGACCATCCCCGTGGGCGCCACCGCCCCGCAGGCCGCCGGCGTGATCCACACCGACTTCGAGCGCGGGTTCATCAAGGCCGAGATCGTCTCCTTCGAGGACCTCGACGCCGCCGGGTCCATGGCCGACGCCAAGGCCGCCGGCAAGGTCCGGATCGAGGGCAAGGACTACGTCATGCGCGACGGCGACGTGGTGGAGTTCCGCTTCAACGTGTAGTGACGGACGAATCGCCTAGCCGGAGTGGGATTGTTTGCTGTCTGTCCGCAGATGGTCCGCAGGAGATCGGCTCGCGGCGTCCATGAGTCCCTGGGCAGCGTCCCGCAACTGACTATTCGCGGGCAGCCGAGTTGGATTCAGATCACGTCGTGGCTGAAATGGACGGCCATGAGGTCGAAGTGAATCTCTTACAAATGCGATAGAACACGTCGAAGACAGAGCGGCCCCGGTTCCCTGTTATGGGAGCCGGGGCCGTTGCTTATAGTGCGCATAAGTATTGAATCGGGTCTGGGCCGCGCGTGGTTCTCTCGCCCGGAACAAGAATTATGCTTCGCTCATGGGCGTTCAGAGTCCGACCTGGTCCGCACCGTACGCCGCCTGCTCTGCGGTGTAGCCCTCGAACATCAGCTGCTCAATGAGACCCGAGCGAGAGAAGCCCGACACGTCCAGATAGCTCTGGGCGGACTTCGCGGCCTGCTCGTTGTAGTCGATATCAAGGCTGTCGACCGCCATCGTTGCGTCCGCGTTCGAGTAGCCCTCGAACTCCAGCTGCTCGATGAGCCCGGTCCGAGAGAATCCAGAGAAGTCGATGTAGCTCTCGGCCGAGCGGACCGCGTTCTGCTGAGCGACTGTCATCGAGGACTCATCAGCGTTCTGCCCGGCATCCGGTGCTTCAGTATCGCCGGCCTCCGGCTCGGCTCCAGTCGTCTCGGGCTGGCTCATGCTCGGATCGTCTTCGGTAGCTGGCGCGTCCTCAGTCTCCTCGGGACCCGGGGCTGAGGACGTTTCGGCAGGTGTGGGCACGGAATCATCCGCTCCACCGCTCAACAGGGCGCTGCACCCGGCGAACAAGATGATGACGAGTACGAACAAGCCCAGGCAGCCGATGGCCCACTTCTTCTTGCCCTTCTTCTTCGGCGGCTCCTGGCCGTGTTCGGGGGGTGAGTATGGCCCCGGCTGTTGGTTGTACCGGGGGCCCTCGGGTCCTGGGCCGTTGGTAGGGTTGTGCGACATGTCTGTCCTTTTGACGGGGGCTTTCAGGTCCTATTTACACTAGGGAAACCATGTTGATGTGTCCCAGTGAGACTCGCACGTGTGTCCGTACTGTGATCACTTGCCCTTGTGGAACATCGGCCTCCGGCGCACACCGTTGAATCCGCCTGCCGAGAACGGGTCAGTTCTCATCCGCCGTTGATGCCGGTCCCGACCCACTCCGACCTGGCCGCCCTCCGGCGGGTGGGGTGGGCGGAGTAGATCGCCAATTGCAGGCCCACGGACAGGTCATTCGGCCCCGGGGCGCCTGCGGTTCTGCTTGGTCTCGGACCGCCGGCGTTTTCCTTCGAGTCGACGACGGCGCGAACCTCTCGTGGGCCGGGTCGGCCGCCGGACGGGATCTGGCACCAGGGCATCGCGCAGGAGCGTGGCCAGCCGCTGTCTCGCCGCCGTGCGGTTGCGTCGCTGGGAGCGGTGCTCGGCGGCGCTGACGGTCAGCACCGTGCCCGAGAGCCTGCCGGCGAGCTGATCAAGAGCGCGGTCGCGCTGCACGTCGCTCAGGGCCGTCGTGGTGGCCAGGTCGAGAGAGAGCTGCACCCGGGAGTCGGTGGTGTTGACGCCCTGTCCGCCCGGGCCGGAGGCGTGGGAGAACTGCTCGATCAGCTCTCCCGCCGGCACCCGGAGGCCGCGGGGCGCGCCGGGGCCCGGGGGTACGTGCAGATCGTCCACACGACGATTGTCCCGCACCGGCGACGCGACACATTTCACTCGGTCTCGGTGGAGGATCTCTGGCTGCTCGGGCGAGGTCTGCGGCTGGGCGCGCCAATCAGCCGCAAAGGCGGTTCGAGGTGCAGTCCGGCACGTCCTGACTACTGCCCGAGGGGCTCACCGGTGATGCTGTCGACGGTGCCGTTCTCGATGCCCTCGCACTGCGACTCCCCGGCCGGCGTGGTGGGCTCGTAGTGGATGCAGAAGGCGTCGTAGTAGGGCATCCCGTCCTGCCAGGCCGCGTAGGCCTCGTCGTAGGTGAAGTCCTGGTCCGGCAGCGCCCCGGGCATGGGCGGCGGGGTGGACCCGGGAGTCGTCGACGGGGTCGTCGATGCCGGCTGCGTCGCCTCCGCCGTGCCGGGAGCCGCGGTCGTCGGGGAGGGCGAGGCGCTGGGAGGCGCGTCGGGCTCGTCGGTCCCGCCGCTGTCGGGGGTGGTGCACCCGGTGACGAAGGCCAGGGACAGGGCGACCAGTCCCAGGCGCCCGAAGGCGGACTTCGGGTGGACGTTCTGCGGGGGGTTCAGTGACATGGCCGTCTCTCCGGTGGGGGCGGGGGATCCGTTCATCACTTTAGGGAACGCGGAGTGATCCGCCCGGGTACGACCCGCACGCAGTGCCGCAGTTCATTCCTCCGGGCACGGAGAAGACCTCGGGCCGCGACGTCGAGGCGTTCTCGACGTCGCGGCCCGAGGTCTGCGTCGTGCCGGCGGACCGGACCGGGCCCTTAACTCGGGGTCTCGGCGGCGTCCTCCGGCGGGGCCTCCGCCTCGAGGTAGTCCTCGAGGTCCACGAGCACGGCGGGGCCGGACTGAGCCGCCTGCAGCGCGACGGCGAGGCTCGCCACGTCGTCGTCGTCCAGGGGCCGGTCGGGCAGGTCGACGGCGTAGCGGGCCTCGCCGTCGACGAGCACGGGCGTGATGTGGGCGGGGCCGCTCGTGAGGTCGACGACGGTCGCGGGGGCGATCGCCTCGCCGTCCTCGGGAACCGGGCGGTCGTCGGGAGGTGCGGGGGAGCTCATGGGAACCGTCCTGTCGTTCGGGATGCTGTCAGGCTACTGCCTGATCCGCTCCGCGCAATGGACCGGCCTACGATGGACGTCATGGTGCACCCGCTCAGGTTCGACCGCGACGACCCGGTGCTGGCCCGCGTGCGGGCGATCTGCCTCGCGCTGCCCGGCGCGCAGGAGCGGATTTCCCACGGCCGCCCGTGGTTCTGCACGAGGACGGGCTTCGCGGTGTACGGCGGGACGCTGCGGGGGGACACGTCGACCGCCTTCGACACGGCGCTGCTGGTCAGGGCCGATCCGCAGGAGCGTCCCGCGCTGCTGGCGGGGACACGGTTCTTCGAGCCGGCGTACCTGTGGCCCTCGGGCTGGGTGGGGATGGACCTGTCCCCGGCGGGGACCGACTGGACCGAGGTCTCCGAGCTCGTCGAGACGTCCTACCGCCTCACGGCGCCGCGTCGCCTGGTGCAGGAGCTCGACGCCCGCCGCTGACGGGCCGGACCGCGCGGGCGGCCCGAGGCCTCAGCGCAGGGCGCGCTTGATGTCGGCGCGCTCCTTCTCGAGCTTGCGCACCCGGTGGCCCAGCTTGAAGAGCCGGACGGAGCCGACGAGGCCCATGATGAGAGCGCCGGCGACCGCCGCGAGCAGCATGGCGACGCCGAGGGGGAGGCTGAACTGCCAGCCCAGGTAGTTGAACTGCGCCGCGACGTTGTTCTGCAGGATGAAGATCAGCAGCAGGATCAGGATCAGCAGCCCGAGGATCAGGGCCGTCCACATGGCCCCCGAGACGCCCTGCTTCTGGTGCTCGTCCAGCGCGGGGTCGGTGCCGGCCTGCTGCCGGACGGCCGGTTCCCGGCCGGTCGCCGGGCGCTGCTCGGCGGACGCGTCCGGCGCGGGGCGCCCCGGCTCGTTCCCGGGGGAGGGCGCGGGCCGCTGCGGGTCCGGTGATTCTGGGGTGCGGGCCATGACGGTTCTCTCCCTGGTCGCGGATGGATCGTGGACGGATCGCGGTGACGCTGTGCTCCTCACCGTAGTCCTGGTCGGCGTGCCGCTGAAGTCCCGCCGGTGCTCAGCGGGTCGGCAGCTCCCGCCGGAGGAAGCGGCGCACCGTGGCGGGGAGCAGCGCGAGCGTCTCCTCCTGGCCCACGGGCCCGGACCGGCCGACCTTCAGGGCGTGATCCGCGCCCTGCACCGGGACGACCTCGACCGCCGGCGCGCCGCCCGCGGCGGCCGCGACCTCGTCCGCCGTGCCGAAGGCGTCCCGCGTCCCCTGCAGAACGAGCACGGGGACCGAGGGGCGCAGCAGCTCCTCGGCCCGCGAGCGCTCCGGCCGGCCCGGCGGGTGCAGGGGAAAGGCCAGGCAGACGACGGCGGACGCGCCCACCGCGGCGGCCGTCCGGCACGCCACGCGCGCCCCCGCGCTGCGGCCGCCGACGACCACGGGCGCTCCGGCGGCGAGCCCGGTCACGGCCGGCGCGGCGGCCAGCCACCCGGCGTCGAGGGCCGCCGGGCGCGGAGCGATCTTCCGGCCGGCGAGGACCCACGGCTGCTCGTGGCGCACGACCGTGACGCCGTGGCGGGGGAGCTCGTCGGCGAGGGCGGTGAGGTCGGGGGCGCCGGCGCCCCCGCCGGCGCCGTGCCCGAGCCACAGCAGCGCCGTGGGGGTCTCGGCGGGGGAGACCAGCAGGCGTCCCGGTCCGGTCTCGGTGGGCACGGTGAGCTCGGTCGGTCGGGGCATGGCCTCCACGGTAGCCGGGCGGTCGTCGGGCCGGCGTCGCGGGGCCTCCCGTCCCCGGGCCGGCCCGCGGGGCGCTCCCCGAGGGGCGCTCCCCGAGGGGCGCTCCCCGAGGGGCGCCGGTGCGGACCCCTGGTGCCCGCCGGACGGTGCGCGGCCTAGCATGTGGCCATGGCATCCCCGAACGCGTCCGGCGCCCGGCCGACCCGGGCGGATCTCGAGGCCGCCCGGGACACGACCCTGCCCGACCTGCTCGGCCCTGATCTGCGCCTGCTGATCTGCGGCATCAACCCGAGCCTGTGGGCCGCCGCCACCCAGGCGCACTTCGCCCGGCCCGGCAACCGGTTCTGGCCGGCCCTGTACGACGCCGGGCTCACCGGCCGGCTCGTCGACTGCTCGACCGGGATGAGCGCGGAGGACCGGGAGCACGTGCTGGGCCGGGGCCTCGGCATCACGAACCTGGTGCGCCGGGCCACCGCGCGGGCCGACGAGCTGGACCCCGCCGAGTTTGTGGCCGGCCGGGAGCGGCTGGCGGAGCTCGTCGCCGAGCTGCGCCCCGCCGTCGTCGCGGTCGCCGGGGTCACCGCCTACCGGCACGCCTTCGCGGACCCGGGAGCCCGGCTCGGGCGGCAGGACCGGGAGCTGGCGGGGGCGCAGCTGTGGGCGCTGCCGAGCCCGAGCGGGCTCAACGCCCACGCGTCCCGGGCGAGCCTGGCCGCCGCGTTCGCCGAGGCGGGCCGGGCGGCGGGCCTCCCGGCCGCCGGGCCGCTCCCGTGACCCGGCCCCGGCACCGCGGGCGCTTCCGGGCGCTTTCGAGCGACTCGGGTGCCTTCGAGGGTCTCGAGGGTCTCGGGCGAGTCAGACGAACAGGAGCAGGCTCACGGCCATGACCGCCATCCCGGCCACCAGCCCGTAGACCGACAGGTGGTGCTCGCCGTACTCCTGGGCGGTGGGCAGCAGCTTGTCCAGGGAGATGAAGACCATGATCCCGGCCACGCCCGCGAACACGACGCCGAAGACGACGTCGTCGAGGAACGGTCTCAGGACGAGGTACCCGAGCACCCCGCCGACCGGCTCCGCCAGGCCCGAGAGGAACGCCCAGCGGAAGGCCCTCCGGCGGTTGCCGGTGGCGTGGTAGATCGGCACCGCCACCGAGATCCCCTCGGGGATGTTGTGCAGCGCGATGGCCACGACCACCGGGATCGCCACCGACGGCTCCTGCATGGCCACCACGAAGGTCGCGAAGCCCTCGGGCAAGTTGTGGATCGCGATCGCCACCGCGGTCATCGTGCCCATCCGCATGAGCCGGCGCTGCCGTCCGGCGTCGTCGTGCGGGTACTCGTGCGGGTTGGCCCGGGCGGGCACGAGCCGGTCGATCACCGCGATCAGGGCGATGCCCCCGAAGAACCCTCCCGCCGTGGCCCACGCCCCGGAACGCTCCCCGAGCTCCGCGACGAGGGCGACCTGGGCCTTGACGAAGATCTCGATCATGGACACGTAGATCATCACCCCGGCGGAGAAGCCGAGACTCACCGCCAGGAACTTTGCGTCGGTGCGCTTGGTGACCAGGGACAGGAAGGCCCCCACCCCCGTGGCCAGGCCCGCGAACAGCGTCAGGCCGAAGGCGAACAGCAGTTCGTTCACGGGCGGGTCGACTCCGTTCCTGACCGGGGTGGGGCGCTCGCAGTCTAGCGAACAGCACGGGGTCGCCCGGTCGTGCGCCAGAATGGTCCGATGACGACGTCCTCCGGGAGCACCGCGGGAGCGGGCGGCCGCCCGCCGGCCGTCCCCTCCGGGCTCGCCGACCGGTACACGGCCGCGTGGGGGCTGGTCCCCGACGGGAGGGCGCGGGACGACGACGGGGCCCTGGCCCTGCCGGTGCGCACCCCCGCCGGGGAGCCGGCCGTGCTGCGGCTCTCCCCGCCGCGGCCCGGCGCCGAGCACGAGCACCTGGCCCTGCGCGTGTGGGCCGGGCACGGGGCCGTGCGGCTGCTCCGGGCGGAGCCGGCGGACCGGGCGCTGCTGCTCGAGCGCACCGCCGACCGGGACCTGCACGAGCTGCCGGTGCTCGAGGCCTGCCGGGTGCTCGGCGAGCTGACCCGTGTCCTCGCCCGGCCGCCACGGCCCCCGTTCCCGCGCCTGTCGGAGACGGCCCGGCGGTGGCAGGCGGAGCTGGCGGAGGCCACCGACCTGGACGCCCGGTTCCCGCGCCGCTTCCGGCTGCAGGCCGTCACGAGCCTCGAGCGGCTGCGGCGCGACGAGCTGGACGTGGCGCTCGTGCACCGGAACCTGCACCACGGGGCCGTCCGCGCGTCGGCGCGAGCCCCGTGGCTGGCCGCCGGGGCCGACGCGGTGGTCGGCACCCCGGAGTTCGCCCTGGTCCCCGCCCTGTGGCACCGAGCGGAGGAGGCCGGTCACGGCGGGGCCCTGGCCGCGGCCCTGGCGGACCGGATGGAGGCCCTCGCCCTGGCGGCCGGCGCCGACGAGGAGCGCCTCCGGGCGTGGACGCTCGTCCGGTGCGCGGTGGCGGCCCGGGACGAGGCGCTCCGACCCACCGGCGCCCCGCACCGCGAGGTCAGCCGGCTGGTGCAGCTGTGCAAGGCCGTGCAGCGGGGCGCCTGAGGCACCGTTCTCGCGCCCGGGCCCAGGGTCCGGGTCCAGGGTCCGGGCCCAGGGCCCGGGCTCAGGAGGAGGGGGAGCGGCGGAAGCCCAGGTCCGCGGCGAGCGGGCGCCACGCCGCCACGAGCAGGGCGAGCGCGGTGGGCACGAGGACGGGGAAGCCCACGGCCAGGTAGCCCAGGGCGCCGAGCACCCCGCCGGCGAAGAAGAGTCCCACGAGCGCGGCCAGCAGCCTGAGCTTCCCGGCGTCGCCGGTCACCGGGTCCGCGTCCTCGAGCCGGTTGCGGTAGAGGAACTTGCCGAGCTCGATGCCGATGTCCGTGACCATGCCCGTCACGTGGGTCGTGCGGATCGTGGCGCCCGAGATCTTGGTGATCACGGCGTTCTGCAGGCCCATGGTGAAGGCGAGGACGGGGACGAACAGCAGGTCCCGGTGCGACCAGGTCAGGCTCTCGGCCAGCAGGCCGAAGGCGAGCATGAGCAGGCCCTCGAGCAGCAGGACGTTGGCGTAGCGGCTGTGCAGACCGCGGCGACGTGCCCAGTTGAACATCAGCGCGCAGCACGCGGCCCCGCACGTGAACGCGACCACGGCCAGCACGCCGAGCGCCACGAGCCGCAGATCGCCCAGCACGAGGTGGTCGGCCACCATCGCGGTGAGCCCCGTCATGTGGGAGGTGTACACGGCCACGGCCACGAAGCCCACGGAGTTGAGCACCCCGGCGACCAGGGCCAGCAGGTAGGCGAGGTGCCGGTTGAGGGCGGGCGTGCGGCGGGGTCCCGCGACGTTGAGCAGATAGCGGTCGATCCGGGCCCTCATGCCGCGAGCCTAGCCCGGGGACCGCGCCGGGCGGCGTCGTGGCGGCGTCGTGGCGGCGTCACAGGGGCGGCATCGCGGCCGGCGGGACGACAATGGGGGCGTGGCCACCGAGAGCGTGCACCAGGACCCGTCCCTCCGCGAGGCGGGCGAGCTCGTCGCCGAGCTGGACGTGGAGCCCGCGCTCGGGCTGGGCGCGGAGCAGGCCCGGGCCCGGCTGGCCCGGTACGGGGTCAACGAGCTCCGCTCCGCCCCGCGGGTGCCGCGGTGGCGCAAGATCCTCGCCCAGTTCCAGGACCCGCTGATCTACCTGCTCCTGACCGCGATCGCCGTCTCCACGGCCGCCTGGGTCGCGGAGGGCGCCCGCGGGGTGCCGGTGGACGCGGTGGTCATCGCCGTGATCGTGGTCGCCAACGCCGTGCTGGGCCGCGTCCAGGAGGGACGCGCCGAGGACGCGGTCGCGGCGCTGGCCGTGCTCACGGCCGCGAACTCCACCGTGGTGCGCGAGGGGCGCCTGACCACGGTTCCCTCGGCCCAGCTCGTGCCCGGGGACGTCCTGTCCCTGGCGGAGGGGGACGCCGTGGGCGCGGACGCCCGGCTGCTCTCGGCCACGTCCCTGCGCGTGCAGGAGGCGTCCCTGACCGGGGAGTCGGAGGCCGAGCTCAAGGACCCGGCCGTCCTGCCCGCCCCGGCCCCGCTCGGGGACCGGCGCAACATGGTCTACAAGGGCACGGCCGTGGCCTCGGGGGTGGGCCGCGCCGTGGTCGTGGCCACGGGCATGGACACCCAGGTGGGCGCCATCGCCCAGATGCTGGAGCGCACGAGGACCGACCCCTCACCGCTGCAGCGCGAGATCACGGCCGTCTCCCGGTCGCTGGGCCTCATCGTGGTCGGCGTCGCCGTGGTGGTCATGGCCACGGTCGTGCTGGTCAACGGGGTGCGCGGCGTGCAGGACCTCGTCACGGTCCTGCTGCTGGGCGTCTCCCTCGCCGTCGCGGCCGTCCCGGAGGGCCTGCCCGCGATCCTGTCCCTGGTGCTGGCCATCGGGGTGCGGGCGATGGCCCGCCGCCAGGCCGTGGTCAAGGACCTGCACTCCGTCGAGACCCTCGGCGCGGCCTCGGTGATCTGCTCCGACAAGACCGGCACGCTCACCCGCAACGAGATGACCCTCCGGCGGCTCGTGACCCCGTCCGGGACGGTGGAACTCTCCGGCACCGGGTACTCCCCGGAGGGCGAGGCCAGGGTCGTGACGGCGGGCGCACCCGCCGCGCAGGTCCTGCAGGAGGCGCGCGGCGTGCTGGTGGGCGGGGCGCGCGCCAACAACGCCCAGCTCAACGAGGCCGCCGGCGTGTGGACCGTGCAGGGCGATCCCACCGAGGCGGCGTTCCTCACCGCCGTGCGCAAGCTCTACGGGGCCGCCGACCGGGCGGACGACTTCTCCCGGACCCAGGAGGTGCCGTTCACCTCCGAGCGCAGGATGATGTCCACCCTCGAGCTCGAGACGGACACCGGGCACCGCTACCTCTTCACCAAGGGCGCCCCGGACGTCCTCATGGAGCGCTGCACCGGGGTGCGCGTCGGGGACGCCGTCGAGCCGTTCGGCGCGGCGCACCGGCGGGCCGCCACCACGGCCGTCGAGGAGCTGTCCGCGCAGGCGTTCCGCACCCTGGCCGTCGCGGGCCGGCGGATCCACGACCACGAGACGGCGGGGCTGGGCGAGGCGGCGGAGCAGGACCTCGTCTGGCTCGGCGTGGTGGGCGTCCTCGACCCGCCGCGGGAGGAGGCCGCGGTGGCCGTCGCGCAGGCCCGGAGGGCCGGGGTGCGCACCATCATGATCACGGGCGACCACCCGGTGACGGCCGCCCGGATCGCGGCGGACCTCGGGATCGTGCCGCCGGGCTCGCCCGCGTTCACCGGGGCGCAGCTGGACGAGTTCACCGAGGAGGAGTTCCTCGACGCCGTGAGGGAGGTCTCCGTCTTCGCGCGGGTCGCCCCGGGCCACAAGCTGCGGATCGTGGACGCCCTGCAGGCCCTGGGCCACGTGGTGGCCATGACCGGGGACGGCGTCAACGACGCCCCGGCCCTCAAGGCCGCGGACATCGGCGTGGCCATGGGCATCACGGGCACGGAGGTCACCAAGCAGGCCGGGCGGATGATCCTCGGCGACGACGACTTCGCCACCATCGTGGTGGCGATCCGGCAGGGCCGGGTCATCTTCGAGAACATCAAGAAGTTCCTGCGCTACCTCCTGTCCTCGAACATGGGGGAGGTGGCCACCGTGTTCTTCGGGGTGCTCTTCGCCGGCGCCCTCGGTCTGACGGACGCCGCGGACAGCGCGATCGCCGTGCCCCTGCTGGCCACCCAGATCCTGTGGATCAACCTCGTCACCGACTCCGGCCCGGCCCTCGCGATGGGCGTGGACCCCGAGATCGACGACGTCATGGCCCGCCCGCCGCGCCGGCCCGACGAGCGGATCCTCGACGCCGCGATGTGGGGGCGGATCGTGCTGCTCGGGCTGGTCATGGGGGCCTCGACCCTGTTCACCGTCGACGTCTTCCTCCCGGGCGGCCTGGTCCCCGGCCAGGACTCCCTCGACGTGGCCCGCACCGCCGGGTTCACCACGCTCGTGCTCGCCCAGCTGTTCAACGCCCTGAACTCCCGCTCCGAGCTCGCGAGCGCCTTCCACCGGCTGTTCGTCAACCCCTGGCTGTGGGGCGCCCTGGGCCTCGCCGCGGCCCTGCAGGTGCTCGTGGTGCACGTCCCCCTGCTCCAGGTGGCCTTCGGCACCGCACCCCTGGACCTCGCCCACTGGGCCGTCGCGGTGGGCGCCGCGTCCCTCGTGCTGTGGGTCGAGGAGCTGCGCAAGCTGCTCCGCCGCGCGCTGGCCCGCCGGGGCTGAGACGCACCGGGCGTCGCTGCGGCTGCGGTCAGTCGGTCCGGGGGCCGAGGGCCTCGACGGTCTCCGCGGCCAGGGCGATGCCGGCGCCGCTGTAGAGGTTGAAGACCGTCCGGACCCCGTGCCCGCGCAGCTCCTGCACCTCGTCGTCGTACTGCGCCACGGCGGCCACGGCCCCCGCGAACCCGGAGTCCGTGAGCTGGCGCAGGGCCACCAGGTTGGAGCCGTGGAAGGGCATCGCCAGCACCGCGATCCGCACGTGGCCGGTCGCGATCACCCGCTCCCAGAACTCCTGGTCGGTCGCATCCTCGTTCTGCACGTCGAGACCCTCCCCGCGCAGGCGCTCGGCGCGGTCGGTGGAGTTCTCGATGCCCACCACGGAGAACCCGTACTCCTCGGTGAACTCCCGGTAGGCGGCCTGCCCCACCCGTCCCATGCCCAGCACCAGGACGCCGGCGTGGCCGATGTCGATGGGCCGGTCCTCCGGGTGCAGCCGGTGCTCCGGGTGCTCGGGGAGCCGCCGGGCCAGAGTGCTGATCAGGGGCGAACCGCGCCGGTTGACCAGCGCGGAGACCACGAAGCTCGCAGCGACCGCGACCGAGAGCACCACGAGCCAGCGCTCCGCGAGCATTCCGGCGGACACCCCGATGGCCCCCACGATCAGGGCGAACTCGGAGTGGTTGGCCAGCGCCAGCCCTCCGCGCAGGGAGGTCCGTCGGCGCAGCCCGAACAGCCACAGCAGCAGCACGAACAGCATCGCCTGCACCGGCACGAGCGCCAGCAGCAGCAGCCCGAGGAGCACCGTCATGGTGTCCGGCATGCCGTTGAACCCGATCGAGACGAAGAACGCCACGAGCAGCAGGTCCTTGAGGGTGAACAGGGTCCGGGACAGCTCCCCGGCGTTGGCGTGCGAGGCCAGGAGCATGCCGACCAGCAACGCCCCCAGGTCCCCCTTCAGACCCACGGCGGAGAAGGCGATGTAGCCGGGGACGAGGGCCATGAGGATCCCGAACAGGGCCTGCATCTCCCCGTGCCCGATGCCGTCCCAGATCCGGCGGAACAGCCACGCCGCCGGCAGCAGCAGCACCAGGGCGAGAGCCCACGGGCTCGGCGGGTGCTCGCTCGTGGCGGTGATGAACGCGACCGCCGCGATGTCCTGCATGATCAGGATGCCGATCGCCACCCGGCCGTACAGCGACGACGTCTCGCTGCGCTCCTCCAGGACCTTGAACACCAGCACGGTGCTGGAGAAGGACAGCGCGAAGCCCACCAGGGCGAGCGTGGGCAGGTCCGCCTCGGGCAGGGCCAGGCCGGCCAGCATGAACAGTCCCAGGAAGCCGGCGCCCAGCAGCGTGCTCAGCACCATGTGCAGCCCGGCGGTGCCCCACACCTCCCGGCGGAGGAGGGAGCGGGCGTCCAGCTTGAGCCCGATCCCGAACAGCATCAGGGTGACGCCGATGTCGGCGAGCTCCTCCACGATCTCCAGCCGCTCCACGCCCAGGCCGTTGAGCACGAACCCCGCGCCCAGGAAGCCGACCAGGGGCGGCAGCCGGAGCGCGACGGCGAGGGCGCCGGCGGTGAAGGCGACGACCAGGTACACGGCGACCGTTGTCACAGGAGGCTCCCTCGCCGGCCGGTGGGTGGGACCCCTCCAGTCTAGGGGCGGAGCGGATCCCGGGCGGGGCCGGGACGACATCCCCCCGGACGGCCCGGCCCCGCCCGCTCCGCCGAGCGCCTACAGTGGTCGCAGCACCGCGCAGCGAGGGAAGGACCGGAGCATGCACGAGAGCCAGCGGCCCGGCGGCACCGCGTCCGCGCTGACGCGGTCCCAGCGCCTGGACCGGCTGCCGTTCACCACGGAGCACCGGAAGCTGCTCGTCGGCTCCGGCGTCGGCTGGGCCCTGGACGCCATGGACGTGGGCCTCATCTCCTTCGTGATGGCCGCGCTCGCCCAGGAGTGGGGTCTGGGCTCCGGTGAGCTGTCCCTGCTCGCCTCGATCGGCTTCGTGGGCATGGCCGTGGGCGCCAGCCTCGGCGGGCTCCTGGCCGACCGGCTCGGCCGCCGCCAGGTCTTCGCCCTGACCCTGCTGGTCTACGGCCTGGCCACCGGTGCGTCCGCGCTCGTCGGCTCCCTCGCCGCGCTCGTGGCCCTGCGCTTCGTGGTGGGCCTCGGCCTCGGCGCCGAGCTGCCCGTCGCCTCCACCCTCGTCTCCGAGTACGCGCCCCGGCGGATCCGCGGCCGCGTGGTGGTGATCCTCGAGTCCTTCTGGGCCGTCGGCTGGATCCTCGCCGCGCTCGTGGGCTACTTCGTGGTGCCCTCCTCCCCGGACGGCTGGCGCTGGGCGCTGGTCGTGGGCCTCGTCCCGGCCCTCTACGCCGTGGTCGTGCGCCGGGCCCTCCCGGAGTCCGTGCGCTTCCTGGAGCACCGGGGCCGGGCGGACGAGGCCGAGGCCGCGGTGCGCGCGTTCGAGCGCGCCCGGCCCCTGGGCCGCTCCCGCGCCGAGACCGCGGAGCAGACCCGGGCCGCCGAGCGGTCCGGCCCGGTCCCCGTGGACGAGGCGACCGGGATCTGGGGCCCGGTGCTGCGGCGGCGCACGGCGGCGCTGTGGACCGTCTGGTTCTGCATCAACTTCGCCTACTACGGGGCGTTCACCTGGCTGCCCACGCTCCTGCTCCAGCAGGGCCTCACGCTGACGACCTCCTTCGGCTACGTCCTGGTCATCACGCTCGCCCAGCTGCCCGGCTACGCCGCGGCCGCCTGGCTCATCGAGGTCTGGGGCCGCCGGATCACGCTCGCCGTGTTCCTCGGGGGCTCCGCGATGAGCGCCGTGCTGTTCGGCATCGTGTCGATGGGCAGCATCGTGCTCCCGTGGCAGGTCATCGGCTCCGGCATGGCCCTGTCCTTCTTCAACCTCGGCGCGTGGGGCGCGCTCTACGCGATCGGCCCGGAGCTCTACCCCACCGCGCTGCGCGGGACGGGGACCGGTGCGGCGGCCGCCTTCGGCCGGATCGCCTCGATCCTGGCCCCGCTGTCCGTTCCGGTGCTGCTCGCGCTCGGCGGGGAGCGCTACGACGTCGTCACCGTCTTCGCCGTCTTCGGCGCGGCCTTCCTCGTGGCCGCGCTCGCCACGTTCGCCCTGCCCGAGCAGCGGGGACGGGCCCTGCAGTGACCGCCCCGACTGTCCTGACCGACCGCGAGATCGGTCTCGCGCGGCTGACGGCCCACGGGCTCGTGCGGCCGGAGGACGTGGCGCCGGAGCACGTCGTGCGCGCCCTCGGGGCCGTCCAGGCGCAGGACCTGCCCGGCGCCCTGGTCTCGGTGGGCCTGCGGCGGGCCGGCGGTCCCGGCGGTCTGCGGCAGGCCTTCGACGACGGCCGGATCGTGCGCACGTGGCCCATGCGCGGGACCCTGCACCTGGTGCCCGCCGAGGACCTGCGGGCGTGGCTGGCGGTCCTGGGCCCCCGCACCGTCGCCTCCACGGCCGCCCGGCGCCTCGCCCTGGGCATCGACGAGCGGCTCGACGCGGCCCGGGAGGCCGCGCTCGCCGCGCTGCGCCGCGGCCCGCAGCCCCGCGAGCGCCTGCACGCCGCGTGGGAGGAGGCCGGGCTGCTGGGCGAGCCGGGCCGGGCCTACCACCTGATGCTCGCCCTGCACCTGGACGCGACCCTGTGCCTGGGCCCGCTGACCGCGGACGCCCGGGACCAGCTCGTGGTCCCCGTCGCGGACTGGATCCCGGCGGCGGGGGAGGGGACGGCCGGGCCCGGGCCGGGCGCCGGCGGTGTCCCGCCCGTCGTCGCGCGCTGGGTGCGCCGGTACCTGCGCGGACACGGCCCGGCCTCCGTGGCGGACGCCGCCCGGTGGGCGGCCCTGCCGCGGTCCGCCGTGCGCGAGGCCCTGACGGGGCTGGACGGTGTCGTGGCCGTGCACGACCGCGGCGGACGCGAGCTGTGGTGTGCCCCCGAGGTGCTCGAGGGCCCCGGGCCGGGCGACCGGCGGGCCGCCGGGGTCTTCCTGCTGCCGCCCTTCGACGAGTTCGTCCTGGGCTACGGGGACCGGTCCCACGTGCTGGCCCCGGACCGCGCGACCCGGATCGTCCCCGGCGGCAACGGGGTCTTCAAGCCCACCGTCGTGGCGGGCGGGCGGATCGTGGGGACCTGGGGGCGCGCGCGCCGCGCCGGGGGGCCCGCGCTCGTGCTCGACCCGTTCGAGGAGCTCTCGCCCGCCCGCCGCCGGGCCGCCGAGCGGGCCTTCGCGCGACTGCCGACGCTCTGAGCCGAGACGAACCCGGTATGGGTCCGGGGGGCCGGGAAGTGGTCCGGCTCACCCGGCGCTCGATAGGCTGGGCCCATGATCAATCCCGCCCGCCTGCACTCGGACCTCTCCCGCCTCGGCCGCGAGACCGAGATGTTCCTGGCCACCACCGCGTCCCTGTCCGACGACGAGCTGGCCGCTCCCTCGCTGTGCGACGGGTGGCGCCGCGCCGACGTCGTCGCCCACCTCGCCTCCAACGGGCGCGCGCTCGTCAAGCTCATCGACTGGGCCGTCACCGGTCAGGAGCAGGCCCCCTACGCGTCGGCGGAGGCCCGCAACCAGGAGATCGCCGAGCTGGCGGCCCTGCCCCGGGAGGAGCTGGTCGAGAAGGCGCGCGAGTCCGCGTCCTACTTCGCCGAGCAGTCCCAGCGGCTGGCCGGGGAGCTCGCGGTCGAGGAGGTGCACCTGCACGGCAAGCAGATCCCCGCGACCTCCATCGTGGCGCTGCGCATCGCCGAGGTCGTCGTCCACCACCACGACCTGGACACCGCCTGGACCATCGAGGAGGCCGATCCCGACTCGCTGCTCAACGCCCTCGAGGCGGCCGTGCGCACCATGCGCGCCAAGGGCGCCCCCGGCATGACCCTGGTGACCGAGGAGCGCGACGAGTGGGTGATCGGCGACGGCGCGCTGCGCGTCGAGTCCGACCGGGAGGGCCTGCTCGGGTGGCTGGCCCGCGGCGACGACGAGAACGTCGAGGCCGACGGCCCGCTGCCGGCGCTGCCCTCCTGGTGAGCGGACGCTCCGTGCGCAGCTGGTGGCTCGCGGCGCTGGTCCTGCTCGTGACCGGCGCCGCCGTGGTCGTCCGGCTCGGGCGCGGAGAGCTCGGCGAGGCGGGGATCGCCGTGCTCGCCGGTGCCGCGGGCGTGGCCGTGTGCTCCCCGCTGGTGTTCCCGCGCCGGGGCGCCGACCCGGACGCCGTGACCGTCTACTACCGCCCCGGCTGCGGGTACTGCCTGCGCCTGCGCGCGTCCCTGGGCTCCCGCGCCCGGCGCGCGCGCTGGGTCGACATCTGGGCGGACCCGGACGCCGCCGCGTACGTCCGCTCCGTCAACGGGGGCGACGCCACCGTGCCGACCGTCGTCCTCGACGGCGTCCCGCACACCAATCCGTCCCCCGCGACGGTCCGGGCGGCGCTGGAGCGCCGGGCCTGAGCGCGCGTGCCCGGGCCCGGGCCCCGGGCACGCCCACGGGCCCCGAGCAGCGCTGGGGACGGGGGAGTCGGCGGGGTCACAGGCGCCCGGGGTGCCGCCCGGTCGGTCCCGCGGGGTAGAATGGTCGACGGCCCGCTGTGCGGGCGCTCCCGCCCGGGTCCCTCCGGGTGCGCGGCGGCGCCCCGGCCGCACCCATCGGGAGGGCTGCACCTCCCCCCGCATCTCCACCCGAAGAGAGACCCACGCGTATGCCTGTCACCTCCACCACCGCCCAGCGCGCCGACCTCCGCAACGTGGCCATCGTGGCCCACGTCGACCACGGCAAGACCACCATCGTGGACGCGATGCTCCAGCAGACGCACGCGTTCTCGTCCCACGGTGAGGTCGAGGAGCGCGTGATGGACTCCGGTGACCTGGAGCGCGAGAAGGGGATCACGATCCTCGCCAAGAACACCACGGTGTTCTACGACGGTCCCTCCGCGGAGGGGGAGACCATCACCATCAACGTCATCGACACCCCCGGCCACGCCGACTTCGGCGGCGAGGTCGAGCGCGGCCTGTCCATGGTCGACGGCGTCGTGCTGCTCGTGGACGCCTCCGAGGGCCCGCTGCCGCAGACCCGCTTCGTGCTGCGCAAGGCCCTCGAGGCCAAGCTGCCCGTGATCCTCGTGGTCAACAAGGTCGACCGCCCCGACGCCCGGATCGAGGAGGTCGTGCACGAGTCCATGGACCTCCTGCTGGGCCTGGCCTCGGACATCTCCGAGGACGAGCCGGACCTGGACCTGGACGCCGTCCTGGACGTGCCCGTGGTCTACGCCGCGGGCCGTGACGGCCGGGCCTCCCTGACGCAGCCCGAGAACGGCGGCCTGCCGGACAACGAGGACCTCGAGCCGCTGTTCGCGACGATCATCAAGCACGTCCCCGCGCCCTCCTACGACCCCGAGGGCGTGCTCCAGGCGCACGTGACCAACCTGGACGCCTCCCCGTTCCTGGGCCGTCTCGCCCTGCTGCGCATCTTCAACGGCACCCTCAAGAAGGGGCAGACCGTGGCCTGGGCGCGCGCGAACGGCGAGCTCAAGAACGTGCGGATCTCGGAGCTGCTGGCCACCAAGGGCCTGGACCGGGTCCCGGCCGACTCCGCCGGCCCCGGCGAGATCGTGGCCGTGGCCGGGATCGAGGAGATCACCATCGGCGAGACCCTCACCGACCCGGAGAACCCGCAGCCCCTGCCCCTGATCACCGTGGACGACCCCGCGATCTCCATGACCATCGGCATCAACACCTCCCCGCTGGCCGGCCGCGCCAAGGGCACCAAGGTCACCGCCCGCCAGGTCAAGGACCGCCTCGACAAGGAGCTCGTCGGCAACGTCTCGCTCAAGGTGCTCCCCACCCAGCGTCCCGACGCCTGGGAGGTGCAGGGCCGCGGCGAGCTGGCCCTGGCGATCCTCGTGGAGCAGATGCGCCGCGAGGGCTTCGAGCTGACCGCGGGCAAGCCCCAGGTCGTGACGAAGACCGTCGACGGCAAGGTGCACGAGCCCTACGAGCACATGACCATCGACGTGCCGGACGAGTTCCTCGGCGCCGTGACCCAGCTGATGGCCGGGCGCAAGGGTCGCATGGAGGCCATGGCCAACCACGGCACCGGCTGGGTGCGGATGGAGTTCAAGGTCCCCGCCCGCGGTCTGATCGGCTTCCGCACCAAGTTCCTCACCGAGACCCGCGGCGCGGGCATCGCGTCCTCCTACGCCGACGGCTACGAGCCGTGGGCCGGGGACATCGAGTACCGCACCAACGGCTCGATGATCGCCGACCGCGCCGGCGTGGTCACCCCGTTCGCCATGATCAACCTGCAGGAGCGCGGCTCCTTCTTCGTGGAGCCCACCTCCGAGGTCTACGAGGGCATGATCGTCGGCGAGAACTCCCGCGCCGACGACATGGACGTGAACATCACGAAGGAGAAGAAGCTCACCAACATGCGTGCGGCCTCCTCCGACACCTTCGAGAACCTCACGCCCCCGCGCAAGCTGACGCTCGAGGAGTCCCTCGAGTTCGCCCGCGAGGACGAGTGCGTGGAGGTCACCCCGGACGCGATCCGCATCCGCAAGGTGATCCTCGACGCCAACGAGCGGATGAAGGCCAACCGGGCCCGGGCCCGCGCCTGACCCCGGACCGCAGCAGCACAGCGCAGCAGGCCCGGCCGTGACCCAGCAGCCCGTCCCGTACTACCCCGAGCAGGGCGTCCTCGTGCGCGAGGACGCCCTGCCGGGGCTGCTGCCCCCGGGCCTGCGCCCGGAGGACGCCCGGCTGCTGTTCGTGCACGCCCACCCCGACGACGAGTCCATCGCCACCGGAGCCACCATGGGCCGGTACGCGGAGCTCGGCGCGCAAGTCGTGCTGCTCACCATGACCCGCGGCGAGCGCGGCGAGGTCATCCCCGAGCCGCTGCACGCGCTCGAGGTCGGCCGCCCGGAGTGCACCGACGACGGCACGGCCCTGGGCCGCTACCGCGTCGGCGAGCTCCACGACGCCGCGGCCCGCCTGGGCGTGGCCGAACGGTTCTTCGCGGGGGAGCCCCCCGCCCTGGACCCGGCCGTGGGCTTCGCGGGCGGCACGGGGCACTACCACGACTCCGGCATGTCCTGGGGCCCCGACGGGCGTGCCGCCCCCGCCGGGGACTCCTCCCCGCACAGCCTCACCGCGGCCACGACCGCCGAGGCCGCCGCGCACGTCGCCGCGGCGGTCCGGGCCGTGCGCCCGCACGTGCTCGTGACCTACGACGACGACGGCGGCTACGGCCACCCCGACCACGTCCGCACCTCCGCCGTCGCGCTGCGCGGCGCCGAGCTCGCCGCCCGCCCGGGCGTGGACGCCGACGGAGCGCTCGTCGAGCCCTGGCGGACCCCCCTCGTGTGGGCCGTCGAGGGCGAGGCCCGGCCCGAGGACCCGCGGCCGCAGGCCGCGGTGCACGGCTCGGCCGAGCGCAAGCGGGCCGCCATGGGCGCCCACGCCACCCAGCTGGTGCTGGCCGAGGACGGTTCGCGCTTCGCCCTCTCCAACGGCGTGTGGCAGCCCTTCAGCGCGCTCGAGACCTACCGGCTGCTCGCGGGGGACCCCGACGCGGCCGCCCCGGAAGAGGAGGAGGAGTCCGGGCACTCCCGGGCCTCCGTGCTCTCGACCCTCGTGACGTCCGTCGCGGCCGGTGCCGCGGCGGCGTCCGTGGCCACCGTCCTGCACGGCGCCGTCTGGTACTCCGCCGCCGGGTGGTGGCTGCCCTGGGGCCTGCTCTTCGCGACCGCCCTGCTGCTCAGCGTCTCCCTGTGGGTCGGCACCGCCACCCGCCGCGTGTGGGCCGCCGCCGTGCCGGGGCTCATCGGCTATCTCGTCTCCTGGCTCTTCGCCTACGGCGGGGACGGCTCCGTGATCGTCGTGACGAACCCCGGCACCCCCGTGGGGGTCCTGGGCCTCGCGTGGTTCGTGCTGGTCTTCGCGGTGACCCTCCTGTCCGTGCTCGTCACGGCCGGCTGGCTGCGCGCCCGGCGGCGGAGGACCGGCGCCGCCTGAGACCCGGTCCTGCCGTGCGCCGTCCTGCCGTGCTCGGTCCCGCCGGTGGCCGACCGGCCGTGCCCGGTCCCGCGGGTGGCCGACCGGCCGTGCCCGGTCCCGCCCTGGTCGGTCCGGTGGCGCTCAGTCTCCCCGCGGCCGGCGCCGCGGCGGTGCCGGGGGGACCACCCGTGCGGCCCGCAGGTCGCCGGCGCCGATCAGCACGTCCCCGCGGCGGGTGCGCACCGTGACGGACTCCTCGTCCGCCGCCAGCAGCTCGCCCAGGGCGTCGGTGAGCGGCAGCCCGGAGGCGTCGTCGGCGGGCAGGGCGTAGCGCACGCTCACCCGCGTACCAGGAGGCAGGCCGGCGAGCACGCCCAGCGCCGAAGATGACGTCCCGGACGGCGATGTTGAGCCGGATGTCGGATGCTCCATGCCTGTCATCCTAGCCAGGACGCGGTGGCTAGACTGGTCGGAGCAACCCAGGAGAAAGGTTCGAACCGCCGTGACCTACGTCATCGCCCAGCCCTGTGTCGACGTGAAGGACAAGGCCTGCGTCGAGGAGTGCCCCGTCGACTGCATCTACGAGGGGGAGCGCTCGCTCTACATCCACCCCGACGAGTGCGTGGACTGCGGTGCGTGCGAGCCGGTGTGCCCCGTCGAGGCCATCTACTACGAGGACGACACCCCCGACGAGTGGGCCGACTACTACAAGGCGAACGTCGAGTTCTTCGACGACCTCGGCTCGCCCGGCGGCGCCGCGAAGCTCGGCAACACGCACACCGACCACCCCATGATCGCGGCCCTGCCGCCGCAGAACCAGGACGTCGCCCTGTGACGCAGGTGGACCGGTCCTTCGGCCTCGCCCTGCCCGACTACCCGTGGGACACCATGGCGCCGTACCGGGCCGTCGCCGCGGAGCACCCCGACGGGGTCGTGGACCTGTCCATCGGCACGCCCGTGGACCCCACGCCGCTGGTCGTCCAGGACGCGCTGGCCGCGGCCGCCGACGCCCACGGCTATCCGACCACCCACGGCACCCCCGCCCTGCGCGAGGCCGTCGTCGCGTGGTACGCGCGACGGCGCGGCGTGCCCGGCCTGGACCCCGCCGCGGTCATGCCCACGGTCGGCTCCAAGGAGCTGGTCGCCTGGCTGCCGCTCCTGCTGGGCCTGCGCGCCGGCGACGTCCTCGTGCGTCCCACGGTGGCCTATCCCACCTACGACATCGGGGCCGAGCTCGCGGGCGCCGAGGCGGTGGCGGCGGACAACCTCGACGAGCTCGACGACGACCTGCGCTCCCGCGTGCGCATGGTGTGGCTGAACTCGCCCGCCAACCCCACCGGCATCGTCCGGGACGCTGCGTCGCTGCGCCGTGTGGTCGACCAGGCGCGCGCCCTCGGGGCCGTGGTCGCCTCCGACGAGTGCTACGCCGAGCTCGGTTGGGGCGCCTGGGACGTCCAGCAGGGGGGCACCCCGGTGCCGTCGGTGCT
Organism: uncultured Kocuria sp.; assembly: GCF_947500125.1. Lineage (GTDB taxonomy): Bacteria > Actinomycetota > Actinomycetes > Actinomycetales > Micrococcaceae > Kocuria. The sequence continues at coordinate 146,111 of NZ_CANMRA010000003.1, read as the reverse complement.
CGACCCCCGGGTCAGCGGAGGGGACGACTCGCTGCTGCTCTCCGCGTACTCGATGTCGAAGCAGTCGAACGCGGCCGGCTACCGGGCCGCGTTCCTCGCCGGGGACGCCCGGCTCATGGCGAGCCTGGTCAACTCCCGCAAGCACGCCGGGATGATCGTGCCCGCCCCGATCCAGGAGGCCATGCGGGTCGCCCTGGGGGACGACGCCCACGTCACCGCGCAGAAGGCGCTCTACCGGTCCCGCCGGGAGCGGCTCGTGCCCGCCGCCGAGGCCTTCGGGCTGCGGGTCGAGCACTCGGAGGCCGGTCTCTACCTGTGGTGCACGGCCGGGGAGGACACCTGGACCACGGTGCAGCGCTTCGCCGAGCGGGGCGTCGTCGTGGGTCCCGGGGTCTTCTACGGGGCGGCCGGGGAGGGCTATGTGCGTCTCGCCCTCACCGCCACCGACGAGCGCATCGACGCCGCCGTGGAGCGGCTCGGCCGCGCCTGACACGCTCCCGCGCGGCGCCGGGATTGGTCCCTGCGCGGACGGAGCAGGTAGGTTGGAGCCTGACGATCGCTGTGTCCGGCAGACACGGCCGTGCTGCGCCACCGGCGGCGCCCGGCACGGCGACCACGGGCACCGGACACCGACATCCACTCGCGGAGGACGAACATGACTGAGTCTGCACAGAAGACCGGGACGGCCCGGCTCGACTACGGGAACGGCAGCCCGCTCGAGCTGCCCATCCAGGACGCCACCGAGGGGAACCGCGGGTACGCGATCTCGAACATGCTCAAGGAGACCGGCAACGTCGCCTTCGACCCTGGGTTCATGAACACCGCGAACGCGCGCTCCGCCATCACCTACATCGACGGCAACAACGGCATCCTCCGGTACCGGGGCTACCCCATCGAGGAGCTCGCCCAGCACTCGAGCTTCATCGAGACCGCCTACCTCCTCATCTACGGCGAGCTGCCGACGCCGACCGAGCTCGACGAGTTCGACACCCGGGTCCGCCGGCACACCATGGTCCACGAGGACCTCAAGAGCTTCTTCAACGGCTTCCCGCGCAATGCCCACCCCATGCCCGTGCTCTCCTCGGCCGTCTCGGCGCTGTCCACGTTCTACGCGGACTCCCTCGACCCGTTCGACCAGGAGCAGGTGGAGATCTCCACCATCCGGCTGCTCGCGAAGGTGCCCACGCTGGCGGCCTACGCGTTCAAGAAGTCCAAGGGCGAGCCGATGCTCTACCCGCAGAACGACCTCAACTACACGGAGAACTTCCTCCGCATGTGCTTCGGGGTGCCGGCCGAGGACTACGAGATCGACCCGGCGATGGCGAAGGCCCTGGACGTGCTGCTGATGCTGCACGCCGACCACGAGCAGAACTGCTCCACCTCCACCGTGCGGCTCGTGGGCTCCTCCCACGCCAACATGTTCGCCTCGGTCTCCGCGGGGATCAACGCCCTGTACGGCCCGCTGCACGGCGGCGCCAACGAGGCCGTGCTCGCCATGCTCAACCGGATCCAGACCGAGGGCGTCAAGCCCGAGGACTTCATGGAGCAGGTCAAGAACAAGGAGTCCGGCGCCCGGCTCATGGGCTTCGGCCACCGGGTCTACAAGAACTACGACCCCCGGGCGCGCATCGTGAAGGACTACGCCCACGAGATCCTCGAGAAGCTCGGCGGCAATGACCAGCAGCTCGAGATCGCCATGCGGCTCGAGGAGAAGGCCCTCGCCGACGACTACTTCGTGGAGCGCAAGCTCTACCCCAACGTCGACTTCTACACGGGTCTCATCTACAAGGCGATGGGCTTCCCCGAGAAGATGTTCACCGTGCTCTTCGCGATCGGCCGGCTCCCCGGCTGGATCGCCCAGTGGCGGGAGATGATCGAGGACCCCGAGACGAAGATCGGCCGCCCGCGCCAGCTCTACGTGGGCCAGGGCGAGCGGCACTACCCGCAGCGCTGAGCGGACCCGCTCCCGGCACCGACCGACGCCGGGCCCGCCCCGTCCGGGGCGCGGGCCCGGCGTCGGTCGTTCCGTGCCCGCGCCCTCCCCGGTAGCGTGGTGGGCATGAACGAGCAGCGGCACACCCCGGACCGGATCACCGAGCTCGGCCCGGACGACGTCTTCGTCTTCGGCTCCAACGCCCGCGGCTCCCACGGCGCGGGGGCGGCCCGCGCGGCCGTCGAGCGCTTCGGTGCGGTCATGGGCCAGGGGCACGGTCTGCAGGGACGCTCGTACGCGATCGACAGCATGAGCGGGTTCGCCGAGCTCGAGCGGGAGGCGGCGGCCTTCGTGGCCTTCGCCCGCGAGCACCCAGAGCTGACGTTCTGGCTCACGCGGGTGGGCACGGGCATCGCCGGACACGACGAGCGGCGGGTGGCCGCCCTCTTCGCCGACGCGCCGGCCAACGTGGTCCGGCCGCGGGGCTGGTGAGCCCCGGCGCCGGCGCTCAGGCGCCCGCGGCGTAGCCCTCGGGGTTGCTCCGCTGCCAGTTCCAGTGGTCCCGGCACATGGTGTCGAGGTCCCGGTCCGCGGACCAGCCCAGTTCGGCCAGGGCCGTCGACGGATCGGCGTAGGACACCGCGGCGTCGCCGGGCCGGCGGGCCACCACCTCGTAGGGGATGCTCCGCCCGGAGGCCCGTTCGAAGGCGGCGTGCACCTCGAGCACCGAGTAGCCCTTGCCCGTGCCCAGGTTCCACGTGTGCACCCCGCCGTGCCGGGCGACGTGGTCGAGGGCCCTGAGGTGCCCGTCGGCGAGGTCGACCACGTGGATGTAGTCGCGCACGCCCGTCCCGTCGGCGGTCGGGTAGTCGGCGCCGAAGACCCGCAGCTTCTCGCGCCGGCCCACGGCCACCTGGGCGATGAACGGCAGCAGGTTGTTCGGCACGCCCGTGGGGTCCTCGCCGATCCGGCCGGACTCGTGGGCGCCGACCGGGTTGAAGTAGCGCAGCAGGGCCACGTTCCAGGCCGGGTCCGCCGCGGCGAGGTCCACGAGCATGTCCTCGATGTGCTCCTTGGTCCGCCCGTACGGGTTCTGGGCGTCCATGGGCTGCTTCTCGGTCAGCGGCATCTCCTCGGGAGCGCCGTAGACCGTGGCCGACGAGGAGAACACGATGGACCGGCAGCCGTGGGTCTCCATGGCGTCCAGCAGGTTGAGGGTGCCGGCCACGTTGGTGCGGTAGTACCACAGGGGCTTCTCCGCCGACTCGCCGACGGCCTTGAGGCCCGCGAAGTGGATCACGGCCTCGGGGCGGTGCTCCGCGAACAGCGCGTCGAGTCCCGCGGGGTCGAGGAGGTCCGCCTCGGCGAACGCCTCGGCGGAGCGTCCCGCGAGGTCCTCGACGCGCTCCAGCGACGTCCGCGAGGAGTTCGCGAGGTTGTCCATCACGACGACGTCGTGGCCCGCCTCCAGCAGGGCGAGGACGGTGTGCGAGCCGATGTAGCCGGTTCCCCCGGTCACGAGAATCTTCATGCTCCCAGCGTATCGGCCGGGCCGCGGCGGGCCCGTCAGCGGCTCGCGAGGACCAGCACGACGTCGCCGGCCGGGGGAGCGCCCTCGGGGTGCGCCTCCTCGGCGGCCACCCAGCCCGGGGCGGGCGCGAAGCGGGTGGTGCGCTGGTCGGCCCGGACCCAGCTGCGCCCGCCGAAGGACACCTCCGCGACGCCCAGCGTCTCCGCCTGCGCGACCGCCCAGTGCGCCACCGCCCACCCCGTGGGTTCCCCGGGCGCGGTCACGACCACCCGGTCCCCGTCCGCGCGCGGGGCGGGCGCCGCGGTCCCGAACGCGTCGCCGAGGGCGTCGGCGGCCCGGCGCGCGTCCCCCGGGCCCTCGGGGCCGCCGAGCACGCAGTTGAGCGAGCCCTCGGTGGCTCCCGTCAGGCTGCCGGCGAACGCGCGGGCGAGGCCCTCGTGCCGGGCGTACGCCTCCGGGTGCGCGGAGCGCTGGACCGCCTGCGCGGCGTCGGTGACGGACATCGACGTGTAGTCGAGCTCGGCGAGGCCGTCGTAGAAGGCGGCCGTGGCGTAGGCCGGGTCCATGATCTGCGCGGGCGTTCCCCAGCCCTGGGACGGGCGCTGCTGGAAGAGCCCCACGGAGTCCCGGTCCCCGTAGTCGATGTTGACCAGCTGCGACTCCTGCATCGCGGTGGCCAGGGCCACGACGGCCGCGTACGGATCGGCGCCGCGCGCCACGGCCTCCGCGGTGACCAGGGCGGCGTTGGCCGACTGCTCCGCGGACAGGGTGTGCCGCTGCCGCTGCCCGTCCCCGTCCGTGCTCGAGACCACGCACCGGGGCTCGCCGGCCGAGGGCCGGCCGGCGCGCAGCTCGACGGCCACGAGGATCCCCGCGGCGAGCAGGGCGCCGACGAGCAGGAGGACGAACAGCGGCAGCCGGAGCGAGCCGCTGCGGCGGCCGGGGACGGGGGAGGACACGGGCGCTCCTGGGCGGGCGGAGGGACGGGCGGGGAGACGGGAGCGGTGAGGGGGCCGGGTGAACGGGCGGGTGAGCGGGGCCGGGACGGCCGACGCCGCGCAAGGACGGGTCGTGCCCGTCCTCGCGCGGCGTCGGCGTCCGGCGGCGGGCCGGGGCCCGCGGCGCTCAGTTGGCGTGCAGCGCCGCGTTGAGCTCCACGGTCCCGCCGGCCCGCGGCAGCACCTCGACCGTGCCGGTGAGGGAGTTGCGGCGGAACAGCAGGTTGGACACGCCCGAGAGCTCCGAGGCCTTGGCCGTGGACCGCTCGCCGTCGGAGTGCACGCTCACGCGGGTGCCGGCGGTGACGTAGAGCCCGGCCTCGACCACGCAGTCGTCGCCGAGGGAGATGCCGACACCGGAGTTGGCGCCGAGCAGCACGCGCTCGCCCACGGTGATCCGCTCCTTGCCGCCGCCGGAGAGGGTGCCCATGATGGAGGCGCCGCCGCCGAGGTCCGTGGCGTCGCCCACGACCACACCGGCGCTGATCCGGCCCTCGACCATGGACTGGCCGAGGGTGCCGGCGTTGAAGTTGACGAAGCCCTCGTGCATCACCGTGGTGCCCTCGGCGAGGTGGGCGCCGAGCCGGATCCGGTTGGCGTCGCCGATCCGCACGCCCGTGGGGACCACGTAGTCCACCATCCGCGGGAACTTGTCCACGCTGTGCACGGTCACGTGCCCGCCCGAGGCCTTCATCCGCAGCAGCGCGAGGGTCAGCTCCTCGGCGAGCACGGGCCCCCGGTCCGTCCAGGCGACGTTGGCGAGCAGGCCGAACACGCCGTCGAGGTTCAGGGTGTTGGGGCGCGCGAGGCGGTGGGAGAGCAGGTGCAGGCGCAGGTACGCGTCCGCGGCGTCGGCGGGCGCGGCGTCGAGGTCGATCACCGTCTCGACGATCTCGCTGCGGACGTTGCGGTCGGGGTCGGCGGTGGCCGCGAGCCGCAGGTCCGCGTCGAGGGAGGTGTCGACCGCGTCGGAGAGGGACGGGGCGGGGTACCAGACGTCGAGGACGGTGCCCTCCTTGGGGCCCGAGGCCACGACGGTGGCCAGGCCGAGTCCGGAGGCGGGACGAGAGGTGGAAGCAGTCATGGCCTCCATCCTACGGGGGACGCCGGCCCCGGTCCGACCGGCGGCGACGGCCGCCCCGTTATGCTGGCAGCCATGATCGCACCGGAGCTCGACCTCGCCGCGGACCCCGCCGACCTCACGGCGGCCCTCATCGACATCGTCTCCGTCTCGGGCTCGGAGGGCCCCCTGGCCGACGCGGTGGAGGCCGCGCTGCGGCGGCTCCCGCACCTCACGGTGCACCGGGACGGGGACGCCGTGGTGGCGCGCACCGACCTGGGCCGCGCCGAGCGGGTCGTGCTCGCCGGCCACCTCGACACCGTGCCCCTGCCGACCGTGCCCGGCGCCCGGGGGACCGTCCCCTCCACGTGGACGGGGACGGGCCGCTCCCGGGTGCTCCACGGCCGGGGCGCGACCGACATGAAGGGCGGGGTGGCCGTCCAGCTCGCCCTGGCCGCGGCCCTCACGGCGCCGAACCGCGACGTCAGCTACGTGTTCTACGACCACGAGGAGGTCGAGGCGGCCGCCAGCGGGCTGGGCCGGCTCCAGCGTCACGCCCCCGGGCTGCTCGAGGCCGACTTCGCGGTGCTCCTCGAGCCCACCGACGGGACCGTGGAGGGCGGGTGCAACGGCACCATGCGCTTCCGCATCACCACCCGGGGCCGTGCGGCCCACTCGGGGCGGTCCTGGATCGGGGAGAACGCCATCCACAAGCAGGCCGACGTCCTCGCGCGGCTGGCGGCCTACGAGCCGCGGACCGTGGCGGTGGAGGGGCTCGAGTACCGGGAGGGGCTCAACGCGATCCGGATCGGCGGGGGCGTGGCCGGCAACGTGGTCCCGGACACCGCCCACGTGGAGATCAACTACCGCTTCGCCCCGGACAAGAGCCCCGAGGACGCCGTGGCGCACGTGCAGGAGGTCTTCGCCGGCTACGAGCTCGAGCTCACGGACCTCTCCCCGGCGGCGCGTCCCGGCCTGGACCGTCCCGCGGCCGCCGAGTTCGTGGCCGCGGTGGGCCAGGAGCCCCAGCCCAAGTACGGCTGGACCGACGTGGCCCGTTTCTCGCAGATGGGCGTGCCCGCCGTGAACTTCGGCCCGGGCGACGCCCTGCTGGCCCACACGGACGACGAGCACGTGAGCGCCGAGGCGGTCCGGGAGTGCTACCGGGCTCTCGAGGCGTGGCTCACGGCCTGAGCGGCCTCAGACCGTGGCCTCCTCGGCGGCCAGGGGCCCCTCGGCCGCCCTGGTCGCACCGCCCGTGCGGAAGCTGAGGAACCGGGAGAGCCAGGCGGCCAGCACGGTCAGCAGGTAGTTGATGAGGACGAAGACCAGCGCCACCACGAACAGGGTCTGCAGGATGTTGCCGTCGCCGGCGCCCAGCCGCCGGCCGCTCGCCAGCAGCTCCGGGTAGGTGATGATGTAGCCCAGGGCGGTGTCCTTGAGGATGACCACGAACTGGCTGACCATCGAGGGCAGCATCGCCGTCAGGGCCTGCGGGAGCTCGATCATCCGCAGGGACCGGGACGGCGTGAGCCCGATGACCAGTGCGGCCTCCCGCTGTCCCTTGGGCAGCTGGTGGACTCCGGAGCGGATGAGCTCGGCGATCACGGCGCCGTTGTAGAACATCAGCCCGAGGACCACGGCCCAGAACGGGACGTTCGACGGCTCGACCAGGCCGGCGCGCCCGATGCCCAGGTAGAAGAAGATCATCATCACCAGCACGGGCACGGCCCGGAAGAACTCGACCACCACGGTGCAGACGAAGCGCACCGGGGCGAGCTGGGAGAGCCGGCCCAGGCCGAAGACGAGACCGAAGGCGATCGAGAGCACCACGGCCAGCAGCGCGGCCCGCAGGGTGTCCCACAGGCCCGGGAGCAGGAAGTTCTCCCACGTGCGCGCGGTGAGCAGGGGCGTCCACTTCGAGGCGTCGAGCTGGCCCTGCTCGGCGAGCTCGCTCAGCACGATCCAGGCGAGGGCGGCCGCGAGCAGCACGCCCACCACGTTGAGCGCCGCGCTGACCCGCCGGCTGCGGGGTCCTTGGACGTCGAAGAGGACGTTCTGGGTCTTGGCCATCAGCGCTTCACCGCCAGTTTCCGGGAGGCCCAGGTGGTGAGCAGGCCCACCGGGACCACGATGAGGACGAAGCCGAGGGCCACCACGAGGAAGATCGCGATGATCACGTCCGGGCGGAACTCGATCATGGTCTTCATGAGCGAGGAGATCTCGGTGACCGACGCCGCCGCGGCCACGGTCGTGTTCTTCGTCAGGGCGATCAGGGTGTTGCCGAGCGGCGTGATGGCTCCCCGCAGCGCCTGCGGAAAGATGATCAGCCGCGCCGCGGGCAGGAAGGACAGCCCGATGGCCCGGGCGGCCTCCGCCTGCCCGGCCGGCACGGTGTTGACGCCCGAGCGGATGGCCTCGCAGACGAACGCCGCGTGGTAGAGGCTCAGGCCGAGGACCGCCCAGTTGAAGAAGTTCTGGTCGAAGTCCGAGGAGAGGCTGATCCCCAGCTGGCTCCACACGCCCAGGACCAGGAAGACGAGGATGATCGTCAGCGGGGTGTTGCGGAACAGGTTCACGTAGCCGGTGCCCAGCAGCCGCAGCGACGCGATGGGGGAGATGCGCATCAGGGCGATGAGCGCGCCGAGGGCCGCCGAGCCGAGCGCGGCGAAGAAGGTCAGCCGGAGGTTGACCCAGAAGGCGGCCAGGACGTCGTACTGGTCGAAGAGGCTGACGAAGTCGGTCAGGTAGTCGCTCACGGGAACTCCCGGAGCTCGGGCTGGTGCTGGGTCACGCGAGGGCCCTTCGTCGTGGATCGGTCGTGCGCTCTGCTGCCGGGGCGGGCCCCGTGGCCGGCCGGGAGCCGGCCACGGGGTCACACGGGCCTCGTCACTCGCCGCAGGGCTCGGGCTCCGGCGGGTTGAGCTCCTCGTTGTACGAGTAGTTGGCGCCCTCCGTGTTGGCGGTGACCGCGTCCTCCCAGGCCCCCTCCTCGATCATCTTGGTGATGGCCTCGTTGACGGCCTCGCACTGGTCGGATCCCTGGGGGAGGCCCACACCGTAGCGCTCCTCGGAGAAGGTGTTGCCGACCACCTTGAACTTGCCCTGGTTGGCGTCGGTCGAGGCGAGGCCCGCGAGGATGATGTCGTCGGTGGTCACGGCGTCCACCTGGCCGGACTCCAGGAAGGTCACGCACTCGGCGTAGCCGCCCTGCTCCACGAGGTTCACGCCGGGAACCTCCTCCTGCACGTTCACCGCGGAGGTCGAGCCCGTCACCGAGCACAGGTTCTTGCCCTCGAGGTCGGCGGGGCCCTGGATGCTGTCGTCGTCGGCGCGGACCAGCAGATCCTGGCCGGCCACGAAGTAGGGGCCGGCGAAGTCGACGGTCTGGTCGCGCTCGTCGGTGATCGAGTAGGTCGCGAAGATCATGTCCACCTGGTCGTTGGCGAGCATGTTCTCGCGGTTGGCGGAGGGGGACTCGACCCACTCGATCTGGTCCTCGGAGTAGCCGAGCTCGCCCGCGACGTACTTCGCCACGTCGACGTCGAAGCCGGTGTACTCGCTGCCGTCGCGGAAGCCGAGTCCCGGCTGGTCGTACTTGATGCCGATCCGCACGGACTCGCCCGAGCCGCCGCCCTCGCCTTCCGTGCCGGACCCGCCGTCGTCCCCACCTCCGCACGCGGTGAGGGTCAGGGCCGCGGCCGCGGCCATCGCGGCCAGTCCGAGGGGCTTGCTGCTGCGCATGGTGTGCTCCTTGCTGTGGAGGTGGTGGCGTCGGGTCGGAGGGGCGGTGGACGGTCAGTGGCCGAGGATCTTGCCGAGGAAGTCCTGGGCGCGCTCGGAGCGGGGATTGGTGAAGAACTCCTCGGGGGTGTTCTCCTCGACGATCATGCCGTCGGCCATGAACACGACGCGGTCGGCGGCCTTGCGGGCGAAGCCCATCTCGTGGGTGACCACGATCATCGTCATGCCCTGCTTCGCGAGGGCGACCATGGTGTCGAGGACCTCGTTGATCATCTCGGGGTCGAGCGCGGAGGTGGGCTCGTCGAAGAGCATGACCTTCGGCTCCATGGCCAGGGCGCGGGCGATGGCGACGCGCTGCTGCTGGCCGCCGGAGAGCTGGGCGGGCAGCTTCTCCGCCTGGTTGTCGACTCCCACGCGGGTCAGCAGCTCCATGGCCTCCTTCTTCGCCTCGGCCCCCGACTTCCCGCGGACCTTGACCGGGCCCAGGGTGACGTTCTGCAGGACCGACTTGTGGGCGAAGAGGTTGAAGGACTGGAACACCATGCCGACGTCGGCGCGCAGCTTCGCGAGGGCCTTGCCCTCCTCGGGCAGCCGCTTGCCGTCGATGAGGATCTCGCCGTCGTCGATGCTCTCGAGCCGGTTGATGGCCCGGCACAGGGTCGACTTGCCGGAGCCCGAGGGACCGATCACGACCACCACCTCGCCGCGCTTCACCTCCAGGTTGATGTCCCGGAGCACGTGCAGGTCCCCGAAGTGCTTGTTGACGTGCGACATGCGGACCAGGGCCTCGGCCGTCCCCGCGGCGGCGGAGGCCGGTGCGGCGGCCGGCGGAGTGGTGTGTGACATACCGGAAAGATATCCCAGATTCGTTCGGTGTGATGTCGAACACGTTGCAATCGCGTAAATTGCGTACCGATCCGTAGAAATGTTGCGGCGCCCGCCCCGCCCGCCCGTGCCCACCGGCCCGCCGGCCGGCGCATAGCCTGGGGGCATGACCGAACTCCTCGTGGTGCTGACCGGGCTGGTGCTGCTGCTCACCGTGGTGGGCGTCGTCCTCCTCGGCCGTGACCGGCTCGCCGACCGCGTCGCGCCCGCCCGGGACGGGATCGACGCCGGGGCCGCCCCCGCCGCGCCGCTCGTGCTGCCTGAGCACCCGACCGCGGAGGACGTCGATCGGATCGCGTTCTCCGTCCGGCGCCGCGGCTACGACCCCGCGGAGGTCCACGCCGTGCTCGCCCACCTCGCGGACCGGCTGCCGCCGCCGGAGGACCCGCCGTCCCGCCCGGTGCCGGGGGCGTGAGCCTCCGTCCGGCCGCGGCCCCCTGGTGGGCGCAGGCCCTGCTGGTCTGGGCGGCCTCCCGGCTGTGGGGCTGGGCGGTGTTCACCACGGTGGGCCGGCAGCAGGGCCCCGGGCCGTGGGGGGACGGCGCCCTGGGGTACCTCGCGTTCACCGGCACCTGGGACTCGGACTGGTACGAGCGCATCGCGCGGGAGGGCTATCCCGAGTCCCTGCCCCGGGACGGGAGCGGGCAGGTCCAGGAGAACGCCTGGGCCTTCTACCCGGTCTTCCCGCTGCTCGTCCGGACCGTCTCGGCGGTCACCGGCACGGGCTGGGACGTGACGGCCTCGGCCGTGTCCCTGGCGGCGAGCCTCGGGGCGGTCCTGCTCGTCCACCGGCTGTTCCTCCGGCTCGCCCCACCGTCCACCGCCCTGTGGGGACTCGCGTTCGTCGCGTTCAACCCGGTGGCCCCGGTGCTGCAGGTCCCCTACGCCGAGTCGCTGCACCTGATGCTGCTCGCGGGCGCGCTGCTGCTGGTGACGCGGGGCCGTCACCTCGCCGCCGCCCCCGTGGTGCTCGTCATGTGCCTGACGCGTCCGGCGGGCGTCCCCTTCGCCGCGGCCCTCGGGATCACGTGGCTCGTGCGCTCCGTGCGCCGGCACCGGGCGGGGGAGCTGCGCCGCGCCGTCGACGCCGTCGACGGGCTCTTCGCCCTCGCCGTCTTCGCGTGCGGAGCGGCCCTCGCCTGGCCGGCGATCGCGTGGGCCGTCACGGGCGAGCCGACCGCGTACACCGACACGGAGACCGTGTGGCGGGGCGGGGGCCTGCAGCCGGTCGTGCCGTGGTTCGACGCCGCCGCCGGGCTGTTCGGACCCGTGCTCGGGCTCGCGGCGCCCGTCCTGCTGGTCGCGGGCGGAACGGTGCTGCTGCGCGCCCGCGTGGTGCGGGAGCGGCTGGACCTGCTCACGCGCGTGTGGGTGGCGAGCTACGCCGTCTACCTGCTCCTGTTCCTCCACCCCCAGAGCAGCACCTTCCGGCTGCTGCTGCCGCTGTTCCCGCTCGCCCTGCCGCTGGCCGCGGTCTCGGACTCGCGGGCCTACCGGGTGGCCTGCGTGGTCTCCGGCGCGGTGCTCCAGCTCGTCTGGGTCGGCTGGCTGTGGCACTGGAAGCAGCTGCCCGGCGGCGGGGACTACCCGCCCTGACCCCGTGCCGGCCGCGGCGACGCGGACCCCAGGGCGGACGGGGCGGTCCGGGTCCACGGCGGCGGCTCGGATAGGATGGGAGCCACACCAATCGAGGAAGAGGAGTTCCCACATGGCGGCCATGAAGCCGAGAACCGGTGACGGACCGATGGAGGTCACCAAGGAGGGGCGCAGCCTCATCATGCGGGTGCCGCTCGAGGGCGGTGGCCGGCTGGTGGTCGAGCTGAAGCCCGGCGAGGCCGCGGAGCTCAAGGAGTGCCTGGCCGGCGTCACGGAGTGACCCCCGGCGCGGACGGCCAGCAGCAGCCCCGAGCCGGTGGTCAGCAGGGCGGTGCTGAAGCGCTCATCCTCCCGGAACAGCCGGTGCACGGCCCGCATCGTCCGGGTGTTCTCCTCCCGGTTGGCCGGCTGCGCCACCTTGTCCTGGGACAGGGCGTCGTTGACCACGAGCATCCCGCCCGGTCGCAGCAGCCGGACCGCCTCCTCCGCGTAGTCCAGGGTCCCCTCGGCGTCGCCGTCGAGGAACACGAGGTCGTAGGCGCCGGCGCTCAGCCGGGGCATCACGAGGGACGCGCGGCCGGGGATGGTGCGGGTCCGGCTCGTGGGGACCCCGGCCTCCCGGAACGTGTCGCGGGCCGCGCGCAGCGCCCGGATGTCGGTGTCGATCGTCGTCAGCACGGACGTCCCGGGCAGCCCGCGCAGCAGGGCGAGCCCGGACACCCCGGCCCCCGTGCCCACCTCGACCACCGTGGCGGGCCGCGCCGCCGCCGCGAGCACGGTCAGGGCGGCGGCCGTTCCCGGGGTGACCGGGGGGATGCGCAGGGCGAGGGAGCGTTCCCGGGCGCGGTAGGCGAGCTCGTCCTCGGCGGCGAACGCCTCGGCGTACGACCAGCTCGTCGTCTTGTCCGCGCCCATGGTCCGCCCTTCGTCGCTGTAGTGGATGCGCGCCATCCTACCGGCTGAGCCCCTCCGCCCGGCCACCGTCCAGTCGGCATCCAGCTTGCCCGAGGATCATGGAGCCGTACACGGACTCGTCCGCGGCACCGACCGCGGCGCCGGGCGGACCCCGGGTCCGCCCGGACCGCGCTTCCCCGACCGCCTCACGAGGAGGACCGATGCCCCGCCCGGACCGCACCGCGCCGGTGCGCCGCAGCAGCGCGGTTCCCGTGGCGGCGGCCACCGTGAGTGCGGTGCTCACCCTGGTTCTGGGCACCGGCTACGCCGTCGGGCGCACGGTCGTGGCGGAGTCCCCGGACGGCGGCGGGGACCGGGTCCCGGTCTCGGCGTGGCGCGGCACCCACGGGGTGCTGCACGCGGACGAGGTGTCCGCGGACGGGCTGCGTGCGGAGGGGTGGACGCTGCCCACGCTGGCCTCGGACGGCTACCGGGTGGTCTCGATGACCCGGGGCAGCCTGTCCGGGCACCCGGTCGTGGCGGTCAGGCTGCACCGCGGCGAGGACGAGGTCGTCGTGGTCGAGCAGCGCGGGCGGGTCGACCGGGAGAACCCCATGGACGGGCTCACCGGGCTGCCCGTGAGCGCGGAGGGCCTCGAGCCCGTGGCCGTGGAGGGCGTGCCGCTGTGGGTGGACGCCGGGCCGCCGTGGCGGGCGGTGGTCGTGGGGGACGCGGTCGTCTACACGGTCACCGGGGACTCCGGCCCCTCCGAGATGGCCCGCACCGTCCACCTCGTCGTGGCCGACGAGCGGGGGCGTGTCGTGGAGCCCTCCGCGGGGGATCCCGGCGTCGTCGAGACGGTGGCGGCGGGTCTGCGCGAGATCTTCGGCTGAACGGGACCCGGCCCTCCGGCTGGTAAAATCAGCTCCTGTGCTCGGCATCAACGGCGGCGAAGCGATCATCCTGGTGCTCCTGGCCCTGTTCATCATCGGGCCGGAGCGGCTGCCGGAGTACGCGGAGAAGCTCAAGGACCTGGTCAAGGCCGCCAAGAGGTACGCGACCGGTGCCACCGAGGAGCTCAAGGAGACCCTCGGACCGGAGATCGCCGACGTCGACTGGCGCAGGCTCGACCCCCGCCAGTACGACCCCCGCACCATCGTGCGCCAGGCCCTGCTGGAGGACGACGAGCCGGCGGAGCCCGCCGCGCCGCGACCCCGCCCCGGGCCGGTGCTGACCCGGCTGGCCCCCGGCGAACGGGCCCCCTTCGACACCGAGGCCACCTGAGCCGACCCCGGCGGTCCGCTCGCGCGGACCACGGTGGTCGGCTCAGCGCGGCCCCAGGCCCAGCGGGCGCCCGGCGAGCCCGCGCGGGCGGGCGCCCAGCGCGTCGGCGACCGAGCGGAGCGCGACCGCGGCGGGCGAGCCCGGCGCCGACCACACCACCGGGCGGCCCGCGTCCCCGCCCTCGCGCAGGGCCATGTCGAGGGGCACCGCGCCGAGCAGCGGCACGTCGTAGTCCAGCCGGCGGGTCAGGGAGTCCGAGATCCGGGCGCCTCCACCGGCGCCGAAGAGTTCGAGCACGCTGCCGTCCGGCATCGGCATCCCCGCCATGTTCTCGATCACCCCGGCCACCTTCTGACCGGTCTGCACCGCGAGGGCCCCGGAGCGCTCGGCGACCTCGACGGCCGCCTGCTGCGGCGTGGAGACCACGAGCACCTCCGCCGAGGGCAGCAGCTGCGCCACGGAGATCGCGATGTCGCCCGTGCCCGGCGGGAGGTCCAGGAACAGGTGGTCCAGGTCCCCGAAGTGCACGTCCGTGAGGAACTGCTCGACGGCGCGGTGGAGCATCGGCCCGCGCCAGGCCACGGGCTGGTCCGGGTCCACGAACATCCCGATCGAGATGACCTTGAGCACCCCGGCCCGCCCGGAGTCCTCCCGGGCCGCCTCGGGGACCTCCACGACGGGGGGCAGGATCATGTCCCCGACCTGCGTGGGCGCCCGGTCGATGCCGAGCAGCCCGGGGACGGAGAAGCCGTGCACGTCCGCGTCCACGATGCCCACCGACCGGCCCCGCGCGGCGAGCGCCGCGGCGAGGTTGACGGTGACCGTCGACTTGCCGACCCCGCCCTTGCCGCTGGTCACGGCGTGCACCCGCGTCAGGGAGGACGGGTCGTTGAAGGGGACGGTCCGGGTGTGGCCCACCCGTTCCTTGAGGGCGGTGCGCTGCTCGGGGGTCATCACCCCGATCTGCACGTCCACGGAGCGCACCCCGTCCACGGTCGCCACGGCGTCCCGGACGTCCTGCTCGATGGTGGAGCGGAGGGGGCAGCCGCTGATCGTGAGCAGCACGTGCACGGCGGCGTGGCCGGCGTCGTCGAGCGCGGCGGAGCGGATCATCCCCAGCTCCGTCACGGGCCGGCGCAGCTCGGGGTCGAGCACCCGGTCGAGGGCGGCGCGCAGCGCGGGGTCGAGGGCCTCGGGGGCCAGGGCGTCGTCGGGTCTGGGTTCAGGCACGGGGGATCCCTCGGGTCTCGGGGGCGGCGGGGCGGTCGGGGTTCCTGCTCCTGCGGCGGGTGGTCCTCCTCGGCGGGGCCCCCGGCTCCTCGGTCTCGGGGGCGTCGTCCTGCGACTCCAGGATCTCCTCGAGCACCGAGCGCAGCTCCGAGCGCACGAAGTCGCGGGTGGCGACGTCGCGCAGCGCGATCCGCAGGGAGGCGATCTCCCGGGTCAGGTACTCGGTGTCGGCGAGGTTCTGCTGCGCCCGGCGGCGGTCCTCCTCCTGGGTCACCCGGTCCCGGTCGTCCTGCCGGTTCTGGGCCAGCAGCAGCAGGGGCGCCGCGTAGGAGGCCTGCAGCGAGAGCATCAGCGTGAGCAGCGTGAAGTTGAGGTCCTTCGAGTCGAACTGCAGCTCACGGGGGGCGATGGTGTTCCAGCCCAGCCACAGGGCCACGAACACGGTCATCCACAGCAGGAACTGGGGGGTGCCCATGAAACGGGCGAACCCCTCGGTCATCCGCCCGAAGGCGTCGGGGTTCGGCCGGAACCGGTCCAGCAGCCCGGGCCGGTGCTCGCGCGGCTGGTCGAGGGCGTTGACGCGGGTGCTGACGCGGGGGCGCCGGGGCTCGCGCTCACTCATACCGCTTGCCCACCTTCCGGATCGGGGTGCCGTCGTCGGCGGTGCGCCAGTCGTCGGGCAGCAGGGCGTCGAGGACGTCGTCGATCGTGATCGCCCCGACCACCCGGTCGTGGTCGTTGACCACCGGGATGATGGTGAGGTCGTAGGTCGCGAGCTCGCGGGCGACGTCCTGGAGGGACGCGAGGTCGGAGACCGGCTCGAGCGAGCGGTCGATGAGGTTGCCCACGGCCTCGGGCGGGGGGTAGCGCAGGAGCTTCTGGGTGTGCACCATGCCCAGGTACTTGCCGGTGGGCGTCTCCAGCGGCGGGCGGGAGACGATCACGGCCGCCGCGACGGCGGGGCTGAGCTCCTCCTGGCGGATGTGCGCGAGCGCCTCGGCCACCGTGGCCTCCGGCGGCAGGATGATCGGCACCGGGGTCATGAGCGAGCCGGCCGTGCCCTCCTCGTACTCCAGCAGGCGCCGGACGTCCTCGGCGTCCTCGGGCTGCATGAGCGCGAGCAGCGCCTCGGCCTGGGCGTCGGGCAGCTCGTTGAGCAGGTCGGCGGCGTCGTCGGGCTCCATCTCCTCGAGCACCGTGGCCGCGCGGTCCGGCTCCATGTTGGTGAGGATGTAGACCTGGTCCTCCTCCGGGAGCTCCTCGAGGACGTCGGCGAGCCGGTCGTCCTGGAGCTCGTGCGCGATCTCGAGCATCCGCTTGGCCGACATGTCGTGGAGCTCGTCGGCGAGGTCGGCGGGCTGCTGCTCCTCGTGGGAGGCCACCCACTGGGTGGCCGGCTGGTGGCCCGCGGCGGAGGGGTCGCCCGCGTCCTCCCAGTCGATGATCAGCGTCTCGTTGCGCCGGCGCATCAGGCCTCCGCCCGTGCCGGTGCGGCGGACGAAGAGCTGGGTGATCAGCCAGTCGCCGGTGTTGCGCTTGCGCTCCATCGCCATGTCCTCGACCGTGGCCGAGCCGGAGCCGTCGCGCAGCACCACGGTGCGGTCGAAGACCTCGCCGACGGCCAGGGTCTCCGCTCCGCGCTGCTCGAAGCGGCGCAGGTTCACGAGACCGGTGCTGATGATCTTCTCCGCGTCGATGCTGGTCACGCGGGTCATGGGCACGAACACGCGCTTCTTGCCGAGGACCTCCACCACGAGGCCGACCACGAGGGGGCGCCGCGAGGAGCGTCCGTACCGGGAGCTGCCGCGCATGAGCACGACGACGTCGCGCAGCCGGCCCAGACGGTCCCCCAGGGGGTCGAACACGTCGAGGCCGATGAGGCGCGCGATGAAGATCTTGTCGATGTGGCTGCTCACCGTACAAGACTACCCACCGGGTCCACGGGGCCGGTCCCGGGCCCGGGCGCCGGGCCCGGGACCCGGTGCGGGGCGCGGAGGAGCGGGCGGATGGGGGAGAATGGGGGGCATGAGCTCGCCACGGTCCCTGCCCCCCGCCAGCGCCACCGTCCGCGGTCTGCCGCGCGGGGAGGTGATCGGACGCTACGGCACCTACGTCGATGCGCAGAAGGCGGTGGACCACCTCGCGGACGAGCAGTTCGAGGTGGACCGGATCGCGATCGTCGGCAACGACCTGAAGTCCGTGGAGCAGGTGACCGGCCGGCTCAGCTACCCGAAGGTCGCGGGCCAGGGCGCGCTCAACGGCATGGTCTTCGGGGCCTTCCTCGGGATGATCCTGTCCCTGCTGGGCGGGGAGCAGTGGCTGTCCACCCTGCTGGTGTCGGTGCTGATGGGTGGGGCCTTCTGGATGCTGCTCGCCACCATCACCTACGCGATGCAGCGCGGGAAGCGGGACTTCACCTCCACCAACCAGATCGTCGCCACCTCCTACGACGTCGTGGCCGCCCCCGAGGTGGCCCAGCGCGCCCAGCAGGTGCTGCAGGGGCTGCGGGGGCTGCAGAGCCTGCCGCGGGCGGCGACCGGGCCGCGGCCCGGCCCGCAGCAGGGCCCGCAGCACGGCTCGCCGCAGTCCCAGCCCCCGGGCCGGCCCTCGGCCGGGGCCCCGTGGCAGCGGCCCTCCTACGGCGCCCCTGCCGGTGCCCCGGGGGAGCGGACGCCCGGCCCGGAGGCCCCGCCGGAGGGCCAGGGCGAGCGGACCGCCGCGCCCGGGCCCTCCGCGACGTTCCAGGACCTGCCCGACGGCCGCCCCCAGTACGGCATCCGGCTCCCCGCCGGCCGGCCGGCCGGGGACGGCGCCGGCCAGGAGACCGGCGGGCAGGGCCCCGCGGGACCGGGCTCCGCGGGACCGGGCTCCGCGGGACCGGGCTCCGCCGGGCAGGACCCCGCCGCCGGCGGGAGCACGTCCGCCGACGCCTCCCGCTGACGACCGCCGGCGGGAGGCTCAGCTCGGGTCGACGCCCTCCCGGGCGTGCCACAGCCCGGTCATCCACGCCTCGACCTCGTCCGGGGTGCGGGGCAGCCCGGAGGAGAGGTTGACGTTGCCGTCCTCGGTGATCAGGACGTCGTCCTCGATACGCACCCCGATCCCGCGGTACTCCTCCGGCACCGCGAGGTCCTCCTCCTTGAAGTAGAGGCCGGGTTCGATGGTGAACACCATGCCGGGCTCGATGACCCCGTCCACGTAGAGCTCCCGCTTGGCCTGCGCGCAGTCGTGGACGTCGAGGCCGAGGTGGTGGCTCGTGCCGTGCGGCATCCACCGGCGGTGGTGCTGGCCCTCCGCGGAGAGCGAGACCTCGGCGGGCACGGGCAGCAGCCCCCAGCTCTCCAGCCGCCGGGCCAGGACCTCCATGGCCGCGGCGTGCACGTCCCGGAACCGGTTGCCGGGCACCGCGGCGTCGAACGCGGCGTCGGCGGCCTCGAGGACCGCCTGGTAGATCCGCCGCTGGACCTCGGTGTAGCGCCCGTTCACGGGCAGGGTGCGGGTGATGTCCGCGGTGTAGAGGGAGTCGGCCTCCACCCCCGCGTCCACGAGGATCAGCTCCCCGGGGATGACCCGCCCGGTGTTGCGGATCCAGTGCAGGACCGTGGCGTTGTTGCCGCACGCGGCGATGGTGTCGTAGCCGAGGTCGTTGCCGTCCGTGCGGGCACGGGCGAAGAAGGCGCCCTCGACCATGCGCTCGCCGCGGTGGCGGTGGCCCGCGGCCGCGGGCAGCACGTGCACGATGTCGGTGAAACCGGCGATGGTCGCGTCCACGGCCTCGCGCAGCTGCCCGATCTCGTGGGCGTCCTTGACGAGCCGCAGCTCCGAGAGCGTCTCGGCGAGCTCGCCGTCGAGGGCGTCCGAGGACTCGAGGTCCACACCGGTGTTGATCCGGGAGGTGTCGACGAGGGCGTCGACGTTGAGGTCCACCTCGCGCACGAGCCGGATCCGCAGGCCGCCCAGCGCGGTGGGCCCGGCGTTCTTGGTCACCGCGTCCTCGAGGCCCCCGAGGTCGCGGGTGCGCAGCCCGTAGGCGGTCCCCAGCTCCTCGAGCGTGGGTCGGGGACCGACCCAGAACTCGCCGTTCTTGGCGTCGGCGTAGAACTCCTTCGAGTCCCGGCCGGCCATGGGGTGGAAGTACAGGGTGGCCTCGTGGTGGCCGCCGTCGTCGCCGGCGCCCTCCTCGACGGGCTCGAGGACCAGCACGGCGTCGGGCTCGTGGTCCACGCCCAGACCCGTGAGGTGCGCGAACGCGGAGTGCGGCCGGAACCGGTAGTCGGTGTCGTTGGAGCGGACCTTGAGCGGCCCGGCGGGGAGCACGAGCCGCTCGCCGGGGAACCGCTCGGAGATCCGCCGCCGCCGCTCGGCGGCGAAGTCCGCGACCGGGGCCCGCTCCACCTCGGCGGCCTCCGGCTCGGCCCACTGGGACGCCATGAACTGCTGGAAGGCGGCGGAGTCGGGGCGCTGGGACCGGTTCTCGACCCGGTCCGAGAGCGGCTGCGTGGCGTCCTGGGGTGTCGTGCTGTGCTCTGTCATGATTCCTTTCCTCGCGTCGTCCGTCTCATCGTGCCACGGGAGGCGGCGGGCCGTCCGGCCGGGGCCGGTATCGTGGAGCGGGTGAAGATCGACCTGCACACCCACTCGTCCGACTCCGACGGCACGGAGAGCCCGGCGGACGTCGCCCGCGCGGCGCACGCGGCGGGACTGGACGTGTTGGCCCTCACGGACCACGACACCACGTCCGGCTGGCGGGCGGCCGGGGACGCCGCCGTGGCGCTGGGCGTCGCCTTCGTCCCGGGCATGGAGATCTCCTGCACCACCGGCGACGGGATCTCGGTGCACCTGCTGAGCTACCTGCACGACCCGGAGGAGCCGGGGCTGCTCGCCGAGATCGAGTCCTCCCGCTGCTCCCGCCGCACCCGGGCCGAGCGCATGGTCGAGCTGCTGTCCGAGGACTACCCGATCGACTGGGACGTGGTCCTGGACCACGTGCACGAGGGCGCGACCGTGGGTCGCCCGCACATCGCCGACGCCCTGGTCACCGCGGGGATCGTGGAGAACCGCACCGCGGCCTTCGCCTCGGTGCTGCACAGCCGCTCCCGCTACTACGTCCCCCACTACGCACCGGACCCGGTGCACGCGGTGCGCCTCGTGCGGGCCGCCGGCGGCGTGCCCGTGTTCGCCCACCCGCTCGCAGCGGCCCGCGGCCGGGTGGTCGGCCCGGAGGTCTTCGAGGCCATGATCGACGCCGGACTCGGCGGGCTCGAGGTCGCGCACCGGGACAACCCCGACGACGCCCGGGCCCGCCTGGTCCTGATGGCCTCCGAGCACGACCTGGTGGTCACGGGCTCGAGCGACTACCACGGCGCCGGCAAGCCCAACCGGCTGGGCGAGAACCTGACGTCCGTCCAGTCGCTCGTGCGGATCGAGGAGCAGGCCACCTCCGGCGTGTCCGTGCGCTACCCCTGAGCGTTCCGCGGCCACGGGTCCTACCACCGCCCGTGGGCCGCACCGGGCCGCCGCGCCCCTGCCGGGGCGTGAGATCGCCCACACGCCACCCGGGGCCCGCAGGGGCGTCCCGCCCCGCCATGACGGGCTCGCACGGCCGGTCGCGGGGCCGCCGGCGCCCCGAGCCGGCCCTCGGCGGTGTGTTACGTTCGGCCCGGCCGCTCCCGGACGTGCGTCGATGCTGCAACGCCCCTGCGCGGCACCCTCCCGATCAGCCGGCGGCCGGTGCTTCGCGGTGCCCTCCGCCCCGACGAAAGGACCTGAATGCCGCCCGCCGCCATCGAACCGCCCTTCGGCCTCCTCCTCACCATCGGTCTCCTCGTGCTCTTCTACGGGGGGACCTTTCTCATGTCCGTGCGCATCGGGCACAAGAAGGAGAACGCGGACAGCTACATGACGGCCGGGCACGGGGTCGGCTTCGGCGTCTCCGCGGCATCCATGACCGCGACCTGGATCTGGGCGTCCTCGATGTACGCCTCGGTCACCTCCGGCTACACCTACGGCATCTCCGGTCCCATCCACTACGGGCTCTGGGGCGCGCTGATGATCCTGTTCATCTACCCGTTCGGCCGGAGGATCCGCAAGGTCGCCCCGCACGCCCACACCCTGGCCGAGGTGATGTACGCCCGGCACGGCCGCTCCAGCCAGCTCATGCTGGCCGGCTCCAACGTGGTCGGCAGCGTCATCAGCCTCATGTCCAACTTCATCGCCGGCGGCGCGCTCATCGCGATGCTCTCCCCGTTCAGCTTCGTGCAGGGCGTCGTCGTCATCGCCGTCGGCGTGCTGCTGTACACCCTCTGGTCCGGTTTCCGGGCCTCGGTGCTGACCGACTTCGCGCAGGTCGTGGCCATGCTCGGCGCGGTCGTGGTCATCGTCCCGGCGCTCTTCCTCCTCCTGGGCGGGCCGTCGCTGTTCACCGAGGGAGCCCAGAACCTCACGCCCGAACAGGGCACCTTCTTCTCCGGCGACGCGTTCCTCAACCAGGGCGCCCCGTACATCGCGGCCGTGCTGGCCTACGCGATCGGCAACCAGACCATCGCCCAGCGGCTCTTCGCCGTGCGGGAGGACCTCATCAGGCCGACGTTCATCACGGCGACGATCGGCTACGGCGCGACCATCATCGGCATCGGCATGATCGGTGTGCTCGCTCTCTACGCCGGGCTCGAGCCCGTGGGGGGAGACACCAACAACCTGCTCCCGCAGATCGCCGCCGGCTACCTGCCGGGCGTCCTGCTCGCCGTGTTCTTCGTCATGGTCATCGGCTCGCTCTCCTCGACCGCCGACTCCGACCTCTCCGCGCTCTCCTCGATCACCATGGCGGACATCTACGGCCAGGGCGTGCGCAGCCGGGGCCGGAGGGCCGATCCGCGGACGATGCTGCTCGTCGGCCGGCTGACCATGCTGGCCGCCACCGCGGTGGCCGTCGTGTTCGCGAGCCTGCAGCTGAACATCCTGGACCTGCTCGTGTTCGTGGGGGCGCTCTGGGGCGCGCTGGTCTTCCCCGTCATCGCGAGCTTCTACTGGGGCAGGGTCACCAACCGGGCGTTCACCGTCTCGGTGCTGGCCGCCCTCGCCGTGTTCCTGCCCGTGCGCTTCGGAGCCGTCCCCGCCACGGGGCCGCTGCCGCTGCTCGTGGAGGTCCTGGCCGTCCTCGGCGTGGGCGTGGTGCTGGGTCTGATGGTCTTCGGCTTCCTGGGCACCCGCCCCGCCGTGGTCGTCGGGGCGCTGGCTGCGCTCGCCTCGGCCCCGTTCGTGCTGGGCTTCCTGCGCGACTACGAGGCCCTCACGGGCTCCCTCGTCGCCTACGCGGTGAGCACGGTGGTGTGCTGGGCGATGTCCGTGCGCCACCGCGACGACTTCGACTTCGCCTCGATCCGGCGGCGCACCGGCGACTTCACCGACGACGCCGACGCCCCTGCCGAGAGGCCTCTCACCGCGGCCCGCGGCGCCCGCTGAATCCCGACGACCCCGGAAGGACCCCCATGTCCCCGCTCGCTCTCACCGTCTACGTCCTCGTCTGGCCCCTCCTCGTGGCCGGCACCCTGGCCGTGATCTGCACCGCCTTCGGCAAGGAGGCCGCCGAGGCCCGGCGCGAGGGGCACGACCTCATCTGAGCCCGTGCCCCTCGCACGACGACGTCGGGCCCGGACCGCGGCCGCGGTCCGGGCCCGACAGCCGTCACCGGGACCCCGCGCTCAGTCCCACACGGTCGCCCCCGGCAGGCGCGTGCGCATGACCTCGATCGCCTCCGGGTTGCGGTCCACGCACACGAACCGCCGGTCCAGCTGCCCGGCGGCCGCACCGAGCGTCCCGGAGCCGGCGAAGAAGTCCAGCACCCAGTCCCCGCGGGCGGAGCTCGCGGCGACCATCCGCCGCACCAGGCCCACGGGCTTCTGCGTGGGGTAGCCGGTCTTCTCCCGGCCGGTGGGGGAGACGATCGTGTGCCACCACACGTCCGTCGGCAGCTTGCCCAGCCGCACCTTCTCCGGGGTCACCAGGCCGGGGGCCATGTACGGCTCCCGGTCCACCTCGGCGCTGTCGAACAGGTACCGCCGGGGGTCCTTGACGTACACCAGGACGTTGTCGTGCTTGGCGGGCCAGCGACGCCGGGAACGACCGCCGTAGTCGTAGGCCCAGATGATCTCGTTGAGGAAGCACTCCCGCCCGAAGATCGCGTCCAACATGACCTTCGCGTAGTGCACCTCCCGGTAGTCCAGGTGCAGGTACAGCGTCCCGTCGTCGGCGAGCACCCGCCACGCCTGCCGCAGGCGGGGCTCCAGGAACCCCCAGTAGTCGGCGAACGCGTCGTCGTAGCTGCGCAGGGCCCCCAGCACGGTCGTGTAGGAGCGGCCGGCGAAGCCGGTGCGATCGCCCTCGCCGGCGGCGGCCGGGGTCACGCTGGACTCCCGGCGGCGCTGGGTGCGGCCCGTGTTGAAGGGCGGATCCACGTAGATCATGCGGAAGGCCCCGTCGGGCAGCCGCCGCAGGAGATCCAGGTTCTCCGCGGCGACCACCGCGTCGGGGCCCTCGGCGTCGAAGGCGAAAAGGCTCACTCGCCGGCGGTGCCGCTCTGCTCCTGCCGGGCTCCGCTGCCCTGGCCGCCGCCGCGGCGGCGCCGACGACGCCGGGTGGTGCCGTCCGGGGTCCGCTCCACCGAGGTCTCGCGGGCCTTCTCCCGGGTGGTCTCCCGGGCCGTCTCCCGCGGGCCCGTCGCGTCCTCGCGCGGGGCGGCGGACGCCGCGGCCTCGCCGCGGCGGCCACGGCCCTCGCCGCGACCGGCGCCACGGCCTGCGCCGCGGCCCTCACCGCGGCGGGAGTCGCCGCGGTCGCGGGAACGCCCGTCCCGGCCGTCGCCGCGCGGACCGCTCTTGCGTCCGCCGGGCTCGCCGAGGTCCTCGAGCACCTCGGCGCCGAGCCCCTCGTGGGTGCGCTTGGACCGGGGGAGCCGGCCCTTGGTGCCCTTCGGGATGCTCAGCTCCTCGTACAGGTGCTCGGAGGACGAGTAGGTCTCGCGGGGCTCGGGGATGCCGAGCTCCAGGGCCTTGTCGATCAGCCGCCAGCGCGGGATGTCGTCCCAGTCCACGAACGTCACCGCCGTGCCCTTGTTCCCGGCGCGGCCGGTGCGGCCGGTGCGGTGCAGGTAGGTCTTCTCGTCCTCGGGGCACTGGAAGTTGATGACGTGGGTGACGTCCTCGACGTCGATGCCGCGCGCGGCGACGTCCGTGGCCACGAGCACGTCGACCTTGTTGTTGCGGAACGCGCGCAGCGCCTGCTCGCGCGCGCCCTGGCCCAGGTCGCCGTGCAGCGGGGCGGCGGCGAAGCCGCGGGTGATCAGCTCGTCCGCGAGCTTGGCCGCGGCCCGCTTGGTCTTGGTGAACACGATCGTGCGCCCCCGGCCCTCCGCCTGCAGGATCCGGGCCACGACCTCGTCCTTGTCGAGGTGGTGCGCCCGGTAGACCACCTGGCGGATGTCCTTCTTGGTGGCGCCCTCGTCCGGCGCGGCGGCCCGGATGTGCATGGGCTTGGTCATGTAGCGGCGGGCCATGGCCACCACGGGCCCGGGCATCGTCGCGGAGAAGAGCATGGTCTGGCGGACCTCGGGCACGGCCGAGAGCAGCTTCTCGACGTCGGGCAGGAACCCGAGGTCGAGCATCTCGTCGGCCTCGTCGAGCACCACGGCCCGCACCGCGGAGAGGTCGAGGTGGCGCTGCCGGTTGAGGTCGATGAGGCGGCCGGGGGTGCCGACCACGACCTCGACGCCCGCCTGCAGCTCCTCGATCTGGGGTTCGTAGGCGCGGCCGCCGTAGATGGTCGCCACCCGGGCGTTCCGGGTCCGCGCGGCGGTCGCCAGGTCGTGGCCGACCTGGACGGCGAGCTCGCGCGTGGGCACCACGATGAGCGCCTGCGGGGCGCCCGGCTTCTTCAGCTGGTCCCATCCCGCGTCGCCGCGGCCCACGACACGCTGGACCACGGGGATGCCGAAGCCGAGGGTCTTGCCCGTGCCGGTCTTGGCCTGGCCGATGATGTCCTGGCCGGAGAGCGCCACCGGCAGGGTCATGGCCTGGATGGGGAAGGGGTGGACGATGCCCTCGGCGGCGAGGGAGTCCACGATGTCCTGGCGCACCCCGAACTCGGCGAAGTCCTGGGGCAGCGGCTCGGGGTGCTCGGTGGTCTCGACGACCACCTCGGGGGTGCCGTCGAGGGCGGCGTCGTCGCCGGACGCGGCGGCGTCCGGTGCGGTGTCGGTGATGTAGTCGGTCACGGTCGGGTTCCTTCGTTCGGGCACGCCCGGTGAAGGGAGGGGACCGGGGTCCGGCCTCCGGGCCGCCGTGCTGGCGGCCGCCGGGGGCGTGCGTTGGGTGGAAGCCGATCGTGAGCGTGCGCCGCCTCGACCGGGCGGGCCACGCGGGAGCGTGGCGCCCGGATCCGGTCCTGCGCGAGGCCGCCGTGCGGGGCCTGTTCGCGGGGAGCGGGGGCGAGTAGGTGTCTGTCGTTCGTGGGATCGCGGGTACGACCGGTCATCCAGTGCGCTTAACAGTGTAGCCCGACGACCGCGCACGTTCCGTGCGGTCGCCGGGCCGGGTCCGCCGTGGCCGGCGGACGGGGTCTCAGTCGTCCTTCGTGAAGGGCATGAAGCCCACGGGCCGCTTCTGCTCGGCGCCGACGGCGGCGTAGCCGATGACACCCCCGGGGACGACCGTCACGTTGCCCTTGGTGTCCGTGAGGGTCAGCGGGGATCCGGAGGAGACGGCCGCGGTGATCAGCTCCACGGCCTCCGGCGCCTCGAGGGAGGACTCGACGACGATCTCCCGGGCGACGTGCTGAACACCGATCTTGATTTCCATGGTTCCTCCTGGGCAGGGCTGCGGGCTTCGTCCCGGTCAGTCTAGGAGGGCGCTACTCCCAGTCCTCGTCGATGATCGAGATTCCGCCCCAAGCTAAACGGAAGATCTGCCGCTGGGCCTCCGCCCGCCCGCCGGTGCCCGGATTGCGGATCCAGTGCACCGCCGCGGTCTGCGCCATGCCGGTGAGGGAGCGGGAGACGAGCACCGCGTGCGCGTGGCTCAGCCCCGCGTTGGGCCCGAGGACCCCGGCGATCGAGTCCGCCACGGCCAGGTGGAAGTTCTCGAAGCGCTCCGCGACCTCCGGGTCCGCCAGCAGGTCCGACTCGAAGATCAGCCGGTGGGCCTCCGGATTGGCCTCCACGAAGCCGAAGTAGACGTCCAGCATGGACTCCACCCGTTCGCGGTTGACGTCGTTGCCCTGCAGCGCCGAGACGAGCCCGAGCGAGAGCTCCTCGAGGTAGTGGTCCACGAGGGCGAGGTAGAGCTCGCGCTTGCCGGGGAAGTGCTGGTACAGGACGGGCTTGCTCACCTGGGCGGCGTCGGCGATGTCGTCCATGGACGACCCGTGGTAGCCGTTCGAGGAGAACACGGTCAGCGCCGTCTCGAGCAGCTGCCGCCGGCGGGCCTCGCGCGGAAGGCGCGCGGGGCGCCCTCTCCTGGTCTCAGTCATGAACCGTTCCTCCTCAACCGACCGGCGGCGCCGGCCGAACGAATCCCGCCCTACCCCGCGGCCTGGGGGCGGCGGGTGACCTCCGGCGGCGCCGCGGCGGCCGGGGGCGCGGTCCGCTCCGCGGCGGGCGCGGGGACCTCGATCCCGTACAGCGCCGCGAGGCCGGTGATGTACTCGTCCTGCCGGCCCTGCGCGGCGAGCTCGCGCGCGCGGACGGTGGGGGTGTGCAGGAGGGAGCGCACCATGCGGCGCATCGCGAGCTCGATCTGCTCCTGCGCGGCCGTGCACCCGTGGTGGGAGGTGACCTTCTCGAGCTCGGCGTCGAGGACGGCCATGGTGTGCTTGCGCAGGGCGACGATCGCGGCGTCCATGTCGCGTGCGTCCTGGCTCGCGGCGAACTCCTGGGCGGCCCGCTCCACGATCCCGCTCGCGGCCTCGACGGACTCCCTGGTCTCCTCCGGGGCGGCCACGCGCACCGACTCGAGGGAGATGAGCTCGACCCCGGGCAGGTCCGCCACGGCCGGGTCGAAGTCCCGGGTGAGGGCGAGGTCGACCACGGTGCGGGGCCCTGCGGGGAACGCGGCGGCGCCCATGGGGGCGGAGCCGCCGCTGCAGCCGATGACGACGTCGGCGCGCTCCAGGGCCGCGGCCAGCTCCTCGGTCCCCACCGGCGTGCCGCCGCGGTTCTGCGTGAACTGCTCGGCCCGCCCCGACGCCGAGTACACCTCGATGTCGGCGCACCCACGGTCGCGGAGCGCGGCCATCGTCGCCCCCGCGTAGGCGCCCGTGCCGAACACGAGGGCCCGGCGCGACGGCCAGGTGCCGGTCGTGACGTCGTCGGCGAGGTCCAGGGCCACGGAGACGATGGAGCGGCCCCGCTCGCCGAGGGCGGTCTGCGTCCCCACCTTGCGGGCGGTGCGCGCGGCGGCCTCGAACAGCCGCAGCAGCGTGCCGGAGACCGTCCCGGCCTGCTGGGCGTCGTTGAGGGCGCGCCGGACCTGCCCGGTGATCTCGCGCTCGCCCACCACGGCGGACTCCAGGCCGGAGACCACGGTGAAGAGGTGGCGCGCGGCGCCGGAGTCGGTGAAGGCCCGCAGGGAGTCGGCCACGAACTCGGGGTCGAGCCCGGCGCGGGAGCCGATCTGCTCGGCGAGGTCGGCCAGCACCCGCTCCAGCGTCGCACCGGAGGAGGTGCCCGGCACGTCCTCGAGCTCGCCGTAGATCTCGAGCCGGTTGCACGTCGAGAGCGTCACCGCGCCACGGAGGGGGCCGCCGCGGACCATCTCCTCGGACAGCCCGAGCGCACCGGTGCTGAGACGCGCAACGGTGTTCAGATCGACGTTCTGGTGGGAGGCGACGAGTGCGAAGAGGACCACAGTGCATTCATACTAGACGGTCACCGCGGATCCGCGCCTCGGTGACGTCCGAGAGAACGCTCACGCCCGCCCCCGCCCGGCCGCCCCGGCCCCCGGTGACGCTGCGTCGGTAAACGACGTCGGTGTTCCTTGGCACAATGGGAGCACTATGCCTACCACCCCTGAGACGGCGAGCACGCCGGACACGTCGACCGCAGCCGTTCCCGGGCACCCCACGGGCGGCACCCACCCCTCGACGGCGTTCCGGCGCCTGACCGGATCCCTCGGGGCGCTGCCGCAGGGCCATCCGCTGCGCTCCGCCGGCACGCTGGACGCCCCGCTGCTGCAGGCCCTCACGGGCCGCGCGCCCGACCGCCGCCCGGTGTGGTTCATGCGGCAGGCGGGCCGGTCCCTGCCGGAGTACCGGTCCCTGCGCCAGGGCACCGCGATGCTCGACGCCTGCCTGGACCCGGAGATGGCCGCGGAGATCACGCTGCAGCCGGTGCGCCGGCACGACGTCGACGCCGCCATCTTCTTCTCCGACATCGTCGTGCCCATGCGCGTGGCCGGGGTGGACGTCGAGATCGTGCCGGGCCGCGGGCCCGTGCTGGAGCGCCCGGTGCGCACGGCCGCCGACGTCGCCGCCCTCCCCGAGCTCTCCGAGGGCTCCCTCGACCCGATCCGGGAGGCCGTCGCCCGCACCGTCGCGGAGCTCGGCGCGACCCCGCTCATCGGCTTCGCCGGGGCCCCGTTCACCGTGGCCGCCTACATGGTCGAGGGCGGGCCCTCCCGGGACCACCTGTTGCCGCGCACGATGATGCACGCCGATCCTGCCGCCTGGCGGGCGCTCGCCGAGTGGGCGGCCCGGACGTCCGGGGCGTTCCTGCGCGCCCAGGTCGAGGCCGGCGCCTCGGCCGTGCAGCTCTTCGACTCCTGGGCGGGCTCCCTGTCCCTGGCCGACTACTCCGCGCACGTCCTGGAGCACTCGGCGGCCGCGCTGCGCGCCGTCGAGGACCTCGCCGTGCCGCGCATCCACTTCGGGACGGGCACGGGCGAGCTCCTCGCCGCGATGCGGGACGCCGGCGCGGACGCGGTGGGCGTGGACTACCGCATCCCGCTGGCGGAGGCCAGCCGGCGGCTCGGTGGGACCACCGTCCTGCAGGGCAACATCGACCCGGCCCTGCTCGGCGCGCCCTGGCCCGTGCTCGCGGAGCACGTGCGCGAGGTGCTGCGGGGCGGGGCCACGGCCCCGGGACACGTCGTCAACCTGGGCCACGGCGTGCCGCCGGGGACCGACCCGCAGGTGCTGACGGACCTCGTGTCCTTCGTCCACGGCCGGCCGCTGGAGCAGCCCCGGGGCGGTGACCGGCCGTGAGCGCGGAGCCGGACGGCCCGCCCGCCCGCCGGACCCCGCCCCGCTCCGCCCTCGTGGTGGGGGGCGGCGTCTCCGGGCTCGTGGCCGCCCGTGACCTGGCGGCTCGCGGGCTGCGCGTCACCCTGGTCGAGGCCGAAGACCACCTCGGCGGAGCCGTCGGCGCCCACCAGGTGGCGGGCCTCGTGCTGGACTCGGGCGCCGAGTCCTTCGCGACCCGCTCCCGGGCAGTCCCCGACCTGCTGGAGGAGCTCGGGCTCGGCGAGCGCGTGGTGCACCCCAACCGATCCGGCTCGTGGCTGTTCCTGCCGGAGGGCGCCGTGCCCGCGCCCGACTCCGGGATCCTCGGCATCCCCGCGGACCCCACCGCCCCCCGGCTGCGGGCGGCCCTGGGCCGGGCCGGCATGCTGCGCGCCGGCCTCGACCGCAGACTGCCGGCGTTCGTGGGCATGACCGAGCGCTCCCTCGGCGGTCTCGTCCGGGCCCGGATGGGGGAGCGGGTGGTCGACCGGCTCGTCGCGCCCTTCGCCACGGGCGTGCACTCCGCCCACCCCGACGACCTCGACGTCGACGCCGTGGCCCCCGGGCTGCGCAGGGCCCTGCGCGAGCACGGCTCCCTCGGCGCCGCGGCGGGCGCCCTGCGCCGCGCCGCGCCCGCGGGGGCGAACGTGGCCGGGCTTCGCGGCGGCATGAACGCCCTGTCCGAGACGCTCGTGCACGACCTCGAGCGGGCCGGCGTGAAGCTCGTCACCGGCTATGACGTCATCGCCCTCGACCGCGACCCCCGCCGCGAGGGCTGGATGGTCATCCAGCGCCAGCCGCGCCATGGGCACAAGACCGCCGTGGCCCGCGGCGAGCTGCTCGTGATGGCCACCGACGGCACGACCGCCGTCCGGCTCCTCGCCGGCCACGAGGCCGGGCTCCAGCGGTTCGCCCCCGAGGCCGGGCCGCAGGTGGCCCTGGCCACGCTCGTGGTCGACGAGCCGCGCCTCGACGGCGCCCCCCGGGGCACCGGCCTGCTCGTGAGCGAGGACGCCCGCGGCGTGCGCGCCAAGGCCCTCACCCACGCGAGCGCCAAGTGGGACTGGGTCCGGGAGGCCGCCGGCCCCGGCCGGCACGTGCTGCGGCTCTCCTACGGCCGCCCCCGGACCGACGCCGCCGTCCCGCCGGAGGTGGCCCTGCCCGACGACCAGCTCATCCGCCTCGCCCTCTCGGACGCCTCGACCCTGATGGGGATGCCCCTGCGGCCCGGCCAGCTCGTCGGCGCGGACATCGTGCGCTGGCGCTCCGCGCTGCCCCGCGCCGGCGTCGGGCACGCCCGGCGCGTCGCCGACTTCCGGCGGTCGCTCGCGGTGCTGCCCGACGCCGTCGCGGTCGGCGGGTGGCTCGCGGGCACGGGCCTCGCCTCCGTCGTCGCCGACACCCGATCCCAGGTCCGTGCCCTGCTCGCCGAGGCGGGCGTCCCGGACCGCGCCGCGCCGGCCGCCTCCGAGCCGGCACGGACCCCACCGACCAGCACCCGACGAAAGGACTGAGCCTTGTCCCACGACACCAGCTCCCACGAGAACGGCGGCCGTCCGGCCGACCGGCCCGAGGCGACGGAGGAGGGGGGCGCGGAGCAGCTGCACTGGGCCGTCTGGTCCGTGTTCGCCCGCCCCGCCGGCGGCGCCGGGGCCCGGACGGCCGGCGACGACGCCTCGGCGGCCACCGAGTTCGACGGCGTGGTCGAGCAGCTGGCGGCCGAGGGCGTGACGCTGCGCGGCGCCTACGACGTCTCGGGGATGCGCGAGGACGCCGACGTCCTCACGTGGCTCCACGGCGACGACCCCCAGGCGCTCCAGTCGGCGGTCCGCCGGCTGCGCCGCACGGAGCTCCTGGCCGGCACCGGGCAGGCCTGGAACGCGATGGGGGTCCACCGGGACGCCGAGTTCACCCGGAACCACTCGCCGTCCTTCGCCCGCGGCGTCGCCCCGGAGGACTGGGTCTGCGTCTACCCGTTCGTGCGCTCCTACGAGTGGTACTACATGAACCCCCAGCGCCGCGCCGAGATGCTGCGCAACCACGGCATGGCCGCACGCGACTACCCGCAGGTCCTCGCGAACACCATCGCGTGCTTCGGGCTCAACGACTACGAGTGGCTGCTCGCGCTGGAGGCCCCCGAGCTGGTGGACCTCGTCGACGTCATGCGGGCCTTCCGCAACACGGAGGCCCGGCTGCACGTGCGCGAGGAGACGCCGTTCTACACGGGCCGCCGGGTGGGCGCCGAGGAGCTCGCGGAGGTGCTCCGATGAGCGCCGAGAACGCCCTGTCGCGGGCCCGGGCGCACGCGCCCGAGCAGTACGACGCCGTGGTCCTCTCGTCCTTCGGGGGGCCGGAGGGGCAGGACGACGTCCTGCCGTTCCTGCGCAACGTCACGCGGGGCCGCGGCATCCCCGACGAGCGGCTCGAGGAGGTCGCCACCCACTACCGGGCCAACGGCGGCGTGAGCCCCATCAACGACCAGAACCGCGCCCTGCGCTCCGCCCTCGAGGCCGAGCTGCTCGGCCGGGGCCTGAGCGTGCCCGTGCTGTGGGCCAACCGCAACTGGGCGCCCTACGTGGCCGACGTCGTGCGGGAGTGCCACGCCCGCGGGATGCGCAAGCTCCTGGTGCTCGCGACCAGCGCCTACTCCAGCTACTCCGGCTGCCGCCAGTACCGCGAGGACTACGGCGTGGCGCTCGAGGAGCTCGGCCTCACGGGGGAGATGCAGGTCGACAAGGTCCACCAGTACTACGACTCCGAGGGCTTCGTGCAGCCCTTCGTCGAGGGCCTCCGGGAAGGCCTCGCGCAGGTGCGCGGGCGTCTCGGCGCCGACGGCGGAAAGATCGCGATCCTGTTCTGCACCCACTCCATCCCCACGACCGACGCCGAGGCGTCCGGGCCGGCGCGGATGGACTTCGAGGAGAACTCCGCCTACGTCGCCCAGCACCTGGCCGTGGCACGGACCGTGCTCGAGCGGGTGGGGCCCGAGGAGCTCGGGGACCACACCTGGGACCTCGTCTACCAGTCCCGCTCCGGGCCCCCGCAGGTGCCGTGGCTCGAACCGGACGTCAACGACGCGCTCGAGGAGGTCGCCGAGCGCGGTGTCGCCGGCGCGGTCCTCGTGCCGCTGGGCTTCGTCTCCGACCACATGGAGGTCAAGTGGGACCTCGACACCGAGGCCCTGGAGACCTGCGAGCGGCTCGGCCTGCCGGCGGTGCGCACCCCCACCGCGGGCACGCACCCGACGTTCGTGGCCGGGCTCGCGGACCTCGTGGAGCAGCGCGTCGCCGGGCGCGCCGCCCCGCCGCGCGTCTCCGCCTGCGCCCGGGGCACGTGGTTCGACGACTGCGCCCCGGACTGCTGCGTCAAGGTGCTGCGCGGCGCCACCGGCCCCCGTCCGACCATGGCGCAGCGACCCGAGGGCGAGCCCCTCCCGGTCGACCTCGACGACGCCGGGGAGGTGCGGTGGGCATGACGGCCGCAGGGCAGGGGCTCCCGGGGTTCCGGGTCGGCACCCGCGGCTCCCGGCTCGCGCTCACCCAGACCACCACGGCGGCCCGCGCCGTCGCGGCGGCGGGCGGGCTGGAGCCGGAGCTCGTCACGATCCGCACCGAGGGCGACGTCCTCACCGGGCCCCTGTCCCAGATGGGCGGCACCGGGGTCTTCGCCACGGCCCTGCGGGCCGCGCTGCTGGCCGGCTCCGTGGACCTGGCCGTGCACTCCCTCAAGGACCTGCCCACCGCACCCGTCCCCGGGCTCGAGGTGGCCGCGGTGCCGGTGCGGGAGGATCCCCGGGACGCCCTGTGCGCCCGTGACGGGCTGACCCTGACCGGTCTGCCCGCCGGGGCGAAGGTCGGCACCGGCTCGCCGCGCCGCGCGGCGCAGGTGCGCGCGGCGCGCCCGGACCTGGAGATCGTCGACATCCGCGGCAACGTGGGCACCCGGCTGGGGCGGGTGGCCCCCGGCGACCTCGACGCCGTGGTGCTCGCCGCCTCCGGTCTCCGGCGGCTCGGACTGGAGGACGCGATCACCGAGCTGATCGACCCGTCCGTCATGCTCCCCGCCCCCGGCCAGGGAGCCCTGGCCCTGGAGTGCCGCACCGAGGACGCCTCCGGCGATGCCCCGCTCGCCGCCGGCCTCGCCGCCGTGGACCACCTGGAGACACGGCTGGCCGTGACCGCGGAACGGGCGCTGCTGACCCGGCTCGAGGCCGGGTGCGCCGCCCCCGTGGGCACCTTCGGGCGGATCGAGGACGGCGAGCTCGTGCTCGACGTCGTCGTGGCCGACCCGGACGGCAGCCGGGTCATGCGCCGCGGCGGTCGCGCCGCGGCGCTCGGCGTCGACGCCGCCCGGGACCTCGGCTTCTGGCTGGGCGACGAGCTGCTCGCCGACGGTGCCGGCCGACTGGCCCGGTTGACGCTCTGAGCCCCGTGCCGCGCCCCGGCCCCGCCGACCGCTCCGCCGACCCCGCCGCCCTGCGCGGCGCCAGGGTCGTCGTCACCCGCTCCGCCGACCGGGCCCGGGAGCTCGTGGGGCTGCTGCGCGGGCACGGGGCCCGGGTCCGGCTCGCCCCGCTGCTGGAGGCCACCCTGCCCCCCGACACCGCTCCCGTGACCGCCCTCCTCGACCGTGCGGCGGACCCGGCGTCCGCCGCACGGACCTGGCTGGCGGTGACCTCGGTGACCACGGTCCGGGCGCTGCGGGCGGTCGCCGGGGACCCGGCCGGGGCGCCGCTGGGCGACCGGCTCGCGCCGGCACGGCGGGCCGGTCTGCGCGTCGCCGCGGTGGGGGACGCCACGGCCGCGGCTCTCGCGGCGGCGGGACTGCCGCCGGACCTGGTGCCCGGCACCGCGCACTCGGCCGCCGGGCTGCTCGCCGACTGGCCGCCGGAGCCCGCTCCCGGCACGGTCCTGCTGCCGCTCTCCGCCCGGGCGCGGCCCGTGCTCGAGACCGGCCTGACCCGGCGGGGGTACCGGGTCCTGACGGCCACGGCCTACGAGACCGTGCCGTGGCCGGCCGCCGCGCCCCTCGTGCGGCCGGCTCCGGACGACGACGTGGCGGAGCTCCACCGGTCGGACCTGCTGGCCGTCCTGGCCGGGGGCGAGGTCGACGCCGTGGTGCTCACGGCACCGTCCCACCTCGCCGAGCTCGTCGGCGGCGACCCCGCGGTCCTGGCGGGCACCGTCCTCGTGGCCATCGGCGAGCCCACGCGCCGCGCCGCCGCCGACCTCGGCCTGCCCGCCGTCGCCGCGGTCCTGCCCACCCCGGAGGGGATCCGCGACGCCCTCGCCCGGGCCCTCGCGGACCCGGGGCGGACCGCCCGCGCCGCGGCGGCGGCACCCGCTCCGACTCCGCCGGACCCGGCACCGCCGACACCGCCGGTACCCGGGCCCCCGGCGCCGGCCCCCGCGGCACCTGCACCGACGACACCGTTCCCGACGACACCGTTCCCGACGACACCGTTCCCGACGACACCGTTCCCGACGACCGAGGAGACGAACTCCGTGACCCACCGAACCCCGCGCTACGACCTGGTCTCCCGCCCCCGCCGCCTGCGCACCACCCCCGCCGTGCGCCGTCTCGCCGCGCAGACCAGGGTCCACCCGTCCGACCTGATCCTGCCCGTGTTCGTCCGGGAGGGCCTCGCCGAGCCGGCCCCGCTCGGCTCCATGCCGGGGGTCGTCCAGCACTCCCTGGACTCCCTGCGCCGGGCCGCCGCCGAGGCTGCGGCGAAGGGCCTCGGCGGGTTCATGGTCTTCGGCGTGCCCGCAGAGCGGGACCCCCAGGGCAGCGCCGGGTGCGACCCCGAGGGCATCCTGAACCGGGCGCTGCGAGCCGTCCGCGCGGAGGTCGGCGACGACCTCGTCGTCATGGCCGACCTGTGCCTGGACGAGTTCACCGACCACGGCCACTGCGGCGTCCTGGCCGACGACGGGACCGTGGACAACGACGCGACCCTGGAGGTCTACGGCCGGATGGCCGTGGCCCAGGCCGAGGCGGGCGCCCACGTGCTCGGCCCCTCCGGCATGATGGACGGCCAGGTCGGCGTGATCCGCTCCGCCCTCGACGAGGCCGGGCACCCCGACGTCGCCGTCCTGGCCTACTCCGCGAAGTACTCCTCCGCGTTCTACGGCCCGTTCCGCGAGGCCGTGGACTCCCAGCTCCAGGGCGACCGGCGCACCTACCAGATGGACCCCGCCAACCGCAGGGAGGCGCTGCACGAGCTCCAGCTGGACCTGGACGAGGGCGCCGACATGGTCATGGTCAAACCGGCCATGAGCTACCTCGACATCCTCCGCGACGTGGCCGAGGTCTCCCCGGTGCCCGTGGCCGCGTACCAGATCTCCGGCGAGTACGCCATGATCGAGGCCGCCGCGGCCAACGGCTGGATCGACCGGAAGGCCGCGATCCAGGAGTCCGTGCTGTCCATCCGCCGGGCCGGCGCCGACTCCGTGCTGACCTACTTCGCCGTCGAGCTCGCGGACTGGTTCCGCGACGAGAACGGCCTCTCCTGACCCCCACCGTCCCCCGAGCCGGCACTCCCGGCGGAAGGAAACAGACAGAACCCATGAGCGTTTCCCAGGAACTCTTCGACCGCGCGCGCAAGGTCATGCCCGGCGGGGTCAACTCCCCGGTGCGGGCCTACGCGTCCGTGGGCGGAACCCCGCCCTTCATCACCGCGGCCAAGGGCCCGTACCTCACCGACGCCGACGGCCGCGAGTACGTCGACCTCGTCAGCTCGTGGGGGCCCGCCCTCGTCGGGCACTCCCACCCGGCCGTGATCGAGGCCGTGCACGAGGCCGTGGAGCGCGGCCTGTCCTTCGGGGCCACGACGCGCGGGGAGACCGAGCTGGCCGAGCTCGTGGTCGAGCGGGTCGGCGCGATCGACGAGCTGCGCATGGTCTCGACCGGCACCGAGGCGGCCATGACCGCGATCCGGCTGGCCCGCGGCGTGACCGGCCGGGACCTCGTCGTGAAGTTCGCCGGGTGCTACCACGGGCACGTGGACTCCCTGCTGTCCGAGGCGGGCTCCGGCGTCGCGACCCTCGCCCTGCCGGGCTCCGCCGGGGTCACCGCGGCCACCGCGGCCGAGACCCTGGTGCTGCCCTACAACGACCTCGATGCCGTGGAGGAGGTCTTCGCCGCGCACCCGGGCCGGATCGCCGCCGTCATCACGGAGGGCGCGCCCGCCAACATGGGCGTGGTCGCCCCCGGCGAGGGCTTCAACGCCGGCCTGCGCCGGATCACCCGTGAGCACGGGGCCCTGATGATCTTCGACGAGGTCCTGACCGGGTTCCGCGTGCACGAGGCCGGCTACTGGGGCCTCACCGCCGCCGGCGAGGACGGCTGGGAGCCCGACCTGTTCATGTTCGGCAAGGTCATCGGCGGCGGCCTGCCGGTCGCCGGCGTGGGCGGTCGGGCGGCGGTCATGAACCACCTGGCGCCCCTGGGCCCCGTCTACCAGGCCGGCACCCTGTCGGGGAACCCGGTGGCGATGGCGGCGGGAGCGGCGACCCTGCGCACCGCGGACCGGATCGCCTACCAGACCGTGGACCGGCGCTCTGCGCAGCTCCAGGAGGCGGTGCGCGCCGCGCTGACGGAGGCCGGGGTCGACCACTCCGTCCAGTCGGCCGGCAGCCTGTTCTCGGTCGCCTTCGGCACCTCCGCCACGGGAGTGCACGACTACGCGCAGGCCAAGGCGCAGGAGACGTACCGCTACCCGGCGTTCTTCCACGCGATGCTCGACCAGGGCGTCTACCTGCCCCCGTCGGTCTTCGAGGCGTGGTTCCTCTCCGCCGCCCACGACGACGCCGCGATGGACCGGATCGTGTCCGCCCTGCCGGCCGCGGCCCGCGCGGCCGCCGAGGCCCGCCCGGCCGCCTGAGCCCGGACCGCGCCGCCGTCCCCGGGAGCGCTCAGGCGTCCTCGGGGCGGCGGAGCGGCCAGGCACAATCGACCACGGCATCCGGCCGGGTCCGGCGGAAGTACTCCTGGAGGCTCGCGGCCTGCTCGGCGGCCCAGCCGATCTGGTCGGCGTGCAGCTCGGCCGCGGGGCGCACCAGCTCGGGGAAGCGGCGGGCCATCAGCACCGCGAGCCGCTCCGTGGCGAGCGAGTCCGCCGCCGAGGTGTGCGCCGCGGTGAGCTCGACGCCGTACTCCTCGCACAGCGCCCCGAGGGTGCGCTTGCCGCGCCGGTACCGGTGCACCTGCTTGTTGAGCACGTAGGGGTCCAGCACCGGGAAGGGCTGCCGGACCTCGACCCCGTGGCGCCGGCCCTCGTGGGCGAGGACCGTGAAGTCGTAGGAGGCGTTGAACACCAGCACGGGCGTGCCCTCGGCGAAGAGGGCGTCCAGGACGCCGGCGATCTCCGCGACCACCTCCGCGGCCGGTCGTCCCTCGGCGCGGGCCCGGTCGGTGCTCACCCCGTGCACGGCCGCGGCCTCCTCGGGGATCTCCACCCCCGGGTCCGCCAGCCACTCCCACTCGTCCGTCACGGCGCCCCCGGCGTCGGTGCGCACCACGGACGCCGTGACGATGCGGGCCGTGTGCGGGTCGCGGCCGGTCGTCTCGAGGTCGAACGAGGCGCGCGGGCCCTCGGTCCACGCGGCGGCCCCGTTCCCGGCGCCGGACGGCCTCTCAAGGTCGAAGAGCACGTCCTGCTCCGCGGCGTCGTCCGGCGCGGGCGGAGCATCCCGCGGCGCGCGCAGCGGGGCGGCGTCGAACAGGGGCAGCTGGTCGGTGGGGCCGGCGGGGCCTGAGGGCGAGGACATGGCTCCCACCGTACCGGCCCCCTCCGACCCGGCACGCACGCCCGGTCCCGGGCGCCGCGTCCCCCGGGACCGGGCGCGGGCCGTCCGGAACGCACGGGCGCGGAGGGCTTAGACCGTCGGAGTCCCGTGATGGGATGAGACCCATGCGGCACTCCGAGGACAGCACCCCCGTCACGAGCTCCGTCGCACCCGGGGCGGGTCCGGTGCGCTGGAACCTCGTGCCCCCGCACGGCTCCGCGCCGGAGCGCACCGCGTGGCGGCCGGGCCCCGAGCAGGAGGAGATCGCCGGGCTCCCGGCCGGCTGCGGGCCCCGGCTCGTGCTGGGCGGCCCGGGGACCGGGCGGACCCGGGTGCTCGTGGAGCTGGCGGCGCGCCGGATCGGCCACGGCCTCGACCCGGACCGGCTGCTCGTGCTCACCCCGTCCCGGCTCGCGGCCGCCCGGCTGCGGGACGACCTCACGGCCGCGGTCGCGGCCACCATGAGCTCCCCGCCCGTGCGGGCCTGGCAGTCCTACGCCTTCGACCTCCTCCGGCGGGCGCAGAACGAGGGCCTGCTCCCGGGCGTCGCGCACGGGCCCAAGCTGCTGTCCGGCCCGGAGCAGGACGTGCTCATCGGCGAGCTCATGGCCGGACACGCCGCGGGGTTCGGGGCCGCCGTCGTGTGGCCGCCGGACCTCCTGGAGGCCCTGGGGACCCGCGGCTTCCGCCAGGAGGTGCGCGAGCTGTTCGACCGGATGTCCGAGTACGACCTCGCCCCCGACGACCTGCGCGCCCTCGCCCGGCGCCTGGAGCGTCCGGACTGGGCCGCGGCCGCCACGCTGCGCGCCGAGTACCTGGCCGTCCGCCGGCTGCGGATGCCGGAGGCCTACGACCCCGCCGTCCTCGTGACCGAGGCCGCACGGGTCCTCGAGGAGCAGCCGGAGTTCCTGCGGGCCGAGCAGGAGCGCCTCGACCTCGTGCTCGTGGACGACCTGCACGAGGCGACGCCCTCGATCCACCGGCTGCTCGCGGTGCTGTGCCGGGGACGCGACACCGTCATGACGGTCTGCACGGACACGGTGGTCCAAGGCTTCCGCGGGGCCCGGCCCGACCTGCTGCGCACCCTCGACGACCGGCTCGCCGAGCCCGCCCGGCCCCTCCGCCGGCACCCCCTGGGCACGAGCCGGCGGATGCCCGGGGCCGTCGCGGAGGTGTGGCGGCGCGTGGCCGAGCGGATCCCCGCCGTCGCCGGGGCCCGGCACCCCCGCGGCCTCCTGCCTGCCGCGGACCCCGAGGACATCGCGGGCACCGCAAACACCGCGGACGCGGCGCACGCCGAGGTCGCCACGGCGGAGGACGCCCCGGACCACGGCATGCGGGACGGCGCGGGAGGCGGCGCGGCGCCGGGGGAGGTCACCACGGTGGTGCTCCCGTCGCCGCTGCACGAGGCCCGCTGGATCGCCCACCAGGTCCTCGAGCGCCACCTCGTGCACGGTGTCCCGCTGGCCGACATGGCCGTGGTCGTGCGCAACGGCCGCTACCTGGAGGGCCTCGAGCGCCAGCTCTCCGCCCTCGGCGTGCCCGTCAGCACCTCCGCGGCGGAGACGCCGGTCCGGGACGAGCCGGCGGTGCGCCCGCTGCTGGGCGCGCTGCGCATCGTGACCGAGGCGGCCGCGGCGTCCGGGGCGGGGGAGGAGGACGCCCACTTCGGCGCCCTCACCGTCCAGGCCGCCGTCGACCTGCTGAGCTCCCGGATCGGCAACGCCTCCCCGATGGACGTCCGCCGGCTGCGCCAGCGGCTCCGGGCGGAGGAGCTCGCCGCGGGCGGCCTCCGCACCAGCGACGACCTGCTCGTGGAGGCCCTCGTGGCCCCCGGGGCGCTCGACGCCGCCGGGGTGCGCTCCGTGCCGGCCCGCAGGATCGCCCGGATGCTCACGGCCGGCACCCGCGCCCTCCGGGAGGAGGGCGCCACGGCCGAGACCGTCCTGTGGGCGCTGTGGGAGGCGGCCGGGGTCGCCGAGTCCTGGCGTCGGCGCGCGCTGGAGGGCGGCCCCGCGGGGGAGCGGGCCGACCGCGACCTCGACGCCGTGGTGGGCCTGTTCGAGTCGGCCGAGCGCTACGTCGACCACCTGCCCGGCGCGAGCCCCGCACAGTTCCTGGACTACGTCGACAACCAGGACCTGCCCATGGACACCCTGGCCGCCCGCGCCCCGACCGACGAGACGGTCGAGATCATGACGCCGGCCACGGCCGCGGGCCGGCAGTGGCCGGTGGTCTTCGTCGCCGGCGTGCAGGAGGGCGTGTGGCCCAACACCCGCCTGCGCGGGCAGCTGCTGGGCGCGGACCTGCTCACGGACGCGCTCGACCTCGGCGTCGAGCAGGCCGCACGGGTCACCCCGGTGACCCGGATGCGCGAGGTCCGCCACGACGAGCTGCGCTCCTTCTCCGCCGCGGTCTCCCGCAGCTGCGGGACGCTCGTGGTCACGGCGGCCGCCGGCGAGGACGAGCAGCCCTCGGAGTTCCTGGACCTCGTCGACCCCCCGGGCTCCCGGCCCGGGGACGGCGCCCGAGCCGTGGTGGACGCCCCGCGGCCCATGACGCTGCGCGCCCTCGTGGCCGAGCTGCGGCAGTGGGTCCAGCTGCACGAGGAGGACCCGGTGCGCTCCGAGGCCGCCGCCCGGCTGCTCCACCGCATCGCCGCCTCCCCGCGACCGGTGCCCGGCGCCCACCCCGACACCTGGTGGGGCGCGGCGGAGCTCTCCAGCACGGCGCCCGTCTTCGACGACGGGGTCCCCGTGCCCGTCTCCCCGTCCCGGATCGAGACCATCCACCGGTCTCCGCTCGACTGGTTCGTGGCGGCCTCGCGGGCCGAGGCCGCCACCGACCTCAGCCGCAGCCTCGGCTCGCTCGTGCACGCCATCGCCGAGGAGCTGCCGGAGGCGCCGGGCGCCGAGCTCGTCGCCGAGCTCGAGCGCCGCTGGCCCACGCTGGGGCTGCCGGACACCTGGGAGTCGGCGGTCCAGCTCGAACGGGCCCGGCAGATGCTGCGCAAGTTCGCCCAGTACGTGCTGGACGCCCGCGGCAAGCACGGCCGCCGGCTGGCCTCCGTGGAGGGCGCGTTCAGCGTGCTCGTCCAGGGGCGGGCGCGCGACGCCCTGCTCCGGGGCCGCGTGGACCGCCTCGAGCTCGACGAGCAGGGCCGCTACGTCGTCGTCGACCTCAAGACCGGACGGAACCAGCCGGCCGGGGCGAAGATCGCCGAGCACCCGCAGCTGGCGGCCTACCAGGTGGCGCTGACGGCGGGGGCGGGCTCGGCCATGGTCGCCGGTGCGGACGAGACCGTCCTGGAGCTGCCCGGCGGCACCGTGACGGAGCTCTCCGGCGGCGCCCTGCTCGTCCAGCTCGGCACCCGGGCCAAGTCCCCGTCCGTGCAGCAGCAGGACCCCCTCGACCCGGACGCCACATGGGCGCGGGAGCTGATCACCCGGGCCGCGGAGCTCGTGGCCGGGGAACGGTTCACCGCCCGCCACGACCAGGCCGAGGGCGCCTTCAACGGTCACGGGTGCAAGCTGCCGCAGATCTGCCCGCTGTGCGCCGAGGGGCGGCAGGTGAGCGAACCGTGAGGACGGACCCCGGCCCCATCCCACCCCGACAGCAGGAGACGACAGCGCCCATGACCGGCACCCCCGCCGACGGCACCCCGCCGGAGACGGCCGAGCACCCCTACGGCGGCGTCGAGCCCCGGTACAGCCCCGAGGAGCTCGCCGACCTGCTCGGCGGCAACCGGCCCACGGCCCAGCAGTCCGCGGTGATCTCCGCCCCGCTCACCCCCCGGCTGGTCGTCGCGGGCGCGGGCTCGGGCAAGACCGCCACCATGGTCGACCGCGTGGTCTGGCTCGTGGCCAACGGCGTCGTCGCCCCGGACCAGGTGCTCGGCGTGACGTTCACCCGCAAGGCCGCCGGCGAACTGGGGGAGCGCATGCGCTCCCGGCTCGCCCGGCTGCGCGCCCAGGGGCTCGTCACGCCCGCCGGCGGCGAGGAGGACGACCTCCCGGCCGCGCCCCAAGACCCCACCGTCAGCACCTACCACTCCTACGCCAACACGCTCGTGCGCAACTACGGGCTGCGGATCGGGATCGAGCCGGACACCACGCTGCTGGGCCAGGCCCGCACGTGGCAGCTCGCCGCGCAGACCGTGGAGGCCTGGACCGGGGAGCTGCTCGAGACCATGCCCGCGAAGTCGACCATGGTCGGGGCGGTCCTCGACCTCGCCTCGGCGTGCGCGGAGCACCTCGTGGACCCGGCGGACGTGGAGCGCTTCGCGTCCCAGCTGCTCGGCGCGCTGGCCACCACACCCCCGGGGCGCCGGAAGAAGACCCTGGGCGCGCAGCTGAAGAAGGTCGAGGACAACCAGCGCACCGCGTGGGTCCTCGCCGAGCTCGTGGCCGACTTCTCCCGGCGCAAGCACGAGGCCCAGGCCATGGACTTCGGCGACCTCCTCTCCGCCGCGGCCCGGCTGGCGGAGCAGGACACGGCCGCCCGCCGGACCGAACGGGAACGACACCGGGTGGTGCTGCTCGACGAGTTCCAGGACACCTCGCACGCGCAGCTGCGGCTCTTCGCCGCCCTCTTCGGGCACGGTCACTCCGTGATGGCCGTGGGCGACCCCCAGCAGTCGATCTACGGCTTCCGAGGGGCCTCCTCCGGGCAGCTGTTCGGCTTCTACGACTCCTTCCCGGTCGCGCCCGGCCAGGACGGGGAGCCCAGCTTCCTCACCACGGCGTGGCGCAACGACGCGAGCATCCTCGACGTCGCCAACACCATCGCCGCGCCCCTGCGGACCCTGCCCGAGTGGGCGCGCAGCCGGTCCTCCCTCTCCGTCCCCGAGCTCACCCCGCGGCCCGGCGCGGGCACCGGCCGGGTGCGGATCAGCCGGTGGGCGACCGACGTCGAGGAGGCCGTCGCGCTCGCGGAGCGGGTCCGGGCCCGCCGGGAGAAGCACCGCGGCGAGCCGGAGGAGGAGATGCCCACCATGGCGGTGCTCTGCCGCAAGCGCTCCCAGATCGAGCCCGTGCGGCGGGAGCTCGCCGCCCGGGGGATCCCCTACGAGGTCGTGGGACTGGGCGGTCTGCTCAGCACCCCCGAGGTCTCCGACGTCGTCGCGACCCTCCGGGTGCTGGACGACCCCGGCCGCTCGGACGCCCTCGTGCGTCTGCTCGCGGGCGCCCGCTGGCGGATCGGGACCCGGGATCTCATGGCCCTCGCCGACTGGGCGTCCCACCTGGAACGCCGCCGCACGGAGGCCGCGCAGGCCGGCCGGGCCGAGGACCTCGAGAGCCCGGTGACCGAGGAGGAGGCCCAGGAGGACGCCCTCGTCGAGCCCGATCTCTCCGACCACGCGTCACTGATCGAGGCCCTGGAGACCCTCCCACGGCCCGGCTGGTCCGCCGCGCACGCCCGCACCCTGTCCGGGACCGCGCGGGAGCGCCTGACCAGGCTGCGGGCCGAGCTGGACCACCTGCGCTCCTACCTCTCCGACGACCTGCCGAGCCTGCTCCACGAGATCGAGACGGTCCTCGGGCTCGACGTCGAGGTGGCCGCGCACCCCCACCGGTCCGTCCACCAGGCGCGGCGCAACCTGGACGCCTTCCACGAGGCCGCGCAGTCCTTCACCGCGTCCTCCGCGACGAGCGACGTCTCGGCCTTCCTCGCGTGGCTCGACGTCACGCTCGCGGAGGAGAACGGGCTCGAGCCCGGCCCCGACCGCACGCGGCACGACGCCGTGCAGCTCGTCACGGTCCACGCCTCCAAGGGCCTCGAGTGGGACCACGTCTACGTCCCGGGCCTCAACGCGGGGAACTTCCCGACCGACAAGCCCTCCCGCTGGACCCTCGACACCGGCACCCTGGCCTGGCCGCTGCGCGGTGACGCCCGGTTCCTGCCGCAGTGGGCCGTGGACACGACCGACCTCAAGGCCCTCGAGGAGTCCCACGCGGAGTACCTGGAGCTCGCCGCCCAGCACGCCGAGGACGAGGAGCGCCGCCTCGCCTACGTGGCCGTGACCCGGGCCCGGGAGGTCCTGGAGCTGTCCTGCACCGCGTTCCGGGGCACGGCCGCGAAGAGCCAGGGGCCCTCGGCGTTCGTCGCGGAACTGGCGCCGCTGACCGAGGGTCCCGAGCCGCCCGTCCGCCTCGGTCCCTGGGCCGAGGTGCCGGAGGGGGCGCGCAACCCGGCCGCGGCGACCGTGCTGAGCGCGCCGTGGCCGTACGACCCCCTGGAGGGTCCGGAGGTCACCGAGACCGTGACGGACGAGAGCGGGCAGAGCGCCGTGCGCGTGAGCCCGCCCCCTCACCTCGGCCGCCGGGCCGTGCTCGAGCGGGCCGCCCGCGCGGTGCGGGAGCGCGGGTTCGAGGACACCGCCGACCTCGACGTCGAGGACCTGCTCGGCGTCGCGGAGCGGGACGGGCTGACGCCCGACCCCCGCCGGTGGTCCGAGGAGGCGAAGATCCTGCTGGCGCGGCACGAGGACGGCCGGACGGAGCGGACCGTCCCCATGCCGTCCCACGTCTCGGCGTCGACCCTCGTGGCGCTCGCGCGCGACCCGCTCGAGGTCGTGTCGGGCCTGCGCCGGCCCATGCCGCGCCGGCCCGGCACCGCGGCACGGCGGGGCACCACGTTCC
Source organism: uncultured Kocuria sp. (assembly GCF_947500125.1). Taxonomy (GTDB): domain Bacteria; phylum Actinomycetota; class Actinomycetes; order Actinomycetales; family Micrococcaceae; genus Kocuria. The sequence goes on along the minus strand of NZ_CANMRA010000003.1, from coordinate 101,258 downwards.
ACGCCTGGATCGAGCAGTACTACGGCAGCTCGGCGATCTTCGACGTCGGGGAGCTGCCCGGAACCGCCGACGACTACGTCGACGCGGCCTACGACCTCCCCGGGCTCGCCGCGACGTTCCGGTCGAGCCCGTGGGCGGACCGCCAGCCGTTCGCGGTGGAGTTCCCCCTCGAGACCCCGATCGCCGGGATCACCGTCCGGGGCCGGGTGGACGCCGTCTTCCGCAACGGCGACGGCACGTGGGAGCTGGTCGACTGGAAGACGGGGCGGGCGCCTTCCGGGCGGGAGCTGCGGGAGCGCTCGGCGCAGCTGGCCGTGTACCGGCTCGCGTGGTCCCGGCTGCGGGCCGTCCCGATCGAGGACGTCACCGCCGCCTTCTACTACGTGGCCGAGGACCGGGTGGTCCGCCCGCACGACCTCTCCGGGGCCGAGGAGCTCGAGGCGGTGGTCCGGGAGGCCTACGACGTGGTGCTGCGCCCCTAGTCGGGCCTGCCGTCGGGTCCTGCCGGCGGCGTCCGGCAAGAGGGGGCCCCGGGCGCGCCGGCCGGGGCGGTGTCCTCGGGGCCGCGGTCCGGGGCCGGATCCTCGGGGGCGTCGTCCTGCACCGGGGCCGCAGGCGCGGTCTCCGGCGCGGTTCCCGGCGCGGCCGCACCCGGTGCCGGCTCGGGGCGCCGGGCGACGTCCTGCTCGAGCGTGGCGAGCATCTGCTCCGCGTCGGCGACCAGGTCCGGGGCGCCGCGGTCCACCCCGCGCACCAGCCACTGCGCGAGGGCCAGCTCCGCGTCCAGCCGGGCCCGGTCCAGCAGGTGCCGGTCCGGTTCCCGGTCGGGCGCCTGGAAGGACGTGCGGCGGCAGGCCGCGGCGTAGGCCTCGAGCACTCCGTCGGCGAGGCGCGCATCGCGCGCCGCGAAGAGCCACGCGAAGTCCTCGGCGGGGTCGCCCACGTGCAGATCGGTCCACCCGGTCACCCCGCGCACCCGCCCGCAGGAGATCACGAGGTCGTCCTCCTGCAGGTCGCCGTGGACCACGCGCGGCTGGAACCGCCACACGGCGCGGTCCTCCAGGACCCGCTCCCACCGGTCCAGCAGCGCGGCCGGCACGCGCTGCGTGTCGGCGGCGCGGCGCAGCTCGGTGAGCCGCCGCAGCCGGCACTGCTCGGCGGTGTAGCCGGGCAGATCGGCGTCCAGGACCAGGGCCGGCGGCAGCGCGTGGATCGCGGCCAGCAGCCGTCCGAGCTGCACGGCGAGCGTGGGGGGCGGTTCGGCGCTCGGCACGTGCCGGTGGTGCTCCGGGTCCGGCTCCGCGGCCATGCGGGCGAGCGCGTCGATGTCCAGCGGGGCGCCCTCGATGTGGGAGTGCACGAAGGCGTGCAGGTCCCCGTGGGCCACGGAGCCCGCGGCGGTGGGGACCAGGAACGGGAGACGGGACCGGACGGCGGGGGTGAAGGAGCGCAGCACGAGGTGCTCGGTCTCCAGGCGCACGCTCGCCTCGGGGCTCAGCGGGGACCGCACCCGCCAGTGCCGGCCGGCGGCGTCGACGACCACGGCGGACCGGAAGTCGGCGTCGTCGTCGGGGGAGGGCCCCACCGCCACGGGCGCGAGTCCGGGGACGCCTGCGGCGGCGACGGCGGCCAGGTGCTCGAGGGACGTGCTCACGGCGTCCACCCTACAAGAGGCCCGCCGGTGAGCACGGCGGTCGTCCCCGTCCCCACCCTGCCGGGCCCGGGGCGCGGCCGGGTCGCTACAGTGGAGTCGTGCCCGCCTCCAGCCTTCCCGAGCCCGTCCCCGGCTCCCGCCCCGTGCCCGCCCCCGAGCGTCTCGCGCCGGCCCGCCTGCCGTTCGCGGCGACGGCCTTCGACCGCGACGCCGTCGACCGTGAGCTCCAGGACGTGCGCGTGCTCGCCGCGCAGGACCCCGCCACGCTCGTGCTCGTGCTCGCCGGCGGGCTCGCCCCCGTGGCCGGCGACGCCCTCCTCCTGGTGCCCGCGGCGGAGCTCCCGGCCGTGCCCCACGACCCCCGCCGGCCGGAGGTCTACCTGGGCCGGCTGCCCGGTGCCGACGGAGCCCGCGGCCCCCGGGTCCTGCTGCGGGCCGTCGCCGCCCCCGAGCCGGGGGGAGAGGACGCCGCGGCGGAGCCCTTCGCGGTGCCCGAGCCCCTCGTGGCGGCCGTGACCGCGTTCGCCGCGGCCCGGGGCGAGGAGGAGCTGCGCTGGGCCGGTCTGCGCGAGCTGGGTCCGGTGCTCCCGGCCGAGGACACCTCGCTGCTCGTCACCGCCCAGTCCGTGGGCCTGTGGCACCGGGACCACCCCCGGTGCCCGCAGTGCGGGGAGCCCACCGAGGTGATCCGCTCCGGATGGGCCCGGCAGTGCCGCAACGACGACTCCCTGCACTTCCCGCGCACCGACCCCGCGATCATCGTGGCGGTGAGCGACGGCCATCCCGATCCGGCGCGGGAACGACTGCTGCTGGGCCGCTCGGCGCTCTGGAAGGGCGACCGGTTCTCGACCCTCGCCGGGTTCGTGGAGCCGGGGGAGTCCCTGGAGCAGGCCGTGGTCCGCGAGGTCGCCGAGGAGGCGGGCCTGACCGTGGGGGACGTGCAGTACCTGGGCTCCCAGCCCTGGCCGTTCCCGCGCTCCCTGATGCTCGGCTGCCGGGCCGTGGTGCACTCCGGCTCGGCCGTCCCGGACGGCCAGGAGATCCTGGAGCTGCGCTGGTTCACGCGGGCGCAGCTGCGGGAGGCGGCACGCACCGGGTCGGTGACCCTCCCCGGGCGGGTCTCCATCGCGCACGCGCTCATCGCGCACTGGCTCGGCGAGGACCTGCCGGAGACCGCGTGGTGACCGGGAGCGAGGCCGTCACGGACGTGGAGTCGACCCTCGAGGAGCGCATCCTCGCCGGCCTGGACCCCGAGCAGCGGGAGGTCGCGACCGCACTGCGCGGTCCCGTGTGCGTGCTCGCGGGCGCCGGCACGGGCAAGACCCGGGCCATCACCCACCGGATCGCCTACGGCATCGCCACGGGCGTCTACACGCCGCAGAAGGTCCTGGCCCTCACGTTCACGGCCCGCGCCGCCAACGAGATGCGCAACCGGCTGCGCGGCCTCGGGGCCGCCGGGGTGCAGACACGCACGTTCCACGCCGCCGCCCTGCGCCAGCTGCAGTACTTCTGGCCCCAGGCCGTCGGCGGACCCCTGCCCGGGCTCGTGGAGCACAAGGCGCGGCTCATCACCGAGGCCGCGCAGAACATGCGCCTGTCCACGGACCGCGCGGCCGTGCGGGACCTCGCCGCCGAGATCGAGTGGGCCAAGGTCTCGATGCTGACCCCCGACACCTACCCGGCCCGGGCCGCCGGGCGGGACATGCCGCTGAACTACGACGTGCGCACGGTCCAGCGCCTGTACCAGTCCTACGAGGAGCTCAAGACCGACCGGCACCTCATCGACTTCGAGGACGTCCTGCTGCTCACGGTGGCCGTGCTCGAGGAGGACGAGCGCGTCGCCGCGACCGTGCGCGAGCAGTACCGGCACTTCGTCGTCGACGAGTACCAGGACGTCTCCCCGCTCCAGCAGCGCCTCCTCGACGCCTGGCTCGGAGGCCGGGACGACGTCTGCGTGGTCGGCGACGCCTCCCAGACGATCTACTCCTTCACCGGCGCGACCTCACGGCACCTGCTCGAGTTCCCGTCCCGGCACCCGCAGGCACGGGTGATCGAGCTCGTGCGCGACTACCGCTCCACCCCGCAGGTCGTGGAGACCGCCAACCGCCTGCTCGCCGCCCGCCGGCCGGCGCGGGGGTCGACCCCCGGCGCCTGGGCCACCCCGCTGCGTCTCGTGGCGCAGCGCCCGGACGGGCCGCCCCCGTCCTGGAACGAGTACGCGGACGACGAGGCCGAGGCGGCGGGGACGGCCGCACGCATCCAGGACCTGATCGACGACGGGGTGCCGGCGGCCGAGATCGCCGTGCTCTTCCGCACCAACGGGCAGTCGCAGGCCTTCGAGACCGCGCTCGCGGAGGCCGGCATCGGCTTCCAGCTGCGCGGCACGGAGAGGTTCTTCAACCGGCCGGAGGTCAAGCAGGCCGTGGTCCAGCTGCGCACGGCGGCGCGGGCCGCCGAGGCCACGGACGAGCCGACGCGCCTGGTGCGCGACATCCTCTCCTCCCTGGGCTACTCGGACCGGGCGCCGCGCTCCACGGGCGCGGTGCGGGAGCGGTGGGAGTCGCTGGCCGCCCTCGTCTCGCTCGCGGACCGGATGGCGGCGGAGGCCGCGGCCCGCGAGGAGCAGTTCGTCCTGCCCGCCTTCGCCGCGGAGCTCGAGCGGCGCATGGCCCAGCAGGACGCCCCCGTGATGAACGGGGTGACGCTGGCGTCCCTGCACTCGGCCAAGGGCCTGGAGTGGGACGCCGTGTTCCTGGCGGGGCTCAGCGAGGGCCTGATGCCCATCGGCTTCGCCGAGACCGCGGACGAGATCGACGAGGAGCGCCGGCTGCTGTACGTGGGCATCACGCGGGCCCGGGAGCACCTGGTGCTCTCCTGGACCCTGTCCCGCACCCCGGGCGGGCGGCCCACGCGCAAGCCCTCACGGTTCCTCGACGCCCTGCGCGGAACGGACGGGCCCCGCCCGCCCCAGCACCGGTCCCGCCCGCGCGGCGCCCGCGCTCACTCCTGATCGAGTCCGCACAGGCACCGGCTCCGGTCCAGCTCCGGCCACGACACCGCGTCCGGCCACGGCGGGACGAAGAGCGCCGCGTGCCGGGCCCCGCCCCGCTCCCGGGCCGCGGGCCCGTGTCCGCGGTCGTCGTCCTCGCACAGCGAGGCCAGGGCCACCGCGAGCACCTCGACGGCCAGCCGGACCGCGACGGCCTCCGCGTGGGCCGGGGCCGCCCACGCGGCGAGGACGGCGGCCGGGCCGTGGGGCGCCGCACCGGGCTCCCTGCCCTCGAGCGTCGCCCGCACGCAGTCCGGGCAGGGCCGGTGCGCCCAGGCCACGGTGGGCCAGCGCAGGAGGACACCGCCGGCGCGGTGCAGCGACACCAGCGGGTGCCGGGGGTCGATGCCCGCCCACGAATCCGCTTCCACCGGCCCGGGCAGGGGCCGGCCGACCGGGGGAGCGGCCAGGAGCGCGAGACTGTGCACCACGACGGTGCCCGGCAGCAGGGCACCGGGGAACAGTTCCGGCGCGCTGACCGGGGCGCACCGGGGATCGAGCTCGCGCAGCCTCCGGCGCAGGGCCGCCTCGCGGGGACGGCCGACGTCCGCGGGCCGGTACGCCCCGGTCCCGAGGTCGGCGGCCGTCACAGGCGCGGTGTCGTTGACGTTGAGCCCGAGCACGCCGCAGCGCAGCAGGCGTACGGCCAGCGCCGCGGCGAGGCCGTCCAGGCCCAGGAACAGGACGTGCACCTCGTCGGGACGGGGACGCTCGAGGCAGGACGGGCGCTGGCCCGGGTCCTGGTGGTGTCCCGGACGGGCGCCGGGGAACGGGGTGGTGGGCACGGGAGGCCTTCCGGGACGAACGGGCGGGACGTCGCCACTGTCACCCGGGCCGCGCCCGCCGCGCCCCCGCCGACGGGCCGTGCACAGTCCACGTCGCCGGACCGTGCACACGAGCGGGCCGCGTTTCGCGGCCCGCGCCCGCGACGTGTTCAATGGCCCCATGCCCGTACCGTCGCAGCCCGAGGTCGTCGTGCGCCGCTCCGCCCGCCGGCGCAAGACCGTGTCCGCCCACTGGAGCGAGGACACGGTGGTGCTCTCGGTCCCCCAGACGGCCACCCGGCGGGAGATCGAGCACTGGACCCGCGAGCTGGTGCCCCGGGTCGTGGAGCGCCGGCGCCGTGAGGCGGCCAAGGGCGCCGATCGGCGCTCCGACGACCGTCTCCTGCAGCGGGCCCAGGAGCTGTCCCGGCGCCACCTCGACGGTCGCGCCCGGCCCTCGGACGTGCGGTGGTCGGGTCGGCAGCACACCCGGTGGGGCTCCGCGACGCCCGCCACCGGCGTCATCCGGATCTCGGCGCAGCTCCAGGAGGCCCCGGAGTGGGTGCTCGACTTCGTGCTGGTGCACGAGCTCGCGCACCTGCTCGAGGCCGACCACAGCCCCCGGTTCCGGGACCTCGAGGCCCGGTACCCCCTGGCCGAGAGGGCCCGGGCCTTCCTCGACGGCGCGGCGTGGGCGCACCGTCGCGCGGACGGCGCCGAGGCGGATCAGCGGGAGCCGTCCCCGTCCTGAGGGCCGTCGCCCTCCGGCCGCCCGGCGTCGCCCTCCGTGCCGGGGCCGCCGTCCGCGCCGGGCCCCTCGTAGCCGCCGGAGAGCAGCCGCTGGAGCGCGGCGTCGACCTCGTCCTCGGAGGCGGTGAGCAGCCCGCGGCGCTCGGTGAAGCCCGCGGGGTCGTCCAGGTCCTCGTCGGTGGGCAGCAGCTCCGCGGCGTCCCACAGCCCGTCCCGGTCCTGCACGCCGCGGCGCTCGCCGACGTACTGCCAGAACTGCGCGGCCTCGCGCAGCCGGCGCGGCCGCAGCTCCAGCCCCACGAGGGAGCCGAACGCGTGCTCGGCGGGCCCGCCGGAGGCGCGGCGCCGCCGGACGGTCTCGGACAGGGCCTCCGCGGAGGGCAGGTTGGCGGTCGAGGCGACGGTCACCACGTGCACCCAGCCCTCCACGAGGGCGAGCACCGTCTCGAGCCGCTGGAGCGTGACCTCCTGGTCGGGGGTCTGCTGCGGGGCGAAGATCCCCGAGCTCAGGGCCTCCTGCATGCTCGAGGGGTCCATCGGGTCGATGTCCCGCGCGGCCTCCTCGATGCGGGCCATGTCGATGTGGATCCCCGCGGAGAAGCGCTTGACGAGGTCCAGGATGTGCTGGCGCAGCCACGGGTTCGCCGCGAACAGCCGGACGTGGGCCGCCTCGCGCACGGCGACGTAGAGCATGATCTCCTGCGCCGGGATGTCCAGGCCCTCGCCGAAGTCCTTGATGCTGGCGGGCAGCAGCCCGGACCGGCCCTCCGCGAGCGGCAGGCCGATGTCGGTGGAGCACAGCACCTCGCGGGACAGACCGCCGATGGCCTGGCCCAGCTGGATCCCGAACAGCATCCCGCCCGCGCCGGCGAGCATGCCCGAGGCCCCGCCCATCATGGCGGAGAGCTCGGGGGGCAGCTGCTGGGTGAGGGCGTCCGTGAGCGCCTTCGTCACGGACTCCGCGACCGGGCCCGTCATGTCCTTCCAGGTCTCCTGGGTGGCCTCGATCCACTCCGCGCGGGACCACGCCTGGGGCAGGATCGAGGGCTGTCCGAAATCGGTGTGGTCGGCCAGCCACAGCTCGGCGAGGCGCATCGCGTCCTCGACCGCCCCGCGCTGGGCGGGGGTCACGGACGGGTCGCCGCCCTCGGCGGCGATCCGCCGGGCGTGGTCGTGGGCGAGCTTCCAGTTGACCGGCCCCTCGGACGCCCCGGCGCCCATCATGGACTGGATCTGCTGGAACATCATGGACATCGCCTGGGGATCCACCGGCACACCGGCGCGCTGGAGGTCCTCGGGGCTCATCCCGCTCTGCCCCATGAGACGCTCGAGCATCTCCTGGAAGGGGTCCTTGGGGCCGTCGCCGGAGTCGTCCCCGGGGTTGTTCCCGGGTCGGTCGTTGGGAGGCTGGGGAGTCATGGGTCCACCGTTCTTCGGTCGGGTCGGGGGATCGGGCGGCACGGGCGCGCCCGACGTCTCTGCTCCCAGCGTAGCGAGCACCGGACGGGGCCGACCATGGGCCAACTCCCAGTTCGCTGGAAGCTCAGGGGAGGGTCCCGCACGATAAGCTGAACCGTCCGGACCGGGTGGCCTCACCGCCTCCGGTCCCACCGACGACGACCGCCGAGGACCGCCCGTGACCGCTTCCCCCCGCCCGCGCCGTGCGCTGCGCCGCCGCGGCCTCGAGTCCTGGGCGCTGCTCGGGTCCGCCGGGCTGCTGCTGGCCGGGACGGTGCTGCCCGCGCCGTTCGTGATCGAGGCTCCCGGCCCCACGTTCAACACCGTGGGGGAGCACGACGGCCGGCAGCTGCTGGGGGTCTCCGGCGCCCCGACCTATCCGAGCGAGTCCGTCCTGGACCTGACCACGGTCTACGTCACCGGGGGGCCCGACAAGAACGTCAACGTGCTCACCGTCCTCGGGTCCTGGCTGGACCCGTCCGCCTCCGTCGTGCCGGCCGACACCCTCTATCCCCGGGACGTCTCCGACGAGGAGGCCGCCCAGCACAGCATGCTGGCCATGAGCACCTCGCAGGAGGACTCGATCGCGGCGGCGCTGACGCACCTGGACCAGGACTTCGACACCCGGCTCTCGGTGCAGGGGACCGTGCCGGGCGGCCCCGCGCAGGGGGTGCTCGAGCACGGCGACGTCCTGCGCGGCGTGGACGGGGAGCCGGTCACCGCCCTGGCGTCCCTCAAGTCGGCCCTCGACGCGGCGGGGGAGCGGGGCGTCACCCTGCAGATCGAGCGCGCCGGGGCCCCGCGCGAGGTCGAGGTGGACACCGTGCGCGACGAGGCGTCGGGGAACTGGCAGCTCGGCGTGTACCTCCTGCCCGCCTACGAGTTCCCGATCGACGTGGACTTCGAGCTGGACGAGGTCGGCGGGCCCAGCGCGGGGCTGATGTTCGCCCTGGGGATCGTCGACGAGCTGACCCCGGGCTCGATCGCCGGGGACCGGCACGTGGCCGGCACCGGCACCATCACCCCGGAGGGGGAGGTGGGGCCCATCGGCGGCATCCGGCAGAAGCTCGAGGGAGCCGCCGCTGCCGGGGCGGAGGTCTTCCTCGCCCCGGAGGGCAACTGCGCCGAGGCCCAGGGACACGTCCCGGAAGGGCTGACGGTCCTGTCCGTGCGCACCCTCGACGACGCCGTGGCCGCGGCCGAGGCGGTCGGGGACGGCGGGGACCTCTCGGCGCTGCCGGCGTGCGCCGCCGGATGACGGCCGCCGCGTGCACGATTGCACCCCCGAGAAGCCCGCGGGCAGAATGGACAGGGTGCCCCGGCGACCCGCCGGCGGCGCTCCTCCCCGCAGCATCCCGCACCCCACGACTTCACGCACCACATCTGACGAACGACGCCGATTGCAGAGGTAACCAGTGACCGCCGGACCAACAGCCCCCCGACCACCGAGGCAGCAGCCAGCAGGACAGCGGCGGAAACGGGGTGCGCTGTGGCCGACGGTCGTGGTCGTCCTGGTCCTCGTGGCCGCCTTCGTGGGACTGACGCAGCTCTACACGGACGTCCTGTGGTACGACCAGCTGGGCTACCTCAGCGTGTTCGTCACGGAGAACGTCACGAAGATCATCATCTTCGTGGTCGCCGCCGTGCTCGTGGCGGCGCTGATGTTCGCCAGCCTCTTCCTCGCCTACCGGAACCGGCCGATCACGGCCGAGTCCATCGTGGACGACAACCTGCGCCGCTACCAGGAGGCCCTGGAGCCGGTCCGCAAGATCGTCATGGTGGTCGTTCCCGTGCTCTTCGGGCTCTTCGCGGCGAGCACGGCGATGACGCAGTGGGACACGGTGCTGCTGTTCCTCAACCAGGAGCCGTTCGGCCAGGAGGACCCGCAGTTCGGCCTCGACCTCGGCTTCTACGTCTTCACGCTCCCGTTCCTGCGCTTCCTCATCGGCTTCCTCGTCTCGGCGATCCTGCTGGCCGGCGTGGCGGGGATCCTCATGCACTACGTCTACGGGGGCATCCGGATCACCGAGCGGGGGCTCAGCACCACCCGGGCCTCTCGCGTCCACCTCGGGGTGCTGGCCGCGCTGTTCCTGCTGCTCCAGGCCGCGAACTTCTGGCTGGACCGGTACTCCACGCTGCAGTCCTCGTCCGGGACGTGGACGGGTGCCCTGTACACCGACGTCAACGCCGTGATCCCCACCAAGGCGATCCTCGCGGCGGCCGCCCTGATCGTGGCGATCCTGTTCGTCGTGGCGTCCTTCATCGGCCGCTGGCGGCTGCCGGTCATCGGCACCGCCATGCTGCTCGTGGTCGCGGTGGTGGCCGGCGGGATCTACCCGTGGATCGTCCAGCGCTTCCAGGTCACGCCCACGGAGCAGGCCCTGGAGAACCAGTACATCCAGCGCAACATCGACCTCACCCGCTCGGCCTACGGGCTGGACGCGGCCGAGGTCATGCCGTACGACGCCACCACGGAGACCGAGCAGGGCGCGCTGCGCCAGGACACCGAGACGACGTCGAACATCCGCCTGCTGGACCCCAACGTGGTCTCCGCCGCGTTCTCCCAGCTGCAGCAGTTCCGCCCGTACTACCAGTTCCCGGACACCCTCAACGTGGACCGCTACGAGATCGACGGCGAGGTCCAGGACACCGTCATCGCCACCCGTGAGCTGAACCCCGACCAGAACCAGGGGTGGTTCAACCAGCACGTGGTCTACACCCACGGCTACGGCGTGGTCGCCGCCTACGGCAACCGGGTCGAGGTCGACGGCAAGCCGCAGTTCATGCAGGCCGGCATCCCCTCCCGGGGCGTGATCTCGGACGACTACGAGCCGCGCATCTACTTCGGGGAGAACTCCCCGACGTACTCGATCGTCGGCGGCGCGGAGGGCGACGAGCCCCTCGAGCTGGACCGTCCGCAGACGGCCGGCGACCAGGCGGGCGACGCCAAGACGACGTTCGCCGGCAACGGCGGGCCCAGCATCGGCAACTTCTTCAACCGCCTGGCCTACTCGATCAAGTTCCAGTCCTCGGACATGCTGCTCTCGGACGCCGTGCGCCCGGAGTCGCAGATCCTCTACGACCGGGACCCGCGCGAGCGCGTCGAGAAGGTCGCCCCGTACCTCACGGTCGACGGCGCCCCGTACCCGGCCATCATCGACGGCCAGGTCCAGTGGATCGTGGACGCCTACACCACCTCCGACGCCTACCCGTACTCGACGCCGTCGGTGCTGCAGGAGGCCACGCAGGACACGCAGACCGCCCAGGGCGCCGCCGCGACCCTGCCGCCGGAGCGGGTCAACTACATCCGCAACTCGGTCAAGGCCACGGTCAACGCCTACGACGGCACCGTGAACCTGTACGCGTGGGACGACGAGGACCCGGTGCTGAAGGCGTGGCAGAACGTCTTCCCCGACACGCTCCAGCCCTACTCCGAGATGTCCGCGGACCTCATGGCGCACGTGCGGTACCCGCAGGACATGTTCAAGGTCCAGCGGGAGCTGCTCAACCGCTACCACGTCACCGACGCGAACAGCTTCTACGCCAACGACGACGTCTGGTCCGTGCCCAACGACCCGACGCAGGACACCGACGTGGCCCTGCCCCCGTACTACCTGTCGATGCGGATGCCCGGTGAGGACGAGGCCAACTTCTCGCTCACCACCTCGTTCATCCCGCAGCAGTCCGAGACGGGCAACACCCGCAACGTGATGTACGGGTACCTGTCCGCCAACTCCGACGCCGGGACCGGCGAGGAGGGGGTCAAGAGCGACGAGTACGGCACACTGCGCCTCCTCGAGCTGCCGCGCTCCTCCGTGGTGCCCGGCCCCGGCCAGGCGCAGAACCTCTTCAACTCGGACACGGACGTCTCGACGGAGCTGAACCTGCTCCGCCAGGGCGCCTCCGAGGTCATCAACGGCAACCTGCTCACCCTGCCCGCGGGCGGCGGCATGCTCTACGTCCAGCCCGTCTACGTCCAGTCCTCGGGCGACGCCGCGTACCCGACGCTGCGGCGCGTGCTGGTCGGCTTCGGCGAGGAGGTGGGCTTCGCGCCCACCCTGGAGGAGGCCCTCGACGAGGTCTTCCAGGGCGACTCCGGCGCGCAGACGTCGTCCGGGGCGGGCGTCGACGACGCCGAGGCCGGGAGCCCGGACGGGGCCGGCGAGGACGGGGCGGAGTCCCCGGCCGGCGGCAGCCTCGAGGACGCCCTCAGCGACGCCAACCAGGCGATCCAGGAGTCCGAGGAGGCCCTGCAGGAGGGCGACTGGACCTCGTACGGTGAGGCCCAGCAGCGGCTCCAGGACGCCATCGAGCGGGCGCTCGAGGCGGACGGCGTCGTCGCCCCCGAGGCGGAGGGCGCCCTCGCCCCCGAGGAGCCGGCCGAGCAGCCCGCCGGGTAGCCGATTTGCGGGTCCACCCCGCGGCACGTATAGTCATACATGTCGCCGCGGGGTGGAGCAGTTCGGTAGCTCGCTGGGCTCATAACCCAGAGGTCGCAAGTTCAAATCTTGCCCCCGCAACTTCCAGAAGGCCCCCGGACCACCACGGTCCGGGGGCCTTCGTCGTGCCCGGGGTTCTCCCGGGCAGCGAAGAGGCCCCACGGCCGCGGCCGTGGGGCCTCTTCCCGTTCCCGGCGAGGGGCTCGCCTCAGACCTCTTCGGAGGAGACGATCCGCTCGGCGTTCCTGGACTTCAGGGCCGCGAGACGGGCCTCGATCTCGGTCTGCTGGCCGAGGGACTCGAGGGACTCGAACTGCGCGTCCAGGGAGGACGCGGCGAGCTCCTGCTGGCCGAGGACGCGGGCCTCCTCGCGCCGGATCTTGTCCTCGAACCGGGACACCTCGCTCGTCGGGTCGAGCACGTCGAAGGCCTTCAGCGCGTCCTGGACCTGCGACTGCGCCTGGACCGTCTTCTGCCGGGCGTTGAGCTCGTCCCGCTTGTTGGACAGCTCCTGGAGCTTGCCCCGCATCTTGTTGAGCCCGTCCTTGAGCTTCTCCACGACCTCGGTCTGGGCCTGGATCTGCGGCTCGGCGCCGCGGGCCTCCGTCTCGTACTGGATCTGGCGCTGGAGGGCGACCTTGGCGAGGTTGTCGAACTTCTGGGCCTCGGAGGCCTTGCCGGCCCCGAGGTACTCCTCGGCCTTGTTCGAGGCGGCCAGGGCCTTGTTGCCCCACTCCTGGGACTCGCGCACGTCCTCCGCGTGGTCCTGCTCGAGCAGGCGCAGGCTGCCGATGGTCTGCGCGACGGCGGCCTCGGCCTCGCGGATGTTCTCGGTGTAGTCGCGCACCATCTGGTCCAGCATGAGCTGCGGGTCCTCGGCGGCGTCGATCATGGCGTTGATGTTGGCCTTCGCGAGCTGGGCGATGCGGCCGAAGATGGACTGCTTGATCATGGTTCCTTCTCTCTGGTGCTTCCCGGGAGGGCCTCCCGGGGTCGTGGGCCGGACAGGGGTCGTGGGACGGGCAGATGGGTGGGCCGGGCCGCGCCGGGGGGACGGGCGCCCGGCGGGCGGGATCAGAAGCTGCCCCCGATGCCGCCGCCGAAGCCGCCGCCCCCGCCGAAGCCTCCGCCGAAGCTGCCGCCGAAGCCGCCGCCACCGCCACCGCCGCCGAAGCCGCCGCCGCCGTTGAGGATCGAGCCGAGGAGGATGCCGCCGAGCATCGCGCCGCCCATGCCGCTGTTGGAGCGGCCCCGGTGGCCGCCCATCCCCATGGGCGTGCCGAAGCCGCCGGAGGAGAAGGAGTCGACGTCGCGCTGCGCGATGTACTGGGCCTCGCCGGCGAGACGGACGGCCTCGTTGGCGCAGGTGAGCGCCTCGGAGGGGTCCGACTTCCGGGTCCGCTGGGCGGCCTCGAGGTAGCGCTCGGCCTCCGCGAGGCGGGTGCGGGCCTCCGGGCCGACACCGCCGCGGCGGGCCCAGATGTACTCGCTCGCCGAGCTCAGCTGCGCCTGCGCGGAGACGAGGGTGTGGGCGAGGGTCTCCCGCGCGGAACGGTCGCGGTCGTTCTGGGAGCGCACCGACGCGAGCCCCTTGTCGAGCTCGTCCTTGGCCACCGCCAGGCGACGGCTCAGGCCGAGCGGATCGATCCGGCCCGCGCCCATCTGCTCCTCGACGGTGCGCAGGACGGCGCCGACGCCGGCGACCGCTCCCGCGAGCTCCGGGTTGGAGCCGCGCCGGACGAGGGCGTCCGCCTCGGCGACGTCCCGCTGGGCGATGGTCACCGCGTCCTTGAGGGACTCCTCGGCGTGGGCGAGCTCGGTGGCCGCGTGCTCCACGGCGTCGAGCAGCCCGCCGGCCTGCCCCACGCCCTCCTCGGCGGCGCGGATGTCCAGCACGGCGTCGCTCGTGCGCCCCGCGGCGAGGTCCGTGCGGGCCTCCTCGACGGCGGTGTCCACGAAGTCGAGCCGGTCCCTGGCCTGCTCGATGTTGTCCTTGACGGGGGCGAGGGCGGTCTCGTTGTAGTGGACGGTCAGCTCCCGCAGCCGGGCGTCGGCCGTGGCGAAGCGGGGACGCACGGCCTCGGCGTGGCGCTGGACGTCCTCGAGGGCCTGCGGGGCGCGGGACTCCAGCCGGCGCAGCGAGCTGAAGGCCTCCTGGTGCTCCTGGAGGGGGCGCTGGGCGTCCTGGGAGCGGGCGATGATCTCGCCGAGCCAGGCCCGCTGCTGCTCCTCGGTGTCGAGGATGTGGTCCTCGAGCTGCTGCTGGAGGGCGAACGAGGCCTGCATGTGCTTCTTGGCGTCCCGGATGGCGCGGCGGAACGGCTCGACCTCCTCGTCCCCGTACTGCAGCTGCGCGAAGGCCAGCTCCTGCTCGGAGTGCTGGATGGCGTTGTCGGTGGCCACGAGCAGCTCCCCGGCCCGCTTGCGCAGCTCCGGCACCGGGACGTCCTGCACGGGACCACCGGGGCCCTGCGAGGCGTCCTGGCCGCCGGGCCCGCCGTGCGGGGCGGACTGCTGCTGCCGGCGCTTCTTGTTGCGGGAGGCCATGCCGTAGACCGCGAGCCCGCCCAGGCCGAGCGCCCCGAGGCCGAGCAGCCCGAAGCCCGCCCCGCCCCCGTCGGAGCTGTCCTCGGTCCCGGCGGGAGCGCCGGAGAGCTCCGCCTCGATGCCCTCGACGGCGCCCTCGACGGCGCCGTCCCAGTCGTCGGCCGCGAGCGCCGGCGTGATGTACTGCCGGCTGATGCGCTCCTGCTGCTCGGTGCTCAGGGGCCCGGTCGAGTACGCGGAGAACCGCTGCTGGCGGTCCTCCGTGGCGACGACCAGCACCGCGTCCGAGCTGCCGAGGTCGTTGAGCTCGGCGAAGTCCTGCAGCCACGCGTCGGGGTCCGAGGGGTCGGTGAAGGAGTCGACGAAGACCGCGGTCAGGGTGATGCCCTCCTGGGTGGCGAGCTCGCGCACGTCCGAGGCCAGCGCCGAGGGGTCGTCCAGGACCCCGGCCTCGTCGACGATCCGCTCGCCAGGGGGCACGTCCACGGGCGGCTGGGCGACAGCGGCTCCGGCGGGGACGAACAGGGCGAGCGTCAGGCCGCAGCCGGCGACGGTCCTGCGGGCAATGGGGCGCCAGTGCATGATCTCCCTCACGTGGTCGGTGCTCCTGATTCTAGGACGGGGGTGCCACGGCGTGGTGATCGGCACCGGGCCTACGCGCAGGGCGAAAGCACATGGCGGCTGATGACCTCCCGTGGGCGCCCGGCAGCCCCTCGGGGGCTGTCCGGACGGCGTCCGGGGCGCGACCAGCGTTCTCAGCGTCGTCTCAGTGCGGGCGTGGATACTTGGGGGCAAAGCCGCCCGCGCCACCCCCGCCCGCACCGGGGCCGGCCGGGCCCGTCCCTTTCCAGGAGGAGACCCCCATGTCCGAGCCCCGAGACCCCCGTTCCGGTGCCGACCCCCAGCTCACGCAGCCCCTTCCGCCGGTCACCGGCCGTCCGGCCCACGACCCGTGGGCGTCCGGCGCCGAGCGGGACGCGCGCCCCGTCTACGGGCCGCGCCCCGGAGCCGGCGAGCAGGACGGGGGCCCCTTCCCGGGCGCGTGGCAGGGCGGCGGGGACCCCGCCGCCCAGCACCCGTGGGGCCACGGCGCCGGGAGCGGCGCCGGGTCGCGCCGGGAGCGGCGCCGCTTCTCGGGGGGCTCGCTGGTGACGGGCATGGTCCTGGCCGCAGTGGTCGGGGCGGGGGCGGCCGTGGGCACGGACGCCCTGCTCGACGGCGGCGGTGCGGCGCCGGCCGCGGGCGGGTCCACGACCAGCTCGATCATCGTCAACGACCAGGACGAGGTGAACGCGGTCACCGCGGCGGCCGTGAAGGCGTCCCCCTCCGTGGTGACGATCTCCGCCTCCGGCGGCGGCCAGAACGGCTCCGGGTCCGGGGTGATCATCGACGACGAGGGGCACGTCCTCACCAACACGCACGTGGTGACACTCGACGGGACCACGAGCAGTCCCTCCCTCGAGGTGCAGCTCGACGACGGCCGCGTGCTCCCGGCCGAGGTGGTCGGCACCGACCCGCTGTCCGACCTCGCGGTCCTGAAGGTCGACGCCCCGGGGCTGACCCCGGCGGTCCTGGGCTCCCTGGACGACGTGAACGTGGGCGACACGGCCATCGCCATCGGCGCGCCGCTGGGCCTCGCGGGCACGGTGACCGACGGGATCGTCTCCACCCTCAACCGCACCATCACGGTCGCCTCCTCCGCCGCGCCGAGCGCGCCGTCGGAGGGCGAGAGCGGCGAGCAGGGCGACGGCAACGACTTCTTCTTCAACCTCCCCGACGAGGACGGCGGCTCCGGCGGCCGCTCGCAGGGCTCCTCGCCGTCGGTGTTCCTCAACGTGATCCAGACCGACGCCGCCATCAACCCCGGCAACTCGGGCGGGCCGCTGATCGACACGGACGGCGAGGTGATCGGGATCAACGTGGCCATCGCCTCGGCCGGCTCCAGCGCGGAGGCCGGCAACATCGGGGTGGGCTTCTCGATCCCGGTCGACACCGCGAAGCGGGTGGCCGAGGAGATCATCGACGACGGCCGGGCCACGCACGGCTACCTCGGCACGAGCGTGAGCGCCGCTCCGGGCGCGGAGGGCCGCAGCCAGGCCTTCTCCGACGGCGCCGCGGTGCAGCAGGTCGTGCCCGGCTCGCCGGCCGACGACGCCGGGCTGGAGGTGGACGACGTCATCACGGAGTTCAACGGCCACCGCATCCAGGACGCGAACTCCCTGACGGCGGCCGTGCGCGAGCTGCCCGCCGGCGGCACCGGGACGATGACGTTCTCGCGCGGCGGCGAAGAGCGCACCGTGGAGGTCACGGTCGGCGACGCCGACGAGCAGTAGCCGGCGGCCGGACGGCCGGTCCCTGCGCGGGCGCTCAGTTCCCGGCGCCCGCGAAGCCCAGCTGGCGCCAGGCCTCGTAGACGGCGATGGACGCCGAGTTCGCCAGGTTCAGCGACCGGCGGGCCGGCAGCATGGGGATGCGGACCCGCGCGGTGACGTGCGGGTCCGCCTTCACCGCGGCGGGCAGGCCCACCGACTCGGGTCCGAACAGCAGCACGTCCCCGGGGCGGTAGGCCACGTCCGTGTGCGAGATCTCGCCGTCGGTGGTGAACGCCCAGACCCGTTCCGGGGCCAGGGCGGCCCAGGCCGCGTCCAGGTCCGGGTGGACGGTCAGCACCGCGAGGTCGTGGTAGTCGAGGCCGGCCCGGCGCAGGTGCGCGGAGCCGAAGTCGAAGCCCAGCGGCTCCACGAGGTGCAGCTCGGCCCCGGTGACCGCGGCGAGGCGGATGGCGTTGCCGGTGTTGCCCGGGATCTCGGGGGTGTGGAAGAGGATGCGGAGCATGACCGCCAGTCTACGGACGCCCGGCGCGCGCCCAGGCCGGGCCCCTAGACTGGCGGGCGTGCCGCACGAGCCCGTCTACCTCGACCACGCCGCCACCGCGCCGCTGCGCCCCTCCGCGCTCGCCGCGGTCGCCGAGCAGCTCGCGCGCGGCGGCAACCCCTCCTCGCTGCACCGGCCCGGCCGCGCGGCGCGCGCCGTCGTGGAGCAGGCCCGCGACGAGGTCGCGGCGGCGCTGGGCGCGGACCCCGTCGAGATCGTCTTCACCTCCGGGGGCACCGAGGCCGACAACCTGGCCGTCCAGGGCCTGTACCGGCACCGGCGCGGGCAGGACCCCCGCCGCCGGCGCATCCTCGCGTCCTCCGTGGAGCACGCCGCGGTGGCCGACACCGTGGAGTGGCTGGCCGCCCACGAGGGCGCCGAGCCCGTCTGGCTGCCCGTCGACGCGACCGGCCGGGTGGATCCGGCCGCCGTCCGGGCGGAACTGGCCCGGGACCCCGGCTCCACCGCGCTGCTGACCGTCATGTGGGCGAACAACGAGGTGGGCACCGTCCAGCCCGTCGCGGAGCTCGCCGCGCTCGCGGAGGAGTTCGGGGTCCCCTTCCACTGCGACGCCGTGCAGGCCTTCGGCTCCCTGCCCGTCGACGCCCACCTGCCCGGGCTCACCACCCTGGCCGTCTCCGCCCACAAGCTGGGCGGTCCCGTGGGCGCCGGGGCCCTCGTGGCCGGGCGCACCGTGGGGCTGGCGCCCGTCCAGCACGGCGGCGGCCAGGAGCGCACGGTGCGCTCCGGCACCCTCGACGCCGCCGCGCTCGCCGGTTTCGGCGTGGCGGCGCGGGAGGCCGCCGCGGAGCGGGAGGCCGAGGCGGAGCGGCTCGCCGGGCTGCGCGACCGGCTGGTGGAGGGCGTGCGCCGGATCGTGCCCGACGCCGTCCTGCGCGGCCCGGAGGACCCGGAGCACGCGGGTGCCCGGCTGCCCGGGAACGCCCACTTCACCTTCCCCGGCTGCGAGGGGGACTCGCTGCTGTTCCTGCTGGACGGCGCCGGGATCGCCTCCTCCACCGGCTCGGCGTGCCACGCCGGGGTGCCCCGCGCGTCCTCCGTGCTGCTGGCCATGGGCCTGGACGAGGCCACCGCGCGCGGCGCGCAGCGCTTCAGCCTGGGCCGCACCAGCACCGCCGCCGACGTCGACGCCCTCCTCGCCGCCCTGCCGGAGGTCCACCGGCGCGCGCTGCGCGCCGGGCTCTCCGGCGCGGCGCCGGCCTGAGCCCGGGCCGGCGGGGAGCGCGGGGGACGCCCGCCGGCCCGGGGAATACCGGCCCGCCGCGCCCCGTTGACGACACGGACCACGAACCCCGGCACCGACCCCCGACCCCTCACCCCTGGAGACGATCTCACCGTGCGAGTACTGGCAGCCATGAGCGGCGGCGTCGACTCGGCCGTGGCGGCGGCCCGCGCCGTCGACGCCGGCCACGACGTGACGGGAGTCCACCTCGCGCTCTCGCGCACGCCCGGCACCCTGCGCACCGGCTCCCGGGGCTGCTGCACGATCGAGGACTCCCGGGACGCGTGGCGCGCCGCCGACGTCCTCGGCATCCCGTACTACGTGTGGGACTTCTCCGAGCGGTTCCAGGCCGACGTCGTCGACGACTTCGTGGCGGAGTACGCGGCCGGGCGCACCCCCAACCCGTGCCTGCGCTGCAACGAGAAGATCAAGTTCGCCGCCCTGCTCGAGAAGGCCCTCGCCCTGGGCTTCGACGCGGTGTGCACCGGCCACTACGCCAAGGTGGTCGAGGACCCCGACGGCCGCCGGGAGCTGCACCGCGCCGCGGACTGGGCGAAGGACCAGTCCTACGTCCTCGGCGTGCTCACGGCCCAGCAGCTCGAGCACGTGCTGCTCCCGCTGGCCGAGACCCCGTCCAAGGCCGAGGTGCGCGCCGAGGCGGCCCGCCGCGGGCTGTCCGTGGCGAGCAAGCCCGACTCCCACGACATCTGCTTCATCCCCGACGGCGACACCCGCGGCTGGCTCGCGGAGCGCATCGAGATGACCGAGGGGGAGATCAAGGACGTCGACGGGAACGTGGTCGGCACCCACCCCGGAGCCAACGCGTTCACCGTGGGCCAGCGCAAGGGCCTGCGGATCGGCACCCCCGCCCCCGACGGCAAGCCGCGCTTCGTCCTGGAGATCCGGCCGAGGACCAACGAGGTCGTCGTGGGCCCGCAGGCGATGCTGGCCGTCGACGAGCTGCGCGGGATCCGCCCCTCCTGGGCCGGGGCGCCCGTGCCCGAGGCGGGCCCGCTCCTGCGCCCCGGGGCCGCGGCCGGGACGGCGTCGGACCCGTTCCCCGTCCTCGCCCAGGTCCGGGCGCACGGGGACCCGGTCCCCGCCCGGGCCCGCCTCGAGCTCGTCGAGGGGCCCGGCGGCGACCCGGTGCCCGAACTCGTGGTCCGCCTCGAGGAGCCGATGCGCGGCGTGGCCCCCGGCCAGTCGGTCGTGCTCTACCAGGGCACCCGGGTCCTCGGCCAGGCCACGGTGGACCGCGCCCACTCGCTGGCCCGCCCCGACGTCGCCGCCCGGCCCGGTCCCGCCCGGCCCGATCCCGCCCGATAGACTGGCCGGCATGAACGCACCGCACCCCCACGCCTCCGCCGGCGTCCGGGCCCACCAGGACTTCGACGCCGACGCGTCCTCGCTGCAGGGCCGGGCCGACCCCCGCGTGCTCGCCGAGCTGCAGTCCATCCGCGGCACCATCGACAACATCGACGCGGCCCTGGTGCACCTGCTCGCCGAGCGGTTCAAGGCCACCCAGCGCGTCGGCGTCCTCAAGGCCACCCACGGCCTGCCCGCCGGCGACCCCGACCGGGAGTCCGCCCAGATCGGACGTCTCCGGGCGCTCGCGGCCTCCGCGCAGCTCGATCCGGAGTTCGCGGAGAAGTTCCTGAACTTCATCATCAGCGAGGTCATCCGCCACCACGTGGCCCTCTCCGAGGACCACCGGCGGGAGGACGACGACCCCTCGTGACGCCCCACGCCCCCGCCGCTCCCCGGCGCGCCGACCCCGACGTCCCCGGCGTCGTGGGCACGGCCCTCGGCGCGATGCCCGGCACCGACGTCGTCGAGTCCGTGACCCTGCTGCGGGGCGAGCTCGGGGCGCCCCACATCTCCTTCCTGCCCGTCCTGCCGGCCCGGGGTGCGGCCGCCGACCCCGTCGCCCGCACGGCCGCGGTGCTCGACCAGCTCCACGCGGACCGGCAGCCCCACGGGCTGCGCGTGTCCGGGGTCCCCGGCAAGGACTCCCGGTCCGCACGGGCGCTGCTGGCCGGTGACGTCAACGTGCTGGCCGACGTGATCGGCGCCGAGAGCGGCCCCGACGACGCACCGGTCAAGACCCAGTTGTTCGGCCCGCTCAGCCTGGCCGCCCGGCTCCACCTGCACGCGGGGGAGCGGGCGCTCAAGGACCACGGCGCCCGCCGCGACATCGCCGACTCCCTGGCCTCCGGCGTCCTCGAGCACGTCCGGGCGGTGCGCGCCGCGGCGCCCGGGCGGGACGTCCTCGTCCAGCTGGACGAGCCCGAGCTCGCCCGGGTGCTCGCGGGAGGCCTGCCCACGATGAGCGGCTACCGGACCCTGCGCGCGGTCCCCGCGGCGGAGGCCCGGAGGTCGCTGACCACCGTGGTCGAGGCCTGCCGGGAGGCCGGCGCCGCCGCCGTCGCCCTGCGGCTGCCCGCCGGGGTCGATCCCCGGCTCGCCCGGGAGATCGGAGCGGACGCGGTGCACGTGCCCGCCCCCGCCGGTTCGGCGCACGAGTGGGAGCCGCTCGCCGCGCTCGTCGAGGACGGCCTGCAGCTGTGGCTGGGCCTTGTCCCTGTGCCCCCCGGACCGGCAGGCGCCCGGGCGCTGGCCGCGGACGTGTGGTCCGTGTGGCGGGACCTCGGGCTGCCGGCCGGGGCCCTCGACCAGGTCCGGATCACACCGCGCGAGGAGCTCGACGCCCTGGGTCCCGCCGAGCTGCGCGACGTCCTCGCGCGGGTCACCGAGACCGCCTCGGCGCTGGCCCGGACCGCCGCCGAGGACTGAGCCCGTCCACCCGGCGGACCGACACACTCCGCGCCGAGGTGCGGGGCGGGCCGCGATCGGCCACAATGCAGGTGGACCCCGGTCCACCACCACGCCCCGGACGCCCCGGGCCACGGCGGTCCCCGCCCACTGCGGGTCCGCCCCACACCACCGGAGAGGCGATGAACGCGCGAATACTGGTCGTCGACGACGACGCCGCCCTGTCGGAGATGATCGGGATCGTCCTGACCGCGGAGGGCTTCGAGCCCGTCTTCTGCTACGACGGTGCCACCGCCGTGGACACCTTCCGGGCCGTGCGCCCGGACCTGCTGCTGCTCGACCTCATGCTCCCGGGCAAGGACGGCATCCAGGTCTGCCGCGAGATCCGCACGATCTCCGACGTCCCCGTCGTCATGCTCACCGCGAAGTCGGACACCGTCGACGTGGTCCGGGGACTGGAGGCCGGGGCCGACGACTACGTGCCCAAGCCGTTCAAGCCCGCCGAGCTCGTGGCCCGGGTCAAGGCCCGCCTGCGCCCCGTCGAGCGCGCCAACTCGCAGGAGCTGCGGATCGGCGACCTGACCATCGACGTGAGCGGGCACAGCGTGCACCGGGGGGACCACGAGATCGGCCTCACCCCCCTCGAGTTCGACCTGCTCACCGCCCTGGCGCGCGCACCGCACCAGGTGTTCTCGCGGGAGATGCTGCTCCGCGACGTCTGGGGCTACCAGCACGCCGCCGACACGCGGCTCGTCAACGTCCACGTGCAGCGGCTGCGCTCCAAGATCGAGCGGGACCCGGAGAGCCCCGAGATCGTGGTCACCGTGCGCGGCGTCGGCTACAAGGCGGGCACGTCCGCCCGATGACCCCGCCGGACGCCGCCGCCTCCCCCCGGCGCCGTGGGCCGGCCGGGGCCGCGACCCGACGGCTGCGGCTGGGCCGGCTCCTCCTGGCCCGCCGCTGGCGGCAGTCCCTGCAGTTCCGGGCCATCGCCGTGTCCCTGTCCCTGACCGCGCTGGCCTTCTTCGTCACGGGCAGCTTCCTGTCGCACCAGATCGCGGACCGGCTGTTCACCGAACGGCTGGACCAGGTCCTCGCCTCGGCCACCGCGGACTTCGAGCAGGTGCAGGACAGCTTCGACGCCTCGGACGCCTCCGACCGCGACGAGCTGCAGGCGCTCGTCGCCTCGACCCTCGGCTCGCTCTCGGTGGACGGCGCGGAGACGGAGCGCTGGATCCTGCTCCCGATGGACTTCACCAGCGGGCAGACCCTCATCCCGGCGCAGAGCCAGAGCCCGTGGATGACCTCGAGCACCGTGCCCCCGGAGCTGCAGGAACGCCTCGCGGAGCAGGACGGCGTGTTCTGGCAGCCCGCCTCGGTCCGGATGACGGAGAACGGGGAGGAGGCCCCCGTCATCGTCGTGGGCACGGTGGTGGACCTCTACCAGAACAGCCGCTACGGGCTCTACCTCGTCTACGACTTCTCCGAGCCGCAGCGCACCCTCGACGCGATGCACGCGGTGCTGCTGCTGTCGGTGGTCGTCCTGCTCCTGCTCGTGGGCGCGATCGTCTGGTACGTCACCCGCGAGGTCGTCCGTCCCGTGTCCAGCACCGCCCGCGTGGCCGAGCAGCTCGCCGACGGCGACCTGGGCGTGCGGATGCCCGTCAGCGGCTCGCACGAGGTCGCCCGCCTCGCCCGGTCCTTCAACCGGATGGCGGACAGCCTGCAGGATCAGATCACGCAGCTCGAGCAGCTGTCCTCGATGCAGCAGACCTTCGTCTCCGACGTCTCCCACGAGCTGCGCACCCCGCTGACCACGGTGCGGATGGCGGCCGAGGTGCTCTTCAACGCCCGCGAGGACTTCGACCCCGTCAACCGCCGCTCCGCCGAGCTGCTCTACCACCAGGTGGACCGCTTCGACTCCCTGCTGGCCGACCTGCTGGAGATCTCCCGCTTCGACGCGGGCGCCGCGCGCCTCGAGGTGGCCAACGTCGAGCTGTTCTCGGTGGTGCACGACGTCGTGGAGGCCGCCGCCCCGCTCGCCGTCTCCTCCGGCTCCACGGTGCGGGTGCGCTCGGAGCTGTCCCGTTGCACCGTGCAGGGGGACCAGCGACGGATCGAGCGGATCCTGCGCAACCTCGTGGTCAACGCCCTCGAGCACGGCGAGGGCCGGCCCGTCGACGTCGTCGTCGGGGCCTCCGACGTGGCCGCGGCCGTGGCCGTGCGCGACCACGGCATCGGGATGACCGAGGAGGAGGCGGCCAAGGCGTTCAACCGCTTCTGGCGCGCGGACCCGGCCCGCGCCCGCACCACCGGCGGGACGGGGCTCGGCCTCGCGATCGCCACCGAGGACACGCGGCTGCACGGAGGCCGGCTCGACGTGTGGGGCGAACCGGGGGAGGGCGCGTGCTTCCGGCTCACCCTGCCCCGGACCCGCGGACGGCGGCTCGCGCCCGACGACGAGAGCCCGCTCGGGCTGCCCCCCGACGCCGACGCGTACCCCGAGACGGCTGCCGTGACGAGGACGGGGTCCCTGGCCCTGGCGTCCGCGGCCCCGCCGGAGCAGGCGCCCCCCGCCGGGGCGGCGCAGCCGACCGACGTGGAGGAGGACCGGCCATGAGCAGGACCCGGCGGCTGACCCGCACGGCCGTACTGGCTCTGGCCGCGGCCGTGGCGATCGGCGGCTGCGGAGCCATTCCCCGGACGGGACCCGTGCACCGGCACGCCGAGCCCACCCGGACCGCGGCCCAGCCCACCTACGACGTCGCACCGGCCGGCCCCCGGGACGGGGCGACGCCGGAGCAGGTCGTGCGCGGCTTCCTCGCGGCCGGGACCGGCGTGGCCGACGACTACTCCGTGGCCCGCGAGTACCTCACCCCGGAGCTCGCCGGCACCTGGCACCCCGACGCGCGCACCATCGTGCACCGCGGCGACGCCTCGCCCGTGCCCCGGCTCGAGGACAACGAGTACCGCGTGAACCTCGAGGTGGAGAGCGTGGTGGACGGCTCCGGCGTGATCGAGCGCAAGCCGGCGGGGGCCACGGAGGTGCTCGACTTCGACGTGGTCCAGGTGGACGGCCAGTGGCGGATCTCCGACGCCCCGGACGCGACGGCGCTCACCCGGCCCGACTTCGAGGACATCTTCGAGCCCCACCACCTGTACTTCGCGGACGAGGACCTGTCCAACGTGGTGGTCGACCCCCGGTGGTTCCCGGACCGGGTGCCCGTGTCCACGTCGATCGTGCGCGCCCTGCTCGGCGGCCCCGCGCCCTACCTGCGGGGAGCCGTGACCTCGGCGTTCCCGCCGGGGACCACGCTGGCGCGCTCGGCGGTGCCCGTGCGGGAGGGCACCGCCACCGTGGAGCTCAGCGTGCCCGACTTCGACCCTGCGAACATCGAGATCAACCGCCGGATGCACGACCAGCTCTCGCTGAGCCTCAGGTCGCTCACCGCGGTGAACGACGTGGAGCTGCTCGTCGACGGGGCGCCCGTGGAGCTGGGCGCGGGGTGGACGGACACCGCGCCGGTCCAGGACGTCACCGTCCCGTCCCGGCAGGTGGGGCTGCACGACGGCGAGCTCGTGTTCTACCAGGGCGGCCAGACCGAGATCGTGGCCGGGATCCCCCCGCTGGACGGCCACCACCCGTCCAGCCCCGCGATGGACGCCGCGGCCGAGCACTTCGCGTTCGTGGACACGGGCACGGGCTCCCTGGTGACCGTGACCCGGGACGGGGCGCCCGTGGAGCGCTTCAGCGGGACCGGCCTGACCCGCCCGAGCTTCGACGAGCACGGGTGGGTGTGGACCGGGGACTCCGCCGGGACCGTCCGGGCCGTGCGCACCGGCCCGAGCGCCGGCGACCCGCTGCGCGTCGAGGCCTCGTGGCTATCGGCGCGGACCGTGACCTCCCTGCGGATCTCGCGCGGGGGTACGCGCGCGCTCGTCGTCACCGAGGACGACGGGGTCTCCCAGATCTGGCTGGCCGGCGTGGTCCGCGGGCCCGACGGGACCCCGCGCCGGCTCAACGAGCCGTACCGGGTGGCCGCCGACGTCGACGTGGACGCGGCACTGTGGCTCAGCGACCGGGAGTTCGTCGCGGCCCCGCTCGACGGCACCGGGTCCGTCCGACCCCGCATCTACGACGTGTCCGGGCGGTTCCGGGAACTGCCCGGTCTCGTCGGCCTCACCGGGCTCAGCGGCGGCAACGGCACGTCCTCCGTCTACGCCGTGGCCGGCGGCACCCTGCACATGCTGACGGGCAACGCCTGGGCACCGCAGAGCGAGGACGTGCTGGACACGGCCTTCGCCGGCTGAGGACCGCCGCCCGTCCGTGGTCCACAGCCCCGGCAGTGCGGACGGGGGACGCCACCCGGTCCGGGGCGGCGGGCACGGACCAGGATGGGCGCATGCCCGCGACCCCGCCCTCCGCCCGCGCCCTCGACCGGGCCGCCGCACGGGTCCTCGACCGTCTGGCCGAGGCCGCCGAGGTGCTCCTGCCCGTGGAGTGCGCCGTGTGCCGTGCCCCGGGGGCCGCCGTGTGCCGTGCCTGCCGCATGGTGCTGCGCCGGTCCTGCGCCCGTCCCTTCGAGGCGTCCTCGGCCGCGCCGCTGCTGGAGCCGACGCTGCCGGTCGTCGCCGCCGGGCGCTACGCCCACGGACTCGCCACGTGCCTGCTCGCGCTCAAGAACACCGGCCGCACCGATCTGGTCCCCGTGCTCGCCGCCTGCCTGGCCACGGCCCTGCACCGCGCCGCACGGGACTGGCCGCCCGGGCCCGTGCTGCTCGTCCCGGTGCCGACCAGCCCGGCGGCCCTGCGGCGCCGCTGGTTCGACCCCGTGCGGCTGCTGCTGGAGGACTGCGCGCGCCGCGGCGTGCTCCCCGCGGGCACGGTCGTGAGCCGCGGACTGCGGCACCGCGGGAGCGGCACCCTGCTGCCCGGGCCGGCGCAGAAGCGGCTGGGCACCGCGGGCCGGCGGGCCCGGCCCACCGGGTCCATGCGGTGCGCCGCGGCGCCGGGCGCCCGGTGCGTCGTCGTCGACGACGTCCTGACCACGGGCGCGACCCTCGGGGAGGCCGCCCGTGCGCTGCGGGCCGGAGGGGCCGAGGTGGTCGGTGCGGTGGTGCTCGCGGCGGTGCGGCCCCCGGCGGTTGCGCTCACCGCTGATTCGGTCCCGGCCCCGCCGCGGCCTGGTGAATATCCGAGGTGATTCAACTAACGTTGAGTCACGGGACGCAACAATCCTCCCGGGTGGGCGGCCCCATCCGCCCACGTCACCCCCGAGATTTGGAGGGCATCATGGAACTGAACGTCATGGGACGCAACGTCGCCGTACCGGAGCGGTTCAAGGAGTACGCCGCCGAGAAGGTCGTCAAGTTCGAGGAGCTGGGCG
Source organism: uncultured Kocuria sp. (assembly GCF_947500125.1). Lineage (GTDB taxonomy): Bacteria > Actinomycetota > Actinomycetes > Actinomycetales > Micrococcaceae > Kocuria. The sequence goes on along the minus strand of NZ_CANMRA010000003.1, from coordinate 74,321 downwards.
AGAAGGTCCAGCGCATTGATGTCAAGGTCACGAAGGACCACGCGCTGCCCGGCCACCAGGGCATGGGCGTGGAGATCACGGTCTCCGGCCGCGGCCCCGTCCTGCGGGCCGAGGCGCGCGGCGACGACAAGTTCGCCGCCTTCGACGAGGCTTACAGCAAGCTTCTCGAGCGCCTGCGCCGGGCGCGCGACCGCCGCAAGGTGCACCGCGGCGCCCACCGTCCCACGGCCGTTCACGAGGCCACCGGCACCCTGCCCGTGGTCCCGAGTTCCGGACCCATCTACGCCACCGCCGCGGAGCTCGCGACCGCCGAGCAGGAGGCGTTCGACCAGAGCGTGAGCCTCACCGACGCCGTCACCCCCGTCGAGATCCGGCGCAAGCGGTTCCCGGCCTCCGAGCTGAGCGTCGACGAGGCCGTCGACCACATGGAGCTCGTCGGCCACGACTTCTACCTTTTCGTCGACAAGGAGACCGGGGAGCCCTCCGCGGTCTACCGCCGCAAGGGCTGGAGCTACGGCGTCATCAGCCTCAGCGACAACGGCGAGGAGTCCGAGGAGAGCGTCCGGGCGTACCAGCCCGAGCCCGCCCGCTGATCGCGCCCCCATGACGGCGGGGCGGTCCGGCTGGGTGCCGGCCGGGTCCCGCCCCGGAAGAGCCCGGTGGTTGCGGCCGCCGGGCTCGTCCGTGCCCGAGGACCGGGACCGGCTCCCGTAGACTGGAGCGGGTGCCGGACACCCCCCCCATCAGTCCCAGCACGGCAGTCGAACACGAGGAGCGTGTGCACGTGGCGTCATTCCTGGAGAAAGTCCTCAGGACCGGAGACAAGAAGGTCCTGACGAGGCTGCGGTCCTACACGACCGCCATCAACAGCCTCGAGGACAGCTTCGGGGAGCTCAGCGACGCGGAGCTGCGCGCCGAGACGGACGCCTTCCGCGCCCGCGTGGCCGACGGCGAGTCGCTGGACCGGCTGCTGCCCGAGGCCTTCGCCGTGGTCCGGGAGGCCGCGTCCCGCACCCTGGGCCAGCGCCACTACGACGTCCAGCTCATGGGCGGCGCCGCCCTGCACCTCGGGAACATCGCCGAGATGAAGACCGGTGAGGGCAAGACCCTCGTCGCCACGGCTCCCGCCTATCTCAACGCCCTCTCCGGCAAGGGCGTCCACGTCGTCACCGTGAACGACTACCTGGCCGAGTACCAGGCCAACCTCATGGGGCGCGTCTACCGGTTCCTGGGCATGGAGACCGGCGTGGTGCTGGCCAACCAGGACCCGGCGACCCGCCGCCAGCAGTACGTCGCCGACATCACGTACGGCACGAACAACGAGTTCGGCTTCGACTACCTCCGCGACAACATGGCGTGGAGCCCCGACGAGCTCGTGCAGCGGGGCCACAACTTCGCGATCGTCGACGAGGTGGACTCCATCCTGATCGACGAGGCCCGCACCCCGCTCATCATCTCCGGGCCGGCCTCCGGGGAGGCCAACCGGTGGTACACCGAGTTCGGCCGTCTCGTGCAGCGCCTCGACGCCGGCACCGACTACGAGGTGGACGAGAAGAAGCGCACCGTGGGCGTGCTCGAGTCCGGGATCGAGAAGGTCGAGGACTGGCTCGGGATCGACAACCTCTACGAGGCCCAGAACACGCCGCTCATCGGCTTCCTGAACAACGCCATCAAGGCCAAGGAGCTCTTCCGCGCCAACAAGGACTACGTGGTGCTCAAGGGCGAGGTGATGATCGTCGACGAGCACACCGGCCGCATCCTCGCCGGCCGGCGCTACAACGAGGGCATGCACCAGGCCATCGAGGCGAAGGAGGGCGTCGAGATCAAGGCGGAGAACCAGACGCTCGCCACGGTCACCCTGCAGAACTACTTCCGTCTCTACGAGAAGCTCTCCGGCATGACGGGAACCGCCGAGACCGAGGCCGCCGAGTTCATGAACACCTACGGGCTGGGCGTCGTGTCCATCGAGACGCACCGTCCCCTCGCCCGCATCGACCGTCCCGACCTCGTCTACAAGAACGAGGTCGCGAAGTTCGCCGCGGTGGTCAAGGACATCGAGGAGCGGCACGCGAAGGGCCAGCCCGTCCTGGTGGGCACCGTGTCGGTCGAGAAGAGCGAGTACCTCTCGAAGCTGCTCGCCCAGCGCGGCGTCCGCCACGAGGTGCTCAACGCGAAGAACCACGCCCGGGAGGCCGCGATCGTCGCGCAGGCCGGCCGCAGGGGCGCGGTGACCGTGGCCACCAACATGGCCGGCCGCGGCACCGACATCATGCTCGGCGGCAACGCCGAGTTCAACGCCGTGGACCGGATGCGGGAGAAGGGGCTGGACCCGCAGCGGGACGCGGAGGAGTACGAACGGGTGTGGCCAGAGGTGGCGGCCGCGTGCGAGGAGGAGACGAGGGCCGAGCACCAGGAGGTGGTCGCCGTCGGCGGTCTCTACGTCCTGGGCACCGAACGCCACGAGTCGCGGCGCATCGACAACCAGCTGCGCGGACGCTCCGGGCGCCAGGGGGACCCGGGCGAGTCCCGCTTCTACCTCTCCCTCGCGGACGACCTCATGCGGCTGTTCAACGCCGGTGCGGCGCAGCGGCTCATGGCGGGAGCACCGGACGACACCGCCCTGGAGCACAAGATCGTCTCCCGCGCCATCGCCTCGGCGCAGAGCCAGGTCGAGGGACGCAACGCCGAGCAGCGCAAGAACGTCCTCAAGTACGACGACGTCCTCAACCGTCAGCGCGAGGCGGTGTACCGCGACCGCCGCCGGGTCCTCGAGGGCGACGACCTCAAGGAGCAGATCGCCCAGTTCGTCGACGAGGTCGTCTCGTCCACCGTCGAGGACCGCACGGCGGTCGGCCATCCCGAGGACTGGGACCTCGACGGCCTGTGGGAGTCCCTGCGCACGATCTACCCCGTGACCCTCACGGTCGACGAGGTCGTGGAGGAGGCCGGGGGCCGCACCCGGCTCACGGCGGAGTTCCTGCGCGAGCAGATCCTCTCCGACGCGCGCCTCGTCTACGACCAGCGGGAGGAGGAGGTCGGCGCGGAGGCGATGCGCAACCTGGAGCGGCGCGTGCTGCTGTCGGTCATCGGGCGCAAGTGGCCCGAGCACCTCTACGAGATGGACTACCTCAAGGAGGGCATCGGCCTGCGCGCCATGGCCCAGCGCGACCCCCTCGTGGAGTACCAGCGCGAGGGCTACGCGATGTTCCAGGAGATGATGGGGGCGATCCGCGAGGAGACGGTCTCGACCCTGTACCGGATGGAGATCCGCCGCCAGCGCGTGGGCGCCGACGGCGGCCCCGTCGACCTGCAGATCCCGCGCCAGCCCAGCTTCCTGCAGTACACCGCGCCCGCGGAGACCGGTGGGACGCAGACCCGCACGGAGCCGGTCGGGGCGGGCGGCGGCGCGGACGAGGCGGACGAGGTGGACGCCGCGGACGCGTCCCCGAACCGGGCCGGGCGCCGGGCCCGCGCCCGGGCCGCGAGCGCCGAGTCCTCCGAGGGCTGAACGGGCCGGGACGGGCGGCGGTGGACCCGCCGACCTCGAGTCAGCCGACCTCGAGCTCGGTGACGCTCCAGCCCCGGCCCAGGCGCTCCAGGCGCATGGCCACGGCCCGGCTGCGCCGCGGCTCGACCACCACGAGGGCCACCTCGTAGACGCCGCGGTCCACCCGGCAGACCCGGCACCTGCGCACGTGGGGATTGCGGTGCAGCTCCTGCAGCGCGGCCTTGCCCTCGAACTGCTCCTGCAGCAGCCGGAGCATCTCGGCGCGCTGCTGGAAGCGCTCCACGATCTCCGGGGTGCTCCAGCGGCTCAGCTGCGCCGCCGGCCGGCTCCCGCCCAGCACCTCCACGGCCGCCTGGCCGATGGACCGGGCCAGCGCCGTCACTCGGCCCAGCTCGTCCGCGGCGTCGTGGCCCAGCACGCGCGTGGCGCCCCACGTGTACCCGCCCGGGGCCGTGGGCGGCGCCGGACGGGACCGGCGGGCCGGTGGGCCTGCTGCCGGGCGTCCGGGTGCGGGCGCGACCGGACGGGCGACCGGGTCGGAACCGGCGGCGGGTGCGTTCATGACGGGCCTCCTGGGAACGGTGCTGCGGTGGGTCGGTGTTCGGGTGCTGCCGAGCCGGGGCGCGGGCAGGTCAGGGACCTCCGGCGCCTGGCACCAGGAGCCGCTGGCCCGGCAGGAGCCGGTGCGGCCCGTCCACGAGCACGTGCCGGTTCAGCTCGTACCAGTGGGGCCACGCGCGGGCGATCTGCTCCTCGGAGGCCTCCGGCCCCAGACTGGCGGCCGCCAGGGACCACAGGGTGTCCCCGCGCACGACCGTGACGGCGCCGTCCACGGTGCGCTCCACCGCCGGCGCCGGGGCCCGCGGGCCGCAGGGAGCCGGCGCCGCCGGAGGAACGGGGGAGGGTTCCCCGCCGAGTCCCGGGCCGGGCCCGACGCCCGGGTCGAGGCCGGGTTCGAGGCCGGGTTCGCGGCGGGGGTCGTGGTCGGCGCCCGTCCCGGACGCCCCGGACCCCGAGGGCTGCTCCGGGGCCCGAGGATCCGGGGCAGGGGCCTCCTGCGCCGCTGCCCCGGTGTCCCAGAACGGGGAGGGCGTGTCGTCGGCGATCGCCCCCGGGGCGGCGAGGAGCTGCAGACCCAGGGCCGTGGCCGCCGCGCGGCGCAGCAGGGCGGGGGAGCACCTCCGGCAGAGCCCGGCCAGGCGCTGCCAGCGGCGGCGATCGGCCAGCACCGCGAGCACCGCGAGGGCGGCGGCCAGGGTCCAGGCCACGACCAGTGCGCAGCCGACCGCGGCCGCCACCAGTCCGATCAGCGCCCCGGTGTCCGAGCCTCCGGCGGGACGGCCGACGTCGGGGCCGGTCAGGACGGCGCCACAGACCGCGGTGGTCAGACCCAGGGCGGGAACCAGGAGCACCGACCACAGCGGAGCAGCAGCGGTGCGTGCGGGTCGTGCCGTGCCGTCCATCTCGTCCCCACCCCATGGAGTTGGATCTCATTTGACTGTTTTTGATGTTGTTTGACGCGTTTTGACATTGTTAGCACTCGCTGGCAGCCGGTGTAAAGGGTGCCGCGGGCCGCGGTGGACATGACGTTCCTTGACCGGCCCGGGACGGACGCCTACGTTGAGGCCCTGCGCGACCGGACGGTCCGGGCGGCGGAAGGGGAGGCCCTGCAGTGCGCTGGGAGCAGCTGTTCGCGGACATGGAGGCCCAGCTGGCCTCGGTGCACCAGCTGGGCCTGGAGGAGGAGGCCGCGGAGCAGGCCCGTGCGGAGTACTCCCGGGTGCGCCTGGCGGACCGGCTGCGCCGGCGGCAGGGCGAACCCGTGCGGGCCCTGCTCGCGGGGTCCGTGCCGGTCGAGGGCCGGGTGCGCACGGTGGGGTCCGGCTGGGTCGCCCTCGAGGACCGGGGGACCGAGCACCTGGTGCCGCTGGGGGCCGTCCTGTGGTGGGAGTCCCTCGGCCGGGGGTGGGCGTCCGGCGACGACCCGGTGGCGCTGCGGCTCGGCCTGGGGCACGCGCTGCGCGCCCTCGCCCGGGCCAGGGCCGGGGTGCGGATCCGGCTCGCCGGCGGCGGACCGCTCGGCGAGCTCGACGGGACGGTCGACCAGGTGGGCGCGGACTTCTTCGACCTGGCCCTGCACCCCGACGACGACTACCGGAGGCGGAGCAGCGTGACCGCACTGCGCGCCGTGCCGTTCCCGGCGCTGGTCTGCGTGACCTCGCTCGCGGCGGGGTGAAGCGGCCGCCGGGGTCGACCCGGTGGATCAGTCCAGTGCGCCCGAGCGCACCGCCTCCGCGGTCCGTTCGTACCCCCGGGCGATGTACTCCTCCAGCTTGGCGGTCTCGACACGCCACTGGCCGCGTCCGCCCACCTGGATGGCGGGCAGCTCCCCGCTGCGCACGAGAGCCCTCGCCTGCGTCGCCGAGATGTTGAGGATCTCGGCGACGTCCGCCAAGGTCAGGAAGCGCTGCTGCGCCATCCTCCGCCTCCTTGCTCGTGGTTGCTCTCCCGTTCCAGTCTGCCACCGAACGGACGGAGCGGCCCCCCGTCCACATGCGGCGCCGTCACCACCCCGGCACGGCGCGCGGGGTGGCCCGGACACGACCCTGTCCCCAGTTGTGCACCGACCCGTTCCCGCGGCACCACGCCCGCGGGCACAATGTGGTCGACGAGCGCGGTCCCCACGGCCGCGCCGAGCATCGAGAGAGGCGGTCGCCGATGAGCGGCACGGTCAGGGGCACGGACGCCCCGTCGGTCCGGTTCCGGAGACCGACCTGGCGGGACCCCCGGCTACTGACCGGGCTGCTGCTCGTGCTGCTCTCCGTCGCCGGGGTGACCGCCGTGGTCTCCGCCACGAACCGGACGGACCCCTACCTGGCGGCGGCCCGGGACCTCGAGGTCGGCCAGGAGGTGACCGCGGAGGACGTCGTGGCCGTCGACGTCCGGCTGCAGGACGCCGCGGACCTGTACGTCCCGGCCGACGCCGCGCCCGGGCCGGGCACGGTCGCCACGCAGCGGATCCCGGCGGGCCAGCTGCTGCCGGGGAACGCCCTGGGCACCGCGGACCGGCTGGACCGCAAGCCGGTGGCCGTCCCCGTGGACCACCCGCTGCCCCAGGACGCCGGGGCCGGCTCGCGCGTGGACGTCTGGGTCGCCGCGCAGAAGCCCTCGGGCCGAGGCCACGAGCCGGCGCGCCTGCTGCTTCCCGCGGCCGAGATCGCCGGGGTGCAGGCGGAGGAGACCGCCCTCGGCGCCGGCCGCGGCACCGTGGTGCACGTGCTGGTCGAGGAGGACCCGATGGAGGAGCTCGTGGACGCGCTCGGCAACGACGCCCGTGTCACGCTCGTGTGGAACCCCGCGGGCGGCCGGTGATGGTGCTGCCGGTCATGGCCCTCGGGGTCTCGACCTGGCCACTCGTCGACGGGATCGAACGGCTGCCCGGGCCGGTCACGGTGGTGCGCCGCTGCCTCGACCTCACGGAGCTGCTGGCCGCGGCCCGTGCCGGACTCGGCCGGGCCGCCCTCGTCGCGGAGGGCGCCGAGGACCTCACCGCGAGCCTGCTGGAGCAGATCCGGCTCGGTGGCGCGGCGCTGCTGGTCCTGGAGGGCCACGACCACCGCCGCCTCGCCGGCCTGGGCGCCGTGGTCGTCCCGGAGCACGCTACCCCCGAGGACGCCGCCCGCCTCGTCGAGGAGGCTGTCGCCGCCGCGGCGGGCGCACCGACCACCGTGGGCTACGCCGACGTCGTCGCGGCGGGCCGCGCGGACGCCGCGGCCGGCGCGGACCCCGGGGGCCTGGAGGACCTCGGCGGCGCGGAGCCGTCCGGCCCCCGGGGCGCCGGGCGGATCGTGGCGGTGTGGGGTCCCACGGGAGCGCCGGGCCGGACCACGGTGGCCGTCAACCTCGCCGCCGAGATCGCCCTCCTCGGGCAGGACACCGCCCTCCTCGACGCGGACACCTACGGCCCGTCGGTGGCCGCGGCCCTCGGCATGCTCGACGAGGCGGCGGGTCTGGCCCAGGCGTGCCGCCTGGCCGACCAGGGCCGGCTCGACGGCGCGGCCCTGCGCCGGACGGCGGCCGACGTGGCCGTCGCGGGGCGCACCGTCCGGGTGCTCACGGGCCTGACCCGTCAGGACCGCTGGCCGGAGCTGCGCTCCAGCGCCGTCGCGGCCGTGCTCGAGCGCTCGGTGCAGGAGTTCGGCACCACGGTCGTGGACTGCGGCTTCGCGCTGGAGGCCGACGAGGAGCTCACCGTCGACACCATGGCTCCTCGCCGGCACGCCGCGGCCCTCACGGTCCTGGAGCGCGCGGACGTGGTGGTGGCCGTGGGCGCCGCGGACACCATCGGCGTGCCGCGGCTGGTCAAGGGTCTGCCGGACGTCGCCGCGGCCGCGCCCGGCGCCCGGCTCGTCGTCGTCGTCAACAAGCTGCGCCGCTCGGCGGCCGGACGCTCCCCGGAGCTGGGGATCCGCGAGGCCTGGGCGCGCTTCGGTGCCGGCCCGGCGGTCGAGCTGTTCGTGCCGTGGGACCCGGAGACCTTCGACGAGGCGCTGCTGGCGGGGGCCGTCCTGGCGGAGACCGCGGCGGGGTCGGCAGGGCGCGCCGCGTTCCGGACACTGGCCGGCAGGGTGCTCGCCGACGCCGGGGAGGCGGAGGCGGAGGGGGACCCGCTCGTGCACGGTACTAGGCTGGGCGGCAGGATCGGGGCCTGGTTGCGGCGCTGATCACGGGGGGCGCCGTCCGGGCCCTCCCCACCAGCGACCACCGGAGGCGATGTGGCGTTCACGGAACCGCTCAGGGACACCCAGGACTTCGGGCCCGGGGACTACGAGTGGCTGCACCTGCTCGTGGGGGACTGGCAGCTCATCTCCGACCTCGCCTTCGGCGACCTGATCCTCAGCTTCCCCGCCGACTACATCCCGGCCGCGGGCAGCGGCAACGGCCGCGGCATGCCGGCCCCCGGCAGCCCGTTCCGGGTGCTCGCCCACGTGCGCCCCGCGACGGGGCCCACGGTCTTCCACAAGGACATGGTCGGCGAGCTGCTGCCCGAGGAGCTGAGCGGGCCCCTGCGGGCCGCCTGGGTCGGCCGGCGGGTCGAGCGGGTGCGCCCCCCGGGGGAGGGGGCCCGCTCCTCGGACCCGGTCAAGGTGGTGCCGCTCGTGCGCAAGGGGCGGACGCTCGCCCTGCTGACCCTGCACGCAGGGCGGGCACTGGGGCACGTGGCCTCGCGGCAGGAGGTCGTGTACCGCGAGACCGCCGACGCGCTGCTGCGGATGGCCAACGGGGGCCTCTGGCCGGACTTCTCCGCCCCGACGGGGTCGCGCCGGGGCGCGCCCCGCGTCGGGGACGGGGCGATCCGGCTCGACGCCGAGGACCGCGTGACCTACGTCTCGCCCAACGCGGAGTCGGCGCTGCGCCGGCTGGGGATCGACGGCGAGCTGCTCGGGGAGCGGCTCATGGACCTCGTGACCCCCGTGCTGGGGCCGGGGGCGGACGCGGACGAGACCCTCGCCCCCGTGCTCAGCGGGCGGACGGCGTGGCGCACCGAGGTGGAGGGCACGCGTGTGAGCGTCAACTTCCGCTCGGTCCCGCTGCGGGACCGCTCCGGCCGGCTCGGCGCCGTGCTGCTCTGCCGGGACGTCACGGAGCTGCGCCGCCGGGACCTGGAGCTCGTGTCGAAGGACGCGACCGTCCGGGAGATCCACCACCGCGTCAAGAACAACCTGCAGACGGTCTCGGCGCTGCTGCGCCTGCAGGCCCGGCGGATGACGACGGACGAGGCGCGGCACGGTCTCGAGCAGGCCATGCGCCGTGTCGCGACCATCGCGATGGTGCACGAGACGCTCTCCCAGGGATTCACGCAGAACGTGGACTTCGACGAGCTCATCGCCCGGCAGTTCCGGCTCGCGGCGGAGGTGGCGGCCCCCGAGCAGACGGTGCACACCCGGATGATCGGCGAGTTCGGCGAGCTGCCGACCCGTCTGGCCACCCCGCTGGCGCTCGTGATCAACGAACTCGTCACGAACGCCGTCGAGCACGGCCTCGCCGGCCGGACCGGCACGGTGACCCTGGAGGCGTCCCGCGTGCAGGACGAGGACGGTGCCGGTCAGCTGCTCGAGGTCGTGGTGAGCGACGACGGCGCCGGGATGGGCGACGTGGTCATCGAGGAGTCCGGGGCCGGTGCCTTCCGCAGGGCGGGCAGCGGCGAGGGGCTGGGGATGCAGATCGTGCGCACCCTCGTGGCGGGCGAGCTCGGGGGCTGGATCCGCTGGGTGCCGCGGCAGGGCGGGGGCACCGAGGTGACCGTGTGCGCCCGGCTCGACGACTGATCCGGGGGCGGCCCGGGAAGCGGCAAGGACCGGGACCCCGCAGGGTTCCCGGTCCTCGGCGCGAGCGGAGCGCTCAGGAGGCGCGGCGGGCGCGGGCGGCGCGGCGCTTGAGGGCGCGGCGCTCGTCCTCGCTCATCCCGCCCCAGACGCCCGCGTCCTGGCCGGACTCGAGGGCCCACTGGAGGCAGGTGTCCATCACCGGGCAGCTGCGGCACACGGCCTTGGCCTCCTCGATCTGCAGAAGAGCAGGTCCGGTGTTGCCCACGGGGAAGAACAGCTCGGGATCCTTCTCCAGGCATGCTGCGCGGCTACGCCAATCCATGGTCAGCGATCGCTCCTTTCAAGGGCGGGTCCCGGCGGCGCAGGGCAGAGGGATCCTGCGGCAGCGGCGTCCGGGACAAGAGAAAAGGCCCATTCGCACGGGCCTTGTGAAGAACTGTCGTCCACTTTCCCACGCCGGAGGGGTGTGGACAAGGGTTTGGGGGCCGCGTCACACCCCGTTCGGTGAGTCGTTGCTCACAGGACGCCCGGCGCGGACGGCTCCGGGATCCCGGCGGCGGCCCGCCCCGGCGGCCGGCGGACTAGGGTGGCGGGGAGCGCCGCAGCCCGCGCCCGCCGCACCGCCGGAAGGAGAACTCCATGACCGTCCCCTCCCAGGGTGCCCGGCCGGGCGAGGTCGTCGTCCTGACCGGCGTGGTGCTGCTCGAGGCCCTGGTCCTCGCGGGCGCCGCGCTGCGCCTGGTCTGGACCCTCCTGTTCGGGGAGCCCCTGACCGCGGGCGGCACGGTCTTCCTCACGGCGGTGTTCCTCGGGGGCGCCCTGTGGCTGCTGCGCGTGGGCCGGGGCCTCTGGCGCGGCTTCCGGTGGCCCCGCGCGGCCGCGCTCGTGGTCCAGCTCTTCCTCCTGGTGCTCGCCTACCCCCTGCTCCGGTCGGGGCAGTGGGGGCCAGGGCTCGCGACGGCCGCGCCGGCCGTCCTCGTCCTCGTCCTGCTCTTCCGTCCGGGCGTGCTCGCCTGGACGAGCCGCACCGTCCGGTAGCGGGCCCGCCCGCCCGGTCCGTCGCCGCCCGGGGCGCGCCCGCCCGGGACCGGGCGGGCCGGACCAGTACAGTTGAACCGCCCGCGCCCGTCGACGTCGTGCCCGGCCCCCGTCCCCTCCCGTCGAGCAGCCCCGAACAGGTGGTCCCGTGACTCCCCGCCGCATCGTCATCGTCAGCCGCATCTTCGCGCCCGAGCCGGCCGCCGCGTCCTTCCGGCTGCGGGCCCTGGCCCGTGGGCTGACCGAGGCGGGGGCTCAGGTCACGGTCCTCACCACGCGCCCGCCCGCCGGAGCCGTGGTCGAGCCGGAGCCCTACCCGGTGCGCCGGTGGCCCGTCCTGCGCGACCGGTACGACTACGTGCGCGGCATCGTCCAGTACCTCAGCTTCGACGTCCCCGTCCTCTTCCGGCTCCTGGCCACCCGCGCCGACCTCGTGGTCAGCGAACCGCCTCCCACCACGGGGATGGCCGTGCTCGTGTCCTCGTTCCTGCGGCGGCGGCCGTACGTCTGGTACGCCCCGGACATCTGGACCACCGCGGCCGAGAAGATGGACGTCCCCGCCCCGGTGAAGCGGGCCATGCGCGTCATGGAGACCCTCGCGGCCCGGCGGGCCGCCGGCGTGCTCACCGTGTCCGAGGCCATGGGCCGCGAGCTGCAGTCCGTCACCGGCGTGGAGTGGGAGAAGGTGCTCGTGGCGGAGAACGGCATCGACACCGACGTCTTCCGCCCCGACGGGCCCGTGGCCGAGCCCGCCGCCCCCTACTTCGTCTACGCCGGGTCGATGTCCGAGTGGCAGGGCGCCGACGTCTTCGTCCGCGCCATGCCCCGGGTCCTGGAGGCCCACCCCGGCGCCCAACTGCGTTTCTTCGGCCGCGGCTCCGACATCGACCGGGTGCAGGAGATCGCCGAGCGGCTCGCGCCCGGGAGCGTGCTCTTCGAGGGGTTGCGCCCCGCCGCCGAGACCGCCGAGTGGACCCGGGGCGCCGTCGCCGCCCTGGGCGCAGTGCTCCCGGGCATTGGCTACGACTTCACCAAGCCCACCAAGATCTACGCCGCCGCGGCGTGCGGGACGCCGGTCGTCTACGCGGGGGCGGGGGTCGCCGCCGAGCTCGTGGAGGACAACGCCCTGGGCGCGGTCGTCGACCACGACGCCGACGCGGTGGCCGGGGCCATGATCGCCGCCCTCGACCGCCGGCTCGACCCCTCGCGGGCCGAGGAGGACGCCCGGGAGCGCCGCCGGCGCGCCGCGTGGGCGGCCGAGAACGCGTCCCTGGCGGCCTCCGGCCGCGTCGCCGCCGAGTGGCTGCTCCGGGGCTTCCCCGACTGATCAGGTACTTTGGTACGCAGCGCACGCCCGGCGCGCCCGTGCCGCCCCCTTTCCGGCCGGACGCCGGCCGGGCCCACCAGGACACCAACCTCAGGAGTTTGCCCGTGAACGCAGATCTCGTCGTCGTAGGCTCCGGCCTGTTCGGCCTGACCGTGGCCGAGAGGGCCGCCAACGAGCTGGGCCTCGACGTGGCCATCATCGACCGGCGCCCCCACATCGGGGGCAACGCCTACACGGAGAACGAGCCGCAGACCGGGATCGAGGTGCACCGCTACGGCGCCCACCTGTTCCACACCTCCAACGAGCGGGTCTGGGACTACGTCAACCGCTTCACCGACTTCACGGACTACGTGCACCGCGTGTACACGCGGCACCACGACGAGGTCTTCCCGATGCCGATCAACCTCGGCACGATCAACCAGTTCTTCCGCGCGGCGTACTCGCCGGCCGAGGCCCGGGCGCTGATCCAGGAGCAGGCCGGGGAGCTCGCCGGGACCGACCCGCAGAACCTCAACGACAAGGGCATCCAGCTCATCGGCCGGCCGCTCTACGAGGCGTTCATCAAGCACTACACGGGCAAGCAGTGGCAGACGGACCCCAAGGACCTGCCCGCCTCGATCATCAACCGGCTCCCCGTCCGCTACACCTACGACAACCGGTACTTCAACGACAAGTACGAGGGCCTGCCGGTGGACGGCTACACCGCGTGGCTCGAGCGCATGGCGGACCACCCGAAGATCGACGTCCGGCTGGACACCGACTTCTTCGACGAGGGCCACGACTACTCCCGCTCCGCAGTGTCCGGGCAGGTCCCGGTCGTCTACACCGGCCCCGTGGACCGCTACTTCGACTACTCCGAGGGCGACCTCTCGTGGCGGACCATCGACCTGGAGCAGGAGGTCCTGCCGATCGAGGACTTCCAGGGCGCCCCGGTGATCAACTACCCGGACCCCGACGTGTCCTTCACCCGGATCCTGGAGTTCCGCCACTTCTACCCGCAGCGCGACTACACCACGGACGCCACGGTCATCATGCGCGAGTTCTCCCGGTTCGCGGAGAAGGGCGACGAGCCGTACTACCCGGTCAACACCGCGGTGGACCGCGAGAAGCTGCTGAAGTACCGCGATCTCGCCCGCGGCGAGGACAACGTCCTCTTCGGCGGCCGACTCGGCACGTACAAGTACCTGGACATGCACATGGCCATCGGGGCCGCGCTGTCCATGGTCGACAACAAGCTCAAGCCCCACTTCACCGGCGGGGCCACCATCGAGAGCGGGGGAGTGGACGCGTGACCGCGACGACCCAGGACACCGACCGGACCGGCACCGAGGGCACCTCCTACCGGGTGCTGCAGGAGCTGGTCTTCCCGGCGAAGGACCGCTTCCCCACCCAGCCGCTCTACCTGGACTCCCGGGCGGACACGGGCACGGCCGTCCAGCAGGAGGACACGAAGGAGCAGCGGCCCCAGATCGTGGTCAACGTGGCCTCGGACGCCGCGGCCACCAGCGGCGTGGCGATCCTCGGGCGCACGTCCGTGCGCGTGCCGGCCCGCAGCACCGTGTCCTTCGCCACGTACTTCAACGCGTTCCCGGCCAGCTACTGGCGGCACAACACCCACCTGCGGGAGGTCGTGCTGCGGGTGCGGACCACGGGGCGCGGCACGGTGAACGTGCACAGCTCCAACGCGCGCGGCGAGTCCGTGCCCGTGTCGGTGCACGAGGTCTCCGGCGCCGACCGGCTGACCGAGGTCGTGCTGCCCCTGACGGCCTTCGCCGACGGCGGGTGGTACTGGTTCGACGCCACCGCGGGGGACCAGGAGCTCGAGGTGCTGGGCGCCCAGTGGCTGGGCGACGGCACGGGCACCACCGAGGGCTCCGTGACCCTCCAGATCACGACCATGAACAAGCCCTCCTACTGCCTCACCAACGCCCGCCTCCTCGACGAGCAGCGGGAGAACCTGCCCCAGGTCGCGCAGGTCGTGATCGTGGACCAGGGCAACCAGAAGGTCGTCGACGAGCCGGGCTTCGCCGAGGTCCAGGCACGCTTCGGCGACCGCCTGCGGGTCATCGACCAGGGCAACCTGGGCGGGGCCGGCGGCTTCGCCCGCGGCATGTACGAGGCCGTCCGCGCCGACAGCACCTACGTGCTGCTCATGGACGACGACGTCGAGATCGAGCCGGAGGCCGTGCGCCGGATCAGCGTGTTCGCCGACTTCTGCAAGCGCCCCACGCTGGTCGGCGGGCACATGATCGACCTGCTCAACCCGACGAAGATCCACAACTTCGGCGAGGCCATGGACCCCTACAGCTTCCAGTACGGCCCCGCGGGGGAGGGCGTGGAGATCGGCCACGACTTCCGGCACAGCAACCTGCGCGGCACGGCCTGGATGCACCGGCGGATCGAGGTGGACTACAACGCGTGGTGGATGTGCCTGATCCCCACCCAGGTCGTCCGCGAGATCGGCCTGGCCCTGCCCGTCTTCATCAAGTGGGACGACGTCGAGTACGGCATCCGCGCCAAGGCGGCCGGCTACCGGACCGTCTCCCTGCCCGGCGTGGCCGTGTGGCACCTGGCCTGGGCGGACAAGGACGACACCATCAGCTGGCAGGCGTACTTCCACAAGCGCAACCAGCTCGTGGCCGCGCTGCTGCACTCCCCGTTCGACCGCGGCGGCGAGGTGCTCGGGCGCAACGGGATCAAGGACCTGCGGCACCTGCTGTCCATGCAGTACTTCGCGGAGGAGGCCCGGGTCCTGGCCCTGCGGGACGTCCTGGCCGGGCCCGAGGCCCTGCACGAGCTGCTGCCCCAGCGCATCCGCGACGTGCGCCGGATGATGACCCAGCACTCCGACGCCGTCTACCAGGCGGACCTGGACGCGTACCCGACGGTCGCCTCGGCCAAACCGCTGCGCACGCGGCGGCTCTCCGCCCCGCACGGGCTGAAGGTCCTCACCTCCGCCACGACCGCCGTGGTGCGCCACCTCGCCGTGCGCCCGCAGGAGCAGGCCGAGCAGCACCCCCAGGTGCACCTGCCCTACCAGGACGCTCGCTGGTGGCGGCTCGCCCGCTACGACAGCGCCCTCGTCTCCGCCTCCGACGGCACCGGCTACACGTGGTACAAGCGCTCGCCCCGCGAGGCCCGTGCCCTGATGGCGGAGTCCCTGCGGCTGCACGCCCAGCTGGCCCTGCGCTGGCCGGAGCTCTCCCGCCGCTACCGCGCCGCCCTGCAGGAGGTCACCTCCATGGAGGCCTGGGAGGCGACCTTCCGCGAGCACTCGGAGATCGGCGCCTGATGCCGGCGGCCACGGTCGTCCGGAGGCCGTCCCCCGGGACGGGGCTGCCGGCGGTGTTCCGCCAGCGCTACCTGCTGAAGCTGCTGGTCGACAAGGAGCTGCAGATCCGCTACCGGGGCACGGTCCTCGGGCTGCTGTGGTCCTACGTCAAGCCGGGGATCCAGTTCGTGGTCTTCTACGTGGCCCTGGGCATCTTCCTGGGCTTGGAGCGGGGGATGGAGAACTATGCCGTGTACCTGTTCTCCGGGATCATCCTGATCAACTTCTTCTCGGAGTCCTTCGGCAACGCGGCGCGCTCGATCGTGGCCAACGCGAGCCTCATCAAGAAGATCTACCTGCCCCGGCAGATGTTCCCCGTGGCGTCCGTGTGGGTCGCCGCCGTGCACCTGATGCCGCAGCTGGTGGTCATGCTCCTCGCCGCCCTGATCGTGGGCTGGTCGCCCACGTGGATCTCCCTGCTGGCCGTGCCCGCGGCGCTGCTGATCGTGGGTCTGCTGGGGGCCGGGCTGGGCATGCTCTTCGGCGCGGCGAACGTGTTCTTCCGCGACGCCGAGAACTTCGTGGACCTGATCGTCATGGTCAGCACGTGGTCCGCCCCGGTGCTCTACGCGTGGACGATGGTCCGCGACGTGCTGGGCCCGGTGTGGTTCGCCGGGTTCATGCTCAACCCGCTGACCGTGGCCGTGGAGCTCTCGCACGCCGCGTTCTGGCTGCCGACCACCACCCCCGGCGCCCACGAGGTGCCGCCCCACCTGTTCTCCCTCTGGACGCCGGTGGCGCTGCTCGTGGTCACGGTCATCATGGTCCTGGGCGACCTGATGTTCCGGCGCCTCGAGGGCCGATTCGCGCAGGAGCTGTGACGATGAGCACCGACCGCACCGCACCGCCGGCCGAGCCCGCCGTGGTCGCCCGGCACCTGGCCAAGGAGTTCTCCCTGCGCCACGCCCGCTCCCTCAAGGAGACGGTGATGTGGCTCGCGCGGGGACGGCGCCAGGACATCTCCAACCGCTTCCGCGCCCTGGAGGACCTCAGTCTCAGCATCCGGCCGGGCGAGAGCGTGGCGCTCGTGGGGCTCAACGGCTCCGGGAAGTCCACGTTCCTCAAGCTGGTCTCCGGTGTGATGAGCCCCGACGGGGGCTCGCTGGAGGTCAACGGGCGCGTGGCCGGGCTGATCGAGGTCGGCGCGGGCTTCCACCCCGACCTCACCGGCCGCGACAACGTCTACCTCAACGGCGCCATCCTCGGCATGACCAAGGAGGACATCGACCGGAAGTTCGACCAGATCGTGGCGTTCTCCGAGATCGAGCAGTTCATCGACACCGAGGTGAAGTTCTACTCGTCCGGCATGTACCTGCGCCTGGCGTTCGCCGTGGCCGTGTTCACCGACCCGGACATCTTCATCATCGACGAGATCCTCTCCGTGGGCGACGAGCCCTTCCAGCGCAAGAGCCTGGGCCGGGTCAAGGAGCTCTCGGAGGAGGGCAAGACGCTGCTGGTCGTCAGCCACGACTTCGACGTGGTCCGCAAGGTCTGCGACCGCGGGGTGTGGATCGAGCACGGCAGGGTCCGCAGCGACGGGCCCATCGACGAGGTGATCGAGCAGTTCCGCGCCGCGGAGAACGCCGGCTGACGCCTCCCCACCCGTGCCGGACGACGGGCCGCCCCGCTCCTCCGGGAGCCGGGCGGCCCGTCGTGCGTCGCAGGCCCGTCGTCCGTCGCCGGACGAGCGACCCTCGCGGGATCAGGGGCCGTCGCAGCCGACGACCTCGTAGAGCGCCGCCCCGCCCTCGCGCTCGACCAGCGCGAGACCGGGGGCGACCTGCGGGTCGACGGCGTTGATCCCCGAGTAGTCCCGGGCCTGGCGGGCCTCGGGGATGATGAACTGTGTGCCGAAGTCCAGGACCCACTGCACGTCCAGCTCCTCGGCGGCCGCGCAGGCCGGGCTGCCCGGGGCGGCGTCGTCGATCCCGGTCGCGATCGCGTACAGCTCCGGGTCCAGCTCCCGCAGCTCGACGGCGGGCGACTCGACGTGGTACTGCGTCACGGCCCGGTCCGCGACCGCGTAGGCGAGGGAGCCGCCGTTCCAGGGATTGACGGCGATGACGTCCCCCGGCTCGGTGAGCTCGTCGAGCTCCTGCAGCAGCTCGTACTCGTCCCGGTTGACGATGCTCTCGGGGCCCTCCCACGCGTAGTACTGCTTGCCCCACCGGGTCGCCTGGGTGAGGGACTCGACCTGGGAGTACGGCACCGCGAGCGCCAGCACCACGACCGCCGCGACGGGGAGGGCGGCGCGCCCGGCCCGGGGCCGGCCGGCGAACGTGGCCAGGGACTCGAGGCCGGCGGCCAGGCCGCCCACCACGTGGGCGGCACCGAGGGCGATGAGCGGCACGGCCGTCAGCGGGAGCGTGGCCGCGAGGCGGTACGAGTCGGTGTACCACCCGCCCACCAGCCACTGCCGGGCCGGGCTCTCCTCGCCCGCGGCGGCCACGGCGTAGAGGTAGACGAGCACGAGGTGGGCGAGCACCAGCCAGCGCAGTCGACGCCGGGAGACGGCGGCGTAGATCCCCGCCCCGGTGAGCAGCACGAGGACCCAGGGGACGTCCTCCCGGCCGTTGGCGCCGAAGAGCAGGGCCTCGCCGACGGCCCGCGCCAGGGTGGTGGACGGCTCCCACACGAACGACGTGGTCAGCACGTTCCACAGCAGCAGCCACGCGGCGACCCCGACGGCGGCGAGCGCCACGAGCGCGAGGACGGCACCGCGGCGCCGGGCGCCGGCGGCAGCCCGCAGACCGGTCCACCACGCCGTGGCCGCCAGGGGCACCGCGACGACGAGCAGGGCCAGGAACGCGTTCGGCTGGGAGACGAACAGCGCGCCCAGGGTGACCACCAGGCTGGCGGCCAGGCGCACCCGGCCGGGCGCGTCCGGGGTGCGCGCCGTCCGGTCCGCGGTCACCGCGGGCCCGAGCAGCCGCACGAGCAGACCGAGGGACACGGGGGCGATCGCCAGGGCGAGGATGTTGGGGAAGAGCGGGCCCCACGCCATCAGGCCCAGCGGGAAGACGCTGAAGCCGGCGGCGGCGGTGCCGGCGAGGACGGCCGCCACCGCGGACGGGCCGACCAGGCAGCGGGTCAGGAAGATGCACGAGGCGGGCCAGACGAACCCCGCCACCGCGAGCAGGGTCAGGTTGTGGGCGACGAACACGCTGTCGCCGGTCAGGGGGACCACGAGGGAGGCCAGTTGGTGCCACGCCGCGGGGTACAGGGCGATCGCGCTGTCCGGGCTGACCATCCGGTTCAGCGTCAGGGTCGAGCCGTTGCCCGTCTCCACGACGTAGCGGATGGCGTTGAGGTGGAAGATGTTGTCCCAGCGCTGGGCCATCGCCTCCGGGGCGCCGACCACGGACGTCAGCCGGCGCAGCAGCAGGACCGCGCCGACCGCGAGACCGGCGGCGGCGCCGGCCGGGAACAGCCAGCGGCGCCCGCCGTCGTCGTGCGCCTCCGGGTCCCCCGGGCCCGCCCCGGCGGTGGGCGGGCCGGGCACGTGCCCGCCCCGGGGGAGCAGCCGCCCCACCAGCCACGCGAGCGCCGCCAGCACCAGGGCGGCGAGCACCTGGGACAGGACACCGTAGGGGACGCCCACCAGGTCCAGGACCACGCCGGTGAGCCCGACGACGGCGACGCTGAACGCCGGTGCCGTCAGCAGGATCCGGCCCCCGCG
This sequence comes from uncultured Kocuria sp., assembly GCF_947500125.1. GTDB lineage: Bacteria > Actinomycetota > Actinomycetes > Actinomycetales > Micrococcaceae > Kocuria. Next base: position 55,109 of record NZ_CANMRA010000003.1, on the reverse strand, counting down.
CTGCCCGAAGGCCCACAGCAGGGCCAGGCCGGGCAGCCACAGGAACGCCAGCAGGACCAGGAACGCCGGGAGGTACGGCCACCAGTCCGTCAGCACGTCGGTCCTGCGGGGCTCGGCCTGGCAGCGGGCACGGTCTCGTCCTCACGGTGGGGGGAAGGGTCGGGACGATCATAGCGGCCGCCCCGGGCCCCGCCTCCGTCCTGACGGGCGGGTCCGGTCCCCTGTGCGAGAATGTCCGGGTGAGTCGTTCGTGGATCGTCATGCCCGTGTACAACGAGGCGGCCGTCGTGGGAGAGGTGCTGAAGGAGCTCCGGAAGACCTTCCCGCACGTCGTCTGCGTCGACGACGGATCCTCCGACGACTCCGCCCGGATCTGCGCCGAGGCCGGCGCCGTCGTCGTCCAGCACCCCATCAACCTGGGGCAGGGCGCGGCGCTGCAGACCGGGTTCGAGTACGCCCTGCAGGACCCGGGGATGGACTGCGTGGTCACGTTCGACTCCGACGGCCAGCACCGCGTGGTGGACGCGTGGGACATGGTCGAGCGGATCCGCTCGGGAGAGGCCGAGGTCGTGCTCGGCTCCCGCTTCCTCGACCGGAGGACTCGGATCTCCGCGCTCAAGCGGATCGTGCTGCGCACCGCCGCGTTCTTCTCGAAGCTGTCCACCGGCATGGACCTCTCCGACGCCCACAACGGGCTGCGCGCCATCGACCGGGGCACCCTGTCCCGGATCCGGCTGACCCAGAACCGGATGGCGCACGCCTCCGAGATCGTCAACCAGCTCGCCGACATCCGGCCCCGCTGGGTCGAGCACCCGGTCGAGATCATCTACACGGACTACTCGAAGTCCAAGGGGCAGTCGCTGCTCAACGGCGTGAACATCCTCGCCGAGCTGTTCGTCAAGTAGTCCGCACCGAGTCCGCATCCAGTCCGCATCCAGTCCGCACCGTCGAAGGGAAGAGCCGTCCGATGATCTACGCCGTCCAGATCCTGCTGGTCCTGGCCGTGGGCTACGGCGCGCTCGCCCTGATCCGCGGCGGGGCCAACGCCAAGCACCAGGCGATCCGCCGCGTGGTGGGCCTGGCGTTCTTCGTCTTCGCCGCACTGTCCATCTTCTTCCCCGACCTGCTCACGGGCGTCGCCCACTTCTTCGGGATCGGGCGCGGCACGGACCTCGTCCTGTACGGCTTCGTGGTGATCTTCATGATCACCCAGGCCACCTCCGCGCTGCGCAACCGCCAGCAGGAGGTCAACGTGACCCGGCTGGCCCGGCACATCGCCGTGACCGAGGCGGAGCGGCCGTGGGCACCGGTCCCGGCCCACGCCGAGCGGTCCTCGGTGCGCTCCTTCGCGAAGACCTCCCCGGGGCAGCGCCCCGCGGGCTGACCGCCCCCGGCGCGGCTCAGGCCTCCCGGAGTACCCGGGAGAGCAGGTCCGGCCGGTCGGTCATGACGCCGTCCACGCCCCACTCCAGCAGGCGGCGCATGTCGTCCTCCCGGTCGATCGTCCACACGTCCACCCGCAGGCCCGCCCGCTGGGCGGCCCGCAGCAGCCCGGGCGTGAGCACGCGCAGCCCCAGGAGCGTGTCGGGCGGCTGCAGGCCCTGGAACGGCAGGGCGTGGTGGTGGTGCCGGCCCAGCAGGCACAGCACCCGGAAGGCCGCGAACTCCGTGACGGCGGCCGCCGTGGGGACCGTCCCGCCCGAGACCTGGCGGAAGCGCCGGATCGAGGCCGTGCGGTTCGTCGCCACGAGCGTGCGCCCCTGGGCGCCGGCCGCCCGGACGGTCCGCCAGACGATCTCCTCGGCGCCGGGACGGTTGCCCTTGAGCTCGATCGCCACGCGGTGCTCGGGGAACGCCTCGTAGACCTCCGCGAGCGTGGGGACGTGCACCCCGCGCCCGCGCCACGGGAAGGTGCTGCCGTCGAGGGTGAACGCGTGCCCGGCGTCCAGGCGCCGCAGCTGCGCGGTGGACATCAGCGCGACGGCCCCGGTCCCGTCCGTCGTGCGGTCCACCGTGAGGTCGTGCATCAGCACGGCCGCGCCATCGGCGGAGGCCTGCACGTCGAGCTCCAGCACGACGTCCCCGAGGTCGGCGGCCGCCCGGAACGCCTCGAGCGTGTTCTCCGGCGCGACCTCGGCGCCGCCACGGTGGGCGAAGGCGGTCGGCCAGTCCCGGGGCACGGGGGCCCTCGGACCCGGCGACGGAGCCTCCAGGTGCCGGCCGAGGGCCGCACCGACCCCGCTCGTGAGCAGGTTCCCGGCGAACGGGACGGCCGCTCGGAGCAGCGCCCTGGCCCGGACGGCGAGATCGGGGTGCGTGCCGTCCGGCGCGGTGGTCATGGGGGTCACGGGGGTCCTTGCGTTCGGCGACGGCGTCGGCAGCACGGGCGGTGCCGTGGTGCGGACGCCCGGTGCGGGGGGCGTGCCCGCCCGTCACACTACGGCCCCGCGGCACGGCGCGCACGCCGGCGAGGGCGGGGCGGGGCGGTGCCGCCACGGGGCAGATTTCATGCGCTCGCATCCTGTGACAGACCGTGTGTTCCCGGACGGGAACAACAGCGCAGGTCAGCGACGGCTGTCCACAGGAGGCCGGCCGGGGGTTGTCGGGACGACGGCGGACTGGCCTATGTTCCTGTGCATGCGCTCCGCAGGGGAGCCGCCGGCGCGGATCCCGCGCAGGGGAACGCACAGGGGAACGCGCAGGGGGACGGATGACGGCACTGCTCTCGGAGGACGCGCTCGGACTCGTCGAGGCCGAGGTGCGCGAGCTGATCCGGCGCCGGGGCCTGGACCCCGTGCTGGAGCTGGAGCGGACCCGGGAGCTGGTGGACGCCGCGGTGCGCGACTACGACCAGCGTTCGGCTCGCGGAGTGCTGCCAGCCCTGGCGGACCTGGACGCCGCCCGCCGGGTGCTGCTGGACCTGGTCGCCGGGTTCGGCCCCCTGCAGCCGCTGCTCGACGACCCGCGGATCGAGGAGATCTGGATCAACGGCCCGGCGGAGGTCTACGCCGCCCGCGGCGGGGAGTCCGAGCTGACGAGCCTGGTGCTGACCGAGGCGCAGATCCGCAACCTCGTGGAGCGCATGCTCAAGTCGTCGGGACGACGCCTGGACCTGTCCTCCCCGTTCGTGGACGCGGCGCTGCCGGACGGGTCGCGGCTGCACGTGGTGATCCCTGACGTGACGCGCCGGCACTGGGCCGTGAACATCAGGAAGTTCGTGGCCCGGGCGCGGCGGCTGGACGACCTCGTGGAGCTGGGCTCGCTGCCGCCGAGGGCGGCGCGGTTCCTCGACGCGGCCGTCGCCGGCGGGCTGAACATCCTGGTCTCGGGCGCCACCCAGGCCGGCAAGACCACGCTTCTGAATTGTCTGTGCGCCTCGATCGGCCCGCGGGAGCGGGTGGTGACGGTCGAGGAGATCTTCGAGCTGCAGGTCCCGCTGCGCGACGTCGTGGGGATGCAGTGCCGTCAGCCCAACCTCGAGGGCACGGGCGAGATCCCGCTGCGCCGGCTCGTGAAGGAGGCGCTGCGGATGCGCCCGGACCGGCTCGTGGTCGGAGAGGTGCGGGAAGCCGAGAGCCTGGACATGCTCATCGCGCTCAACAGCGGTCTGCCGGGGATGTGCAGCCTGCACGCGAACTCGGCCCGGGACGCCGTGACCAAAATCTGCACCCTGCCGCTGCTCGCCGGGGAGAACATCAGCACTGCTTTCGTGGTGCCCACGGTGGCCTCGTGCTTCGACCTCGTGGTGCACTGCCACCGCGACCACCACGGTCGGCGCCGGGTGAGCGAGATCCTCGCGATCGGCAACCGGGTCGAGAACGGCGTGATCGAGACGTACCCGGTCTTCGCCGACGTCGGCGGATCCCTGCAGCCGGTGGCTGTCGAGGCGCCGGCTGCGTGGAAGTTCGAGCGGGCCGGGCACCGGGTGAGCGAGCTGCTGGCGGACGACGGACCGGTCGGAGCAGCGCGGTGAGCGCGGCGCTGGGAGTGCTGCTGGGCGCGGGCGTCTTCCTGCTCTGGTGGTCCTGCTGGGCCGACGACGCGCCGCGCCCGGTCGGCTCGCCCCGGCCCGGCCGGCTGCGCGAGCTGCTGCTGCGCGCGGACCTGCCCCGGGTCGGCCCGGCCGGGCTGCTGGCCGCCTGCGCCGTGGCCGGGACGCTGGGCGGTCTGCTCGTCGCCGCGGTGACCGGCGCGGCCGTCCTCGGCCTGTGCGCCGCGCTCCTGGGGGCGTGGGTCCCCGTGGCGGTGGTCCAGCACCGGGCCCGGAGCCGGGCGGCCGCCCTGCGGGAGGTGTGGCCCGACGTCGTCGACCACCTGCGCTCGGCGATCCGTGCCGGGATGTCGCTGCCCGAGGCGCTGATCCAGCTGCAGTACCGCGGGCCGGAGCCGGTCCGTCCGGCCTTCGCCCGGTTCGCCGCTGACTACCGGGCGTCGGGCCAGCTGCAGGGCGCGCTCACCCTGCTCAAGGACCGGCTGGCCGACCCCGTGGCCGACAACATCGTCGAGGCCCTGCGGGTGACGCGGGAGGTCGGCGGGACCGACCTCGGCCGGCTCCTCGGGACGCTGTCGGAGTTCCTGCGGGAGAACGCCCGCACCCGCGGAGAGCTGGAGGCCCGCCAGTCCTGGACGGTCAACGCCGCCCGCCTGGCGGTCGCCGCACCGTGGATCGTCCTGGCTCTGATGGCCACCCAGCCCGCCGCGATCCGGGCCTACGACACCCCGGCCGGCGCCCTCGTGCTGCTCGGCGGGCTGCTCGTGTCCGTGACCGCCTACCGCCTCATGCTGCGGATCGGGGCGCTGCCCGAGCCCGCCCGGGTGCTGCGGTGAGTGCCTCCCCCGCCCTGCTGGTGCTCCTCGGCCTGGTGCTCGCCGCCGGGCTGTGGCTACTGCTGACCGGGGCCCGGGTGACCGGTGGCCCGTCCTTCGCGACCCGGATCTCCCCGCAGCTGCGCTCCGTGGAGGTCGAGTCTGCGCTGCTCGCCCGCCCCGGGCACCGTTCCGCCCGCGCCCCGGGCCGGGCCACGGGGGGACTGGAGCCGCTCGTGCGAGCCCTGGCCCACCGCGTGTTCCGGCACGCCGCCCCGTCGGCGGGCCTGGAGCGACGGCTGGCCCGCGCGGGCGCCGCGACCACGGTGGCGGACTTCCGCGCCGAGCAGCTCCTGTTCGCGACCGGGGGTCTGCTGGTCGGCGTCCTGCTCGGCGTGGCCGCTGCGGCTCGCTGGGGCACGGGTCCCGGTGGGGTGCTGCTGGCCGTGGGGGTCACGACGGCGGCCGGGCACCTGATGCGCGGACACCTGCTGAGCCGGCGGATCCGGGTCCGTGAGGCCAGGATGCTGGCGGAGTTCCCCGCCGTGGCCGAGCTGATGGCGCTGTCGGTCGGCGCGGGGGAGAGCGCGGTGGGTTCGCTCGAGCGGGTGTGCCGGGTCGCGGAGGGCGAGCTCACCGCGGAGTTCCGCGGCGTGCTCGCGCAGACCCGGTCCGGCGCCGGACTGGTACACGCCCTCCAGGACTTCTCCGCCCGCACGCCGGTGGCACCGATCGGCCGGTTCGTGGACGGCATCGTCGTGGCCATCGAACGCGGCACGCCTCTGGCGGACGTGCTGCGGGCCCAGGCCCAGGACGTGCGGGACAACGACAAGCGCGAGCTGATGGAGGCCGCCGGGCGCAAGGAGATCGCCATGATGGTCCCCCTGGTGTTCTTCGTGCTGCCGCTGACGGTCGTGTTCGCCGTGTACCCGGGTCTCGCCGTCCTCGAGCTCGGCTTCTGACCTCTCATCCGGGCGGCCGGAGACGGGCCGCCCACCAGGAAAGGACACACCCCATGACACACCTCCACCGGCTGGCCGCCCTGCTCGGCGTCCTCGCCCTCACCCTGACCGCCCTGCGCGCGCGGCTCTCCGCCGACGACCCCGACCGCGGCGACGTCCCCGGCTGGGTGATGCTGACCCTGATGTCCGCGGTGCTCGTGGCCGGGCTGCTGCTGGTGGCGCAGCCGGCCCTGGAAGGACTCTTCCAGGACGCGATGGCCCGCGTGAGCCAGAACTGAGGATGGACGAGGAGCGCGCCCGTCCGGGTGTCGGACCCCCGGAGGCGGACCGGGGCAGCGCGGTGGTCGAGTACGTGATGGTGGCCGGTCTCGTGGCGATGATCTTCGCGGCCACGCTGCAGCTCGCCCTGGCCCTGCACGTGCGCAACACGCTGGTCGACGCCGCCGCGGCCGGCGCCCGGTACGGCACCCTGGCCGACCGCTCGCCCGAGGACGGCGTCGAACGGACCCGGAGGATCGTCTCCGGCGCCCTGGGCCCCCGGTACGCCCAGGACGTCGTCGCGACCCCCGTGACGGTGGGCGAGCTGCGGACCCTGGAGATCACGGTGGTCTCGCCGCTGCCCGTGGTGGCGCTGTTCGGCCCGCCCGACTCCCTGGAGGTGCGCGGCCATGCCGTGCTCGGCGACTGAAGCACCTGAAGCACTTGAGACACGTGGGACACGTGGAGCAGCTGGTGCACGTGGTGCACGTGGTGCACGTGGAGCACCTGCAGCGAGCGGAGCACCTGGGGCGACTGCGGCCGCCGAGGAGACCGGATCGACCGGGTCGGCCCGCCGCACCGGGGGGCTGTTCGACGTGCTCGGCAGGCCCGCGGACGGTGACGAGGGCAGTGCGGTCGTGGAGTTCGTCGCGCTGGGCACGCTGCTGCTCGTGCCCGTGGTCTACTTCGTGCTCGCGGTGGCCCAGGTCCAGGCCGGCGCCTTCGCGGTGGTGGCCGCCGCGCAGCAGGCCTCCCAGCTGCTGGCCCGGGCCGAGCCCGGTGAGCTCTCGGACGCCGGGCTCACCGCGGCGGCGCAGCTGGCGGCCGCGGACCAGGGCTTCGCCCCGGACCGGCTGGGGATCCGGCTCGAGTGCTCCGACGGGGCCTGCGCGGCGCCCGGGGCGGTGGCCACGGTGCACGCCACCCTGGAGGTCCCGCTGCCGCTGGTGCCCGGGTTCACCGACCTGGACGTCGCCGTGCTGACCTCCTCGGCCACGGTCGTGATCGGCCGCTACGGATGAGCGGGCGGGCCGCCGGACCGGACCCGCGCCGGGCCGGGAGCCGGGACCACGGCCGGGACCACGACCGGGACCACGACCGGGGCGAGGACCGGGACGACGGGCAGGTCACGATCCTGGTCATCGGCTTCGCGGTCGTGCTGCTCCTGCTGACGGTCGTGGTCATGGGGGTCACCGCGGTCTACCTGGGGGAGCGGAAGCTGCAGGTGCTGGCCGACAACGCCGCGCTCGCCGCGGCCGACACGTTCGTGGAGCTGCGCCCGGGAGCGCCCGGAGCACCACCCCGCACCGTGCTGGACGACGACGCCGTGGCGGGGGCCGCGGCCGCCTACCTCGACACGGTCAGCGCCTGGGCAGGGACACCGGGCCTGGCGCTGGCCGCACCCACCGGGAGCCCGGACGGGCGGACCGCGGAGGTGACCCTGTCCGCCGTCGTGCACCCGCCGGTGGTCAACCTCCTGGTGCCCGACGGCATCCCGATCACCGCCACGAGCGAGGCCCGCGCCCGGTTGGGGCGATGACGTCACCCACCCGGCGCCGTCCACCCGCGCGTGAGCGCTCGGGGGGGTCGGCGCGGCAGGACCGGCCCCGCGCGAGGCGACGGGAATGGTCACCATTCGGGTGCTGTTCGGCGCGATCTCATTGACCGGCCGGGAGCGGGGGCGCACGCTGGTGCCGAGGGATGTTCCTCCGGACCGGCTCTCGTGATCGCATCGGTCCTGGTGGGGAGGAGGTGCCGCGACGACGTCCGGTGCGGCCGCACGGCCGGCACCGCAGTGAGCGGAACGCGCACCACGGAAGCACCCGGTGCGCGCGGTCCCGTCCGACACCACATCGAGGTCTCGACATGAGTACTGTTCGCGCGCGGGGGCGGTGGAGCGCGCCGGTGCAGGGCGTGCTGACGCTGCTGTTCGCGCTGGCGCTGGGCATCGCAGGGCTTCCGTCGTCGGCCGCCCGGGACGATCCCGGGGACGTCCTGCGGACCGCGGCCCGCCCGCTCTCCTACGACGACACCGTCCGGAAGGACGGACCCGCCGCGTACTGGGCCATGCGCAGCCCCGGTGCGAGCACGGAGAAGGACCTCGTGGGCAGGCTCCACGGCAGCTACCACGGCAAGCCGAAGCGGGCGACCCTGCCCAACGGCGACCCGGCCGCGGACTTCGACGGCACCGGTCAGTACCTCCAGGTGCCCGACGCCGCCGCCGTCAGCGCCGGCACGCGCGGCGTGCTCACCGTCGAGGCGTGGATGCGCCCCGACGCGCTGGACCTCCGGTCCCAGGAGGGCTCGGGGTACGTGCACTGGATGGGCAAGGGCGCACCGAGGAACCACGAGTACGTGGCGCGGATGTACTCGAAGAGCAACTCCGAGAACCGGCCCAACCGCATCTCCGGGTACGCGTTCAACCTCTCGGGGGGAGAGGGGCCGGGGTCCTACTTCCAGGTGCCCGTGCGCAAGGGGGAGTGGATCCACTACGTGCTCGTCATCAATGCCAACGACAAGGGCGGGGACTATCCGCACGGCTACACGAAGATCTACCGGAACGGGAAGCGCATGGACCAGGACGACCTGAAGCACGACGGCAGGGTCGTCGTGCCCCGGCGCGGCAGCGCGCCGTTCCGCGTGGGCACCCGGGACCTGAGGTCGTTCTTCGACGGGGCCGTCGGCAAGGTGGCGGTCTACACCAAGGAGCTGCCCGCGGAGCGGATCGAGCAGCACTACCGGGTGATGACCAGGAGATGAGGACCGGGACCCCGCCCGGGCCGGGCGGGGGACGGCGCTCCGGGGACGGCGGGCCGTGACCGGGACGCTCCCCGGCTTCTCAGCCGGCGAGAACACCCCTGGTGCCCACCACCGTGGAGTTCCTACGCTGGCGAGCACCCGGGAGAGGATCCCGAACGGCACGGCGAACGACCTGCCGGCCCCGTCGTCGAAGGAGAAGGCCATGGACGCTCCCGTCCGCTCCGTCATCAGCCCAGGACGCTACGTCCAGGGACCGGGCGCCATCGCACGCCTGGGAGAATATCTCGCCGCCATCGGGCGGACACCCCTCGTCGTGGCCGACGACGTCGTCTGGGGGTTCGTGGGCCACGACGTGGAGGCGTCCCTGACGCGGGCCGGCATGGCGACCACGCGCGAGACGTTCCACGGCATCCCCTCGGCCGGGGAGATCGACCGGCTCACCGCGGTCATCCGCGACACGGGGGCCGACGTGGCCGTGGCCGTGGGCGGCGGCAGCAACATCGACGCAGTCAAGGCCTCGGGGTTCCTCGCCGGGATCCGGTGGGTCAGCGTCCCCACCGTCGCCTCCACCGACGCGCCGACCTCGGCGCTGGCGGTCGTCTACACCGACGAGGGCGTCTTCGAGGAGTACCGCTTCTTCCCCCGCAACCCCGATCTCGTCCTCGTCGACTCGCAGCTGGTGGCCGACGCGCCGGCGACCTTCCTGGCGGCGGGCGTCGGCGACGCCCTGGCCACCTGGCTGGAGGCCCGGGCCACCGCCGCCTCGGGGTCGTTGACGATGGCCGGGGGGACGGCCACCCTCACGGGCACCGCCCTGGCCCGGCTGAGCTGGGACGTGCTCTGGGAGAACGCCCTCGTCGCGATGGACGCCGCCCGCGACCACGTCGTGACCCCGGCGCTGGAGAAGGTCATCGAGGCCAACACGCTGCTGTCCGGCCTCGGTTTCGAGTCGGGAGGACTGGCGGCGGCCCACGCCGTCCACAACGGGCTGACCGCGGCGCCGCAGACCCACGGCCTGGCCCACGGGCAGAAGGTCAACATCGGCTCGATCACCCAGCTCGTGCTGGAGGGCGCCCCGAGCTCGGAGATCGCGGACTTCATCGAGTTCACCACCCGCGTCGGGCTGCCGACCACCCTCACGGAGATCGGGCTGCGCCCGGAGGACACCGAGGAGATCTGGGCGGTGGCACGGGCGGCCACCGTGGAGGGCGAGACCATCCACAGCATGCCCTTTACCGTGCGGGCGGAGGACGTCGCCGCGGCGCTCACCTCGATCGAGCGGCTGGGCCGGCGGGTGCGTGCGCGCGCCGGCCTGCCCGAGCCGCAGCCCTACCGCCAGGCCCACTAGCGGTCCGACCCGCGCAGGACCCTCCCCGCGCAGGGCCTTCCCGGGGCCGACGGGCTCAGAAACCGCCGGGCAGGGCCGCCGCGCGGTCGAACTCCTCCGTGGCGCGGACCATCCCGTCCTCGTCGATGAGCGTCACGCCCTTCGCGGAGCCGCGGCGGCTGCCCCCGGAGATGTCGGCGCCTACGTCGGCCACGACGTTCTCGAGGGTCACCCCGGCCCCCACCCGGACGCGGTCCAGGAGCACCGAGCCGCGCACCGTGGCGCCCTCCTCGACGACGACGCCGGGCCCGAGCACCGAGTGCTCCACGGCGCCGCGCACGATCGCGCCCGCCGCGACCATGGAACCGCGCAGGTCGGCGCTGCCGGCGATCCGGGCGGGCACCCGCTGCGGCTGGGCCGAGAGGATCGGCCAGTCGGGGTCGTCCAGGGTGACGCCCTCGCCGTCGAGCATCTGCATGTGGGCGGTCCAGTAGGACTGCAGGGTGCCCAGGTCCATCCAGTACCCGTCCAGGCGGTGCTCCACCACCGTGCGGTGCGCCACGAACCACGGGACCAGGTCGTTGCCGTAGTCCTCGAGCCGGCCCTCCTGCTGGTGCAGGACGTCCAGGGCCTCCAGCAGCCGGTCCGCGTCGTAGAGGAACATCTCGCCGGCGACCAGCCGCCCCCGGGGCTCGTCGGGCTTGTAGTCGAATGCGGTGACGCGCCCGGCGTCGTCGGTCTGGACCACGCCGTAGCGGGAGGGGTCCTCGTCGACGAGCGTGGTGACCACGGTCAGGTCGGCGTCCTGCGCGAGGTGGGTGTCGATCACGTCGAGGAAGTTCAGCGTGTAGAGATGGTCGGCGCTGAGCACGAGGACCAGGTCCGGGGCGAAGTCGCGGATCAGGTCCTTCTGCCGGTAGAGGGAGTCCGCGTTGCCCTCGGCGAAGCCCTCGCCCTCGGTGCCCTCGTAAGGGGGCAGGACCTGGAGGCCGCCGTGGGTGCGGTCGAGGTCCCAGGGGCGCCCGTTGGCCAGGTGCTGGTTGAGACGGTGCGGGAGGAACTGCTCGACGACCCACACGTCGGAGATGTGGGAGTGCACGAGGTTGGACAGGGCGATGTCGATGAGCCGGTAGGTGCCCGCCACGGGCAGGGCGGGCTTGACCTTCCTCTCGGTCAGGGCACCGAGGCGGGAGCCCTTCCCGCCGGCGAGGACCAGGGCCAGCGTGCGGGGGATGCGCATCGTGCTTCCTCTCTCTCGCCCCCATCCTGCCAGAGCGGGACCGGGCGGGACCGGGGGGATTTGCCCCCATGGGATAATCTTGGCTTCCATGGCCTCCCTTGACTTCCCGGCAGAGATCTCCGCCCTCCGTTCCACGTTCGCGTCCATCGAGGCCGTGAGCGACGTCGACGCCATCAAGCGGGACATCGCCGAGCTCTCGCAGCTGGCGACGGCCCCGGACCTCTGGGACGACCAGGCCGCGGCGCAGAAGATCACCTCCAAGCTCTCGCACAAGCAGTCCGACCTCGAGCGGCTCGAGGAACTGGGCGGCCGCATCGACGACATCGAGGTCATGGTGCAGCTGGCCGCCGAGGAGGACGACGCCGAGACCCTGGAGCTCGCCGTGGAGGAGCTCGCCGCGGTCAAGAAGGCGCTCTCCCGGCTGGAGGTCCAGACGCTGCTCTCGGGCGAGTACGACGAGCGCGAGGCCGTGGTGACGATCCGCTCCGGCGCCGGCGGCGTGGACGCCGCCGACTTCGCCGAGATGCTCATGCGCATGTACCTGCGCTGGGCCGAGCGCCACGGCTACCCGACCACCGTGCTCGACACCTCCTACGCGGAGGAGGCGGGCCTGAAGTCCGCGACCTTCGAGGTCAAGGCGCCCTACGCCTTCGGCACCCTGTCCGTGGAGGCCGGCACCCACCGGCTCGTGCGCATCTCCCCGTTCGACAACCAGGGCCGGCGCCAGACCTCGTTCGCGGCCGTGGAGGTCATCCCGCTCATCGAGCAGGACGACTCGATCGAGATCCCCGAGTCGGAGATCAAGGTGGACGTCTTCCGCTCCTCGGGCCCCGGCGGGCAGTCCGTGAACACCACGGACTCCGCGGTGCGGATGACCCATATCCCCACGGGCATCGTCGTGTCCATGCAGAACGAGAAGTCCCAGATCCAGAACCGCGCCGCCGCGCTGCGGGTGCTCCAGTCGCGGCTGCTCCTGCAGCGCCAGGAGGAGGAGAGCGCCAAGAAGAAGGAGCTGGCGGGGGACGTCAAGGCGTCCTGGGGCGACCAGATGCGCTCCTACGTCCTGAACCCGTACCAGATGGTCAAGGACCTGCGGACCAACCACGAGGAGGGCAACCCCTCCGCGATCTTCGACGGCGCGATCGACGGCTTCGTCGACGCCGGGATCCGCTGGCGCGCCGACCAGCGCCACGCCCCGGCCGACGCCTGAGCGCCCGCGGGATCCCCGTCGGGGCCCCGGCCGGTCCGACGACCGGCCGGGGCCCCGCGCTCAGCGGCGCAGGAAGCGCGCGACCGTCCGTCCCGGCAGGGCACGGGTCTCCGGTGCCGCAGGGCCGTCCTCGGGGGGATCGACCGCCGGGTACAGCTCCTCCGCCTCCCGCAGCTTCGTGCGGTGCAGCCGCGCGGCCGTGGCCGGGAAGGAGGACGACCGGGCGGGTGCGGCCGGTTCCGTGCTGCCGGTCGGCGTGACGGACCAGCCCGTGCCGGCCTCCAGCAGGGACTGGTGCTTGACGCGGTAGTAGTCGGGGCTGACCTCCAGCGCGGTGCCCTCCGCGCCGCACGCGGCGGCGAGCAGGTGGAAGTGGAACCGGGAGGTGAGCCACGTCTGGCCCGGGCGGGCCGGGAAGCCCTCCTGCCACACCCGGGTGAACGGCACGAAGTTCTCCTCCGGGACGAGGTCGGCGAGCCGGTCGAAGGCCGCGCGATCCGCACCCGGGATCGCCTCGAGGTAGCGCACGGTGCGGCCGGCCAGTGCCGGACCCGTCAGCGCGGCCCGCACGGCGGCGACGGCGTCGTCCAGGACCCCGGGCTCGGACATGTCGCTCTGCAGGCACACCCACACGTCGCCGTCGGCGGCTCCCCCGGTCGGGGCGCCGCTGAAACCCGCGAGGCCCGGGAGGCCGAGGAAGGCGTCGTCGGGAGCGCGGTCGGCGCGGGCGAGCCGGGCGCTGGGCGCGTCGCGGACCGTGGCGTGGTCGAAGGCCCCCAGCGCGGCGCGCAGGTCCTCGGCGTCGGCCGCGGGGGACAGGCCCAGGCCGGTGGCGACGAGGCGCGCACCGGAGACCTCGCGCAGCCGCAGGGCCGCGCGCAGCAGGCGCGCGTGGTGCGGCCAGATGGAGTTCAGGTACCCGCCCCCGATGAAGTGGACCGAACCGGCCCGGCGGGCGCCGAGCAGCCCGAGGTCGTAGCGCGGGGACCCCAGGTGCGTCACCACCCGGTCCACGTGGGCGTCCGCCGCGACCGGGTCCATCCCCGCCGTCTCGACGGCGAGCCGCCACAGGGTGTCGGTGGTCCGCAGCCGCGGGTGCAGGCCGTCGAAGAGGTGGGACGCCAGCCCGGGGTTGGGGCAGTCGAGCCACACCTCGGCGCCGGGCCGCGCGCGGGCGAGGAAGCGCAGCCACGAGGCGGCGATGAACTCGTCGCCGAAGTTCGGGTGGCCGCTCGTGCCGACGAGGTACAGGACGTCCGCGGCGGGCGGGCGCTCGGTGGGGGCTGAGTCCAGCATCCGCCCAGCTTAGCGGGTGCCGCGGCGGTGACCTGGGGCGACGCTCCTACGCCGGGGTCATCGGGTCCGGCCGCCGGCCGGCGGTCCCGCGGGAGCGCCGTGGCGTAGGATGGAGGACCTGCCGTGTGCCCCGGTGCGCGGGAGGTCCCCGTCCGCACCGTCCTCAGGGAGGAGGCCCATGGCCAAGAAGGACACCGGCCGCCAGGTGGTCGCCAACAACAAGAAAGCCCGGCACGACTACCACATCCTCGACACCTACGAGGCCGGTCTCTCGCTCATGGGCACCGAGGTGAAGTCCCTGCGCATGGGGCGCGCGTCGCTCGTGGACGGGTTCTGCCAGTTCACCGACGGCGAGCTGTGGCTCGAGGGCGTCCACATCCCCGAGTACCTGCAGGGTTCGTGGACCAACCACTCCGCCCGCCGCCGCCGGAAGCTGCTCCTGCACCGCAGCGAGATGGACAAGATCCAGCAGAAGACCCGGGAGTCCGGTTTCACGATCGTGCCGCTGTCCCTCTACTTCGTCGACGGGAAGAGGGCCAAGGTGGAGATCGCCGTGGCCAAGGGCAAGCGGGAGTACGACAAGCGCCAGAGCCTGCGGGAGCAGCAGGACAACCGTGAGGCCCAGCGGGCCATGCGCTACAAGAACCTGGGCTGAACGGCCCGCCCCGACCCTTGCGGCCGGTCGTACCGCGCGGTAGACTGGGCTGTCCCGCTACGGTGGGGTGCTTGACAAACGAATACGGGGATGATCGGTTTCGACGATGTGAGTTGAGACAGGGGAAGCGGGTCGAGGACGCAGAGTTATCTCGTAAACGCTCTCTGTAAAACAATAGTTGCCAATTCCAAGAGCAACGCCACGCAGTCCACGTTCGCGCTCGCCGCGTAACTAGACTCACCAGTGGCTGTCAGCCCGGGTTCGCCTTCGACCCGGGGCCTGGCATCAGCTAGAAGGCCACTGCTCCAGACGGGTGTCGCGGACGTCTGGGGAACATCAACTCGCGACTGAGTCCGTCGGCCACGTGTCTGCGCGAGGGCCGGGACTGAGAAAACGTCAAGCAGACTGCACCCGGAGAAGCCCTGACAATGCTGCATCGGACGGGGGTTCAATTCCCCCCATCTCCACGAGATCCCTGACCGGGGAGCGCCGCGAGGCGCTCCCCGGTTTTTTCGTGCCCGGTCCCTCGCCCCCGACGACCGGCGTGCCCGCTCCACCGGGGCCGTGCCCCGGTGGAGCAGATGGGAACTCCCGGCGGACCGTGTGACAAGCTGGTGCCGTACCGCCGACGACCGAAAGGGCAACGCCATGAGCCAGAACGACAACACGCCAGACCAGAGCGGCACCGGTGCCGGCGGGTCGTCGAGCTCCGGCCGCCAGGACGTGCCCGAGTACGGCCAGCGCGTCGAAGGAGCGCCCTCCGGTCCCTCCTACGAGCCGCCGCGCTACGGCCAGGGAGCCCCCGGTGACCAGTACTCCGCGCCGCAGTACGGCCAGGGGCAGCAGGGCTACCAGAGCCAGTACCACCAGGGCCAGTACGGTCAGGACTCCGCCGACCAGGGCCAGTACGGCCAGGGTCAGTACAACCAGGGGCAGTACGGCCAGGGTCAGTACAACCAGGGGCAGTACGATCAGGGCCAGTACGGGCAGGGCCCCTACGACCAGGGCCAGTACGGCGGTCAGGGCTACCAGGGGCAGCAGGGGCAGTACGACATGGGCCAGTACGGTCAGGGCCCCTACAACCAGGGCCAGTACGGCGGTCAGGGCTACCAGGGGCAGCAGGGGCAGTACGACATGGGCCAGTACGGTGCGGGTGCCAAGCCCGCGGGCACGGGCCTGGGCATCGCCGCCCTGGTGCTGGGCATCGTGGCGCTGCTGACGTGCTGGTTCGTGCTCGGCATCATCCCGGGTCTCGTCGGCCTGGTGCTGGGCATCGTGGCGCTGCGCAAGCTGGGCAGGACGCCGGGCGCGTCCAAGGCCCTGCCGATCATCGGCATCGTGCTCAGCGTCCTGGCCGTCCTGGCGAGCATCTTCTTCATGGTGGTCTACGGGGCGGTGATCGACTCGATCCTCAACGGCGAGTGCGCCCAGTACCTCCAGGCCAACGACGAGGCCGGCTTCCAGCGCTGCATCGAGCAGGAGTGGGGCGTCAGCACCATGGACCAGTGATCGTCCGGTGATCCCGCCCCGCCCGGGCGGACACGGCGCACGGAGGGGCCCGCACCGACCGGTGCGGGCCCCTCCGTCGTCCGGAGGGTCCGGGCCGGACGGTCCGGACCGGACGGCCGGGACGGGGTGCTTCAGGAGCCGGTGGCCAGCATCCCCAGCACCTCGTCGTGGAGCAGCCCGTTGGTGGCCAGTGCATTGCCGCCGAAGGGGCCGGGCTCGCCCTCGAGGGACGTGAACCGGCCGCCGGCCTCCTCGACCACGGGCACGAGCGCGGCCATGTCGTGCAGGCTGAGCTCGGGCTCGCAGGCGATGTCCACGGCGCCCTCGGCCAGGAGGCAGTAGGACCAGAAGTCGCCGTAGGCCCGGGTCCGCCAGACCTCGTCGGTGAGCTCCAGAAAACGGTCGCGCACGCCGCGGTCCCGCCACCCGGTGAGCGAGGAGTAGGACAGGGAGGCGTCGGACAGCCGTCCGACCTGGGAGACGTGGATGCGCTGGGCGTTGGCGAGGGACTTGCCGGTGAATGCGCCGGTGCCGGACGCCGCCCACCAGCGGCGGCCGAGCGCCGGTGCGGACACCACGCCGACCACCGGCCGGCCCTCGTCGACGAGGGCGATCAGGGTGGCCCACACCGGCACGCCGCGCACGAAGTTCTTGGTGCCGTCGATGGGGTCCACGACCCACTGCCGGGCACCGCTGCCGGTGGCGCCGTACTCCTCGCCGATCACGGCGTCCCGGTTGCGCGTGCGCCCCAGCTGGGCGCGGATGAGCTGCTCGGCCTCGCGGTCGGCGTCGGTGACGGGCGTGAGGTCGGGCTTGGTCTCCACCGCGAGGTCCTGGGCCTTGAACCGGCGCATGGTCAGGCGGTCCACGGCGTCGGCCAGGATGTGGGCGAGGCGGAGGTCGTCGGTGTAGTTGCTGGGGCTGCGCATTGGACCAACCTACCCCGAACCGGTCCCGAGCCTGGTCGGACGGGGGTGGTGCTCCGCGGCCCGGCGGGTCACTGGACGCCGAGCTCCTTGTCCTCGCGGGCCTCCCCGGGGCGCTCCCCGGCCCCGAGCAGCCGGCGCAGGGAGACCAGCCGGGACTCGCCCGCGTCCCCGGCGCGGCCCTGCGCCACCCAGGCGTCCAGGGCGCAGCCGGGGGAGGTGTCCGTGTGCCGGCAGCCCTTGGGGCACTCGGCGATCGCCTCGGCGAGCTCGTCGAAGGACTCCACGATCCGGTCGTGGTCCACGTGCGCCAGGCCGAAGGAGCGGATGCCGGGGGTGTCGATGATCCAGGACCCGGGGGAGGCGTCCTCGACCTTCAGGGCCAGGGCCGACGACGACGTGTGCCGGCCCCGTCCGGTCACCGCGTTCACGCCGCCGGTGGCCCGGTCGGCGCCCGTGAGGGCGTTGACGAGGGTGGACTTGCCCACGCCGGAGTGTCCGAGCAGCACGGAGACGCGTCCGTCGAGGCGCTCGCGCAGGGCCTCGACGAGCGCGGGATCGAGGGGCAGCGTGGTCCCGTCGTCGTCGGCCGGGACGTCGCGGGCGGGTCCCGAGACGAGCACGGGCAGCTCGAGCGCGGTGTAGTGGGAGATCAGCTCGGCGGGGTCCCGCAGGTCGGTCTTGGTGATGCACAGCAGCGGCTCGATGCCGGCGTCGTAGGCGGCCACGAGGGAGCGGTCGATGAACCCGGTGCGGGGCTCGGGGTTGGCGGCGGCCACGACGACCACGAGCTGGTCCGCGTTGGCGACGACGACCCGCTCGACCGGGTCCGTGTCGTCCGCGCTGCGCCGCAGGACGGTGGAGCGCTCCTCGATGCGCACGAGGCGGGCCAGGGTGTCCGGGGCTCCGCTGACGTCCCCGACGAGACCCACGAGGTCCCCGGCGACCACCGGCCGGCGGCGCAGCTCCTTGGCGCGCACCGCCACGACCAGCCGCTCCCGCGGCGTGTCCTCCTCGAGGATCGCGGTGTACCGGCCGCGGTCCACGGTGACGATCCGCCCGGTGACCGCGTCCTCGTGGGCCGGCCGCTCCTTGGTGCGCGGCCGGGAGCCGGACTTGCTGGGGCGCACGCGCACGTCCGACTCGTCCCAGTCGCGCCGGACGGAGTCCCTACGCGCCACGGCTCGTGCCTGTGAGCTCCGCCCACAGCCGCGGGAACTCGGGCAGGGTCTTGGCGGTGGTCGCGATGTTCTCGACCCGGACGTCCGGGACCACGAGGCCGATCACGGCGCCGGCGGTGGCCATGCGGTGGTCCTCGTAGCTGTGGAACGTCCCGCCGTGCAGGGGCGCCGGCCGGATCACCAGCCCGTCCTCGGTCTCCTCGGCGTCGCCGCCGAGCCGGTTGATCTCGGTGACGAGCGCCGCGAGCCGGTCGGTCTCGTGGCCCCGCAGGTGCGCGATGCCGCGCAGCCGCGAGGGCGTGCCGGCGAGCGCGCACACGGCGGCGACGGTGGGCGCGAGCTCCCCGGCCTCGCCGAGGTCGAGGTCGACCCCGGAGACCGCGCCCGGGCCGGTGACGGTGAAGGTCCCGTCCGCGAGCTCCACCGCCGCGCCGAACGCGGGGAGGATGTGCTTCCAGTGGTCGCCGCCCTGGGTGGTGCGGGCGGGCCAGCGGGGCACCGAGACCCGTCCGCCGGTCACCACGGCGGCGGCCAGGAAGGGTCCCGCGTTGGAGAGGTCCTGCTCGATGCTCACGTCGAAGGCCCGCACCGGTCCCGGGGCCACCCGCCACTCGTCGGGCGCGGAGTCGTCCACGGAGACCCCGAGGCCGCGCAGCACCTCGACGGTCATCTCGACGTGCGGCATGGACGGCACGCCGCGCCCGTCGGCGCCGCGGTGGCGCAGCACGAGCCCGTCGTCGAAGCGGGCGCCGGCGAGCAGCAGGGCGGAGACGAACTGGCTCGAGCCGGTGGCGTCGATCTCCAGCTCCCCGCCGCGTGCGCCGCCGGTGCCGTGCACGGTGAAGGGCAGGCGGCCCCGGCCCTCGTCCTCGACGCGCAGACCCAGACCGCGCAGGGCGTCGATCACCGGCCCCATGGGGCGCACCCGGGCGCCCGGGTCGCCGTCGAAGGTGACGGGGCGCCGCGCCAGCGCGGCGAGGGGCGGCACGAAGCGCATCACGGTCCCGGCCAGACCGCAGTCGACCACGACCGGCTCCGTGGCGTCCCACGCGGCGGGCTCGACGAGCAGGTCGGGGCCGAAGTCGCCGTCCCCCGGCACCTCCTGCACGTCGGCCCCCAGCGCGCGCAGGGCGTCGACCATGAGCCGGGAGTCCCGCGAGTGCAGGGGGGAGCGCAGCCGGCACGGACCGTCCGCCAGGGCGGCGAGCAGCAGGTACCGGTTGGTGAGGGACTTCGAGCCCGGCACCGTCAGCTCGGCGACGACGGGACGGGGCCCGACGAACGGAGCCGGCCACAGCTCGTGCTGAGGGACCGGCTCCGCGGCGTCGGGACGGGCTGCGGGGGCGGGGGACTCCGACGGCTTCACGACGGGGGGACCGTGGCCTAGCCCTGCTTGACGGCGTGCTGGAGGGCCTTCTCGGCCTTGGCCACCTGCTTCTGGGTGTCCTTGCCCAGCTTGGAGGCGTTCTTGCGGACGTCCCCGGCGAGGTGCTCGGCGCGCCACAGCAGGGACGGGTTGCCCTCGGTGTCCACGGCGGCGAGCATGACGGCGCCCACCAGGGAGGAGTTCTTGAAGGCGGTGGAGCGGCGGGCGGCCTTCTGCTCCGGGGTGCTCGCCTCCGCGGCGCGGTAGTCGGCGTAGGCGTTGAGCGCGGTGGTGGTGACGAGCACGCCGGCCGAGAGGCGGGGCAGCTTGCCCAGTCCGAAGAGCACGGCGGCGCTGACCTGCGCCGCGGCCAGGCCCTGGGCCACCACGGCGTGGTTCTGCAGCGCGGGTCCGGCCTGGGGGAAGGCCTTCGTGGCGGCGGAGATCGCCGGGGCGAGGTGCTGGGCGGCCTGGGACGAGTTGCGGAAGCTCTCCACCCCGTTGGCGACGTAACCGGTGGCCAGCAGCGGGCGGGCGATGCGACGGACGATGCTCATGGGTTCCTCCTCGGCGGCAGACGGTACCGCGGGGCTGTGTCGGGCGGGTCTGGTGCGGCGGACGGCGCCGCTCGTCCCATCCTATCCACGGGGACCGCACCGGGGGTGAGCGCACGGTTCCCGAGACGGGAATAGGCGTCACCGTGTCCTTCGTTGTGCAGGACAGCAGCCGGCCCACAGGGGTCGGTGACCACCACAGTCCATCGAGCGGACCCGCACGGCCGGGGGAGAGGAGCAGTCATCACCGCCCCCACGAGCGTTCTCGAACCGGCCCCGGCCCGCGCGCACGTCCCCGTAGACTGGTCCGTGATGAACGAGCAGAACCAGCAGGGGGCCGCCCCGCAGCGCACCGAGCCGCCCGTCGACGTCGAGACCGAGAGTCCCGAGGCCCGGAAGGCGCGCTTCGAGCAGGACGCCATGGAGTACGTGGACCAGCTCTACGCCGCCGCCCTGCGCATGGCTCGCAATCCGGCGGACGCGGAGGACCTGGTCCAGGAGGCCTACACGAAGGCCTTCTCCGCGTTCCACCAGTACAAGCCGGGCACGAACCTCAAGGCCTGGCTGTACCGCATCCTCACGAACACGTACATCAACCTCTACCGCAAGCGGCAGCGCGAGCCGCTGCAGGCGAACACCGACACCGTCGAGGACTGGCAGCTGCACCGCGCCGAGTCCCACACGTCCTCGGGGCTGCGCTCCGCGGAGGTCGAGGCGCTGGACCACCTGCCGGACAGCGACGTCAAGCGCGCCCTGCAGGAGCTTCCCGAGGAGTTCCGGCTCGCGGTGTACTTCTCCGACGTGGAGGGCTTCGCGTACAAGGAGATCTCCGAGATCATGGACACGCCGATCGGGACGGTGATGTCCCGCCTGCACCGCGGGCGCAAGCTGCTGCGCGAGAAGCTCGCCGACTACGCCGCCGAGCGCGGCTTCGACACGTCCAGGGTGACCGGCGACAAGAAGAAGGAAAAGGACCAGTAGACATGGCCGACTGCGAGAGCCTCGGAGGCTGCACGGACGAGAGGATCCGCCTGATCTACGAGTACCTCGACGGGGTGCTCCCGGCGGACGACCTCGACGAGATCCACGGCCACCTCCTCGAGTGCGGGGAGTGCGCCCGCGAGTACGACCTGGAGTGCGTGATCCGCTCCGTGGTCCGGCGGTCCTGCGCGGAGACCGCGCCCGCCGACCTGCGGGTCTCCATCCTCGCGCGCCTGCACGGGCAGCGCCAGGGACCCCCGGCCGCCTGAGCACGGCGCCCCGACCCCGGGCGCACGGGAAGGGCCCCGGACCGCTGGCGCGGTCCGGGGCCCTTCCGTCACGGCGTCGCCGGGGTCCGGGGAGGACCTCAGGCGTTGGGGCGCTTGCCGTGGTTGGCGCCGCCCTTGCGGCGGTCCTTGCGCTTGCGTCCTCGCTTGCTCATGCGAGCCTCCTGTCTGTCCGCGGTCGCCCGCGGCGGATCGTGGGTGTCGGCGTCCGTTCCCGCGTGGTCTGGTGATGTCAGCGGCGGCCGGACGGGGCACTGCCCGCCATTCTCTCACACGCGGGGTGGGCGGGGCTCACTGGGGCTCGGGCAGGTCCAGCCAGTCGTACCAGCCGCGGTGCAGCACGAGCCAGGCCATCAGGCCGTAGCCGGCCTGACCGGGATGGCCGTGGTTGGCCGCGAGGTCCTTGCGCCACTGCTCGTGGTGCTGCAGCGGGTTGAACGTGTCCACGTAGACGTGGTTGCGCCGGGTAGTGACGTCCGCGTAGGCGGCCGAGAGGTCCGCGATCCGGCGGTTGCGCTCCGCGTCCATCGTGGGCGGAGGGCCGACGACGAGGACCCGCACGTTGTGCTGGGACGCGGTGTCGATGATGTTCGCCATGTTCAGCCGGGACCGTGCACTCGTGATGGACAGGTCGATGTCCAGGGTGGAGGGCGCGATGACCAGGCGGTTGTCGTGGCCCGGGGAGAAGCGGCGGGCCGCCTCCTCGAACCAGCGCTCGTTCAGCGACTCGCTGCCCTCGCCGGGCGCCGCCAGGTTGTAGGCGGACACGGGCACCACGTGGTGCGGGGTCCGGGCCATGACCCGCCCGAACCAGCCAAGGCCCCGGGGGTCGCCCTCGCCGGCCAGCAGCTCGTCACCGACTGCGACAATTCTGATCCTTCGTTGCTCCACGTCGTTCTTTCTGGTCGGGGGTGCGGGATGTCGGGGGGACGAGCGGCGCCGGCCCGTGGGCACGGGCCGGCGCCGGACTCGCTGGGGACGTGCGGGAGGGCAGGGGCACGGGCCCCCGCCCTGCCGGGACGGTCTCAGTCGCGCTCGAAGGCCGTCTGCACCAGGGTCTCGAGCTCGGCCGCGTGGCGCTTGGCCGAGCCGTTGGCCGGGGACGCGGACGCGGGACGGGACGCCAGCCGGACCGGGCGGTCCAGCTGGGGCACCAGGTTGACCGCCATGAACGGCCAGGCGCCCTGGTTGGCGGGCTCGTCCTGGGCCCACGTGAGCCGGGCCTCCGGGTACTTGCCGAGCTCCTCCCGGAGCTCCGCGAGGGGCAGCGGGTACAGCTGCTCCACGCGCACGATCGCCGTCGTCCGGTCCTTGCGCTCCTCGCGGGCCGAGGCGAGGTCGTAGTAGAGCCGGCCGGAGACCAGCACCACGTCCGTGACCTCGGAGGCCTCGAGCCCGGCCTGGTCGCCGATCACCGGGCGGAACGCGCCGGACGTGAACTCCTCGATCGGGGAGGCCGCCGCCTTGAGGCGCAGCAGCTGCTTCGGAGTGGCCACCACCAGCGGCTTGCGCGGTCGGCTGTAGGCCTGCCGGCGCAGCAGGTGGAAGTGGTTCGACGGCGTCGAGGGGTTGGCCACGACCATGTTCTTCTCGGCGCACAGCGTGAGGAAGCGCTCGATGCGGGCCGAGGAATGGTCCGGGCCCTGCCCCTCGAACCCGTGCGGCAGGAGCATGACCAGCGACGAGCGCTGGCCCCACTTCTGCTCGGCGGAGGAGATGAACTCGTCCAGGATGATCTGGGCGCCGTTGACGAAGTCGCCGAACTGGGCCTCCCATACGGTCAGGGCCTCGGGCCGCTCCACGGAGTAGCCGTACTCGAAGCCCAGCACCCCGTACTCGGACAGCAACGAGTTGTAGATGGCCAGCTGCGCCTGGTTCCCGGAGAGGTGGTTGAGCGGGGTCCACTCCGCGCCGGTGCCGGAGTCGTAGAACACGGCGTGGCGCTGGGTGAAGGTGCCGCGCCGGACGTCCTGGCCGGACATCCGGACCGGGATGCCCTCCATCATGAGGGAGCCGAACGCCATGAGCTCGCCCATGCCCCAGTCCACCCCGCCCTCGCGGGTCATCGCCTCGCGGCGCTCGAGGAGCTTGCGCAGCTTCTTGTGCACGGTGAAGTCCTCGGGGACCTCCACGTGCACCGTGCCGATCCGCTCGGCCGCCTCGGCGGAGATCGCCGTGGTGCGCGGGATCGACACCCCGGAGTCCGCCTGCTGGGCGGAGGGCCGCTCGATGTTCGAGATCGCGGCGGAGTCCCCGGTGACCAGCGGGATGGAGGAGGTCTGCGCCTCGTGGGTCTCGGCGAAGACCCGCTCCAGCCGCTCCTGGTAGTCCTTCAGCGCCCGGTCGGCCTCCTCCTGGGTGATGTCGCCGCGGCCCACGAGGTTCTCGGTGTAGATCTTGCGGGTCGAGCGCTTCTCCTCGATGAGGTTGTACATCAGCGGCTGGGTCATCGAGGGATCGTCGCCCTCGTTGTGGCCGCGGCGCCGGTAGCACACCAGGTCGATGATGACGTCCTTGTGGAAGGCCTGCCGGTAGGCGAACGCCATCTGGCCCACGTGCGTGACGGCCTCGGGGTCGTCGGCGTTGACGTGGAAGATCGGCGCCTGGAGGCCCTTGGCGATGTCCGTGGCGTACGTGGTGGAGCGGGCCGCGGACGGGGCCGTGGTGAAGCCCACCTGGTTGTTCACGACGACGTGGATGGTGCCGCCCACGGTGTAGCCGGGCAGCAGAGCCATCTGCAGGACCTCCGCGACCACGCCCTGGCCCGCGAAGGCGGCGTCGCCGTGCACCTGGATCGGTAGCACGGGGTAGGTGCCGTCGCCCTCGGGGCCGGCCCCCAGGACGTCGGTCTTGGCCCGCGCGATGCCCTCGACGACCGGGTCGGCCGCCTCGAGGTGGGACGGGTTGGCGGCGAGGTAGACCTGGGTCTCGTTGCCGTTGTCGGAGGTGAAGGAGCCCTCCGTGCCGAGGTGGTACTTCACGTCGCCGGAGCCCTCGGTGGTGCGCGGGTCCTGGCTGCCCTCGAACTCGCGGAAGACCTGGGCGTAGGACTTGCCGGCGATGTTGGTGAGCACGTTGAGCCGGCCGCGGTGGGCCATGGCGATGCCCACGCCCGCGAGCCCGCCGTCGGCGGCGTCCGAGATGATCTCGTCCAGCAGCGGGATCAGGGACTCTCCGCCCTCGAGGGAGAACCGCTTCTGGCCCACGTACTTGGTCTGCAGGAACGTCTCGAACGCCTCGGCGGCGTTGAGCCGGCCGAGGATGCGGAACTGCTCCTCACGGCTGGGCTTCTGGTACCCGTGCTCGAGGTGGTCCTGGAACCACTCGCGCTCCTCCGGCTCCTGCAGGTGCATGTACTCCACGCCGAGGGTCCGGCAGTAGGCGTCCCGCAGCCGGCCCAGGATGGTGCGCAGGCTCAGCACGTCCGCGCCGCCGAAGCCGCCGGTGGGCCACTCGCGCTCCAGGTCCCACAGGGACAGCCCGTAGGTGCGGATGTCGAGGTCCGGGTGCTTGCGCATCACGTACTCGAGCGGGTTGGTGTCCGCCATGAGGTGACCGCGCACCCGGTAGGCGTGGATGAGCTGCTGGATCCGGGCGACCTTGTTGACCTGGATCTCGGGGTTGACCTGGTTGTCCACGGCCCAGCGCACGGGCTCGTAGGGGATCCGCAGGGCCTCGAAGATCTCGTCGTAGAAGTCCTCCCCGCCCAGCAGGTAGGACTCGATCAGGCGCAGGAACTCGCCGGATCCCGCGCCCTGGATGACGCGGTGGTCGTAGGTCGAGGTCAGCGTGATGATCTTCGAGACCGCGTGGCGCGCGATGGTCTTGGGGGAGGAGCCGCGGTACTCGGCGGGGTGGTCGAGCGCGCCCACGCCGACGATGCACGCCTGTCCCTTGGACAGCCGGGGCACCGAGTGGACCGTGCCGATGCCGCCCGGGTTGGTCAGGGACACCGTGGTGCCCTGGTAGTCCTCCATGGTCAGCTCGTTGGCGCGCGCGCGGCGGACGACGTCCTCGTACGCGTTCCAGAACTGCATGAAGGACATGTCCTCGGCGCCCTTGATGTTCGGCACCACGAGGTTGCGGGAGCCGTCCTTGTTCGGGATGTCGATGGCGATGCCGAAGTTGACGTGGGCGGGGTGCACCGCGACGGGCTTGCCGTCCTGCTCGTCGTAGACGACGTTCTGGGACGGGTAGTTGGCCAGCGCCTTGATCACGGCGTAGCCGATCAGGTGCGTGAAGGAGACCTTGCCGCCACGGTTGCGGGAGAGGTGGCTGTTGATCACGATGCGGTTGTCGATCAGCAGCTTCGCCGGGACGGCGCGGACCGTGGTGGCGGTGGGCACCGTGAGGGACGCGTCCATGTTGGCGGCCACGGCCTTCGCGGGCCCGCGCAGCTTGACGACCTTGTCCTCGGCCGGCGCGTCGTGGTTGGGGGCCGTGGCGCGGGCGCGGGCGGGCTGGGCCGGGATGGGCCTCTTCGCCTCCGCGGCCTCGCCCTCGCCCTGATCGGACTCGGGACGGCCCTCCGCCTTGGCGCCGGACTTCGTGGGCGCGGGTGCCGCCGCGGGCTTCGCCTTCGGGGCGGAGGAGGTCCGGTCAGCGGTCCCGGAGGCGGTCTTCTGGGCCGCGGGGGGCTCGGGGGCGGCGGCGGTCCGGGGCTTCGCGGCGGCGGCCTCGGGGGCCGCCTCCTTCGCGGTGGACGCCCGGGGGGACGGCGCCGTTCCCTGGGCCTTCGACGCGGGCGCCTTCGACGCCGGGGCCTTCGCGGAGCTCGACTGCTCCGCGGGGGTGCCGTTGTCCGCGCTCATCGACTCGAAGATGGGCCACCACTTCTCGTCCACCGAGTTCTTGTCCGTCCGGTACTTCTCGAACAGTTCGTCGACGAGCCACTCGTTACCTGCGAATTCTTCAGGGATGGGGTGTTGTGGCTGATGTGGCACGGGGAATACGCCTCTTCCATGGTTGATCGCGTGGAGGCCGTCTGCCCGGTCTCCACAGTGTCGGTCCCGGCAGCGTCCGGACCGCCGCCGGTCTTCGTCGCCGGCCGTCTCCCGCGACAGCCGCCGGCGTCCGCCTCCGGACCGGCCGGACGGTCGTGGACCGGGCGCGGCCGTACCTCCGGCGAGTCTAGTGATCCGCGCGGCGGCATGGCTAGTCCGCCGCCCCGCCCCAGGGGCGCGTGTCGCGGGCCCCCGGCTAGACTGGCGCGCGTGCGCTTCCTCAACACCCCCACCTCAGACCTGACCTACAGCGACGTCTTCCTCGTCCCCTCGAGCTCCCGGGTCACCTCCCGCTTCGACGTCGATCTCACCCCGCGCGACGGCACGGGCGCCACGGTGCCGCTCGTGGCCGCGAACATGACGGCGGTCACCGGCCGCCGGATGGTCGAGACGCTCGCCCGGCGCGGCGGACTGGGGATCCTGCCGCAGGACATCCCCCTCGACGTGATCGCGGACGTCACCTCCTGGGTCAAGGACCGCTCGCCGCGCTTCGAGACGCCGGTGGTCCTCGGCGCCGAGGACACGGTCCACGACGCGCTGGGCATCATGCACAAGCGCCCCCACGGCGCCGTGGTGGTGTGCGGGCCGGACCGGTCCTACCGGGGGGTGGTCCTCGCGGCGGACTGCGCCGAGGTGGACCGCTTCACCCAGCTCGGCTCGATCATGCGCACCGACGCCCCGGTGTTCACTCTGGCGGAGGTCCGGGCCGGCTCCGGCGACGATGTCCTCGCCGCCGCCTACGACCGGCTGACCCAGACCCGCGCCCACGTGGCGCCCGTGCTCGACGGGGACACGGTCGTGGGCGTGCTGACCCGCAAGGGCACGGTCCGCTCCACCATCTACACCCCCGCGCTGGACGGCGCCGGCCGGCTCCGGGTGGGCGCCGCCGTGGGCATCAACGGGGACGTCCGGAGCAAGGCCCGTGCCCTGCTCGACGCCGGCGTGGACGTGCTCGTCGTCGACACCGCCCACGGCCACCAGCGCAAGATGGTGGAGGCCCTCGAGCAGGTGCGCGCGGCGGCCCCCGACGTGCCCGTCGTGGCGGGCAACGTGGTCACCGCCGACGGCGTCCAGGACCTCGTCGACGCCGGCGCGGACATCGTGAAGGTCGGCGTGGGACCCGGGGCGATGTGCACCACCCGGATGATGACCGCCGTGGGCCGGCCCCAGTTCTCCGCCGTGCTCGAGTGCGCCGAGGCCGCCGCCGGACTGGGCCGGCACGTCTGGGCGGACGGCGGTGTGAAGCACCCCCGGGACGTCGCCCTGGCGCTCGCGGCCGGCGCCAGCCAGGTGATGGTGGGCTCCTGGTTCGCCGGCACCCACGAGGGCCCCGGCGAGCTGAACGTGGACGCCGACGGCCGCATGTACAAGGAGAGCTTCGGCATGGCCTCGACCCGCGCGGTCCGCGAGCGCACCCGCGGTGAGGGCGCCTTCGCCCGGGCCCGCAAGGGCCTGTTCGAGGAGGGCATCTCGAGCTCCAAGATGTACCTCGACCCCGGGCGTCCCGGCGTGGAGGACCTCGTGGACCAGATCACCGCCGGTGTGCGCAGCTCCATGACCTACGCGGGGGCCACGAGCCTCGAGCAGTTCGCGTCCCGGGCCGTGGTCGGCATCCAGTCCGCCTCCGGCTACGAGGAGGGCAGGGCGCGCCCCGTCAGCTGGTCCTGAGCCACGCGCCGGGCGGGTCCCGCTCCGGTACTCTGGAGCTCTCATGGACTCGTTCAGTAGTTGCCGGCCCGGCCGCGGCGTCCCCCGCCGCGGCCCCCGAGCCGGCTCACCCACCGTCCCCCGCTCCGCCCCCGGCCGCACGGCGGTCGCCCGCCCGGCCCCCGCCCGGCGCGCCGCCACGGGAGGCCGCTCCTGATGGAATGGCTGCTCCTGGCGGCAGGCCTGCTCCTGATCCTCGGCACGGGCTTCTTCGTGGCCGTGGAGTTCTCCCTCGTGGCCCTCGACCAGACCACGGTCCGCCGGGCGGTCGCCGAGGGCGACCGGGCCGCGGAACCGCTGCTCAAGTGCCTCAAGTCCCTGTCCACGCAGCTCTCCAGCTGCCAGCTGGGGATCACCCTGACCACCCTGCTCACCGGCTACACCCTGGACCTGGCCCTCCAGTCCTTCCTGCGGGAGCCGATCGCCGAGCTCACGGGCCTGTCCGTGGCGGCCGCCGGGGGAGCGACCCTCGCGCTGTCGATGCTCATCTCCACGCTGCTGTCCATGCTGCTGGGCGAGCTCGTGCCGAAGAACTGGGCCATCGCGGAGGCGTTCCGGGTGGGCCGGCTGGTCGCCCGCCCCCAGCTCGTGTTCACGGCGGTGTTCAAGCCGTTCGTCGTCACGCTCAACGGCGTGGCCAACCGCGTCCTGCACCTCTTCGGGATGGAGGCCAA
Source organism: uncultured Kocuria sp. (assembly GCF_947500125.1). Lineage (GTDB taxonomy): Bacteria > Actinomycetota > Actinomycetes > Actinomycetales > Micrococcaceae > Kocuria. The sequence continues at coordinate 26,407 of NZ_CANMRA010000003.1, read as the reverse complement.
GGAGGAGCTCTCGGGCGCGCGCTCCCCGGAGGAGCTGTCCTCGATGGTCCGCCGCTCCGCGAAGATGGGCACCCTGGACGCCGGCACCGCCGCGTTCGTGGCCAAGACCCTCACGTTCGCGGAGCGCACGGCCGCGGACGTCATGACGCCCCGGATCCGCGTGCAGATGCTCGACTCCCACGAGTCCGTCGCGGACGTCGTGGCCGTGGCCTCCCGCACGGGGCACTCCCGCTTCCCCGTGATGGACGACTCCCCGGACGACGTCCGCGGCGTGGTCCACATCAAGAAGGCCGTGGCCGTGCCGTCGGAGCGCCGCGCCGCCCTGGAGTGCGGGGCGATCATGGAGGACGTGCTGCGCGTGCCCGAGACCGTCCACCTGGACTCGCTGCTCGTGCAGCTGCGCTCCGGCGGGCTCCAGATGGCCGTGGTCGTCGACGAGTGGGGCGGCACCGCCGGTGTCGTCACCCTCGAGGACCTCGTGGAGGAGGTGGTCGGGGAGGTCTCCGACGAGCACGACCGGCTCAGCCTCGGCGCCCTGCAGTCCGCGGCGGGCGAGTGGTACTTCCCCGGTCTGATGCGCCCCGACGAGGTCTCCGAGCAGATCACCGAGCTCGACATCGAGGACGGTCCCGCCTACGAGACGATGGGCGGCTTCATGATGGACCGGCTCGGGCAGATCCCGCAGCCCGGGGACGTGGTCCCCGTCCAGGCCGGCGTGCTCGAGGTCGCCCGGATGGAGGGGCGCCGCGTGGACCGCATCCGCTTCGTCCCCGCACCTGCCGAGCCCGAGGACGCCCCCGCAGGGGCCCCCGAGAGCGGCGCACGAGAGGAGGACGCACGATGAGCGACTGGGCAGGCCTCGCGTGGCTCGTGGTGCTCCTGGCGGGCAACGCCTTCTTCGTGGGCGGCGAGTTCGCCGTCATGTCCGCGCGGCGCAGCCAGATCGAACCGCTGGCCGAGGAGGGCAACAAGCGGGCCCGGACGGCGCTGTACGCGATGGAGCACGTGTCCCTCATGCTGGCCTGCTGCCAGCTGGGCATCACCGTGTGCTCGCTGCTGATCCTCAACATCTCCGAGCCGGCGCTGCACCACATCGTCTCGGGCCCGCTGGTCCACCTGGGCGTGCCGGCCGAGGTCGCCGACGTCAGCGGGTTCCTCACGGCCCTGCTCGTGGTCACCTTCCTGCACGTGGTGTTCGGGGAGATGGTGCCGAAGAACATGTCGGTGTCCGCCGCGGACCGGGCCGTGCTGCTGCTGGCGCCCCCGCTCGTGTTCGTCTCCCGCATGGTCAAGCCGGTGATCGCCTCGCTGAACTGGGCGGCGAACCACGTCCTGAAGCTCATGGGCATCGAGCCGAAGGACGAGGTCTCCTCGACCTTCACCCTGGACGAGCTCCAGTCCATCGTGGCGGAGTCCACGAAGGAGGGCACGGTGGCGGACCAGACGGGCCTGCTGTCCGGCGCGCTCGAGTTCTCGTCCAAGCGCACCGCCGACGTCATGGTGCCCCTGCACCAGCTCGTCACGCTGCCCGAGGACGCCTCCGCGGCGGAGGTCGAGAAGGCAGTGGCCCGCACCGGGTTCTCGCGCTTCGCCCTCACGGAGGACGACGGCGAGCTCAACGGCTACCTGCACATCAAGGACGTCCTGTCGATCCCGGAGAGCCGCTACAACGAACCGGTGCCGGTGACCCGCGTCCGCTCGCTGGCCAACCTGCGTCCCGGCATCGAGATCGACGACGCGCTGGCGGCGATGCAGCGCACGGGCTCGCACCTGGCGCGCGTGATCGACGCCGGCGGGCAGACCCTGGGCGTGCTGTTCCTCGAGGACATCATCGAGGAGCTGGTGGGTGAGATCCGCGACACCACCCAGGACCGGCGGCAGCGCCGCGGGGACCGGGTGGACACCTCCGAACCGCCGCGCTGAGCGGCCGACGACCGCCGACCGGCCCGCCGTGGGGACTCCCGCGGCGGGCCGGCGCGTTGTCGTCACCCCGACGGCTCGGTAACATGGAGCGCTCGATGATAATCATTTGCATCAAAGGCGCCGGCCCCGGCGCGCCGCGGCGGTCCCTCCTGGGTCGCGACCGCGGAGAAACGGATCCAGCATGACCGCACTCCTTGCCCCCGCGCGCCCGCGCGCCGTCCTCCGGGCCACCGCCCTCGCCGGCGCCGCGCTCCTGGGCCTGACCGCGTGCGCGGCCGGCGCCGCCGAGGACGCCGGGAGGGACGACGCCCTGACCGTCGTGACCACCACGACGGTCTACGCCGACGTCGTGCGCGAGGTCGGCGGGGACGCCGTGGTGGTCGAGCCCGTCATCGACTCCACGGCCCAGGACCCCCACTCCTACGAGGCCACGGCCCAGGACCGCCTCGCCGTGGCGGACGCCGACCTCGTGGTGCTCAACGGCGGGGGCTACGACGCCTTCATGGAGGACCTCGCCGCCCAGGGCGACGCCCTCGTGGTCGAGGCCTACGGGACCTCGGGCCTGGCAGGTGCGAGCGCCGAGCCGTCCCCGCACGAGGGGCACGAGCACGAGGGCCACGAGCACGGCGGGAGCAACGAGCACGTCTGGTACGACCTCGACGCCATGGACGACGTCGCCGACGCGGTCGCCGACCGGCTCGCCGGGCTCGACCCGGACGGGGCCTCCGCCTACCGGGACAACGCCGCGGCCTTCGCCGACCGGCTCGCGGCCCTGGAGCAGCAGCTCGCCGAGGTGCCCGCCGACAACGCGGCCTTCGTGGCGACCGAGCCCGTGGCGGTCCACCTGCTCGAGGACGCCGGGCTCCACGACGACACCCCCGCGGAGTTCACCGCGGCCGTCGAGAACGGCACCGACGTCCCCCCGCTCGTGCTGCAGCAGGTCCGGGAGGAGCTGCGGAGCGGCCACGTGCAGCTGCTCGCGGTCGACGCGCAGACCGCCTCGGGCCAGACCGCGCAGCTGCGCGACGACGCCCGGGCCGCCGACGCGGCGTTCGTGGAGTTCACGGAGACCCTGCCCGAGGGCACCTCCTACCTGGAGTGGATGGACGGCAACGTCACCGCGGTCGCGGACGCCCTGGGCGCGCTGCGGCCGACGGCCTCGGGCCCGGCCGCCGAGTGAGCACGGGCCCCCGGCCGGCGGCGCTCGATGGGGACCACGTGCTCCCCCCGGTCCTCGTCCTCGACGACCACGGCGAGACGGTCGCGCTGCACAGCACCTCGATCCGGGCGGGCGCCATGCTCGTCCTGGCGCTGCTCATCGATCCGGCGGCCGAGCCCAGGCGCCGCTGAGCAGGTGCGGCCGGTCCGGGGCTCAGGCCAGGACGCGGACCGCGGCGGGGAGGACGTCCACGCGCACCGGCAAGGGGCCGAGGCGTTCCCCGTCGGCGTAGGCGGTGACGTCCGCGGCGTCCACGGCCACGGAGCGGACCCGCTCGATCCGCACGCTCTCCAGGGCCACGTGCCGGCCCGAGAACAGCCGCGGGAACAGGAAGAGGAAGCGGGCCCGCCCCAGGGGCGCCACGGTGAACAGGTCCAGCAGCCCGTCGTCCTCCCGGGCCCCGGGCACGATCGACAGACCGCCCCCGATCGACGAGGTGTTGGCGACGTTCAGCAGGACCCCCTCCCGGCGCTCCGTGCGGCACCGTCCGCCGGCGTCCTCGATCTCGAGCCGGTAGCGGACGGTGCGCAGCCGCACGATCTCCACCAGGACGGCCAGCAGGTACTTGGTGGATCCGCCCAGGCGCAGCCATCTGTTGGCGCGCTCGTTGACCACGGCGTCGAAGCCGGCGCACAGGGCGGTCGCGAAGCAGCACGTGCGCCCGTCCGGGAAGCGCACCCGGCCCACGTCGAGGCGGCGCGGCTCGGGGTCGTCGAGCCGGCGCAGGATCCGGCCCGCCGCGGCCACCGGGTCCCGCAGCGGGACCCGGTAGTGGCGGGCGAGGTCGTTGCCGGTCCCGCAGGGCACCACGCCCAGCGGGATGTCGACGCCCTGGGCGGCGAGCTCCACGAGCACCCCGAGACCGGCCTGGACCATCCCGTCGCCGCCCACGACCACGAGCGCCCGGGTCGTGAGGGCCCGTTCCCGCAGGTGGTCGCGGACGAGTTCCAGCAGGGCGGTGAGGTCCCCGGCGGAGAGCACCACGGCCTCGTCGCCGCCGGTGCGCAGCAGCTCCGCGGCCCGGTGGGCGTCCGCGAGGGCCCGTCCGCGGCCGGCGCAGGGGTTGACCGCGAGGACGAAGACGCCGCGGGGCGGGCCCGGCTCAGCCATCGGCCCGTCGCGCCCCGCAGGCCGCGCACAGGCCGGTGATCTCGACCGTGTGGTCCACCTCGGTGAAGCCGTGGGCCGCGGCGGTGCGCCCGGCCCACTCCTCGATCGTGGGCGCCTCGAGCTCCACGGCGGCGCCGCAGCGGCGGCACACGAGGTGGTGGTGGTGGTGCTCGGCGGCGCAGCGCCGGTAGATCGCCTCGCCGTCGTCGCTGCGCAGGACGTCCAGCTCCCCGAGCTCGGACATCGACTGCAGGATCCGGTAGGTCGTGGCCAGGGACACGGAGTCGCCGCGCTCGCGCAGCAGGGCGTGCAGGTCCTGCGTGGAGATGAAGTCCTCCAGGGACGCGAGGGCCCGGGCCACGGCACGGCGCTGCCGGGTGTTGCGGACCTCCCCGGCACCGCCCCCGCTGGTTCTCACGCTCACGCCTCGTCCTCTCGTCGCTGGTGCCCGGGCTGGTCACCAGCTTAACAAGGACCGCCCGACACGTCCTCCGCCGCCCTGCGGGCCCGGACGGAGCCGGGGATAGGGTGGGCCCATGGAGCTGATCAAGTACACCCACTCGTGCGTGCGGCTCGAGAAGGAGGGCCGGGTCCTGGTCCTCGACCCGGGCAAGTTCTCCGGGCGGGAGGAGCTCGCGGAGGTCCTCGACGGGGCCGACGTCCTGCTCGTCACGCACGTGCACCCCGACCACCTCGACCCCGAGCCGGTGCACGAGCACCTCAGGGCCCACCCGGAGATCCAGGTGTACGCCCCGGCGCCGGTCGCCGCGGGGCTCCGGGAGGCCCTGGGGGAGGGCCACGCGATCCACGACGCCGAGCCGGAGACCGTGCTGGAGCTCGACGGCTTCACCGTGCGGACCTTCGGCGGCCAGCACGCGCTGATCCACCCCCTCATCCGCACCGTGGACAACATCGGCTACCTGGTCGACGACACGGTCTACCACCCCGGCGACTCGCTGGTGGTCCCGCACGGGCTCACCGCCCCGGTGCTGCTGGCCCCGATCCACGCCCCCTGGAACAAGCTGGCGGAGGTCATCGACTTCGTGGTGGCCGTCCGTCCCGAGCGGGTCTTCCAGATCCACGACGGGCTGCTCTCCGACAACGGCTTCGGGGTGATCGAGGGGCAGCTGAGCGCGTTCGCCGCGAAGTACGGGGTCGAGTACCGCCACCTGGCCACCGGCGAGCGCGTGGCCCTGTAGTCGCCGGTCCGCCGCCCCGCGCGGAGGCCGCGGACCGATCCACCCCGACCCACCACCGAAAGGCAGCACCTGTGAGCACCGTCTTCACGAAGATCATCGAGGGGGAGATCCCCGGCCGCTTCGTCTGGCAGGACGAGCGCTGCGTCGGCTTCCTGTCGATCGACCCGCTCTCGCAGGGCCACACCCTCGTGGTCCCGCGCGAGGAGCACGACCACTGGATCGACCTGCCCGAGGACCTGGCGGCGCACCTGATGGTCGTCTCCCAGCGGATCGGCCGGGCCATCGACGCCGTGTGGCGGCCGGCGCGGGTGGGGCAGATGATCCAGGGCTTCGAGGTCCCGCACACCCACGTGCACGTGTGGCCGGCGAACTCGGTCGAGCAGTTCCAGTTCGCCAACGTGCTCCGCGACCCGGAGCCCGCCTGGATGGACGAGGCCGCCGAGCGGATCCGGGCCGCCCTGCTCGAGGCGGGGCACGGGGCCTCCGTCCCCCAGGGCTGACCAGCACGCCCGGACCGCGGACCGGATGCGCGGGCCCGGTGCACAGACCCGACCCGCGGGCACGGTGCACGGAGCGGGTGCGCAGGACCGGTGCGCGGACGTGCGCACCGGTTCCGGCCTGCGCGGACCGCCGGCCGGTCAGGCCCGGGCGCCCTCGAGGGCGTCCTTGAGGGACCTGCGGATCCGCTTCTCCGAGACGGTGTGGGCGGTCCCCAGCTCCTGGGCGAACAGCGAGACCCGCAGCTCCTCGATCATCCAGGCCACCCGGCGCAGCTCGTCCGGGACCGGCGCGTGCGGCGGCAGGGAGTCCAGCGCGGCGTCGTAGTCGTCCTCGAGCTTCTGCACCGCGAGCATGCCGACCGTGTCCCGCTGCAGGTGCCCGGCGAGCTTCTCGAGCCGCACCTCCATCGCCCGCACGTAGCGGGGCAGGTGCTGGAGCTGGTCGTAGCCGGTGGCGGCGACGAAGCCCGGGTGCACCAGGTGCTCGAGCTGCGCCTTCACGTCGTTGAGCGAGTTGACCGCGGCGAGCGAGGACGACCGCTTCAGCTGCTTGCGGATCCGGGCCGCCCCGGAGAGCACCTGCTCCACGAGCGCGGTGACCTGGAAGACGGTGTCGATGAGCTCCGCCCGCACGTGCTCGTGCAGCCCGTCGAACTCCGCGCGGGTGTAGGGGGGCTCGGGCGGCGTGAGCTTGTCGATCGCCGCGACCGTGCAGTCCGCGATGAGCTCGGCCACCGACCCGTGCGGGTTCTGGGTGAAGACCAGCTTCTCCCGGTTGTTGAGGTGCTCCAGCACGTACCGCTCGGGGGAGGGGATGCGCAGCTGCAGCAGCGTGATCACCCCGCGGCGCTGGGCGGCCCGCTGCTCGGCGGCCGAGGAGAGGATGCGCACGGCCACCGTGGCCTCCCGGCCCGCCGCCCGCTGCGCCGTGCCTCGCGGGCGCTCGGGGACGAGCGCCGGCCAGCCGGTGATCCGCCGGCCCGCCACCGTGGTCTCGACGCTGCGCGGCAGGTCCACCTCCGGCCACGCCGTCAGCCCGGAGCGCTCGAGCGCCGGCGGCGCCGGCTCCGCCGCCGGGGGCCGGGGCGCCGGGGAGCGCGAGCCCTTCCGGGCGGGACCCCCGGGCGGGTTCCCGGAGGGGGTGCCGGGCACGGCGCCGAGGGACTCGGCCAGGGCCGAGCGGATCTCGTCGTGCAGCTCCGACCGGAGCACCTCGAGGTCCTCGCCCTCGCCCAGCACCCGGTTGCGGCGGTCCCGCACCTCGAAGCGCATCCGCAGGTGGGCCGGGACCGCCTCCCAGTTCCAGGACCCCGGCGGGACCACGTGGCCCTTGAGCCGGCGGAGGACCAGCTCCAGGGACGGCTCGAGGGCGTCGACGGCGGGGTCGAAGTCGGCCTCGAGCATCGCCACCGCCTGGCGGGCGACGTCCGGGGCCGGCACGAAGTTGCGGCGCACGGCCTTCGGCAGGGACTTGATGAGCGCCGTGACGAGCTCCGTGCGGAAGCCGGGGATCTGCCACCGGAACTGCTCGGGGTCGACCTGGTGGAGGAACAGGACGGGCACGCGCACGGTCACGCCGTCGGCCTGGTCGGAGCCCGGGGCGAACTCGTAGACGAGGTCGAGCACCAGGTCCCCGTCGCGGGTGCGCCGGACCCACTGGCGCGGGTACAGGGACTCGTCGTAGCCGCCGGCCTCCTCGTCGATCAGGTCCTCGGGATCCAGGTCCAGGAGGTGCTCGTCCTGCTGCCGGGCCTTCTTCCACCACGCGTCGAAGTGCCGTGCGGAGACCACGGACGCCGGGATCCGGGCGTCGTAGAACTCGAACAGGGCCTCGTCATCGACCCTCAAATCCTTGCGGCGCAGCCGGTTCTCGAGCTCCTCGACCTCGGCCAGGCGCTTGCGGTTGCGCGCCCAGAACCGGTGCCGGGTCTGCCAGTCGCCCTCCACGAGGGCATGGCGGATGAACAGCTCCCGCGCCAGGTCGGGATCCACCCGCCAGAAGTTGATCCGGCGCTGCGCCACGACGGGCACACCGTAGAGGGTGACCTTCTCGTAGGCCATCACGGAGCCCTGCGCCCGGGACCAGTGCGGCTCCGAGACGCTGCGCTTGACCAGGTGCGGGGCCAGCTCCTCGGCCCACAGCGGGTCGATCGCCGCGTTGACGCGGGCCCACAGCCGGGAGGTCTCCACGAGTTCCGCGGACATGATCCAGTCCGGGGACTTCTTGAACAGGTTCGAGCCCGGGAACACCGCGAACCGCGAGCCGCGCGCCCCCTGGTACTCGCGCTTGCGCTCGTCCTTGAGCCCGATGTGGCTCAGCAGCCCCGCCAGCAGGGAGACGTGGATCTCCCGCTCCTTCCCGGAGGGGTCCACCTCACGGCCCTTCCCGACCCGGATGCCGACCTGCTGGCCCATCTGGCGCAGCTGGGCGTAGAGGTCCTGCCACTCCCGGATCCGCAGGAAGTTCAGGTGCTCCCGCCGGCACAGCTTCCGGAACCGGGTCGAGGACAGCTCCTCCTGCTGCTCCTGGACGTAGCGCCACAGCAGCAGCCAGCTCGTGAAGTCGGAGTTCTCGTCGAAGAAGCGCCTGTGCAGCTCGTCGGCCTGCTGACGCTGCTCGAGCGGGCGCTCGCGGGGGTCCTGCACGGTCAGCGCGGCGGCGAGGACCATGACCTCCCGCGCGCAGCCCCGCCGGTCCGCCTCCACGATCATCCGGCCCAGCCGCGGGTCCACCGGCAGCTGCGCCAGCTGCCGGCCCACCGGGGTCAGCGGCCCGCCGTCGTCCTCCCGGGGACCACGCGGATCCCGCGGGGACGCGCCCCGGGGTTCCTTGAGGGCGCCGAGCTCCCGGAGCAGGGCCACCCCGTCCTTGACGGCCCGGGACTCCGGCGGCTCCACGAACGGGAAGCGCTCGATGTCCCCGGGCTCCTTGACGACCCCCACCGAGGTCATCTGCAGGATCACGGCCGCCAGGGACGTGCGCAGGATCTCGGGATCGGTGAACTCCGGGCGGGAGAGGTAGTCCTCCTCCGAGTAGAGCCGGATGCAGATGCCGTCCGAGACGCGCCCGCAGCGCCCCGCGCGCTGGTTCGCCGAGGCCTGGGAGATGCGCTCGATCGGGAGGCGCTGCACCTTGGTCCGCGCCGAGTAGCGCGAGATGCGGGCCGTGCCCGGGTCGATCACGTACTTGATGCCCGGGACGGTCAGGGACGTCTCGGCCACGTTGGTGGCCAGCACGATCCGGCGGCGGCCCGACGGTGCGAACACCCGGTGCTGCTCCGCCATGGACAGCCGGCCGAACAGGGGCAGGATCTCGGCGTCGGCCAGGCCCCGGACCCGTTTCAGGGTGGCCTGCAGCGCCTCCTGGGCGTCGCGGATCTCCCGCTCCCCGGCGAAGAAGATGAGGATGTCCCCGGGCGGCTCGGAGGAGAGCTCCTCGACGGCGTCGCACACGGCGTCGATCGGGTCCCGGTCCTCGTCCTCCAGCCCGTCGCCGGCGTCCTCGGCGTCCTGGCCGCCGTCCCCCGAGCGCGGCTGGGACAGGGGGCGCCAGCGGACCTCCACCGGGTACGTGCGGCCCGAGACCTCGATGACCGGCGCGGGCTCCTGCTCGGCGCCCTCGGCCGCCTCCGGCGCGAAGTGCCGGGCGAAGCGCTCGGGGTCGATCGTGGCCGACGTGATGACGACCTTGAGGTCCGGGCGCCGGGACAGGATCCGCCGGAGGTAGCCGAGCAGGAAGTCGATGTTCAGGGAGCGCTCGTGGGCCTCGTCGATGATGATCGCCGAGTACTTCTGCAGCAGGCGGTCGTGCTGGATCTCGGCCAGCAGGATGCCGTCGGTCATCAGCTTGACCCGCGAGTCGGCGCCCACCTCGGAGGTGAAGCGCACCTGGTAGCCGACCGTGCCGCCGACCTTCTCGCCCAGCTCCGAGGCGATGCGCTCGGCGACGGAGCGCGCGGCGATCCGCCGCGGCTGGGTGTGCCCGATCAGGCCGCGCTCGCCCAGGCCGAGCTCCAGGCACATCTTGGGGATCTGGGTCGTCTTGCCGGATCCGGTCTCGCCGGCGATCACGACCACCTGGTGAGCGGAGATCGCGTCCATGATGTCCGCGCGGCGCGCGGAGACCGGGAGGTCCTCGGGGTAGACGATGGCGGGGGGGCTGCTCAGGGATGCTGACATGACCTCCCGATCCTACCGGGGACACGGGCCGCGGAGGGTCCGGCCCCGGTGGACGATCGGGCACCTCCGACACGCCGTCGGCGCCGTTCTGTCACCACTTGTGAGCTGCCTCTCATTTTGTGAACGAACGGAAGGTAATATCGCTGACACCACTCGTTCCCGAAAGGACCCACCATGAAGCGACTGTTCCCGATGACGGCGGCCCTCGCCTCCACCGCCCTGCTGCTCACGGCCTGCGGCGGCTCCGACACCCAGACCGCCGGCGGCGGAGGAGGCAGCGGCGAGGCCGTCGAAGAGGCCACCGTCGGGATCAGCCAGTTCGTGGAGCACCCCTCCCTCGACGCCGCGCGGGAGGGCTTCGTCGCCGCGCTCGAGGAGGGCGGCTACACGGAGGGGGAGAACCTCACCCTCGACGTCCAGAACGCCTCCGGCGACCAGGGCACCTCCACCAGCATCGCGTCCAACATGGCGTCCTCGGACGCCGACCTCGTCCTGGCCGTCGCGACGCCGTCCGCCCAGGGCCTGGCCCAGGCGGTCACCGACCGCCCGGTGCTCTTCACGGCCGTCACCGACCCGGTCGAGGCCGGGCTCGTCGACTCGCTCGAGAGCCCCGGCGGCAACATCACCGGGACCACCGACATGAACCCGGTCGCCGAGCAGATCGCGCTGATCAAGCAGCTCGACCCCGAGGCGCAGTCCGTGGGCATCATCTACAGCTCGGGCGAGACGAACTCCCAGGTCCAGGTGGAGCTCGCGAAGAAGGCCGCCGAGGAGGAGGGGCTGGAGGTCGTCGAGAAGGCCGTGACCAACACCTCCGAGGTGGCCCAGGCCGCCGAGTCCTTCGACACGGACGCCATCTACGTGCCCACCGACAACAAGGTGGTCTCCGGCCTCGAGGCCGTGATCGCCGCCGCCGAGTCCAAGCAGATCCCCCTGATCGCGGGCGAGGGCGACTCCGTGGAGCGCGGGGCCCTCATCACCCAGGGCCTGGACTACGAGCAGCTCGGCCGCCAGACCGGCGAGATGGCGGTGCGCATCCTCGCCGAGGGCGCCGACCCCGCCTCCATGCCCGTGGAGTCCCAGGAGGACACGCAGCTCATCATCAACCTCAGGGCCGCCGAGCGGATGGGCGTGGAGGTCCCCCAGGAGCTGCAGGACTCCGCCGACCAGGTCATCGAGTAGTCCCGGGCGGGCCGGGCCGGCGACCGGAGACCCCGGACGCCGGCCCGCCCGGCCCCTCGGCACCCCACCCCGACGGGGGGCGCGCCCGCCCGATCGGCGGACGGACCCCGTCCCACCACCAATCAGAACGGATCCAGCAGAAGTGATAGCCGGTATCGAACTCGGACTGCTCTACGCGGTCATGGCGCTGGGCGTCTACCTCACGTTCCGGGTGCTCGACTTCCCCGACCTCACGGTCGACCAGTCCTTCACCACGGGCGCCGCCACCACGGCGATGATCATCCTCGGCGGCGGCAGCCCCTGGCTCGCCACCGCCGCCGGCTTCGTGACCGGTGCGCTCGCCGGGCTCATCACGGGCCTGCTCCACACCAAGGCCCACATCAACGGGCTGCTCGCGGGCATCCTCACCATGACCGCGCTCTACTCCATCAACCTGCGGGTCATGGACGGGCGGGCGAACCTCTCCCTGCTGCGGGAGGACACGATCTTCACCCCGCTCGCCGAGCTGGGCGTGCAGGGGACGTGGATCGGCATCGCCCTGTTCCTGCTCGGCGTGGCCGTGGTCAAGGTCCTCCTCGACTGGTTCCTCTACACGGACGCCGGCCTCGCGATGCAGGCCACCGGCGACAACCCGGAGATGATCCGCTCCTTCGGCGTGAACACGGACCACCAGAAGATGCTGGGCCTGTGCCTGTCCAACGGGCTCGTGGGCCTCGCCGGGTCCCTCGTGGCCCAGTACCAGGGCTTCGCCGACATCGGCATGGGCATCGGCCTGATCGTCGTCGGGCTCGCCTCCGTGATCCTCGGCCAGGGGCTCTTCGGCTCCCGCACGGTCGTGCTGGCCACCCTGGCCGTCGTCCTCGGCTCGGTCGTCTACCGGCTGGTCATCACCGTGGCCCTGCAGGCGGGCCTGAACCCGTCCGACATGAAGCTGATCTCCGCGGTCCTCGTGGTGGCCGCGCTCGTGGTGCCGCAGCTGCAGTTCTTCAAGCGCCGCCGGGAACGGCACCAGGCGAGCGAGGCGGCACGTCTCGTCGACGACCTCACCGACACCCCCGCGACCACGAAGGCAGGTGCCTGAGCCGTGCTCACCATCGACAACGTCCACAAGACGTTCTTCGCCGGGACCGTCAACGAGCGGCGCGCCCTGGCCGGCGTCTCGCTGACCCTGCAGGAGGGCGACTTCCTGACCGTCATCGGGTCCAACGGCGCCGGCAAGTCGACGATCCTCAACGCCATCTCCGGGTCCCTGATCCCGGACACGGGCACCGTGCGGGTCGACGACACCGACGTCACCCGGCTGCCCGAGCACAAGCGCGCCCGGTACCTGTCCCGGGTGTTCCAGGACCCCATGAAGGGCTCCTCGCCGACCATGACGGTCGAGCAGAACATGGCGATCGCGCTCCAGCGGGGGAAGTCCCGGGGCCTCGCCCCGGGCCTCACGAACACCCGCCGCCAGCTCTTCCGCGACAAGCTGGCGAGCCTCGAACTGGGCCTGGAGAACCGGCTGGGCGCCAAGGTGGGCCTGCTGTCCGGCGGCCAGCGCCAGGCCCTGTCCCTGCTCATGGCGACGTTCTCGGAGCCGCGCATCCTGCTGCTCGACGAGCACACGGCGGCCCTCGACCCGCAGCGCGCGGACCTCGTCTCGCGGCTCACCGCGGACATCGTGGCCGAGCAGAACCTCACCACGGTCATGGTCACGCACAACATGGACCAGGCCCTGCGCCTGGGCAACCGGCTCATCATGATGCACGAGGGCCGGATCCTCTTCGAGCTCGACGCCGACCAGAAGCGGTCGATGACCGTGCCCGGCCTGCTCGAGCAGTTCCGCCGGCTGCAGCCGGGGGCGCGGCAGGAGGCGTTCGACGACGCTACGCTGTTCGAGAGCGTCAAGACCGAGGACGGTTCCTGACCGGCCGCCGCAGCCCGACGACGGTCCCCGACCGGCACGGACGGCGACGGGGCGGGCCGGTTTCGGCCCGCCCCGTCCCGCACGTCCGGGCCGTCCGCCCGGTCCCGTCCAGCACCAGGAGAGCACCACCGTGAGCCAGACCCCCGACCCGCGCCACCCCCGCCGCCGGCGCACCGGGGGGTGGTTGATGGCCGTGGGCGTGCTGGCCCTGTTCCTCTCGACCTTCACCGTGCCGGAGGCCATCCACCTGATCGCGCGCGTCTCCGCAGGAGAGGCCGAGGGCCTGAACGGGCGCGGGCTGGTGGTCACCGTCGTGGGGGCCGTGACCCTGCTCGGCGGAGGCGCCCTGGCGATCGCCGGGTTCAACTGGCGCCGCTCGGCGGGGGAGGCCCCCAGCCCGGAGGACCGGCTGCTGGACGAGCAGTTCGGCGACGGGCCGGTGCTCCCCTACGACCCGGACCGCTTCCGCGGTCCGGGTGACCGGGACCCCGACGCCCGCGACTGATGCGCCGGCGCCGCCCCGCACCGGCGGGACGGGCGCCCCGGCCGGAACGGCGCAGCCGCGGCTCGCCCGACCGCAGCCGGGGCCGGGGGAGCGCCCCGGCGGCCGCGACGGGGCACGACGAAGGCCCCGGACCAGCTGGTCCGGGGCCTTCGTCCCGAGTGGTGCCCGCGGTAGGATTCGAACCTACGGCCTTCTGCTCCGGAGGCAGACGCTCTATCCCCTGAGCTACGCGGGCCTTTCACCGCCTCAGCGATGAACCTCGACGATACTAGCAGGTTTCGCGGGGTGGTCGACGACCACCCCGGCACGGGCGCGCCACAGCACCTGGTTACACTGGTCCGGTGACTCCAGAACAGCTTTCTCTCGCCGTATCCGCATGCCTGCAGGACGCCGTGGCCCAGGGCGACCTCGCCCTCGCCGACGGCGCCCGGCTGCCGGAGGTGCGGATCGAGCGACCGAAGAACCGGGAGCACGGGGACTGGGCGACCAACATCGCCATGCAGCTCGCCAAGAAGGTGGGGCGGGCCCCGCGGGACGTCGCCGCCGTGGTCAGGGACCGGCTGCAGGACACCGCGGGCGTGGCCGCCGTCGACGTGGCCGGCCCGGGCTTCCTCAACATCACCCTGGACGCCGCGGCCGCCGGGGAGATCGCCCGGACCGTCGTGGAGCAGGGCGAGGCCTTCGGCAGGACCCGGTTGCTGGCCGGGACGGCCGTGAACCTGGAGTTCGTCTCCGCGAACCCCACCGGCCCGGTCCACCTGGGCGGCACCCGCTGGGCCGCGGTCGGCGACTCCCTCGCCCGCGTGCTCGAGGCGCAGGGCGCGGACGTGGTGCGCGAGTACTACTTCAACGACGCCGGCGCGCAGATCGACCGCTTCGCCCGCTCCCTGCTGGCCCGCGCCCAGGGCGAGCCCGCCCCCGAGGACGGCTACGGCGGGGAGTACATCACCGACATCGCCGGACGGATCGTCGCCGAGGACCCCGGCGTCCTCGAGTCCGGTGACCCGCAGGAGGCGTTCCGCGCCGCGGGCGTCGAGCTGATGTTCGCCGAGATCAAGTCCTCGCTGCACGACTTCGGCGTGGACTTCGACGTGTACTTCCACGAGCAGTCCCTGTTCGCCAACGGCGCCGTGGAGAAGCTCCTCGAGCAGCTCAAGACCTCCGGCGCCCTCTACTTCGCGGACGGCGCGTGGTGGCTGCGCTCCAGCGCCTACGGCGACGACAAGGACCGCGTGGTCGTCAAGTCGGACGGGCAGGCCGCCTACATCGCCGGGGACATCGCCTACTTCAAGGACAAGCGGGACCGCGGGGCGGACCTGTGCATCTACATGCTCGGGGCCGACCACCACGGCTACGTGGCCCGGCTCAAGGCCGCCGCCGCGGCCCTGGGCGACGCCCCGGACCGGGTCGAGGTGCTCATCGGCCAGATGGTCAACCTCGTCCAGGACGGCGTCCCCGTGCGGATGTCCAAGCGCGCCGGCAACGTGGTGACCATGGAGGACCTGGTCGAGGCCGTCGGCGTGGACGCCGCCCGGTACTCGCTCACCCGCTTCTCCGTGGACTCCAACATCGACATCGACCTGGGCCTGCTGACCCGCCGCTCCAACGAGAACCCGGTCTTCTATGTCCAGTACGCCCACGCCCGCACGTGCGCCGTGGGGCGCAACGCCGAGGCGGCGGGAGTCGCCCGCACGGACGAGCGGGGCGCGGCCGTGTTCGACGCGGCGCTGCTCGACCACCCGATGGAGGGGGAGCTGCTGGCCGCCCTCGGCCAGTACCCGTCGGTGCTCGCCCAGGCCGCCGAGTTCCGCGAGCCGCACCGCGTGGCGCGCCACCTCGAGGTGCTGGCCGGGACCTACCACCGCTGGTACGACGTCTGCCGCGTGGCGCCGCAGGGCGAGGACGAGGTCACCGACCTGCACCGCACCCGCCTGTGGCTCAACGACGCCGCGCGCCAGGTCCTGGCCAACGGCCTCGGCGTGCTCGGCGTGTCCGCCCCGGAGAGGATGTGATCGCATGACCGTCGACCGGACCACCCGCACCGGGGGCTCCCCGCTGGCGCCCGACTGGCTCCGCGTGCCCGAGGACCTCGACGCGCTCGACCCCGTCATCTGGCCCGAGGCGTTCCGCCGCGGCGCGGACGGCGCGCTGGCGGTCTCGGGGATCCCCGTGACGGAGCTCGCCGAGCGCTACGGCACCCCCTCCTACGTGTACTCCGAGGACACCTTCCGGGCCCGCGCCCGCGAGTTCCGCTCCGCCTTCACCGAGGCGTTCGCGCGGATCGGCGCCGAGGTCTCCGTCTACTACGCCGGCAAGTCCTTCCTGACCACCGAGGTGGTGCGCTGGCTGCGCGAGGAGGGCCTCAACGTGGACACCGCCTCGGGCGGGGAGCTGGCCGTCGCCCTGCGCGGCGGCATGGACCCCGCCCGGATCGCCCTGCACGGCAACAACAAGTCCGCGGCCGAGATCACCCGCGCCCTCGACCACGGCCTCGGGCGGATCGTCGTGGACTCCCTCGCCGAGATCGAGCTCGTGGCCCACCTGGCGCGCACCCTCGGTGTCGTCGCCCCCGTGCTGATCCGCGTCACCCCCGGGGTGCACGCGTCCACGCACGAGTTCATCGCCACCGCCCACGAGGACCAGAAGTTCGGCCTGTCCCTCGCCGCCCCCGAGGGCGGCGGGGACAGCCCGGCGATGCAGGCCGTCGCGGCCTGCGTCCTGGAGCCGGAGCTGGACCTGCGCGGGATCCACTGCCACATCGGCTCCCAGATCTTCGACGCCGACGGCTTCGGGATGGCGGCCGAGCGGGTGCTCGCCTTCATGGCCGACGCCGACGAGCGCTTCGGCCTGACCCTGCCGGAGCTCGACCTCGGCGGCGGCTACGGCATCGCCTACACCGAGGCGGACACCCCCCGCCCGGCCCGCGAGATCGCGGAGGCGCTCGCGGACCAGGTGGCCGCCACCGCCCGGTCCCTGCGCATGGCCGTCCCGCACCTGTCCATCGAGCCCGGCCGCGCGATCTCCGGGCCGGCCGCGTGCACCCTCTACACCGTGGGCACCCTGAAGACCGTCACGGCGGAGTCCGGTGCACCGCGCCGGTACGTCTCCGTGGACGGCGGGATGAGCGACAACGCCCGGCCCGTGCTCTACGGCGCCGACTACACCGCCGTGCTCGCGAACCGCCGCGCCGAGGGGGACCCCGTGCTCTCCCGGGTCGTGGGCAAGCACTGCGAGTCCGGGGACATCGTGGTCCGGGACGTCTACCTGCCCGCGGACCTCGCCCCCGGGGACGTCCTGGCGGTGCCCGCCACGGGCGCCTACTGCTGGGCCCTGTCCAGCAACTACAACTGGATCGCCCGCCCGCCGGTCGTCGCCGTCCGCGCCGCCGGAGGCCCGCCGGAAGCACGGCTCATCGTGCGGGGCGAGACCGAAGAAGACCTGTTCGCCCGCGACCTGGGAGCCTGATTGACCGCCTCGACCCCTGAGCCCACCCGCCCGCCCTCGACCGTGAAGGTCGCCCTGCTCGGTGCCGGCAACGTCGGCGCCGAGGTGGCCCGGACCCTGCTCGACCACGGCCCCGAGTTCGCCGCCCGCGTGGGCGCGCCCGTCGAGCTCATCGGGATCGCCGTGCGGGACCTCACCGCCCGGCGGACCGTCGAGCTGCCCGAGGAGCTGCTCATGACCGACGCCGACGCCCTCGTCGACGCCGCGGACGTGGTCATCGAGCTGACCGGTGGCATCGAGCCGGCCCGCAGCCGCATCCTGCGGGCCCTGCACGCGGGCAAGCCGGTGATCTCGGGCAACAAGGCCCTCATCGCCCGGCACGGCCGCCAGCTCCAGGACGCGGCCGACGCCGCCGGCGTGCCGCTGTCCTACGAGGCCGCCGTGGCCGGCGCGATCCCGATCGTGCGGCCCATGCAGGACTCCCTGGCGGGGGACCGGGTGGACCGCGTGCTGGGCATCATGAACGGCACCACGAACTACATCCTCGACCAGATGGACACCACGGGCGCGCCGTTCGACGACGCCCTCGCCGAGGCGCAGCGCCTCGGCTACGCCGAGGCGGACCCCACGGCCGACGTGGAGGGCCACGACGCCGCGGCGAAGGCCGCGATCCTCGCGTCCCTGGCCTTCCACTCGACCTTCACCATCGACGACGTGTACTGCCGGGGCATCACCGGGGTCACCGCCGCGGACGTCGCCGCCGCCCGCGAGGCCGGCTACGTGATCAAGCTCCTGGCGGTCTGCGAGCGCTGCGGGGACGGCGTGAACCTGCGGGTCACCCCGACCATGATCCCGCGGGAGCACCCGCTGGCCGGCGTGCACGGCGCCTACAACGCCGTGTTCGTCGAGGCCGCGAACGCCGGGTCCCTCATGTTCTACGGCGCGGGCGCCGGCGGTGCCGCCACCGCCTCGGCCGTGCTCGGCGACTTCGTCTCGGCCGCGCGCCGGCTCGTGCTCGGCGGCCCGGCCCAGGGCGCGGACCCCCACGCCCAGCTGCCCGCCGCGCCGATGGACGACGTCCGCACGAGCTTCTCGATCACCCTCACGGTCCAGGACCGGCTCGGCGTCCTGGCGCGGATCGCCCAGATCTTCGCCGACCACGGGGTGTCGATCTTCACGATGCAGCAGAAGGACCACCCGCACGGCGACCCGCGGCTGTCGGAGATCCGGCTCGTGACCCACCGGGGCGCCAACAAGGACCTCGTGGCGACGGTGGACGCCCTCCGCGAGCTGCCCTTCGTCGAGGAGGTCGCCGGTGTGATCCGCGTGGAGCACGCCGACTGAACCGCCCGGCGGGGCCGCCCCGGCCCCCGGCGGGCCCCCCCCCCGCGGGGGGGGGGGGGGGGGGGGGGGGGGCGGCGGGGGGCCCCCCCCCCCCCCCCCCCCGGGGGGGCCCCCCCCCCCCCGGGCCCCCCCCCGCCCCCGGAGGCGCCCCCCCCCCCCCCCGCGCACCCCGCGCCGCACGAGCACACCCCCCGCACCATCGAGTCCACAGGAAGAGATCCAGCACATGGCACACGTCTGGCAGGGCGTCATCAACGAGTACCGGGACCGGCTGCCGGTCTCCGAGTCCACCGAGGTCATCACGATGGGGGAGGGCGGCACGCCGCTGATCCGGGCGCGTGCGCTGTCGGAGCTCACCGGCAACACCGTCTGGCTGAAGTTCGAGGGCATGAACCCGACCGGCTCGTTCAAGGACCGGGGCATGACCATGGCCATCACGAAGGCCAAGGAGGAGGGGGCCGAAGCGGTGGTGTGCGCATCGACGGGCAACACGTCCGCCTCCGCCGCGGCGTACGCCAAGCAGGCCGGGCTCACGTGCGCGGTGCTCGTGCCCGAGGGGCGGATCGCCATGGGCAAGCTCTCCCAGGCCGTGGCGCACGGCGCGGACATCATCCAGGTGGACGGCAACTTCGACAACTGCCTCGAGGTGGCCCGCAAGCTCTCCGAGTCCTATCCCGTGTTCCTCGTGAACTCCGTGAACCCGTACCGGATCGAGGGCCAGAAGACCGGGGCGTTCGAGGTCGTCGACACCCTCGGCGACGCGCCGGACCTGCACATCCTCCCCGTCGGCAACGCGGGCAACATCACCGCGTACTGGAAGGGCTACCAGGAGTACGCCCGGCCGTACGACTCCCCGACCTCGGGCGCGCTGCCCGCCGTCTCGACGAAGCTGCCCGTGATGTGGGGCTTCCAGGCCGAGGGGGCGGCGCCGCTGGTCCTCGGCCACCCCGTCACGGAGCCCGAGACGATCGCGACCGCCATCCGGATCGGCAACCCCGCGTCCTGGGACTCCGCGATCGCCGCCCGCGACGAGTCCGGCGGGCTCATCGGCTCCGTCTCGGACGACGAGATCCTGGCCGCCCACCGGTGGCTCTCGGCCAAGGAGGGCGTGTTCGTCGAACCGGGCTCCGCCGCGGGCGTCGCCGGCCTGCTCCAGAAGCACGCCGCGGGGGAGGCCCCCACGGGGAAGACGATCGTCATCACCGTGACCGGCCACGGCCTCAAGGACCCGCAGTGGGCGATCAAGGCCGCCGAGAAGGAGGACCCCGCGCTGGTCGAGCCCCAGCGCGTGCCCTTCGACGTCGTGGCCGTCGCCGCCGCGCTGGGCCTGGAGTAGTCCCGGATGTTCGAGATCGGCCAGCGGGTCGCGGTGAGCGTGCCCGGGTCCAGCGGCAACGTGGGCCCCGGCTACGACAGCCTGGGCCTCGCGCTCGGCCACTACGACGACCTCGCCGTGACCGTGACCGGCGGCGGCCTCCAGTTCGAGCTCCACGGCGAGGGCTCCGCGTCCGTGCCCCGGTCCGCGGAGCACCTGGTGGTCCGCGCCATGCGGGCCGCCTTCCGGGCCGCCGGCGTCGAAGAGCTGCCGGGACTGCGGCTCGAGGCGACCAACCGGATCCCGCACGGCCGCGGCATGGGCTCGAGCGCCTCGGCCGTGGTGGCCGGCGTGCTCGCGGCGAACGCGCTGCTGCCCGCGGACCGCGTGCTCGACGACCGGCGCCTGCTCCAGGTCGCCGCCGCGATGGAGGGCCACCCGGACAACGTGGCCCCGTCCCTCTACGGGGGCCTCGTGATCTCCTGGACCGACGCGGACGGCTACCGCAGCGCCCCCGTGACGGTCCACGAGGACGTCGTCCCGGTGGTCGCGATCCCCGACTTCGAGGTCCCCACCCGCCTCGCCCGCTCCCTGCTGCCCGCGACCGTCCCGCACCACGACGCCGCGGTCAACGCCGGACGGACGGCTCTGCTCGTCGAGGCCCTGACCCGGCGCCCCGAGCTGCTGCTGCCCGCCACCGAGGACCGGCTGCACCAGCCGTACCGGGCCTCCGCCATGCCCCCGAGCGCCCGGCTGATGACCGCGCTGCGGGAGCGCGGGCTGCCGGCCATGATCTCCGGTGCCGGTCCGACCGTCCTGGTCCTGGCTGCGGACCGGCACCAGGCGCAGGAGACGGAACGGGCTCTCGGGGAGCTCGTGGGGCCCGGGGCCGGCACCGGATCCGTCTCCTGGCGTGTCCTCCGTCTGCGGGTCGACGGCCAGGGTGCTAAGCTGGAGAGGCACCCGCAGCAGATCCAGGGGTAGGAGACCGCGCCCGGCGCGGTGAGGACAGCGGGCATCATGAGGGGCAGCGCCCCGGTCCGATGCGCCGAGGTCCTCGGCTCCACCGCCTCAGATCCTCCGGTGATCCCCCGCCGGCACCGGCTTCTTCGATGCCGTCGGCGCACCGGCCCGCACCGACACGGGCCGGGGCGCACCACGATCCTGCGGGCAACACCTTGTTCGCCCAGGCTGCCGCGCCCTGAAGTGCGCCCCGCCGCAGGCGGCCCGCCATCGCGGCCCGCCGGGAACCATCCACGGTCCTGGACTCTGAGATCCATGGGCCCCCCACCGAGGGAGAAGGACACTTCGTGACCGAGACCACCGACCTTTCCACGGGTACGGAAGAGACCACCACCAGCGATCCCCGGAGTGCGGGCCTGTCCGCGCTCAAGCTGGCCCAGCTCCAGGCGCTCGCCTCGCAGCTCGGGATCACCGGCGCCCGCCGGATGCGCAAGAGCCTGCTGGTCGACGCGATCGCCGCCCACCAGCGCGGCGGTGCCGTGGCCGACCGGGACCGGGCCGTCGAGGAGAAGATCGCGCAGACGGTCGAGAAGACCGCCGAGAGCGGCGCCGACCAGGGCCCCGCCCCGGCCGCCGCGAGCTCCGGCGAGGACTCGGCCGGCGCGCAGGGCGCCGAGAGCGGCCAGCCGCAGCGGCGCTCGCGCTCACGCCGGGCCACGAGCACCGGCGTGGTGTCCGACACCGAGCAGCAGGGCACTGCGCAGCAGGGCACTGCGCAGCAGGGCACCGAGCAGCAGCCGGCCGAGCGCCCCGCCGCGTCGTCCGAGCAGACCGCTCCCGCCGAGGACTCCTCCGGCTCCGAGAGCGAGGGCGGCCGCAACCGCAACCGCAGCCGCCGCAACCGCAACCGCGACGACAACGGCCAGGGCGGCGGCCAGGACGCCGGGCAGCAGTCCGAGGGCGCGCGTTCCTCGACCGAGGGCCGTGACGACGACCAGTCGAAGCAGGACCGGAACCGCAACCAGAACCGGGGCCAGGACAACCGGGGTCAGGACAAGGGCGGGCAGGACGGTCGCCAGGACAACCGGGGCCAGGACAAGAGCGGGCAGGACGGTCGCCAGGACAACCGAGGCCAGGACAACCGGGGCCAGGACAAGGGCGACGGCCGCACCAAGCGGGAGAACCGCTCCGAGGGCGGGAAGTCCCAGGACGGCAAGGGCCAGGACGGCAAGGGCCAGGACAACCGTCAGGACAACCGCCAGGACAACCGGGGCCAGGACGGCGACGGCGGCAGCCGCCGCAGCCGGCGCAACCGCAACCGCAACGACCGCGACCGGGACCGCAGCGACCGCAACGACCGCGCCGAGCGCAACGAGCGCCGCAACCGCCGCGGGCGCAGCACCGGCCCCGAGGTCGACGACACGGAGTTCACCGAGGACGACGTCCTGCTGCCCGTCGCGGGCATCCTGGACGTCCTCGACAACTACGCGTTCGTGCGCACCTCCGGCTACCTCCCCGGCCCGAACGACGTCTACGTCAGCCTCGCCCAGGTCAAGAAGCACAACCTGCGCAAGGGCGACGCCGTGGTCGGCGCCATCCGCGCCCCCCGCGAGGGCGAGCAGCAGAACAACACGCGGCAGAAGTTCAACGCGCTGGTCCAGCTGACCACGGTCAACGGCAAGAAGACCGAGGAGAACAAGGACCGCGTGGACTTCGGGAAGCTGATCCCGCTGTACCCGCAGGAGCGGCTGCGCCTCGAGACGGAGCCCAAGAAGATCGGGCCCCGCGTCGTCGACCTCGTCGCGCCCATCGGCAAGGGCCAGCGCGGCCTCATCGTCTCCCCGCCGAAGGCAGGCAAGACGCTGATGCTGCAGGCGATCGCCAACGCGATCACCACGAACAACCCCGAGGTCCACCTCATGATGGTGCTCGTCGACGAGCGCCCCGAGGAGGTCACGGACATGCAGCGCACGGTCAAGGGCGAGGTCATCGCCTCGACCTTCGACCGCCCGGCGGACGACCACACCACGGTCGCCGAGCTCGCGATCGAGCGGGCCAAGCGGCTCGTGGAGATGGGCATGGACGTGGTGGTCCTCCTGGACTCCATGACCCGCCTGGGCCGTGCCTACAACCTCTCGGCCCCCGCGTCCGGGCGCATCCTCTCGGGCGGCGTGGACTCCGCGGCGCTCTACCCGCCGAAGAAGTTCTTCGGCGCGGCCCGCAACATCGAGAACGGCGGCTCGCTCACGATCCTCGCGACCGCCCTCGTGGAGACCGGGTCCAAGATGGACGAGGTCATCTTCGAGGAGTTCAAGGGCACCGGCAACATGGAGCTGCGGCTGTCCCGCTCGCTCGCGGACAAGCGGATCTACCCGGCCGTGGACGTCAACTCCTCGGGCACCCGCCGCGAGGAGAACCTCCTCTCCCCGGACGAGATCAAGATCATGTGGAAGCTGCGCCGCGTCCTCTCCGGGCTCGACCAGCAGCAGGCCCTCGAGCTGCTCACGAACAAGCTGCGGGACACCCAGTCCAACACCGAGTTCCTGCTCCAGGTGCAGAAGACCACGCTGTCGGCCCGCGCCGAGAGCGACCGCTAGCACGCCCGCAGCCGCCGCGGCCCGCTCCGGATCCCCGGACCGGGCCGCGGCGGCGTCGTCGTGCCCGGGCCCCTCCCGCGCGCGACCCGACCGCCGTCGTCACCGCCGCCCGATGAAGGAGCGTCCCATGCCGGACCCGATCCAGTCCCTGCTCGACGAGCACGCCGAGCTGCAGCGGCAGCTCGCCGATCCCGCCGTCCACGCGGAGCAGGGCAAGGCCCGCCGCCTGGGGCGCCGCTACGCCGAGCTCAACGGCATCGTCGAGGCCCACCGCCGGGTCCAGCGCCTCGAGGAGGACCTGGGCGCGGCCCGCGAGCTCGCCGCCGAGGAGCCCGAGTTCGCCGAGGAGATCCCGGCGCTCGAGGAGCAGCTCACGGCCGCCCGCGAGAAGCTGCGCCGGCTGCTCGTCCCCCGCGACCCCGACGACGGGCGCAACGTGATCCTGGAGGTCAAGGCGGGGGAGGGCGGCGACGAGTCGGCGCTCTTCGCCGGGGACCTGCTGCGCATGTACCTGAAGTACGCGGAGGCCCGCGGCTGGAAGACCGAGTTCATCTCGACCAACGACTCCGACCTGGGCGGCTACAAGGACGTGCAGGTCGCGATCAAGTCGAGCGCCACGGACCCCGCCGAGGGCGTGTGGGCGCGGCTGAAGTACGAGGGCGGGGTGCACCGCGTGCAGCGCGTGCCGGTCACCGAGTCGCAGGGGCGGATCCACACCTCCGCCGCGGCGGTGCTCGTCTTCCCGGAGGTCGACGAGCCCGAGGAGGTCGAGATCAGCCAGAACGACCTGAAGATCGACGTCTACCGCTCCTCGGGGCCCGGCGGCCAGTCCGTGAACACCACCGACTCCGCGGTGCGCATCACGCACCTGCCCACGGGCATCGTGGTGGCCATGCAGAACGAGAAGTCGCAGCTGCAGAACCGCGAGGCCGCGATGCGGGTGCTGCGGGCCCGCATCCTGGCCCACCAGCAGGAGCAGATCGACGCGGACAACGCCGCGCAGCGCCGCTCGCAGGTGCGGACCATGGACCGGTCCGAGCGGATCCGCACCTACAACTTCCCCGAGAACCGGATCAACGACCACCGCACCGGGTACAAGGCGTACAACCTCGACCACGTCATGGCGGGGGACCTCGAACCGGTCGTGCGCTCGGCGATCGAGATGGACGAGCAGGCCCGGCTCGAGGCCATCGGCCAGCAGGACGCCTGAGCGGGGTCCCGGGATGACCAGGTCGCTGGGCCAGGCGGTGCGCTGGGCGGAGCAGGTGCTCGCCGAGGCGGGGATCGACTCCGCGCGCACCGACGCGCTGCTGCTCGCCGGGCACCTCACGGGCCTGTCCCGGGGGGAGGTCGAGGCGCGGGCCATCATCGGCGGGGACGAGCCCGAGGGCTACGCGGAGCTGGTGGCCGAGCGCGCCCGCCGGATCCCGCTGCAGCACCTCACGGGCGTCGCGCACTTCCGCTACCTGACGCTGGCCGTGGGGCCCGGCGTGTTCGTGCCCCGGCCCGAGACGGAGACCGTGGTGCAGGCCGTGGTCGACGAGCTGCGCGACCAGCTGGCCGCGGGCGTGCACCGGCCGCGCGTGGTGGACCTGGGCACCGGCTCCGGGGCGATCGCCGCCTCGGTGGCCCACGAGGTCCCGCAGGCGCGCGTGCACGCCGTGGAGCTGTCCGGGGCCGCCCACGCGTGGGCGGCGGAGAACCTGCGCGGGACCCGCGCGGAGCTCGTCCGGGGCGATCTGCGCACGGCGTTCCCGGAGCTCGAGGGCCGCTGCGACGTGGTGGTGTCGAATCCGCCGTACATCCCCCCGGACGCGGTCCCGCGCGAGCCGGAGGCCCGGGAGCACGACCCGGAGCTCGCCCTGTACGGGGGCGGGGAGGACGGGCTCGCGCTCCCGCGGGCCGCCCTGGCCTCGGCGGTGCGGCTGCTGCGCCCCGGGGGGTTCTTCGTCATGGAGCACGCCGAGGTGCAGTCCGGTGCCGTGGCGCACGCGTTCCGGGCCGCCGGCCTCGAGGATGTCGTGAGCCACCAGGACCTGACGGGCCGGGACCGGGCCACGGCGGGCCGGACGCCCCGCGGCGACCGCGCACGCACGACCGGGATGGGAGAATGGACGCCGTGAACCACACCGTCTACGACTGCAGCAGCATCGCCCAGCGCACCGCCGGGCTCAAGCACGCCGCGCGCGCCCTCGCGGCCGACGCGTGCGTGGTCCTGCCCACCGACACCGTCTACGGGATCGGGGCCAACGCGTTCTCCGCCCGCGGCGTCGCGACCCTGCTCGCGGCCAAGGGACGGTCGCGCGCGATGCCCCCACCCGTGCTCATCGCCCACGCCGGGGTGCTCGACGGACTCGCGGACGAGGTCTCCGACGACGCCCGCGCGCTCGCCCACGCCTTCTGGCCCGGCGGGCTGACCCTGATCTTCCACTCCCACCCGTCACTGGGCTGGGACCTGGGGGAGACCCACGGCACCGTCGCCCTGCGGGTGCCCGACGACGAGCTCGCCCAGGCGCTGCTCATCGAGAGCGGTCCGCTGGCCGTCTCCTCGGCCAACCGCACCGGCCACCCGGCCGCGTCGACGGCGCAGGCCGCGGTGGACATGCTCGGGGACTCCGTGGAGCTCTACCTGGACGGCGGCGCACGCCCCGTCGGCGGCCCCGCGGACGCGGACCCGGTGTCCTCCACGATCGTGGACTGCACGGGGGAGACCCCGCTGCTGGTGCGCCACGGCACCGTGAGCCTCGCCCGGCTGCGCTCCGTCGTGCCCTCGGTGGTGCCGGCGGACGGCGACGAGGAGCTCGACGGCCCGTCCACGGCGGACCCCTCCACGGCGGACACCGCTCCCGCGGACGCTGCCTCCGCGGAGCCCGCCGCGGCCGCGGGGTCGCACGCGGTGAGCGAGCCCGACCCGGAGGCCGGTCCGCCCGCCGCGGAGCCGGCCGCGCCGCAGGAAACGGACGCCGCCGCACGGGAGGACCAGCAGCCCCCGGCACCCGGTCCGGCGCGGGCCGC
>NZ_CANMRA010000002.1 GCF_947500125.1 uncultured Kocuria sp. | reverse complement strand
GACGACAACCCCATCAACCGAATAAAAAATCGGTATCAACAAACATGGCACACTATTGAGTTCTCAAACAACAGACCGATCAGCGTGTCTCGCTTGACACCTTGCTGCCGGAGTGCTCTGCAACCTTAGCCCTTCCGGTCGACCCCGGTCAATCTCAGGTGAACTCTTGGTTACCCGATCGTGACGGCGCCGCCTTCCGGCGAAGCTCACAATCTCCCACCCTAACACTTCCCCGGTTCCGTGCAACTCGCTCGTTGCCCGGCGCGGACCGTTCTGGGTGGGATGCCGTCCCGTGGCTCTCCCGGAGGAGTTCCTCGCCGCGACGACTTGGAAGAAGTTACTCCGTTTCCGCGGCCCGTGCAAACCGGGGTCCGCGGCCCCTGCTGCCGCCGCGCGCGAACCGGCCCTCCGGCCGCGCCGGGAACGGCGGAAGGGCCCGGATCCGAGGATCCGGGCCCTTCCGTGGCGTCCGGTCCGCACCCCTCGGGTGCGGCCGGGGCCGGCTCAGTGCTCGGCCGGCTTGAGGTACAGGACCGCGAGCGGCGGAACGGTGAGCTCGACCGAGGCGGGGTTGCCGTTGTGGGCGCCCTCGGTGGCGATGACCTTGCCGAGGTTGCCCACGCCGGACCCGCCGAAGTGCTCGGAGTCCGTGTTCAGCACCTCGACCCACTCACCGGCCCACGGCAGACCCAGCCGGAAGTTCTCGTGCGGGTTGCCGGCGAAGTTCGCCACGCACACGAGCGGGTTGCCCTGCTCGTCCCAGCGGGTGAAGGACAGGGTGTTGCGCCCGGCATCGGCCGCGTCGATCCACTCGAAGCCGGCGGGGTTGTTGTCCCGCTCGTACAGCGCCGGGGTCTCGCGGTAGATCCCGTTGAGGGTGCGGACCAGCTCCTGCACCCCCTTGTGCGGCGGGGTCTCGGAGAGCCACCAGTCCAGGCCGTGCTCCTGGGACCACTCGGACTCCTGGGCGTACTCCGTGCCCATGAAGATCAGCTGCTTGCCGGGGTGGGCCCACATGAAGGCCAGGTACGCACGGACGTTGGCGAGCTGCTGCCACCGGTCGCCCGGCATCTTGCGCAGCAGGGAGCCCTTGCCGTACACGACCTCGTCGTGGGAGATCGGGAGCAGAAAGTTCTCCGAGAACGCGTAGACCAGCGAGAACGTGAGCTTGTTGTGGTGGTAGTACCGGTTGACCGGGTCCTC
Source organism: uncultured Kocuria sp. (assembly GCF_947500125.1). GTDB lineage: Bacteria > Actinomycetota > Actinomycetes > Actinomycetales > Micrococcaceae > Kocuria. The sequence goes on along the minus strand of NZ_CANMRA010000002.1, from coordinate 272,260 downwards.
CGCCATGTACTCGAGGGTGTCGTTCATCCACCCCATGTTCCACTTGAGCCCGAAGCCCAGCCCGTCCGCGTCGGTCGGCCGGGTCACGCCCGGGTAGGACGTCGACTCCTCGGCGATCATGACGATCCCCGGGGTGCGCTTGTAGGCGGTGGCGTTGGCCTCCTTGAGGAACGCGATGGCCTCGAGGTTCTCGCGGCCGCCGAAGACGTTGGGCGCCCACTCCCCCTCGTTGCGCGAGTAGTCCAGGTAGAGCATGGACGCGACCGCGTCCACGCGCAGACCGTCCACGTGGAACTCCTCGAGCCAGTAGGAGGCGTTGGCCACCAGGAAGTTCCGGACCTCGTTGCGGCCGTAGTCGGGGATCAGCGTCCCCCACTCCTTGTGCTCGCCGCGGCGGGGGTCGGCGTGCTCGTACAGGGGTTCCCCGTCGAAGCGGGCCAGTGCCCACTCGTCCTTCGGGAAGTGGCCCGGGACCCAGTCCACGATCACGCCGATGCCGGCCTGGTGCAGCTTGTCCACGAGGTAGCGGAACTCGTCCGGGCTGCCGAAGCGGGAGGAGGGCGCGTAGTAGGACGTCACCTGGTAGCCCCAGGAGCCGCCGAACGGGTGCTCGGCCACGGGCATGAACTCCACGTGGGTGAAGCCCTGCCAGGTGAGGTACTCGACGAGCTCCTTCGCGAGGTCCTTGTACCCGAGGCCCATGCGCCACGAGCCGATGTGCAGCTCGTAGACGCTCATGGGCGCGTTGTGCGGATCGGTCGTCGCCCGGCGCGCCATCCAGGCGTCGTCCTGGAACTCGTAGTCGGACTCGAAGACGCGGGACGCGGTGGACGGCGGCACCTCGGTCCCGAACGCCATGGGGTCCGCCTTCTCGCGCCAGCCGCCGTCCCGGCCGAGGATCCGGAACTTGTAGGTGGCCCCGGAGCCCAGGCCCGGGATGAAGATCTCCCACACGCCCGAGGAGCCGAGGGAGCGCATCGCGTGCTCGCTGCCGTCCCACCCGTTGAAGTCGCCGATGACCCGGACCGCCTGGGCATTGGGCGCCCACACGGAGAACGCCACGCCGGTGATGTCGCCCATCGCCGAGGGATAGCGGCGCACGTGGGCGCCGAGGACGGTCCACAGCGTCTCGTGGCGGCCCTCCCCGATGAGGTGCAGGTCCAGCTCGCCGAGGGTCGGCCCGAAGCGGTACGGGTCGTCCATCCGCTGCGGCTCCAGGTCCCGGTAGGTCACGTCCACGCGGTAGTCGGGGATCCGCCCCGGCTCGTGCGCGGGGACCACGCCCGTGAAGATGCCGCCCCACTCGTGCTCGAGCTCGAAGGTGCCGTCCTGCGTCACGACGGCCACGGCGGTCGCGAACCGGCGCAGCGTGCGCACGGTGACGCTGCCGTCCGGGTTCAGGTGGGCGCCCAGGACGCCGTGCGGGTCGTGGTGCCGGCCCTCGGACACCGCGGCCAGCAGGTGCTCGGCCACGGGCACCGGTCCCGCGGGGGCCACGTCGTGGCCGGCCGGGACGGCGCGGGACTTCTGGACGGGGTCGGATCGGTCCTTCGGGGTGCTGGCGCTCACTGCGTCCTCGATTTCCGTTCCCGGTTCCGCCGAGGTGTACCGCGCGGAGCGGGAGCTGTCGTCGTCGTGGTCGGTGCCGGGCACGGGGTCCGCACCGGCGGTATCAGGGTTCACGCTACGCGACCGGAGGCCCTCCAGTGAACGGCGCACCGCCGCGGCCGGAACCTCCACCCAGTCGGGCCGGTTGCGCTGCTCGTAGACGACCTCGTACAGCGCCTTGTCCAGCCACAGCGCCAGGAACAGGGGGGAGCCGCGGTCCACCGCGTGCCCGGCGCCCTGCTCGTAGCCCGCCAGGAAGGCGTCGCCGGCGCGCCGGCCCCACTCCTCCGCGTCCTGCGCGCCGGCGCGGGCGCCGAAGGCGGCGGCGTAGTCGAAGGACCGCAGCATGCCGACGACGTCCCGCAGGGCGACGTCGGGCCGGGTGCGCTCTTCGATGGCGCGCAGGGGCTCGCCCTCGAAGTCCAGGACCTTGAACTGCCCGTCCTCGGTCTGCAGGACCTGGCCCAGGTGGTAGTCGCCGTGGATGCGCTGCAGCGGGGGCAGCTCCGGCACGTCGTCGAGGGACGTGATCAGCTGGTCGAGGGCCGCCGCGTGGTCCGAGAAGAGGGAGCCGGTCTCGGTGCGGGCCCAGCGCAGGCGCCCTCCGAGGTCGTTCAAGAGACGGGCACGGGCGGCGTCGTCGGGCACCTCCGCGCCGAAAGCACGGCCCAGGTCGCGGTGCACGCGCGCGGTCGTGCGGCCCAGTTCCCGGGCCTCCTCGGAGAAGTCCGCGCCCTGCTCCGCGGCCTCGACGGCCCGCGCCCAGGCGTCGGCGGAGCCGGCGAGGAACTCGGTGGCCACGGCCAGCTGGCCGTGCACGGTGGTGAGGCCGGTGCGCCAGCGGGCGTCGAGCCACCCGAAGGTGCCCGGCACCGCGGGACAGCCCAGCGAGGTGAGCTCGCGGCCCACCTCGACGTCCGGGTTGTCGCCCTCCCCCAGCACGCGGAAGAACTTCACGATCACGGTGTCGGCCTCCGCCCGGCCCGCGGGCGGGCTGAGGATCACCGAGGAGTTCGACTGCTCGCTGGAGATCACGCGCACCTGCTCGGGCGCGTCGACCGCGTACGTGACGCTCAGCGCGTCGCCGTGCGCACCGGTCACGGTCAGCCCCAGGGGGCCGGAGCTGACCGACTCCGCGCGCTGCATGAGCTGGAGGACCGGGCCGACGAACACGGGGTCCCCGACCCCGTCGTAGACCCAGGGGCCGGCCACGGCGTCCTCCGCCCCGGGCAGCGGCAGACCCGTGCGGTGCGCCACGGCACGACCGGCGCGGGCGGCCCTCTCCCGGAGGAAGCGCGCAGCCCGGCGGGGCGGGGGGCCCTCCTCCGGGGCCCCGTCCGTTCCGGGGTCCTCGGCCGCGGCCGGTGCCAGCTCCCCGACGAGGAATCGCTCGGCGCCCTCGAGGCGTGCGGCGCGGAAGGTCAGCGGCACCTGGAGAAGCTCGGTGCGTGCCCCCTCGGTGGCCTCCAGCAGCAGGATCCGCGCCCCGGCGCCGTCCTGGTCCGGCAGGGCGAGCTGGGCGACGACCCGCAGTTCCACGCCCGCACCGCCGTCCGCGAAGGGGAACCACCGCTGCCGCGGCAGCCACCGGCGCAGGAGGTCGAGGAGCTCGTCGGGGTGCTGGTCGGTCATGGGATCGGATCCTTCCGGGACGGGCGTGGAGGTGGCCGGACGCAGGGACGCGCTCAGGACGTCGGGGTCGCGGTGATGATCGGCATGGCCGTGGTCTGGGGGTGCGTGCCGTCGTCGCGGGCAGCGGCCCGGAGGCGGAGCCAGAAGAAGTCCTGGCTGCCGAGGGTGATCCGGTACTCCCCGGCCTCGTCCACCTCGCCGAACAGGTCGCCGCCGAAGAGCTCGCGCAGCCCGCGGCCCGCGAACTGCGGCAGCCGGATCCGCGCGAACGCGGGGGTGTGGGCGAGGTTGAACAGGCACAGCACGGTCTCGCCGCGCCCGTCCTCGGTCTCGTCGTCCGGGAGCACGCGCAGGAACGCGAGCACGGAGTCGTGGTCCGTCTCCACGTTGACGTAGGAGCCGAGGCCGAAGGCCGGGTGCGCCTTGCGCACCGCGAGCATCTGGCGCATCCAGTGCAGCAGGGACGACGACGACGCCAGCTGCGCCTCCACGTTGACCTGGTTGTAGTGGTAGACCAGCGACTGGACCACGGGCAGGTAGAGCTTGCCCGGGTCAGCCTTGGAGAACCCGGCGTTGCGGTCCGGGGTCCACTGCATCGGGGTGCGGGACGCGTCGCGGTCGTCGAGCCAGATGTTGTCGCCCATCCCGATCTCGTCCCCGTAGTACAGGAACGGGCTGCCGGGCAGGGACAGCAGCAGCGCGTGGATGAGCTCGATCTCGGCGCGGGAGTTGTCGAGCAGGGGTGCCAGCCGGCGGCGGATGCCCACGTTGGCACGCATCCGGGAGTCGGGCGCGTACCAGCCGAGCATCGCCTGGCGCTCCTCGGTGGTCACCATCTCGAGGGTCAGCTCGTCGTGGTTGCGCAGGAACGTGCCCCACTGGGTGCCGCGGGGGATGTCGGGCGTCTCCTGCATGGTCTCCACGATGGGGCCGGCCTTCTGGTCCCGCAGCGCGTAGAAGATCCGCGGCATGATCGGGAAGTGGAAGCACATGTGGCACTCGGGGTTGTCCTCGCTGCCGAAGTACTCCACCACCTCGTGCGGCATCTGGTTCGCCTCGGCGACGACCACGCGACCCGGGTACTGCTCGTCGATCATGCGCCGCAGGCCGACCAGGAAGTCGTGCGTGCCGGGGAGGTTCTCGCAGTTGGTGCCCTCCTCCTCGATCAGGTACGGGATCGCGTCGGCCCGGAACCCGTCGATGCCCATGTCGAGCCAGAACTTCACCACGTCGTACACCGCCTCCACCACGGCGGGGTTCTCGAAGTTGAGGTCCGGCTGGTGGGAGAAGAAGCGGTGCCAGAAGAACTGGCGGCGGATCGGGTCGAACGTCCAGTTCGACTCCTCGGTGTCCACGAAGATGATCCGGGCGTCCTGGTACAGCTCGTCCGTGTCCGACCAGACGTAGAAGTCGCCGTAGGGGCCCTCGGGGTCCTCGCGGGAGGCCTGGAACCAGGGGTGCTGGTCGCTCGTGTGGTTGAGCGGGAGGTCGATGATCACCCGCAGGCCGCGGGCGTGCGCCTCGGCCACGAGCCGCTTGAAGTCGCTGATCGTGCCGAACTCGTCGAGCACCGAGTAGTAGTCCGAGATGTCGTAGCCGCCGTCGCGCAGCGGGGACTCGAAGAACGGCGGCAGCCAGAGGCAGTCGATGCCCAGCCACTGCAGGTAGTCGAGCTTGTCGATCAGGCCGGAGAAGTCGCCGGAGCCGTCACCGTTGGCGTCGGAGAACGCCCGGACGAGCACCTCGTAGAACACCGCTTTGCGGAACCAGTCGGGGTCGTGGGAGATGCCGGGGGCGTTGAGCGAGTACGGCGAGAGGCTCATGCGGGGGTGCCGCCTTTCGGACAGGTGGGTCGGAGGCCTTCGGTGCTTGAGGAGGGGCCCTCCCGGGCAGTGCGCCCTGGAGGGCCCCGGCGGGGTGCGGTGGAGCCCCTACTTGACGTTGCGGCGGATGTGCAGGACGTGCGCGGGGTCGTAGTGCGGGTCCAGCCGCACGTAGTTGTGCGTGCCCCACTTCCAGGAGTTCCCGCTGAGCAGGTCGTCCACCCAGAAGCTGCCGTCCTCGTTGAAGTCCGTGTCGTCCAGGTCCAGGGACTCCAGGTCCAGCCACACGGTGCCCTCGCGGACCGCGTGCGGGTCCACGTTGACGACCACGACGACCGTGTCCTTGTAGCTCGAGCCCCCGTGCCGCACGGTCTTCGTCTTCGAGTAGGCGACCAGGGCGTCGTCGGACGTGGACTGCACCGTGAGGTTCTGCAGGTCGCCCAGGGAGGCGTGCCGGCGCCGGATCTCGTTGAGCCGCGTGAGGTACGGGGCCAGGGACTCGCCGCGCTCCTCCGCGCCGGCGAAGTCCCGGGGCCGGTACTCGTACTTCTCGTTGTCGACGTACTCCTCCGCACCTGCCCGGGCCACGTGCTCGTACAGCTCGTACCCGGCGTAGACGCCCCACAGGGGGGAGCCGGTGGCGGCCAGCACGGCGCGGATCTTGAAGGCCGCGGGACCGCCGAACTGCAGGTACTCGGTGAGGATGTCGGGGGTGTTGACGAAGAAGTTCGGCCGGTACACCGCCGAGGTCTCGTGGCTGACCTCCTCCAGGTACTCCTCGATCTCCTTCTTGGTGTTGCGCCAGGTGAAGTACGAGTAGGACTGCTGGAAGCCGACCCGGGCGAGGCCCTGCATCATGGCGGGACGCGTGAACGCCTCGGCCAGGAACACGACGTCGGGGTGCTTGGCGTTGACGGTGCCGATCAGCCACTCCCAGAACCACAGGGGCTTGGTGTGCGGGTTGTCCACGCGGAAGATCTTGACCCCGTGGGAGATCCACAGCTCCACGATCCGCAGCACCTCGAGGGACAGGCCCTCGGGGTCGTTGTCGAAGTTGATCGGGTAGATGTCCTGGTACTTCTTCGGCGGGTTCTCCGCGTAGGCGATGGAGCCGTCGGCGCGGGTCGTGAACCACTCCGGGTGCGCCGTGACCCAGGGGTGGTCCGGGGAGGCCTGCAGGGCGAGGTCCAGGGCCACCTCGAGGCCGAGATCGGCGGCGCGGGCGACGAAGCCGTCGAAGTCCTCGAACGAGCCCAGGTCCGGGTGGATCGCGTCGTGCCCGCCCTCGGGGGCGCCGATGGCCCACGGGGAGCCCGGGTCCTGCGGACCGGCTACCAGCGTGTTGTTGGGGCCCTTGCGGTGGGCGTGGCCGATCGGGTGGATCGGGGGCAGGTAGATGACGTCGAAGCCCATGGCCGCGACACGGTCGAGGCTCTCGGCGGCGGTCCGGAAGGTGCCGGAGGCCCAGGTGCCGGACTCGGCGTCGAAGACGGCGCCCTCGGAGCGGGGGAAGAACTCGTACCAGGACCCGCGGCCGGCGGCGGTGCGCTCGACCTTCAGCGGGTAGCGGCGGCTCTCGGTCACGAGGTCCCGCACCGGTCGCTCGGCGACCACGGCCAGGACCTCGGCCGAGGTGCCGGCCTCGAGCCGGTGCTCGGCGGGCAGTTCGCCGTTGCCGAGCGTGCGCGAGACCGAGCGGAACAGCTCGGCGTCGGAGTCCGGGCGGCCCGGCTCCGCGGCGGCGCGGTCGAAGAGCACGACGCCCTCGGCCATCATGAGGTCGACGTCCTGGCCCACGCCCACCTTGATCTCGGCGGCGTGGCGCCACGTCTCGAACAGGTCGCCCCAGCCCTCGACGGCGAAGGTCCAGGCGCCCTCGGCGCTCGGCGTCAGCCAGGCCTCGTAGCGGTCGGTGCCGGGGGTGGTGAGGCGCATCGGCACGCGCTCGGCCTCCGTGCCCTGCGGGTCGTACAGCACCGCGGTCACGCCCAGGGCGTCGTGGCCCTCGCGGAACACGGTGGCGCCCACGCGGATCGACTCGCCCGGCACGGCCTTGGCCGGGAAGCGGCCGTCCTCGACCACGGGGCTCACGCCGACGACCGGGATCCGGCCGTAGACGAGGTCCTCGCGGGAGAAGGCCGAGCCGGCGGCCTTCCGGCGCGGAGTCGTCGCCTTCCGCGGCGTGGTGGCCTTCTTGGCGGTGGTCGTCCTCGTCGTGCCGGTCCGGGCGGCCGGCGCCTTCGCGGTCGCGGCCTTGGTGGTCGCGGTCTTGGTGGTCGAGGTCCGCCGGGCACGGGGCCGGGGCTCCTCGGCGGGGACGACGGCGACGCCGGGCTCGTCGGCCACGGGCGCCGTCACCTCCGCGTCCGCGGCCTTCCGGGCGGTGGAGGCCCTGCGCCGGGCCGGCGCCTTCTTCGCGGGCTGCTCGGCCGGGGCCGCGGCGGCGGCACCGGTCTCGGCGCCGGGAACGGCGGGCGTCGTCGAGAGGTCGGGGGCGGGCGCGCCGGCCGGGCTCTGGGCCGGGTCGGACGGGGGCGGCGTGTTGGCTTGGCTCACCTGGACCACGTTAGCGACAAACCCGGCGATCGTTAAGCCCGCTGTCGAACCGTGGGACGGTGTCGTCGTCCCGGTGTCCCCGCGCCATGCGTCCCCCGGCGCGCCGGGGGACGCATGGGCCGTGGCGCCTCCGTCCGGCGCCGCGGCACCGGTAGTCTGACGGCGTGAAGGCAATCCGTAGATTCACCGTGCGCACCGTGCTGCCGGAGTCCATCGCCCCTCTGAGCCGACTTGCGAGGAACCTTCGCTGGTCCTGGCACCGGCCCACCGAACAGCTGTTCGCGGATCTGAACCCCCAGGCCTGGGAGGCGGTGCACGGGGACCCCGTCAAGCTCCTCGGCTCCCTCACCCGCGAGGAGATCCAGCAGATCGCCCAGGACCCGGCCACCGTGCGCCGGATCGAGGAGCTGGACGCCGACCTGGAGCAGTACCTCACGGACGACCTGTGGTACCAGAGGACCCAGTCGGAGGACGCCCCGAGGGCCATCGCCTACTTCTCCGCGGAGTACGGCGTCACCTCCGTGCTCCCCCAGTACTCGGGCGGGCTGGGGATCCTCGCCGGCGACCACCTCAAGAGCGCCTCGGACCTCGGTGTGCCGGTGGTGGGGGTCGGCCTGTTCTACCAGCACGGCTACTTCAAGCAGTCCCTGTCCCGCGACGCGTGGCAGCAGGAGTCCTACCCGGTGCTCGACCCGGACGGCATGCCGCTGACGCTGCTGCGGGAGGAGGACGGGAGCCCCGCCCGGATCACCCTGCCCCTGCCCAACGGCCGCAGCCTGTCCGCCCACATCTGGCGGGCCGACGTCGGCCGCGTCCCGCTGCTGCTGCTCGACTCCGACATCCCGGACAACGACGACCACGCCCGCAACGTCACGGACCGCCTCTACGGCGGCGGCGGCGACCACCGGCTCCAGCAGGAGCTGCTCCTCGGGATGGGCGGGATCCGTGCGCTGCGGGCTTTCTCCCGGCTGACCGGGGCGCCCGCCCCGGAGGTCTTCCACTGCAACGAGGGCCACGCGGGGTTCCTGGGCGTCGAGCGGATCGCGGAGCTCATGGACCCCGCGGACGGGACCGAACCCATGACCTGGGACGAGGCCCTGACGGCGGTGCGCGCGGCCACCGTGTTCACGACGCACACCCCGGTGCCGGCGGGCATCGACCGGTTCGAGCAGGCGCAGATCGAGCACTTCCTCAACGCGGGTCTGGCCCCGTCCGTGCCCACGGCCAAGGTCCTGTCCCTGGGCGCCGAGGACTACGACGGCGGCGACCGGTCCAAGTTCAACATGGCGGTCATGGGCCTGCGCCTGGCCCAGCGCGCCAACGGGGTGGCCAAGCTGCACGGCGTGGTCTCCCGGGGGATGTTCCAGGGGCTGTGGCCGGGCTTCGACGTCGACGAGGTGCCGATCGGCTCGATCACCAACGGTGTCCACGTGATGACGTGGATCGACCCGCGCATGGCGGAGCTGGCGCTCGACCCGATGGGCTCGGACTTGAACCGGGCCGCCCGGTGGCGCCGGATCTACAACGCCGACGACGCCGAGCTGTGGTCCGTCCGCCGGGAGCTGCGCGCCCGCCTGGTGGAGGACGTCCGGGCCCGGCTGCGGGCGTCGTGGAAGAAGCGCGGTCTCGCGGACGCCGAACTGGGCTGGACCGACACGGTCCTCGACCCGGGAGTGCTCACGATCGGCTTCGCCCGCCGGGTGCCCACCTACAAGCGGCTCACGCTCATGCTGCGGGACCCGCAGCGGCTCAAGCGGATCCTGCTGGACCCGGAGCACCCGGTGCAGCTCGTGGTCGCGGGGAAGTCCCACCCCGCCGACGAGCAGGGCAAGCGCCTGATCCAGGACCTCGTCCGCTTCACGGACGACCCGGAGGTGCGCCACCGCATCGTGTTCCTCCCCAACTACGACATCGCGATGGCCCGGACGCTGTTCCCCGGCTGCGACGTGTGGCTGAACAACCCGCTGCGCCCGCTCGAGGCGTGCGGCACGTCCGGGATGAAGGCCGCCCTCAACGGCGGGCTGAACCTCTCGGTGCTCGACGGCTGGTGGGACGAGATGTACGACGGCCAGAACGGCTGGGCCATCCCGACCGCCGACGAGGGCGCGCACCCGGACGAGCGCGACGACATCGAGGCCGCCGCGCTCTACGAGCTCATCGAGAACCACGTGGCCCCGCGGTTCTACGGTGAGACCGCGGAGGGCTCGGACCCGAACACCGACGGCGTGCCGCACCAGTGGCTGGCCATGGTCAAGCACACCCTGGCGACCCTGGGCCCGCAGGTCTCCGCCAAGCGCATGGTCGAGGACTACGTGCGCAAGCTCTACGTCCCGGCCGCCGTCGCCGGCCGCCGGGCCGCGCTGGACGGCCACGCGGCCGCCCGGGCGAAGTCCCGGTGGGTGGGACGCGTGCGCCAGGCGTGGGGCCAGGTGTCGGTCGAGCACGTCGACACCGAGGGCGTGGCCCAGGAGCCGCAGATCGGCGACGAGCTCACGGTGTGCGCCTACGTGTCGCTCGGCTCGCTGAGCCCCGACGACGTGTGCGCGGAGATCGGCTACGGCCGGGTCTCGGAGACGGACCACATCCACGAGCGCAAGTACGCGGGACTGAGCCCCGTCGGCGACCTGGGCGGCGGCCGGCACAAGTTCTGCGGGACGATCACCGTGGACCGCTCGGGTCCGTTCGGCTACACCGTCCGGGTGCTGCCGACCCACCCCGAGCTCGCCGACAAGGCGGAGCTGGGCCTGGTCGCCAACGCCTGAGCCGCCGGCGACGCGGCACCGCGCGGAGCGCTGGAGGGGCCACACCCCGCGTCGTCGGGGTGCGGCCCCTCCCGCGTGGTGGGCCTCCGCGGCTCAGAGCACCCGGAACAGGGTGACCGAGCTGGCGGGGACGCCCTGCGCCTGGCCCGGCCGGTAGCGCGTGCCGTAGCGCCCGTGCAGCACCGAGGCCGTGCTGTGCACCAGGGAGTAGACGCCGTCGGCCTTCTCGAGGGGGTGCCCGTCCTCCTCCGGCCGCAGCAGGTCCGCGAGGTGCGGGAAGGTGATCGCCATGTCGGCGCTCGCGCCGTTGACCACCATGAGCCCCGCCACCCGGCCGCCCCGGGATCCGATCAGCACCTGGATGGTCCGGGCCCCGGGGGTCTGCCAGCCGGTGGCGGTCATGGCCGACCCGTCCGGGCCGAACCAGTGCATCATCACCTCGTCGGGGCGGGTCGGGAAGTGGGACGGCTGCCCCGCCAGGAACTCCCCGCGCACGCCGACCAGGGAGCGGGTGGCCGCGAGCATGGCGCGGTCCGCCGGGGTGAGCCGCCAGTCCACCCAGGACAGCTCGTTGTCCTGGCAGTACGCGTTGTTGTTCCCGCGCTGGGTGCGGCCGAACTCGTCCCCCGCCGTGATCATGGGCACGCCCTGGGAGAAGAGCAGAGTGGCCATGACGTTGCGCGCCGTCTGCGCCCGGTCCGCCCGGATCCGGACGTCGCGCGCCGGGCCCTCCACGCCGTGGTTCCACGAGTGGTTGTCGTTGGTCCCGTCCCGGTTCTTCTCCAGGTTGTCCTGGTTGTGCTTGTTGTCGTAGGAGACGAGGTCCGCCAGGGTGAAGCCGTCGTGGGCGGTCACGAAGTTCACGGACGCCAGGGCGCTGCGCCCGGACGCGGCGAACATGTCCGAGGAGCCGGCGAGCGCCCCGGCGAGCCGCGCGGCGTTGCCGCCGTCCCCGCCCAGGCTCATGCTGCGCGGACCGGTGAGCCAGAAGTCGCGGACGGTGTCCCGGAAGCGGTCGTTCCAGTCGGCCCACCCCTCGGGGAAGTGACCGGTCTGCCATCCGCCCATGCCCACGTCCCAGGGCTCGGCGATCAGCTTCGTCCCGAACAGGGCGGGGTCCGCGCCGACGGCCACGAGGAAGGGGTGGTTGCGGGTGAAGCGGTGGCGCTCGTCCCGGGCCAGTTCGGGGGCGAGGTCGAAGCGGAAGCCGTCCACGTGGCAGCGCTCCACCCAGTAGCGCAGGGAGTCCAGCGCCATCTGCACCACCCGCGGGTTGCCGAAGTTCACGGAGTTGCCGCACCCGGTGACGTCCACGTAGCGGCCGTCCTCGCCGTGGCGGTAGTAGGCCTCGTCGCCGAGCCCCCGCCAGCAGTAGGCGGGTTCGTCCTGGCCGGCCTCGGCGGTGTGGTTGTAGACGACGTCGAGGTAGACCTCGAGCCCCGCGCGGTGCAGCTCCCGGACCATGGCCTTGAACTCGTCGAGCACGCCCTGCGGCCCGCGGGCACGGGCGGCCTCGGTCGCGTAGCCGGCGTGCGGGGCGAAGAAGCCCAGCGTGTTGTAGCCCCAGTAGTTGCTCAGGCCGAGGTCCGTGAGGTGGGGCTCGTCCAGGTGGGCGTGCACGGGCAGGAGCTCGACGGCCGTGACGCCCAGCGACGTGAGGTACTCGGTCATCGCGGGGTGCGCGAGGCCCGCGTACGTGCCCCGGAGGTGCTCCGGGACGTCCGGGTGGAGGGCGGTCAGGCCCTTGACGTGCGCCTCGTAGACGACGGTGTCCCGCCACGGGGTGGCGGGACTGCGGTCCTCGTCCCAGTCGAAGTCCTGCTGGACGACCACGGAGACGTACCGCCCCCCGTAGGCGTCGGGGCCGGGATCCTCGACCCCCGGCGGCGGGGCGACGCGGCGCAGTCCCTTGCCGTAGGGGTCGAGCAGGATCTGCCGGTCGGCCGGGTCCGGGGAGCGGTGGCGGGCGGCGACGGGCGAGTCGGCGGCGACGAAGCCGTACTCGGTGCCCGCGGGCAGGGCCGGGGCCTCGTCCCGGTGCCGCAGGTAGTCGAAGCCCGTCTCCGAGAGCCGCTGCTGCTCGGCCGGCGGGATCGTCCCGTGGTGCACGCCGCCGGTGCGCCCGGTGAGCCGTCGCCGCTGCCAGCGGCCGCCGGGCAGCCGGAAGACGATGTCCAGGTCGGGGATCCCCGGGGCGTAGACGGCCACGTTCGCGCTGCCGTCGCGCTCGTGCGAGGGGTGGACCCCGAGGGGGTAGGGGTGGGAGACGTACGGCCGACCGGTGTCCTGCCGCCGGGGCTCAGGAACCAGCACGGCGTCGCGACACCTCGTACAGGGTGATGCCCACCGCCATCGAGGCGTTGAGCGACTCCATCGTGGAGTCGATGGGGATGGAGACGATCTGGTCGCAGTTCTCGGTGACCAGCCGGGACAGGCCCTTGCCCTCCGAGCCGACCACGATGACGAGGGGCTCGGTGGCCAGCTCGAGGCCGGGCAGGTCGACGTCGCCGCCGCCGTCGAGGCCGACGACGAAGTAGCCCATGGCCTTGAGCTCCTCGAGCGTGCGGTTGAGGTTGGCGGCCTTCGTGACGGGCACCCGGGCCGCGGCACCGGCGCTGGTCTTCCAGGCGGAGGCCGTGACCCCCACGGACCGGCGCTCGGGCACGATCACGGCGTTGCCGGAGAACGCGGAGACGCTGCGGATGATGGCGCCGAGGTTGCGGGGGTCGGTGATCCCGTCGAGGGCGACCATCAGCGGGGGACGGCGGATGTGCCGCTTCTCCCACTGGGTCATCAGCGTGCGGGCGGTCTCCACGGCGTCCTGGTACTCGTAGGCCGGCACCTGGAGGGCCACGCCCTGGTGCACGGCGTCGCTGGTGAGCCGGTCGAGCTCCCCCTTCGAGGCCTCGAGGATCGTGATCCCGCGCTCGGCGCAGATCTGCAGGATCTCGCGCACGCGGTCGTCGACGTCGATCTTGCTCGCCGCGTGGAGGGCCTTGGCGGGGATGTCCGCGCGCAGCGCCTCGAGCACCGAGTTCCGCCCGGTGACGAGGTCCTCCTGGACCTTGCCGCGGGAGCGTGCCGGGGCGCGGCCGCCCGTGCTCTGGCGGCGCTCGGCGGCCTTCTTCATCTTGTGCGCCTTGTGGTACGGGCGGTCCTCGGCCTTGGGGGTGGGGCCCCGGCCCTCGAGGGCCTTGCGGCCGTGGCCGCCGGTGCCGACCAGCGGGCCCTTCTTGTTCTTGCGGATCGCGCCGGGACGCTGCTTGGGGGTTGGCATGGGTTCCTCTGTTCGGTCGGGGTGGTGCGGCCCGGTCAGGCCACGGACCAGGTGGATCCGCCGGCGGCGTCGCGCACCGCGACGCCGGCCGCGGCGAGCTCGTCCCGGATGGCGTCGGCCCGGGCCCAGTCCTTGGCGGCGCGGGCCCGGTCGCGCTGGGCCAGCAGCGAGTGCACGAGGGTGTCGAGGGCCGTGTGCTCGGCCGCGTTGCCCGCGGCGCCCCCGAGGTCCATGAGCCCGGTCAGCCCGAGCACGTCGGTCATGGCGCGCACCGCCCGGGCGGGCGCGGCGGCGTCCCGTCCGTCGGCGAGCGCGGTGTTGCCGGCGCGGACGGTCTCGTGCAGGACGGCGAGGGCCTGCGGCACGTTGAGGTCGTCGTCCATGGCGTCGCCGAAGGCCGGCGGCACATCGCCGGCCGGGTCCTGGAGGTCGGCCCCGGCGTCCCGGGCGGCACGCAGGAAGGACTCCACCCGCTCGACCGCGGCCGTGGCCTCGGCGAGGGAGGTGGGCCGGTAGTCCAGCACGGACCGGTAGTGGGCCTGGCCGAGGTAGTAGCGCACGGCCAGCGGCCGGGCCTCGGCGAGCATGTCCGCCGGGGAGACGGTGTTGCCGATCGACTTGGACATCTTCTCGCCCGCGTAGGTGACGAGCCCGTTGTGCAGCCAGAGGGTCGCGAACCGCTGCCCGGCCGCCGTCGACTGGGCGAGCTCGTTCTCGTGGTGGGGGAAGCGCAGGTCCAGACCGCCGCCGTGGATGTCGAAGTGCTCGCCGAGGTACTTCGCGGCCATGGCGGAGCACTCGAGGTGCCAGCCGGGGCGGCCGGCGCCCCAGGGCGAGTCCCACCGGGCGGTCTCGGGCTCGCCGGGCTTGTGCCCCTTCCACAGGGCGAAGTCGCGGGGGTCCCGCTTGCCGCGGGGGTCGGCGTCGGGGGCGTCCTGCATGTCGTCGACCGACTGGTGGGTGAGCTCGCCGTAGCGCGCCCAGGAGCGGACGTCGAAGTAGACGTCCCCGGAGCCGTCCGGCGCCGGGTAGGCGTGCCCGGCGTCGACCAGGGTGCGGATCAGGGCGTGCATCTCGGGCACGTGGCCCGTGGCGCGCGGCTCGTAGGTGGGCCGGTCGACGCCGATGGCGTCGTAGGCGGCGTTGAACGCCTGCTCGAACCGGTAGGCGAGCGCCCACCACGGCTCCCGGGGGTGATCGCCGTCGTAGCCGGGGGCGAAGGACGCGGCCGAGTTCGCGAGGATCTTGTCGTCGATGTCGGTGACGTTGCGCACCGTGGTCACCCGGTAGCCGCGGTGGGCCAGCCACCGGGCGAGCTGGTCGAAGACCAGGGCCGAGCGGACGTGGCCGATGTGCGGCATGCCCTGGACGGTGGCGCCGCAGTAGTACAGACGGGCCTCGCCGGGGTGGGCGGGCTCGAAGTCCCGCACGGTCGCGGTGGCGGTGTCGTAGAAGCGCAGAGTCACACGGCCCATCATAAGGGCGGGCGGTGGCGCGCCGGTCAGGCCCCGCCCGCGCCCGCGGGGACGACCAGGGCGGTGGCCACGGCCGCGAGGCCCTCGCCGCGGCCGGTGAGCCCGAGGTGGTCGGAGGTCGTGGCGCTGACGGTGACGGGCGCGCCGGCCGCGGCGGTGAGCACGGCCTCGGCCTCGGCGCGCCGCGGCGCGAACCGCGGCCGGTTCCCGATCAGCTGCACCGCGACGTTGCCGATCTCGAAGCCGGCCTCCCGCACGATCCGGGCCGCCTCCGCGAGGATGCGCGTCCCGGACGCGCCCTCGAGCTCCGGGCGGTCGACGCCGAAGTTGGCGCCCAGGTCCCCCGTGCCCGAGGCCGAGAACAGGGCGTCGGCCGCGGCATGGGCCACGACGTCCCCGTCCGAGTGCCCGGCGAGCCCGCGCTCCCCCGGCCACTCGAGCCCGGCGACCCACAGGGGCGTGCCCTCGGGCCCGAAGGCGTGGACGTCCACGGCGATGCCGGTGCGGGGCAGGATCACGGGTTCAGCGCTCCTCGGGGTCGGGAAGGGAGGGGGCGGGCGCGGAGGTGGGTGCGGGGGCAGTGGCGGTGACGGGCACCGTCCCCGCCGTGCCCGGCGCGCGCCCGCGCAGGACGGCCTCGGCCAGCACCAGGTCGAGCGGGCGGGTGATCTTGAAGGCGTGCTCGTGGCCGGGCACCGTCAGCACCGCGGTCCCCGGGGCGTGGGCCTCCACGAGGGAGGCGTCGTCGGTGACGGACTCCGGGTCCGTGCCGGCCGCGACGTCGGCGCGGTTCACCGTCCGCAGCAGGGCGAGGTCGAAGCCCTGCGGCGTCTGCACCGCGCGCAGCACCGTGCGGTCCACGGTGCCGAGGGACCGGCCGGCGTCGTCGACCCGCCGCATCGTGTCCGCGACGGGCAGCACGGGGACCACGGCGCGCGCTCCGGCGCGCAGCCGGTCCACGACGGCGCGGAAGACCTCGGGCGGGGTGAGGCAGCGCGCGGCGTCGTGGACGAGCACCGCCGTGCAGGCCGGCTCGGTCCGCTCGAGCTCTGCCAGTGCCTCCCGCACGGACTCCGCCCGGGAGGCGCCGCCGGTCACGGGCCGCGCGCCGTGCGCCCGGGCGGTCGCGGAGAGCTCGACGTCCCCGGCGGGGACGGTCACCAGCACGGGCCCGGTCAGGCCCGCCTCCCGGATGCCCCGCAGCGCGTGCGCCAGCAGAGGGCGGCCGCCGAGGGCCACCAGGGCCTTGGGGATGCCGTGCCCGAGCCGGGTGCCGGAGCCCGCCGCCACGACGACGACGGCGAACCCGCCCTCCGGGGAGGGCGGGTTCGCCGTGCTGGACCGTGGTGCGTTCCCGGTCACGGGCCGGTCAGGACGCCAGGATGTCGTCGAGGCGCTTCTCGGCCTCTTCCTCGTCGATCTTCTTGGCGAGCGCCAGCTCGGAGGTGAGGATCTGGCGGGCCTTCGTCAGCATCCGCTTCTCCCCCGCCGAGAGCCCGCGGTCCCGGTCGCGGCGCCAGAGATCGCGCACGACCTCCGCGACCTTGAGCACGTCGCCCGAGGCGAGCTTCTCGAGGTTGGCCTTGTAGCGCCGGGACCAGTTGCTGGCCTCCTCGGTGTCCTTCGCCTGCAGGACCGAGATGACCTTCTTGAGCCCGTCCTCGTCGACGACGTCGCGCACGCCCACCAGGTCGACGTTCTCCGCGGGTACCTCGATCACCAGATCCCCCTGGGTCACCTTGAGCTTGAGATACATCTTCTCTTCGCCCTTGACGGTGCGGGTCTTGATCTCCTCGATGGTCGCCGCGCCGTGGTGCGGGTAGACAACCGTCTCGCCAACCTCAAAAACCATATGGAAATACCCCTTTCAGAACTTCCATTCTAACACGGTGTAGGATTCGCCGATCCGGGGCGGGCGGCCCCCCGGACCCGTCCGATGCGGACGAACCGTCGGCAAACGGATAAGCTGGCCGGGACATCGTCCTGAGCTCCCGAGGAGTACGCGCCGTGAAGATCGCCGCCCCCAAGTTGCTGCAGCGCGCAGGCCTGAGTGCCGCCGCCGCGGCCGCCCTGCTGTCCACCGCCGGATGCGCCTACATCAACCCGCCGGCCACGACCATGACCTACTCCCCCGCGGACGGCATCGTGGAGCAGGTGGGCGACGTCAAGCTGTCCAACGTGCTGATCGTGGCCACCGCCGCCGACGCCGAGGGCCGCGTGCTGGGCACCCTGGACAACGACGGCGACGAGGACGTCACGCTGTCGATGGACGTCGACGGCGCCACCGCCGAGGTGCAGATCCCTGCCAACGGCTCCGTGTCGCTGGAGGAGGCGGACCCGGTCATCGTGGACCGTGCCGGGGCCGAGCCGGGTCTCATGGTGGAGACCGAGTTCAGCACGGGCGGGGAGTCCCTCACCGAGCGGGTCCCGGTGCTGGACCACACCTTCGAGCGCTACGCCGAGTTCGTTCCCGGCGGCGCGCCCTCCACCCCCGCGAACCCCTCCAACACGCCCGTGCCCCAGGACGAGATGGTGGGCGAGGCGGGCGGTCACTGACGCCTCTCCCCGGCACGCGCGCTCGGACGACAGGGCCCGGAACCCCTCGGGGGTTCCGGGCCCGCTCCGTCCGCGGTGCGCGGGCTCAGCCCTCGAACTTGTAGCCCAGTCCCCGCACCGTCACGAGGTGCCGCGGGGCGGAGGGGTCGGGCTCGATCTTGGCGCGCAGACGCTTGACGTGGACGTCGAGGGTCTTGGTGTCCCCCACGTAGTCCGAGCCCCACACCCGGTCGATGAGCTGCCCGCGGGTCAGCACCCGCCCGGCGTTGCGCAGCAGCATCTCCAGCAGCTCGAACTCCTTGAGCGGCATGGCCACCCGCTCGCCGTGCACGCTGACCACGTGCCGCTCGATGTCCATCCGCACGGGCCCGGCCTGCACGGTCGCCGAGACGAGCTCCTCGGGCTCCCCCTGCCGGCGCAGGACCGCACGGATCCGGGCCACGAGCTCCCGGGACGAGTACGGCTTGGTGACGTAGTCGTCGGCGCCGAGCTCGAGGCCCACCACCTTGTCGATCTCGGCGTCCTTGGCCGTGAGCATGATGATCGGCACGGAGGAGCGCTGCCGCACCTGCCGGCACACCTCGGTGCCGGACAGCCCCGGGAGCATGAGGTCCAGCAGCACCAGGTCGGCCCCGGACCGGTCGAACTCCGCCACGGCGTCCACGCCGTTGTCGACGACCTCCACCTCGAACCCCTCCTTCCCCAGCAGGTAGGAGAGCGGGTCGCTGAGGGACTCCTCGTCCTCGACGATCAGGATGCGGGTCACTGTCGGTCCTCCGTGCTCCCGGCGCGCGCCGCGGGGGCGGCGGGCCGTGGGGTCGATGCCACTGGGCGGGGTGGTGCCGGTTCCGGCACCGGTCGGGCGGCCGCGCCGGGAGCCGGCTGCGCGGCCTCCCCGGTCTCGTCGGCGCCCTCGATCTGGGGGATGCTGAGGGTGAAGGTGGACCCGCGGCCCGGCTGAGACCACAGGGTGGCCTCGCCGCCGTGCTGCGACATGACGTGCTTGACGATGCTCAGGCCCAGCCCGGTCCCGCCCGTCCGGCGGGAGCGGGCCGCGTCCACCCGGTAGAAGCGCTCGAAGATCCGGTCCTGCTCGTCCTCCGGGATGCCCGGGCCCTGGTCGGTCACCGAGATCTGGGCCATCCCGTCCCGCTCCCGGACGCCGACGCCCACGCGGGTGCCCTCCGAGGAGTAGTGCACGGCGTTGTCGATGAGGTTGCGCAGCGCCGTGACGAGCAGGTCGGGGTCGCCGAAGACCGGCCGGGTGACGCGCCCGCCCACTGCGATCTCGATGCCCTTGTTCTCGGCCGGGAACCGGATGCGGTCCACGGCGTCGGCGATCACCTGGTTGAGGTCCACGGGCCGGCCCTCGGTGACCACGTCCGCGCCCTGCAGGCGGGACAGCTCGATGATGTCCTGGACCAGGGCGGTCAGCCGGGCGGACTCCTTGTGCAGGCGCTGGGCGAAGCGGCGCACGGCCTCTTCGTCCTCGGCCGCGTCCTCGATCGCCTCGGCGAGCAGCCCGATCGCCCCCACGGGGGTCTTCAGTTCGTGCGAGACGTTGGCGACGAAGTCGTTGCGGATCGACTGCGCCCGGACGATCTCCGTCTGGTCGTCGGCGAGCAGCAGGATGTACTCCCCCGCGATGGGGGCCACCCGGACGTCGAGCACCACCGCCCCCGTCTGGAACGGACCGCGGGTCAGCTCGACCCGCCGCTCCTCGATCACGCCGCTGCGCCGGGCCCGGCGGATCATCTCGAGCATCTGCTCGTGCACCACGGTGTGCCCGCGGACCAGGCCGAAGGCGTAGGCGGCCGGGGAGGCGCGCACGACGCCGTCGACCCCGTCCACGACCACGTAGGCCCGGCCGATCACCGCGAGCACGTCGGCGGTGCCGTCGGGCAGCGTGGGCTCCTGCACGTCGGCGCGGGCGCGGCGGCCGCGGCCGCTGACCCGCAGGGCGATCAGGCCGCTCACCCCCAGGGCGAAGCCGAGCAGACCCGCGGCGACGGCGATGGCAGTTGGACTCACGGATCCAGCTTAGGCACTCGGAGGCGCGGGGACCCCGCGCCGGACGTCACGAGCTACAGGTTCAACGAACGTTCATCCTAAGATGAGCGAAAGTTCACTCCTGGCTGTGACGGTGGCGGCGGGTGTGCTCGCACCCGGCCCCCACGTCATCCGTCCCGCTCCGCGCCGCACCCCGGCCGCGGCTGCCGCGGACGTCGCCGCATCTCGAAAGGACGCATCCGTGCGCAAGGTTTTCCAGGCAGAACTCCACCAGGTCGGTGAGGAGCTCATCCAGATCGCGACCCTGGTGCGCGAGGCCCTCGCCCGCGCCAAGGACGCGCTCCTCGACGCGGACATCCAGCTCGCCGAGGAGGTCATCTCCAACGACGCCCGGATCGACTTCCTGCAGAACGACCTCGACGAGCGCTCGATCGACATCCTCGCGCTGCAGAGCCCCGTGGCCTCGGACCTGCGGATGATCGTGGGGGCGCTGCGGATGAGCGCCTCCCTGGAGCGTGCCGGCGACCTCGCCCGGCACCTGGCCCAGGCCGTGCGCCTGCGCTACCCGGAGCCGGTCATCCCCGAGCCGCTCGTGGAGACGTTCACGCGGATGTTCGACCTCGACCTGCAGATCGTGGACCGGGTCATCCAGGTGCTCCAGACGCGCGACCTCTCCCTCGCCGACGACATCTACTCGCTCAAGGGCGAGGTCAACAAGCTGCACCAGTCCGTCTTCGACGCGCTCGCCGCGCCGAGCTGGGACTGCTCGGTGCCCACCGCCGTGGACGTCACCCTGTGCTCCCGCTACCTCGAGCGCATCGGGGACCACGGGGTGTCGGTGACCCGCAAGGTCTCCTACCTCGTGACCGGCGACTGGGTCCCGGCGAGCTCCGACCGCCCGACCGGCCACGGCCACGTGGGCCGCGACGGGGGCGAGTGAGCCCCCGCCCGGGCGAGGGCTGACCCGCGTCCGGGCACGAGCAGAGGGGCCGGGCCCACCGTTGCGGTGGGCCCGGCCCCTCTGCTCGTGCCGTGGGAGCCGTCCGGGACTACTTCTTCCCCTGGTTGGCAACCGCCTGGATCGAGCTCGCGGCGGCCTCGGGGTCGAGGTACTCGCCGCCGGCCACGAGCGGGCGGAAGTCCTCGTCGAGCTCGTAGTAGAGCGGGATGCCCGTGGGGATGTTCAGGGCCGCGATGTCGTCGTCGGAGATGCCGTCGAGGTGCTTCACGAGCGCGCGCAGGGAGTTGCCGTGCGCGGCGACGATCACGGTGTGCCCGGCCTGCAGGTCGGGGACGATCTCCTGCTCCCAGTAGGGCATGAAGCGGTCGAGGACGTCCTTGAGGCACTCGGTGCGGGGCGCGTTCTCGACGTCGGCGTAGCGGGGGTCCCCGGCCTGGGAGTACCGGTCGGAGTCGTCCAGCTCGGGCGGCGGGACGTCGAAGGAGCGGCGCCAGGTCATGAACTGCTCGTCGCCGTACTCCTCGCGGACCTGCGTCTTGTCCTTGCCCTGGAGCGCGCCGTAGTGGCGCTCGTTGAGCCGCCACGAACGCTTCACGGGGATCCAGTGCCGGTCCGCCCGGTCCAGCGCGAGGTGGGCGGTGGTGATCGCCCGGCGCAGCAGCGAGGTGTGCAGGACGTCCGGGGCGATCCCCTTCTCGACGAGCAGCTCACCGCCGCGGACGGCTTCCTCCCGCCCCTTCTCGGTCAGGTCCACGTCCACCCACCCGGTGAACAGGTTCTTCTCGTTCCAGTCGGACTGTCCGTGCCGGAGCAGGACGAGCTTGTGCGGTGCTGATTCGGTAGCCATGGCCTCATTCTTCCATCGGGCCGGGAGCGCGCGACGGACGCACGCCCCGGCGGATTCGGGTGTGCCGGGCCGCGGCAGGCGGCCGCGGCGGTCTCACCAGGAGCTGGGCCCCTTGGGCTCCAGGCCCACGGCCGGCCGGACGTCCGCGAGGTAGACGCCGGCCACGGTCGCCACGATGAGTGCGATCAGCAGGGATCCACCGCCCAGCAGGCCGAGGGCGGAGAACACGGCGGCGCCTCCGGTCAGCGCGAGCCAGAACCCCTTCGTCCGTTTGAAGGCACGCTGGAACTGGGCTGGAGCCTTGGTGAGGCAGTCCACGAACGCCCAGACGGCGAGGCCGGCTGCGACCAGCGCGAGGGCGAAGTCGATCGCATTGACGATGTAGAAGACCCAGACATTCTGCACGGGGCTCAGCCTACCGGTCGATCGCGGACAGGGCGCGGTCGAGGTCCTCCCAGAGGTCCTCGACGTTCTCGATGCCCACCGACAGGCGCAGCAGCGTCTCCGGGACGCTGTGCGGCTCCTCGTGGTGCCGGCGCCGCCGCTCGATCAGGGACTCCACCCCGCCGAGCGACGTGGCGGGGGTCCACACGCGCAGCGCGTCCACGGCGGTCTCGACGGCGGCGACGTCCCCGGCGGGGACGATCGCCACGATGGACCCGAAGCCGTCCATCTGCGCGGCGGCCCGCTCGTGGCCGGGGTCCCCGGGCAGGCCCGGATAGCGCACCTCGCGCACGGCCGGGTGCCCCTGGAGGCGGCGGGCGAGCTCGCCGGCGGTGGCCTCGGAGCGCTCGACCCGCAGCGCCAGCGTGCGCATCCCGCGCAGCGCCAGCCACGCCTCGAACGGGCCCGGGATCGCGCCGTGCAGGGAGCGGTGCCCCTGCAGCCGGGCCCGCAGGGCCGGGTCGGAGGTGACGGCCGCGCCCAGGACGACGTCGGAGTGCCCCGCCAGGTACTTGGTCACGGAGTGCACCACGACGTCGGCGCCGTGCTCGAGCGGGCGCTGCAGGAGCGGGGTGGCGAAGGTGTTGTCCACGCACGTGAGCACGCCGCGCTCGCGGGCCGCCGCGAGCAGGGCCGGGAGGTCGGCGACCTCCAGCATGGGGTTGGTGGGGCTCTCGAGCCAGAGCAGGTCGGCGGTGTCCAGGGCGTCCACGACCTCCGCGGTGTCCGTGACGTCCACGGTGTGCACGGTGAGCATCCCCCGGGACTCGAGGTCCGCGGCCAGGGCCAGGGAGCCCTGGTAGCTGTGCCGGGGCAGCACCAGGCACCCGCCCGCGGGGACGAGCGAGAGCACCGACGCGACGGCGGCCAGGCCCGAGGCGTAGAGCAGCCCGGGGAGCCGCGCCTGCTCGAGCCGCGCCAGCACGTCCTCGACGTCCTCCCACGTGGGGTTGCTGAAGCGCCCGTAGGTGCGGTCCTGGCCGTCGAGGTCGCCCGAGCCCCGGTAGGTGGAGGTCAGGACGATGGACGGGCCGACCGGCGCGTCGTGCTCCGGTGCGGGCCGTCCGCCGGAGACCAGCACGGTGTCCGGGCGGAGGGCGGCGGGGCCGTGGGCGGGCGGGATCTCGGAGCGCGCAGTCATGGTCCCAGGCTATCGGGCCGCGGCGTCCCCAGCCCGCGCGCGATCGGGAGGCGCTGTCCCCACGGGTGGCTAGGCTGGGACCGTGACCACCCGACCGGCCCCCGCCCCGCCGCCCGCCTCCGCCGCGGAATCCGCTCCCGCGCCGTCCGGGCGCGGGCTCTTCGTCGTGTTCGAGGGCGGGGACGGCGCCGGGAAGTCCACGCAGGTCGGCCGGCTCGTGGAGGCCCTGCGGGCCGAGGGGCACGACACCGTGCGCACCCGGGAGCCCGGGGGCACCCCGCTGGGCGAGACGGTGCGCGACCTCGTCCTGGACCCGGCGCACGGGCCCGTCGACGCCCGCGCCGAGGCCCTGCTGTTCGCTGCGGCCCGCGCCGCCCACGTCGCCCAGCTCATCCGTCCCGCGCTCGCCGCCGGGCGGACCGTGGTCTGCGACCGGTTCGCCGACTCGTCCGCCGCCTACCAGGGCGCCGGGCGCGGCCTCGGGGTGGACCGGGTGACGGAGCTCAACGCGTGGGCCACGGCCGGGCTCGTCCCGGACCTCACCGTGCTGCTCGACGTCCCGGCCGGGACGGGGCGCGCCCGCCGGGAGAACCGCGACGGCACCCCGGGCGACCGCCTGGAGACGGAGCCCGACACCTTCCACGACGCGAACCGGGAGGCGTTCCTCGAGCTCGCCGGGAGGGCGCCGGATCGCTACCTGGTGCTCGACGCCACCCGGCCGGCGGCGGAGATCGCGGCCGCCGTGCGCGCCCGCCTCGCCGCGCTCCCCCGGTCCGTCCGGGCCGCGGAGGTGGGCGCGTGAGCGTGTGGGACCAGCTGCTGGGCCAGGACGCCGTGGTCGCGCAGCTGCGGCGCGCCGCGCAGGAGGACCGGCCCACCCACGCCTGGCTGTTCACCGGTCCGCCCGGCTCGGGGCGCTCCAACGCGGCCCTCGCGTTCGCCGCGGCGCTGCTGTGCGAGCAGGAGGACCCCGCCGAACGCGGCTGCGGGCACTGCCACGCGTGCCGCACGGTCCTGGCCAGCTCCCACGCGGACCTCACCCATTTCGTCACCGAGAACCCACAGATCACCATCGAGGAGGCCCGGGAGCTCGTGGTCCGCGCCCAGGACCGGCCCTCGGTGGGCCGCTGGCGCGTCATGGTGATCGAGGACGCCGACCGGATGGTGGAGCGCACCTCCAACGTGATGCTCAAGGCCATCGAGGAGCCCCCGCCCAACACGATCTGGCTG
This sequence comes from uncultured Kocuria sp., assembly GCF_947500125.1. GTDB lineage: Bacteria > Actinomycetota > Actinomycetes > Actinomycetales > Micrococcaceae > Kocuria. The sequence goes on along the minus strand of NZ_CANMRA010000002.1, from coordinate 247,938 downwards.
CTGTGCGCGCCGAGCCCGATGGACGTGCTCGTGACCATCCGCTCGCGCTGCCGTCCGGCCACGCTGAAGGTGCCCGCCGTGGAGGACGTGGCCGAGCTGCTGATCCGCCGGCACGGGGTGCCGCGGCAGCGCGCGGAGGAGAGCGCCCGGCTGGCGCAGTCCCACGTGGGCATCGCCAAGCGGCTCGCCCTCTACGACGACGCCCGCACCCGGCGGCAGGAGGTCGTCTCCATGCCGCTGAAGCTCTCCGGGGTGCCGGACGCCGTGCGGGCGGCCGACCGGCTGTACAGGATCGCCGTGGAGGAGTCCCAGGCGGACGCCGAGTCCCGCAACGAGGCGGAGCGCAAGCAGCTGCTCGTGGCCCTGGGCGCACCGGAGTCCGGGCGGGTGCCGCCGGCCATCCGCGGCGCCCTCAACCGGCTCGAGGCCGACCAGAAGCGCAGGTCACGGCGGATCCAGACGGACACCCTCGACCGCTTCCTCATCGACCTCACCACCTTCTACCGCGACGTCCTGACCCTCCAGCTGCGCACGGGCTCCGCCCTGGTCAACGAGCACCTGGCCCAGCAGCTGCAGGACCACGCGTCCAACGCGACCCCCGAGCGGACGCTGCACCGCATCGACGTGATCAGCCGGACCCGGGACCGGATCCGCACCAACGTCAGCGCGCAGCTGGCCTTCGAGGCCATGGCCGTCTCCCTGCTCTGACCCCCCTCCCGCATCCCCCCACCCCCGAGGAGCCCCATGATCCGCCGTGCCGCCCCCTCGCACCGCGCTCTCCTGCCCGCCACGGCCGCGCTGACCGCGGCCGGTCTGCTCCTGAGCGGCTGCTCCTCCCTCGGCGCCGGCGCCACGGGAGAGCCGACCTCCGGGGGCGCCACCGGCGCCGTCGTCGAGGGCACCACCGAGGAGCTGCAGCGCTACTACACGCAGACGGTCGCCTGGGAGGACTGCGAGTTCGAGGTGGAGACGAACGGCGCGCAGGACGACCTGCAGTGCGCCGACGTCGAGGTGCCCCTCGACTACGCCGACCCGGCCGGCGGGACGACCACCGTGGTGATGTCGCGCCTGCCCGCCCGCGGGGACGCCCGCGGCAGCCTGCTCCTCAACCCGGGCGGTCCCGGCGCCTCCGGGGTGGACGCGATGCTCTACGCGCAGTACACGGTCACCGGCGACGTGCGCGAGGCCTACGACGTCGTGGGCTTCGACCCGCGCGGCGTGAGCCGCTCCGAGGGGATCGAGTGCCTCGAGGACGCGGAGCTGGACGCGTGGCGCGCCGAACCGATGTTCGACCCCCAGGAGCAGCCGGCCGCGCAGATCCGGGAGGAGTACGAGCGGCTCGGCGCCGCGTGCGTGCAGGACTCCGGCGAGCTCGTGGCCGAGATGGACACCGTGAGCGCCGCCCGGGACATGGACGTGCTCCGGGCCGTCCTCGGTGACGAGCGGATGACCTACCTGGGCTTCTCCTACGGCACGCTCCTGGGCGCGGTGTACGCCGAGCTGTTCCCCGACCGGGTCGGGCGGCTCGTGCTCGACGGCGGGGTGGACCCCACCCTCAGCGACATGGAGGCCACCGCGGACCAGGCCGAGGGCTTCGAGGACAACCTGCGCCACTGGGTGCAGCAGTGCCAGTTCGAGAATCCGGACTGCGTGCTGGCCGACGTCTCCGTGGACGAGGCGATGACCCGGATCCAGGAGCTCATCGCCTCGGTCGAGGAGGGGACCGTGACCGCCGCGGACGGCCGGCGGGTCACCGCCACCAACGTGGTCGAGGGCATCCTGGGCCCGCTCTACGCGACCACCACCTACGAGGCGCTCAACGAGTCCCTGGGCGACGCCTTCGACGGCGACTTCTCGGCGCTGCTCGCCCAGTCGGACCTCACGCACGGGCGCAACGCCGAGGGCCGGTACACGAGCAACACCACCGTGGCGTTCACGGCCGTCAACTGCCTCGACCGGCCCGAGGGGACGGTCACGGAGGAGCAGATGGCTCAGCACCAGGAGGAGCTCGAGCGGGTCTCGCCGACGTTCGGCCCGTACCTGGGCTACGGCGACGCCGCGTGCCAGGGATGGCCCGCCGAGCCGGCCGGCCTCGAGGAACCGCTCGACGCCGAGGGCGCCGATCCCGTCCTCGTCGTGGGCACCACGCACGACCCCGCAACCCCCTACCACTGGTCCGAGGCCCTCGTGGAGCAGCTCGACGACGCCCGGCTGCTGACCTACGACAGCTACGGTCACACCGCCTACACGGCCGGCAGCCGCTGCGTGCAGGAGGCCGTCGACGCCTACCTGCTCGAGGGCGAGCTCCCCGCACCGGGGACGACCTGCTCCTGAGCCCGGCCGGCCGGCGTCACACCGGCGCACGTGCCGCGCCCTCGCCCCACCGGGGCGCGGCGGGCGTCAGCTCCGCCGCGGCACCGGCGCCCGGACGAGGCCGGGGAGATCGCGGACCGAGTCGACCACCACGTGGGCGCCTGCCGCGCGCAGGGACGCGGCGTCGTGCGCGCCCGTGCGGACGCCGACCACCGCCGCGGAGCCGGCCCGCAGCCCGGCCTGCACGTCCGCGGCCGTGTCCCCCACCACCATGACCCGGCGGACATCGCCGAGGTCCAGGGCCAGCACGGCGGTGAGCACCATGTCCGGCCAGGGCCGTCCGCGCCCCGCGTCCGAGGGACACAGACTGAGGTCGGCGAGACCCGTCCAGCCGAGCTGCTCGAGGAGCGTGTTGAGGCTGTGCCGGTCGTAGCCGGTGGCCAGGCACACCCGCAGGCCGGCCTCGCGCAGCGCCGTGACGGCCTCCTCCGCGCCCTCCACGGGGGTGACCCCCTCGGTGGCCAGCAGCTCGTCGAGGTGGCGCTCGAAGTCCCGGACGGCCCGCCGCGCCTGCTCGGGGTCGGTCGCGAACAGCTGCTCGAGCACCCCGGCCTTCGACTGGCCCAGCGTGCCCCGGACGTGGTGGAGCATCTGCCGGAACCGCTCCGAACCCGGGTCGACGCCGAGACCCGTCACGGTGCGCTCGAAGGCCCGCTCCATGATCCCGTTGTCGTGGAACACGGTCCCGGACATGTCCAGGAAGGCCAGCTCGAGGTCCGGCGCGATGCCGCTGTCCGGGGTGCGCACGGGGCCGCTCCTGTTCCGGGCGGACCGCAGCGGCCCGCCCCGTCGTCGTGTCCGTCCATGCTGCGCCCCGGTCCTCCGGGCCGGTAAGGCCGAGCGGCCGAAGAGCCGGTGAACTCCCGGGGAACTCCCGCACGGCGCCCGGCCGCTCCGATTGGGGACGCCCCGGCGCTCTCTGCTACAGTTTCACCTGCACTGAGGCCGTCCCGGACGGCCGCGTGCACGCCTCCTTAGCTCAGTCGGTAGAGCGTTTCACTCGTAATGAAAAGGTCGTCGGTTCGATTCCGACAGGAGGCTCCACCACGAGACGAGGCTCCGGACCCACTGGGTCCGGAGCCTTTCGCGTCGCCCCGGCGCCCCGCCGTCCACGACGGACGTCGCGCACCGGTCGTCACAGTCGCGTCACCCCTGGTCACAGCCCTGTTTGCCGCCTGGAAGCCGCCGTACGCTGAGGCCAACCCGGGCGATCGGCCACCACGGACGACTTTGGCGGTGCAGCATGCAACTCCGTTCCCGACAGCGGCTCTGCACGCTCGTCCTGGCCGGAGCGGCACTGGCCGTGCCGGCCTGCAGCCCCTCCCCCGCCCCTCCCCCGGGCGAGCCCGCCCCGACCTCCGCGGACTCCCGGGCCCCGTCGGACTCGGCGGCCCCGTCGGGCTCCGCCGTCCCGCCGGGCTCGGCGACGCCGGACCCGAGCGACTCCGGCGATCCCCCGGTGTCGCGCATCCTGACCTGGCTGCGCATGGGGCCCACCGGGGAGGGCACCCCGCTCTGGTACGACCCCCTGAAGGACGGCGACTGCGGCGACGAGCAGCTGCTCGCGTCCTGGGCCCAGCCCATTCCGCGAGCCGGCGCCGTCCTGTGCGAGGCCGCCACGACCAACGACCCCGAGCTGTGGCGGCAGGGCGAGGAGGCCCTGGCCGCCGCTCCGGCACCCGCGAGCTGCTGGGAGGAGGAGACCGTGGCGGGCCTGCGGCGGCTGGTCGAGTTCCACCGCCGGACACCGGAGACGGTCCCCGACCTCCGGGTCCCCGACGGCACGGCCTGCCCCCTCGTCCTGGAGAGCCTCGTCTCGCCCCTGGCACCGGGGACGGAGGGCCTGGAGATCCCCGTCTCGACCTGCGGGGGCGCCCCCGTCTTCCTGCAGGGCAATCTCGAGTGGGTGCCGCCCGAGGGCATCCGCGCGGTGACGGTGGGGGCCACGGAGGTGCCGGTGCAGCAGGGCAACGGGAGCCTGTTCTTCCGCGCCCCTCCCTCCGACGTGACCGGCTACGTCCCGGTGTCCGTCTCGGACGCGGACTGGCCCGTCAGCGGTCTGGCGTACCTGGTGTACCAGGTCCCGGCGGCCGCCTGTCCCAGCCCGCCGCCGACGGCCGCCCCGGCTCCGACGGGCGCCCCGGTTCCCGGGACCGCTCCGACCGCGACGGGAGCCCCGGCTCCGGCGGACGCCCCGGCTCCGTCGCCCACCCCGTAGGGGCCACGGTGGCGGAACAGGGGCCGGCCCCGTCCCCGCCCTGGACGCGGCTGCTCCAGGCGGTCTCGCAGCTGGGCGTGTCGGCGAGCCTGCTCACGGCCCTGCTCCTCCACTACGGCTGGGTCCGCGCCGGTGCCCAGGCCCGGGAGATGGGCCTGGACGTGAACCTCTTCGGCTACACCACCCAGGACTACCTGCTGCTGAGCATCAGCTCCCTGTACGTCCAGCTCTTCTGGATCGCCGTGGCCGTCCTCGTCGGGGTGTGGGCGGACCGCAGGATCCGGGAGCACGCCGATGCCCGTGTGCGCCGGTCCGGGAGCGCCCCGGTGGCCCGGTTGGCGCGCCGGGGGACGTGGTTCTTCGTCGGGCTGGCCGTGGCCGGGTGGTTCCTGGAGCGCGCCGTTCGGGAGAGCAGGGAGGCCTGGATCCTCCCCTTCGCCATGGCGCTGTGCGTCCTGGGCGCCGCGTGGGCCGCGGGTCTCCGACAGCGGGTCACGGCCCGCGGCGGGGCGCCCACCGCACCGCGGGGGCAGCTCCTGGGCGCCGCCGCGCTGGTGTCCGTGGTCGCCCTCCTGGTGTTCTGGGGCACGTCGTCCGTGGCCGAGGAGACGGGCAGGGCCATGGCCCACGACCTGGAGCACGAGCTGGAGTCGATGCCGCGGACGGTCGTCTACAGCCAGGAGCCCCTGCACGTGGGCCTCCCCCGGGTCGGTGCGGAGCAACTGGGCGCCCCCGAGGACCCGCTCCACCGCTACGACGGGCTACGGCTGCTCACGCTGCGCGGCGGCCGGTACTTCCTCCTGCCCGAGCACTGGACCGTCGCCGGCAGCACGGTCCTGGTGCTGCCCGACGACGACTCGATCCGGCTCGAGTACAGCCGGTGAGCCCGCCCGGTCCGCCCGCGCGCCGTGCTCCGCGCCGGCCGGTCCGGCCGCGGGGAGGGTGAGGGTGAAGACCGTCCCCTGCCCCGGCGCGCTCTCGCACCGGACCGTGCCGCCGTGGCGCTCGACGATCTCGCGCACGACCGCCAGCCCCAGGCCCAGCCCCGGGATCGCGCTCATCCGGGCGTTGCGACTGCGGAAGAACCGGCCGAACACGTTCTCGGCGTCCTCCGGGCGCATCCCCATGCCGCGGTCGGCGACCTGCACCCGCACGGTGGCCCCGGCCGGGACCACCCGGACCGTCACCGGTCCGCCGTCCGGGGAGTACTTGATGGCGTTGGAGAGCAGGTTGTCGAGCACCTGGCCCAGGCGCACGGGGTCGCAGGGCAGGACGAGGCGGGGCGGGGCGTCGACCCGCAGCTCCACCCCCGCCCCGGCCGCGCGGAGCCCGGCGGCCGCGACGGACTGCTGGACGACCTGGACGAGGTCGGCCTCCGCCTGCTGCAGCTCCAGCCCGGGGCCGGCCGTGCGGAGGAGGTCCTCGACCAGGACGAGCAGCTGGTCCGCGTTGCGCTCGACGACCTCCAGTCCGGAGCGGACGTGCCCGGGGAGCCGGCCGTCCATGGCCAGGAGCTCCGTGTAGCCGCGGATCGACGTCAGGGGCGTGCGCAACTCGTGGGAGACGCCGGCCAGGAAGTCGTCCTTGGCCTGCAGGGCGGCCACCAGCTCGGTCACGTCGTTGAAGGACAGGACGGAGCCCTCGGTCCCCCCGTCCTCGTCCCGGAGCACCCGGGCGGACACCGAGAGGACCCGCTGCACGGGAGGCGTCCCCGCCCACACCAGGACGTCGGAGAAGGACTCGCCGCGGATGGCCCGGAGGGCGGGACGCCGGTCCACCGGCAGCGGCGTCCCGGCCCCGTCCGCGTAGAGGCGCAGGTCCGCCTCGGCGCCGTCCCGCATCCCCTCGGGCAGGGACACCTCGTGGATGCGGTGCTGGCGCCGGTTCATGAGGATGTCGTGGCCGTGCTCGTCGATCGCCAGCACGCCCACGTCCACCGTGTCCAGGACGGTGTTCAGCAGCCGCTCGCGCCGCGCGGTCACGGCCAGCAGCCGGCGCAGCTCGGCGTCCTTGGCCCCGAGCTCGGAGTTCTGGCGCTCCATGCTGTTCGACAGCACCTGGACGGTGAGCCCGATGCCCAGCAGCATGAACGGGATCAGCAGCGGTGCCGTCAGCAGCTGCGCGCTCAGCGGCCGGGGTGGCACGGCGAGCGGGACCCAGACCATGGCGAGGGTCAGCAGGAACCCCAGTGGTGCGGACGCCCGGGGCAGCCGCCCCGAGCCGGTGAACCAGATGACGGGGAACGCCGCCATGATGCCCACCCCGGTCACCGTGCTCAGGGTGCCCTCCCGCAGCAGGGTGATGGGGACGAAGTCCAGGACCGGCACGGCCAGGAACGCCCCGTCCGGCAGCCGGTCCCACGGCACCAGCACGCACAGGGCCGTCAGCGCGATCGTGAGCGCCAGGGCCAGCTGCACCCGCAGATCGTCCCGCAGCGGCTCGTGCACGACCCAGATCCCGGCGACGAGCACCACGGTCGTGACGAAGAGCGGGAGCTGGCTGAGGAGCACGCGCGAGCGCATCGACAGCTCGTGGAAGCTGATCCGGTCGAGGGAGAGGACGGTGAGCAGACGGTCCACGGGAAATCTCTTCCGACAGGGTGCGTCACCCTCGGGGGGTCGGGATGACAATTGCAAAGAATAGCGGCTTAATGAGTTCATGACCCCCTCCCCCCAGGGTCGCCGTGCCGTCGTGATCGAAGACCACGACGACATCCGCAACCTCCTCGCCCAGACCATCGGCATGCGCGGCTTCGCCGTGACGACCGCCGCGACCGGCCTCGAGGGCCTCGAGGCCGTGCGCCGCCACGGCGCCGACCTCATCACCCTGGACCTCAACCTCCCGGACCTCGACGGGCTGGAGGTCTGCCGGCGGGTCCGGCAGTTCTCCGACGCCTACCTGCTCATGGTCACGGCCCGCCCGGGGGAGATCGACCGGCTGGAGGGTCTCGAGCTCGGGGCGGACGACTACATCAGCAAGCCGTTCAGCCCCCGCGAGCTGCAGGCCCGGATCGAGGCGATGTTCCGCCGGCCGCGCGCCCGGGCCGAGCAGGCCGACGCCGAGGAGCTGCGCCGCGCGGCCGAGGTCCAGCGCAGCCTGCTGCCCGCCGCCGCACCGTCCGTGCCCGGCTACGACGTGGCCGGCGCGTGCCGGCCCTCCCGCAGCGTGGGCGGGGACTTCTTCGACTGGTACACGACCGAGGGCGGGCTCCAGGTCTCGCTGGCCGACGCCATGGGCAAGGGCATGGGCGCCGCGCTCATCGCCGCCACCGTGCGCGCCGTGCTGCGCTCCGCGGCCGGGCAGCCGGACATGGACCAGGCCTTCCGCGACACGTGCCGGCACCTCGAGCACGACCTCGCCCACTCCGACTCCTTCGTCACGCTCTTCCACGCCCGCCTGGCCACGGCCGGCGGGGTCGTGGAGTACGTCGACGCGGGCCACGGGCTGGGGCTGCACGTGCGCGCGGACGGGATCGACCGGCTGCGCCCGGGAGGCCCCCCGGTGGGGGCGGTGCCCGGGACCCGGTGGGTGCCCGGCCGGATCGTGCTCGCGCCCGGCGACGCGCTCGTCGTCGTCAGCGACGGCCTCCTCGACGCCTACGAGGACGTCGACGACGCCGTGCGGGCGGTCGCGGACGTGGTCTCCCGGCACGAGGACGCCCAGGCCGTCTGCACCGCGGTCCTCGACCTGGCCAGCGGGGACGCCCTCTCCGACGACGTCACCGCCGTGGTCGTCCGGCGCCGGGCCGCCCCGTGAACCGCTTCCTCGTCCGGCTGCTGGTCGTCCTGACCCTCCTGCTCGGGGTCAACTACATCGCCTGGCGCTGGCTCGAGTCGCTGAACTGGTCCGCGTGGTGGATCGCCGTGCCCCTCGTGCTCGCCGAGACGTACAGCCTCATCGACGTCTCGCTCTTCGGGCTCACCGTGTGGCGGCTGAGGCGCCGCGGCAAGGCCGGCGCCCCGCCCCCGGGCGCCACGGTCGACGTCTTCATCACCACCTACGACGAGCCCCTCGACCTCGTGATGGGCACCGCCCTGGCGGCGCAGGCGATCCGTCACCCGCACAGCACGTGGATCCTCGACGACGGGGCCCGACCCGAGCTGGAGGCGCTCGCCGCCGAGCACGGACTGGGCTACCTGACGCGCAGCGAGGACTGGGCCGACCGGCCGCGCCACGCCAAGGCCGGCAACCTCAACAACGCCCTGATGACGACCCAGGGCGAGTTCCTCCTGATCCTCGACGCCGACCAGGTCCCGGACCCGGGGATCCTGGACCGCACCCTGGGCTGGTTCAACGACCGGAAGGTGGCGCTCGTCCAGACGCCGCAGTGGTTCGTCAACGTGCCCCGCCACGACCCGCTCGGCAGCCAGGCCCCCCTGTTCTACGGTCCCATCCAGCAGGGCAAGGACGGCTGGAACGCCGCCTTCTTCTGCGGCTCCAACGCGATCCTGCGCCGCGAGGCGCTCATGCAGCTCGGGCTCTCCGGGTACGTCCGCGAGGTCGAGCACGACGTCAAGGACGCCCTCGCCCGCACGCGGGCGGCCCTGCGGAAGGCGCGACGGTCCCCGGAGGCCGCGAACCCCGTCGTCGCCGGGATGCTCGACGACGTCGAGGCCGCCACCGAGCGGGCCCGCGCCGAGCTGAAGGCCGGGGCCCCCCTGACCGAGCTGACCTACCGGCTGCAGCGGGAGGTGGACGCGGCGGCCCGGCGGACGGTCACCCGCGACTTCTCGCAGATCGAGGCCGACCTCGCCTCGATCGCCGCCCTGGAGCTGCCCCCCGAGGACGGCATGGTGTGGCCGGACGAGCTCGCCTCCGCCGTGGACCGGATGTCCCGCCGCGACCTCTCCCCGCTGGCCGCCGTGGAGCCGGTGCGGGAGGTGCTCGAGGCCGTCTCCGTGGACCGGCCCGGCGAGGCCCAGCCGGTGATGCCGCTGGCGACGATCTCGGTCACCGAGGACATGGCCACCGCGATGCGCCTGCACGGCCTGGGCTGGCGCAGCGTCTACCACCACGAGATCCTCGCCCACGGACTGGCTCCCGAGGACCTGAAGACCATGCTCACCCAGCGCCTGCGCTGGGCGCAGGGCACGGTGCAGGTCCTGCTCCGGGAGAACCCGCTGCTGCAGCGCCGGCTCGGCTGGGGGCAGCGGCTCATGTACTTCGCCACGATGTGGAGCTACCTGAGCGGCTTCGCGGCCGTCGTCTACTTCGCCGCCCCGATCGTGTACCTGGTCCTGGGCATCCTGCCGGTCACGAGCCTCAGCTGGGACTTCTTCGTCCGGTTCATCCCGTTCATGGTGGTGAACCAGCTGCTGTTCCTGGTGGTGGGCCGGGGCATCCCCACCTGGCGGGGCCAGCAGTACAGCCTGGCCCTGTTCCCCATCTGGATCAGGGCGTGCACCACGGCCGCGCGCAACGTGTGGTTCGGCCGGCCCCTCGGCTTCGCGGTCACGCCCAAGGTGCGGCAGGACGCCGGTCCCGCCTGGCACCTCATCAGACCGCAGCTGGTGGTGATGGGGCTGCTGGCCGCGGCCCTCGTGGTGGGGACCGTCCGGCTGGCGGCGGGGCTGAACGAACCGGTGGGAACCCTGGTCAACGTGGCCTGGGTCGCCTTCGACCTGGTGGTGCTGAGCGTGCTCGTCACCGCCGCGAGATATCCGGGCTTCGAGCCCGAGGAGAGGAGTGCCGATGCAGTTCACGGTTGAGCAGAAGCCGAGGTACGCCCACATCACGGGTACCGGACGGCTCAACATGGTGGGAGCGCCCCGGCTCCGGGAGGTCGTGTCGAAGGTCGTCGACGAGGGCAGCAACCACGTGGTGATCGACCTCGGCGGGACCGAGTTCATGGACTCCTCCGGCCTGGGCGCCCTCATCGGGTGCCTCAAGCTGGCGCGCCAGGCCGGCGGCGACCTGCGGATCGCGAACGTCCGCCCCCAGGTGCGCATGGTCCTCGAGCTCACCAGCATGCACCGTGTCCTGAACCCCTACGACACCGCCGACGCGGCCTTCGCCGATGACTGAGCCCGGGTCCCGCCGCTCGCGCCGGGGCCCGGCCGACGCCCGGACGGTGGACGCCCTGCACGAGGACCTGGACGCGCTGTGGGCCGAGGCCGGGTTCGTGCCCGATTCCGACCGGATGGCCTTCACGCTCGCGGTCGTGGAGGCGGCCGGCAACGTGGTGGTCCACGCGGTGCCCGCCGCGGAGGAGCCGATCGAGCTCGCGGTGGAGCTGGCCGCGGACCCGCAGCGGCTGGAGGCGAGGATCTACGAGATCGGTGCCGCGCCGGCGCACGTGGACCTCACCGGACCGATGGCGCAGGAGCACCACGAGTCCGGGCGCGGGCTCGCCCTGATCCAGGCTCTGGTCAGCCGGGTGGTGTTCGAGCGCCACGGCGACACGAACGTCTGGAAGCTGTGCCGGGAGTGCGGCCGGGACGAGGCCTAGCGCTCCCGCGGCGGTTCCTCCGGAGCCGCCGCGGGAGCCCCGGACACCCCGTCCTGCCGGGGCGGACGTCCCCTGATTTGCGGATGTGAACTGTCGGTCGTGGTGCCTAGACTTTGGTCCAGGACAACACGTCAGGGGGCTCACGTTGTCACCGAGAACACTCGATCAGGGACCGGTTCAGCGCCTCGCCGCGGGGGGACATCAGGGGCGGGGCGCACGCCGAGCACACCGGGAGACGTCGTCATGATCGCCGCGATCATTCCCGCCCACGACGAGGCGTCGCGCGTCCAGCACGCGGTCACCTCCCTCCACCGCCAGACCCGTCCGCCGGAGCGCATCCTGGTGATGTCGGACGACTCCACCGACGCCACCGTCGAGGTCGCGCTGCACGCCGGCGCCGAGGTCCTGCTCACCGTCGACAACCGTCACCACCGGGCCGGGGCGCTGAACCAGGCCCTGAGCACCGTCCGGATGGAGCCGGACGACCTGGTGCTGCTCGTCGACCCGGGGGTCCGGCTGCCGCCGGGCTTCCTGGCCCGCGCCCTGGCGGCCCTCCGGGACCGCAACGTGGGGGCCGTCTCCGCCCGGTCCACCGCCGTCGGCGGCGCCGCGGCCCTGATCCGCTGGCGGGCCCTCGAGGACGTCCACCGGTCGTTCGGCCGCTACTGCGACGAGGGGCCCGTGACCGGCCAGATGCGCCTGGCCCTGGACCTCGAGGCCGTCGGCTGGCGCCTCTGCCCGCCGGTGGAGGCCGAGGAGGACGCCCCCGTCCCGGTCGAGCACATCGCGCCCGTGCCGGTCGGGGTCGTCCGGGCGGAGCCGGCGGCCGCGTGAGCCGCCGCCGGCCCCGCCGTGCCGCTCAGTCGCGGACGGCGCGGCCCACGACGACGGCCGCCGCGCCCGCCAGGACCGTCGTGGTCAGGCATCCGATCGGCAGGGGCAGGCAACATCCGCCCACCGTGACGTCGGTGCCGCGGCGGGTCCGGGTGGACCAGCCGGGGAAGGGGAGCATCCGGAAGCCGGAACGGCGTCCGGACGCCCCGCCCCGGCGGCCGGGCAGGTCGTAGCCGGGACCGAAGCGGCCGGGCCCCCCGCGGCCGGGCCAGCCGAGGCGCGAGCGGGACCAGCGGGCGTCGAACTCGCCGTCGGCCGCGCGGTAGTCGAAACCGGAAGCGTTCATGCCGCCCATCAAACCATCAGCAGGCTGTCGGGTCCACCCCGCAGCGGGCGGCGGGCGGCGGGTTCAGCCGCGCTGCAGCAGCTCCCCCGCGCGCTCCACGTGCTCCCGCACCGCCTCGGACCGGCGGACGACCGCGTCCAGCCGGTGGGCCGCGGTCTCGTCGTCGGCGCGCATGAACCGGGCCATGGTGAGGGCCTCCGCGGCCTGGGCCATCGCGTTGCCGGCACGGGAGAGCTCACGGTGGACGTCGTTGAGGTAGCCGCCCGGGGAGGCCGGGATGTCGTAGCTGCGGCTCGGCGCCGTGCGCTGCGCCGCGGCGCACACGGCGCGCACCTCCGGCAGCAGATCGGCGAGCGCGTTGGCGGTGGGCACCACGGACTGCGCGAGCGACTTGTCCGGGAGGGTCTCGAGGATCTGGTGGAAACGGTCCAGACCCCGGCGGAACCGGTCGTGGGCGCGGCGCCACACGCCCAGACCGAGCTCGGCCTCGTCACGGCGAGCGGCGCGGTAGTCGCGCAGGAATGCCACGGGCGGTCCTTTCGAGAGGGGACAGTCCATCCTACGGCGCTGCGGTCCGCCTCCCGCGCGCACGGGGACGGCGGCCCGGCCACGACGACGGCCCGGGGCCGGGGTGGCCGGCCGGCCCCGGGCCGGGGTGCGCTGCCGGGCCGGGGTGCACTCAGGGGACGAGGAGGACCTTGCCGATGTGCGTTCCGGAGTCGAAGTACTCGTGGGCCCGGGCGACCTCGTCCAGGGGGAAGGTGCGGTCGAGGACCGGGCGGACGGCTCCGGACTCGACGTGCGGCCACACGTGCTCCCGCACGGCGGCCATGATCCGGGTCTTCTCCGCGACGGGCCGCGGGCGCAGCGTGGTGCCGATCACGGCGGCCCGCTTGGCCATGAGCTTGCCGAGGTCCAGCTCCCCCGTCCGCCCGCCCTGGGTGGCGATGACCGCGATGCGCCCGTTGGTGGCCAGCGCGTCCAGGTTGCGCCCGAGGTAGGACCCGCCCACGACGTCGAGCACGATGTCGGCGCCGCGTCCGTCCGTGAGCTCCCGCACGCGCTCCACGAAATCCTCCTGCCGGTAGTCGATCGGCTCCGCGCCGAGCTGCCGTGCGGCGTCGGCCTTCTCGGGGCTGCCGACCGTGGTGAGCACGCGCAGTCCCAGCGCGCGGCACATCTGGATGGCGTTGGTGCCGATCCCGCCCGTGCCGCCGTGCACCAGGATCGTCTCGCCCTCGCGGGCGGCGGCGGCCATGAAGACGTTGGAGAACACCGTGGCGCACACCTCCGGCAGCCCGGCTGCGGCCGCGAGGTCCACCCCGGCGGGCGCCGGCAGGACCTGACCGGCCGGGACCACGACCTCCTCGGCGTAGCCGCCGGAGTCCAGGAGGGCGACGACCTCGTCCCCGAGCGCGAACCCGGCGCCGGCGGGCACCTCGGGGCCGAGCTCCTGCACCGTGCCCGAGACCTCGAGGCCGAAGACGTCCGACGCGCCGGGCGGGACCGGGTACTTGCCCTGCCGCTGCATGACGTCGGCCCGGTTGATCCCGGCGGCGCGGACCCGGATCCGCACGCCGTCGGGCGTGAGCTCCGGGGCGGGGACCTCGGCGACGGTGAGGACCTCCGGTCCGCCGGGGGTGGTGTCGAGCACTGCGCGCATGGTGGGGCCTTCCGGTCGGGGACGACGTGCGCTCCCATTGTGTCGCGGGGCGGGGACCCGGTCACCCGGCGTCGGCCCGTGGCGAACAGCGCTCCGCCGCGCTCGGCGCTCCGCCTCGTGCAGCGGATCGGGGCGCTCAGCGGATCGAGGCGTAGGCGTCCAGGGCCCGGCCGCGGCTGGCCGGCAGGTCCACGATCGGCTCCGGGTAGCCCACCGACGGGCCGAGCAGACCGGGCTCGTGCGGGTCCACGCCCTCGTCGCCGGCCAGCTCCGGGACCCAGCGGCGGATGTAGCGGGCGTCGGGGTCGAACTTCCGGCCCTGGGTCAGCGGGTTGAAGATCCGGAAGAACGGGCTCGCGTCCGCGCCGGAGCCGGCGACCCACTGCCAGTTCCCGGGACCGCACGCGGGCTCGGCGTCCACGAGCGTCTCCCAGAACCACTGCTCCCCGGCCCGCCAGTCGACCAGCAGGTTCTTGGTGAGCAGGGACCCGGCGACCATCCGGACCCGGTTGTGCATCCACCCCGTGGCCCGCAGCTGCCGCATGCCCGCGTCCACGAGCGGGAAGCCGGTGCGTCCCTCCTGCCAGGCCCGGACGTCGGCGGCCGCCTCCGCCGGGTCCCGCCACGGGAACGCGTCGAAGGCCGGGCGGACGTGGCGCACGTGCAGGTCCGGCACCTGGTGGAGCAGGTGCCAGTTGAACTCCCGCCACCCCAGCTCGGCCAGGAACTGCTCCAGCCCCGGGCTGCTCCCACGCTCGGACCGGTGCCGGACGGCCGCGTCCCACACCGCGAACGGGCTGATCTCGCCCCACCGCAGGTGCGGGGAGAGCCGGCTCGTGCCGTCCCGGTCGGGCCGGTCGTGCCCCTCGGCGTAGTCCTCCACGCGGTCCAGGAAGTCGTCCAGCCGCTCCCACGCGGTGGCCTCCCCGGGCGTCCACGTCGCGGCCAGCCCGGCCGCGTGCTCCGCGGACGGCAGGGCCCAGTCGTCCAGGTCCTCGGCGCCGGCGATCGCCCCGACCCCGGCGGACGCGCCCCGGCCCGCGCCGGGCACGGGCAGCGGCTGCCGGATCTCCAGCGTCCGCAGCGCCTTCCAGAACGGGGTGAACACCTTGTACGGGCCCCCGGCCCCGGTGCGCAGGGTCCACGGCTCGTGCAGCAGCGCGGCCTGGAACGAGTGCGCCTCCACCCCGTGCGCGGCGCACCACTGCTTCACCCCGGCGTCCACGGCGAGCTCGGGCCCGCCGTAGCGGCGGTTCCACGTGACGCCACCCGCCTCCGTGCGCTCGAGGACCTCGGGGAGCACCTCCGCCGCGGCGCCGCGGCGGAGCACGAGGGGGATGCCCAGCTCCCCGAGGGACTCCCGCAGGGACCGCAGGGACCCGTCCAGCCACCACTTCGCGGCCGCGCCGAGGGGCCGGACCCCCTCGGACTCCTCGTCCAGGACGTAGAGGGCGACCACCGCGCCGCGCCGGCACGCGGCGTCGAGGGCGGGGTGGTCCGTGACGCGCAGATCGTCCCGGAACCACACGATCGTCGTCGTCCCGCGGTCCGGGCTCTCGGGTGCGTCCACGCGCTCACCCTAGCCGGGGCTTTGGCGGCGTTCCAGGCGCCGTGGAAGAATGGGCGGCGCGCTCCGCCGCCCCGCCGGGGACCGGACGAGTGCGGGGAAGGTTGTCCGAGCGGCCTAAGGAGCCGGTCTTGAAAACCGGTGTGCGGTGACCCCGTACCAAGGGTTCGAATCCCTTACCTTCCGCCCCGCCCGAGGCCCCCGCCGCACCAGCCGGTGGGGGTCTCCGCGCGTCCCGGCCCGGGGCCGCAGGTCTCAGGACGCGGCGGGGGCGGGGTGCGCGTCCAGCACCGCCTCGGCGATGCGGTCGGCGTCCGCCAGGGTCCGGGCGCCCAGTTCCGCGGACGCGCCGGCCTCCGCGGCGATCGCCACGCCCCACTGGACGGCCGAGAGCTGCAGGCCGAGCACGAGCACGCCGGGCTCGACGCCGCCGTCGACGCGCACGGCCCGGTACGGAGGGCGGGTCACGTCCAGCCCGCCGCCGGGCACGGTCGCCACGCCGTCCCGGGTCTCCATCGCCCGGACCCGCGCCAGGCCCTCCCGGTGCATCGCGGACAGCAGCGGGGAGATGTTGCGCCGGACGTCGTTGGGCGGGGACATGGCCTCCACGAGGTGCTCGGCACGGAAGGGCTCGTCCTTGACCCAGGGGGAGCTCGCCACGAACCGGCCCTCCTCCTCGTCCACGAGGAACTGCGGGTCCGGGCCCAGGAAGCGCACCACACCGGCCCGCGCCAGCGCCGCCAGCTGCTGGGTCCGCAGCACCGGCGGGCCGGAGGCGAGGCCCTCCACGAACGGCTCGAACGTGCGCCGCAGCTCGTCGGTCCAGGACGGGTCGCTGATCCCGAGGTCCGCGAGCACGGCCTTGAGCACGGTGCGAGCGGCGTTGAGGGAGGCGACCGCCATCTGCAGCGGGTCGTCCTCACCGGCCAGCGCGCCGTGCACGTCCCGGTCCAGGTGGTGCACCACGGCCGCCGCGTACTCGTCGTGGGAGCCGAAGCTGATCCCCTCGAACGGGCGGGCGAGCCGGATGGCGTTGAGCTGCCGGCCCGGGACCACCGCGGACGCGATGAGCCGTTCCGCCCGGGACGTCCACGGCCCCTCGGGGTGGTCGTCCTCGCTGCCGAGCACGGCGTCGAGGCGCGCCAGGAACTCCTGCGGGTCGGTCTCGAAGGCGTCCGGGGCGGTCCGCGCCAGGACGGTGTAGTAGTTCCACTGGGCGTCCTTGCGGATCAGCGGGTAGAGGTCCGTCTCGAAGGACAGCGGTCCCTCCGTCCGCGCCGCGAGCGCCCGCACGGTGTCGAGGGTGAAGAACCGGGTGACGAGGGAGGACGCGTAGTAGCCCTCGAGCACCGCCTTGGAGCGGTACGGGGCGCCGCGCCGGGAGCCCGCCACGATCACGGGCTCCCGTCCGGACGGGTGGTAGACGTAGCGCTCCCCCTCCTGGGTGTAGATCCCGCCGCGGCCCTCCGTGACCTGGGCCAGGACGTCGCAGAAATTCAGGCCCATGCCGCGCACCAGCACGGTGCGCCCGGCGGGCAGGTCCTCCCAGTGCACGTCGGCGGGCACCGCGGGCGGCCAGTAGGTCAGCCCGAGCTCGGCGGCGCCGTCCACCAGCTCCCGCTGGTCCGGGCGCAGATCGGCGTCGAGGTGGCCCAGGGCGAGCACCACGGCGTCCGCCGGGAGGTTCTGCCCGCCGCTGATCTCCACGTCGTAGCGGTGCCGGGCCTGCTCCCGCACGTGCACGCCCACGGCCTCCGCCCGGTGCACGACCAGCTGCACCGAGGCCGGGAGGGCGTCCTGCAGCGCGCGGAAGACCCAGGCGAGGTAGACGCCGTACATCCGCCGGGAGGGATAGGACTGCGGCGTCATCCGGGTCAGGTGCGCGGCGTCGTCGGGGTCCACGGCGATGGTCCCCGCCACGGCGGCGAGCCGCCAGTGCTCGAAGCTCATGTTCCGCAGCGGCTCGAGCGGATCCACGGGCAGCACGCCGTCGTCGGCGATCACCGTGGGGAACACCGAGGGCGTGTTCATGAGGTACAGCGGGGACTGGTTGGTGCGCCACACGTGCCCCGGCCCGGGCGGGAAGGGGTCGACGACGTCGACGCGCACCCGGGTGCCCGAGGCCGCCGCGCGCGCTACGAGGCGCTCCACCACCGACAGCCCGCGGGGGCCCGCCCCGATCACCGTGACCCGTCGTTCGCCGCCTGGCCTGCCCGTTGCGCTCATGGCCCCCAGGATATCGACCCGCACATCGCCCCGCGCGCCGGGCCACGGGCACGGGCACGAGGCTGCGCCTACGATGGCGGTCATGACCGAGACCGCGCAGACCGCCGCCCGCCCGACCGCCGAGCAGCCGCACGACGAGAACCTGTGGCTCGAGGAGATCACGGGGGACGCGCCCCTGGAGTGGGTCGCCGGGCAGAACGCGCGCACCCTGGCGGCGCTCGAGGGCCCGCGGCTGCGCCGTCTCGAGGCCGACGTGCTGGCGGTCATGGACTCGACCGAGCGGATCCCCATGGTCTCCAAGCACGGGCCGCACTACTACAACTTCTGGCGCGACGCCGAGCACCCGCGCGGCGTCTTCCGCCGCACCACGTGGGAGTCCTGGCTGAGCGAGGACACTGAGTGGGAGGTCCTGCTCGACGTCGACGCGCTGGCCGCCGCGGAGGGCGTCGACTGGGTCTGGGGCGGGGCCCGGCTGCTGCGCCCGCAGTACACCGGCGGCCGGCACCGGCGGGTGCTGCTGAGCCTCTCCCCCGACGGCGGCGACGCGAAGCGCGTGCGCGAGTTCGACCTCGACGAGCGCCGGTTCGTGCCCGGCGGCTTCGACGTCCCTACGGCGAAGTCGAGCGTGACGTGGGTGGACGCCGACACCGTGCACGTGGGCACCGACTTCGGTCCCGGCTCGATGACCACGTCCTCCTATCCCCGCACGGTCCGCGTCCTGCGCCGCGGCCGGGACCTGGCCGCGGCGCGGCAGGCGTTCGAGGTCGCCGAGGACCACGTGCAGGCGGTGCTCGTGCGCGACCACACCCCGGGCTTCGTCCGGGACGTGGCCGTGGACGTCGTGGACTTCTTCGCGTCCCGCACCTACCTGCTGCGGGACGGGGAACTCGTGCACGTCGACGTCCCCGACTCGGTGACGGTGGACCTGCACCGGCAGTGGCTGCTGCTGCGCCCGCAGGAGGAGCTGGAGCTGGACGGCGCCGTGCACCCGGCCGGGTCCCTGCTGGCGGCCGAGCTCGAGGCGTTCCTGGCCGGGGACCGCTCCGTGACCGCCGTGTTCGTCCCGGACGAGCGCACCTCCCTGCAGTCCTGGTCCTGGACGGCCGACCGGCTGGTCCTCAACCTGCTGCGGGACGTCTCCTCGGTGGTGCGGGTCGCCGAGCCGGGCCCGTGGACCTCCGCCGAGCTCCCCGGGGCGCCGGCGCTGTCCAGCGTGGACGCCTACGCCGTCGACGACGAGGACCCGGAGGCGGGCAACGACTACTGGCTCGTGGCCACCGGCTTCCTCACCCCCACCACCGTCTCCCGCGGCACCGTCCCGGCCGACGGCGGGGCGACGGCCCCGCCCCGCGTGGCGAGGACCGCGCCGGCGTTCTTCGACGCGGCCGGGCTGTCGGTCGAGCAGCACTTCGCGGTCTCCGCGGACGGCACCCGCGTGCCCTACTTCCAGGTGGGCCCCTCGGACCTGGTCCTCGACGGGAGGAACCCCACCCTGCTCTCCGGCTACGGGGGCTTCGAGGTCTCCCGGACCCCCGCCTACTCCGGGGCCCTCGGGCGGTCCTGGCTGACCCGCACCGACGACGCCGGGCGCTCCGGGGTCTACGTCCTCGCCAACATCCGCGGCGGCGGGGAGTACGGTCCGGCGTGGCACCGGGCCGCGCTGCGGGGGGAGCGGCACCGGGCGTACGAGGACTTCGCGGCCGTCGCGGCGGACCTGCAGGCCCGCGGGGTGTGCTCCCGGTCGACGCTCGCGTGCTCGGGCGGCTCCAACGGCGGGCTGCTCGTGGGCAACATGCTCACCACGTACCCCGAGCTGTTCGGCGCGGTCTCCTGCGGGGTGCCCCTGCTGGACATGCGCCGCTACACGAAGCTGTCGGCGGGCTACTCGTGGATCGCGGAGTACGGCGACCCGGACGACCCCGAGCAGTGGGAGTCCGTCCGCACGTTCTCGCCGTACCACCTCCTGGAGGAGGGACGGGACTACCCGGCGGTCCTGTTCTGGACCGCCACGAGCGACGACCGCGTGGGTCCCGTCCAGGCGCGCAAGGCGGCGGCGCGGATGCTCGCGATGGGCTACGAGGACGTGTGGTTCTACGAGGCCACCGAGGGCGGGCACGCGGGCGCGGGCGACAACAAGCAGGCCGCCCGCCTGCACGCGCTCTCCCACGAGTTCCTGTGGACGGCGCTGCACCGGGGCTGAGCCCCGGCGCGGCTCAGCCCTTCTCGCGGTCGGGGACGATCCAGCCCATCACGATGGAGACCACCCCGATGATCAGGGTGGCGAGCACCGCCGTCCAGAGGAAGGAGTCGATCTCGAGCCGCAGCGGCGTGAAGGAGCTCAGCCAGGAGGTCAGCCACAGCATCGCCGCGTTGACCACGATGGCGAACAGGCCCAGCGTCAGGCAGGTGATCGGCAGGGACAGGATCGTCAGCACGGGCCGCACGATCGCGTTCACGACGCCGAAGACCAGCCCGATGAACAGGTAGGCCAGGACCGACGCCGCGGTCTCGCCCCCGACGGCCGAGACGACCGACGGGTCGGCCGTGAGCTGCATCCCGGGCAGGATCCAGGCGGCCACCCAGATGGCGAGCGCGTTGACGAGGACGCGGAGCAGGAAGGACATGGTCCCATCCTGTCAGGCCGCGGGGGCACGGCGACAGGGCGGGCCGGGGTTCAGGAGCGGCGCGTCGCGACGGCCCAGCCGACCGCGCCGAGGGCCGCGACGAAGGCCAGGCCCACGGGCAGCGCGATCCGGACCGGCTCGACGGCCGGCTGCCACGTCACGGCGCCGTCCCGGAGCACGTACACCCCGGCCGGGCCGGCGTTGACCCCGTAGCCCAGGCCGGAGCCGCTGCCGGACTCGCCGTGCTGCTCGCCGGCGCCGCCACCTCCGCCGCCCCAGCCCCGGACGTGGGCCACGGGCACGATCGTGGCGCCGTCGAGGTCGTAGGCCTCGCCGAACACCCGGCGCACCGTCACCGCGTCGAGGGCCCGTTCCAGCACGGAGCGGTCGGGAGCGCCGGAGTCCCACAGCGGGGCGGTCCCCCCGGAGGGCGGGCCGGACGGGACGGTGGGCTGCTGCTGCTCGGACATGGTCTTCCCCCTGCGCTCGGGCGCCGGCGGCGCGCTGGCCCCAGTCTAGGCAGCCGCCCGTCCGCGGTCACCGGAGCCGGCGTAGATGACGGGCGGCACCGGGCTCCGGCTGCGGGTCGGGCCCTCCGGAACGCGAAACACCCCGGACCGTCCGGTCCGGGGTGTTTCCGACGTCCTGGGACATCGTGAGCGCGGAGACGGGGGGATTTGAACCCCCGGTCGAGTTTAACCCCGACCCTTCATTAGCAGTGAAGTCCATTCGGCCGCTCTGGCACGTCTCCATCCGTGGCCCACCACGCCGGTGGACAACACAGGCCAGCTTAAGGGAGGACCGGGCACGGGGTCAAAGCCGACGGCGCCCGCGCCGGCCGGCGGCCACGCTCCGGTAGAGCCGGTCGAGGTCCGCGGCGATCCGCGCGGCCCCGTAGCGAGAGCGGATCTCCTCCGCCATGGCCTCCGGGCCGAGCAGGCCCGGATCCGCCACGACGCCGAGCACGGCACGGCCGAAGGCCTCGGGGGTGCGCTCGGCCACGAGGCGCCCGTTGCGGGGGTGGACGAAGTCCGCCTGCCCGCCGAGGGCGCCCATGACCACCGGCCGCCCCGCGGCGAGGGCCTCGGCCGCCGCCACGCAGAACGTCTCGGAACGGCTGGGCAGCAGGAACACGTCGGCGGCGGCCAGGCGCCGCTGCACCTCGTCCGCGCCGACGTCGCCCAGGAGCCGCACGCGCTCCTCGATCCCCCGCTCCCGCACACGGTCCCGGACGTCCTGCTCGAGGCCGCCGGTGCCGCACCAGGTGAGGCGGACGTCGTGGCCGGCGTCGCGCAGCCACGCCACGGTGTCGACCGCCAGGAGGGGGTCCTTGATGGCGCGCAGGGCGCCGACCGCGACGAGCTCGAGGGTGGGCTCCCGCGGCGGGGCCGTGACGTGCTCGGCGTGGTCGACCACGTTGCCGATCCGCTCGACCTTCTCGGCCGGGGCGAAGCGGCGCAGCACGTCGCACATCATGGTGCTCACGCCGGTGACGCGGTCGGGCACGCGCAGGATCCGGCGGAGCCCGGCGAGGCGCCGCCACACGGGACCGTTCTGCTCGGGGGTGAGCACGCCGTTCCAGTGCTCCGTGTGCACCCACGGGCGGCGGCCCGCGAAGGGCAGGCAGACGAGCGCGGCCGAGAAGGGCATGGTGTGCAGGACGTCGGCACCGGTCAGGTGGCGGCGGACCGCGGCGCCCGCCCGCAGCACGGTGGCCGGGTGCAGGGGGTGGAAGGGGAGCCGGAGCACGGGCACCCCGTCCCACTGCTCCTGGACGGGCCGCCCCGTGCGCAGCAGCCGCACGTGCAGCACCCGGACGTCGTGGTGACGGGCGGCGGCGCGCACGTGCCGGGGGACGAACGGCGTCTCCCCGGGCCGTTCCGCGGACGGGTACCAGGTGCTGACGACGAGCACGCGCACGGCGATCAGCCCCGTCCCGCGCCGGGGCGGCCGGAGGCGTCGTCGGGCGCGGTGCGCGGGGCGGCGCCGAACGCGGTCGTGAACCCGGCGCTGGACCGGGTGCTGAACGAGGTGGGGGCGGCGATCATGGGGCCAGCCTAGCGGCGGGGCCGCGCCCCCGGACGTCCCGGGAGGGCGCCGGGGCGCGAGTAGACTCGGGCGCGATGACCAGCCCAGCCCCCGGGTCGGCCGCCTGATGTCCCGGCTGCGCTCGATCCTCTTCCCGCCGCCCAACCACGCGAACACCGACAACCCCCTGGGGTCGGCCTTCGCGCTGACCGTGGTGGCCGTGTTCGTCCAGGGCCTGTCCCGCTTCGGCTACAGCGTCCTGGTGGGGCGCCTGCTGGGCCAGGAGACCCTGGGCGAGGTCAACCTGACGATCTCGCTGGCCCTGTTCCTCGTCCTGCTGTGGCCCCAGGCCTCGGGCACGGCCGCCTCGAAGTTCATCGCGATGGCCCGCGGCCGCCAGGACCCGGAGGGTCAGGCGGCGACGGCCTCCTTCACGGCGACCAGCGCGTCCGCGGGCATGGCGCTGCTGTCCGTCTCGGCGGTGCTCTACGCCGCGTTCGTGCTCGAGCTCTCCTGGGGCTACGCGGTCTCGGCGGGGCTGCTCGTGCTCTCCCTGTCGGCCTACAACTTCGTGCGCGGCGTCCGCACGGGCAACAACCAGTTCGTGACGACGACGGCGTGGGACACCATCAGCTCGTTCCTCACCCTCACCCTGCTGCTGCTGGTCCTGCTCGCCGGCTGGCACTGGGGTCTGCTGCTGCCCCTGATCCTCGGCTACGCGGTCTACGCGCTGCCGTCCTGGCCCCGCCGCACCGGAGCGCGCCTCGACCCGGGACTGCGCCGGGAGATCCTGGTCTTCACCGCCTGGGGGTCGGCCCACATCGTCGCGGCCACCGGCCTGATGCAGCTGTCCCTGGTGATCGGCGACGGCTTCGCCACGAAGGCCGAGGTCGGTCTCTACGCCTCGGCGGTGGCGCTGGCCACCCCCGCCAGCATGCTCTCCGGGGCGATGCTCACGGCCCTGTCGCCCAGCGTGGCCCGGATGTTCTCGGCCGGTGACACGGCGGGGCTCACGCGGCAGGTGGACGTCATCCTGCGCACCATGGTCACCGTGTTCCTCCCGGTGTTCGGGGTGGGCATCCTCTGGGCCGAGCCCGTGCTGCTGATCTTCGGCCGGGAGTACCAGGAGGCCGAGTCCCTCCTGGTGGTGCTGTTCTTCGCGGTCTCCGCCACGAGCTTCAACGCCGCGAACGCCCGGCTCAACGGCACCGAGCCCTGGGGGATCAAGGTGCTGGCCGCCGCCAACGGACTCGGCCTGGTGCTGGGCGTGGTCACGATGCTCCTGCTCGGCCCGGAGCTGGGGATCATGGCCTCCGCGGTCGGCTACCTCGTGGGCTCGCTGCTGAGCTCGGTCCTGCCGCTGCTGGTGGTCTGGCGGCTCGACCGGATGCGGTGGGGCACGGTCCTGCTGCGGATCGTGGCCGGCTACGCGATGCTCCTGGGTGCTCTCCGGGTGCTGGGCCCCGACTTCAGGGTGCTGCCGGCGCTCGGGGCGACCGCCGTGTTCCTCGCGGTCTGGGCCGGGCTCAGCCTCCGGGACCTGCGGCCGGCGCTGCGCGCCGTGGGCGCCCGGCTCCGTCGCTGAGCCGGCCCCCGCTCACCCCGAGGGCAGCTGCCGGGCCCGCCGGTCGAACTGCTCGGTGAAGGCCGGGACCATCGTGACCACGTAGTCGCGGGGCATGTGGTTGTCGTCCATGTAGACCCAGCGGTTGCCGATCCGGGACGGGCACGTGCCGTCGGGACAGATCCAGTCGCTCATGTCGATGCTCACGAAGTTCTCGTGCCGCGCCGTGAGCGCCTCGGCCGGGTTCTGCGGGGCGAGCTTCTGCGCCCGCGGCGGGTTGCAGCGCTCGGCGTCCGGGCCGTGCTGGTCGATGCAGGTGACCATGTTGAAGGGGAACCGCGGGTTGTCCCGGATCCCGACCACCGTGATGCCCCGCGAGCCGAGGTCCTCGAGGACCTGCTCGAAGCCGGGGGCGATCTGCTCGCCGGGCCCCTCGTCGGCGGTGACGGTGGACGTGGTGAACACCACGTCGATGCCCTGCTCCTCGATGTACCGGTCCGTGAGCCGGATCAGCTCCTGGCACTCGGTGTTGTCGGTGGTCTCCACGGGCTGGTACCGGCAGGCGCCCCGGACGATCGAGCGCAGGTTCCAGCCGCGGTCCTGGGCCACGGCCTCGATCCCCGGCAGCCACTGCTCGGCGTGGGAGTTGCCGATCACCATGGCGTCGACCTCGGCGTCCGGGTCGACCGGCAGGGTCGAGCAGGCCACCTTGTAACCGTCGAACCACTCCTCGGTCGCCGCGTCGCAGGACTCCGGCAGCTCCGCCCACTGCCCCTCGCGGACCAGCGGGTTCGGGATCGTGGGCACGTCCGGGTCCCGCTCCCAGGAGAGGTCCCCGGTCAGCACGGCGGCTCCCGGGTTCTCGACGGCGGCCC
The DNA here is from genome assembly GCF_947500125.1 of uncultured Kocuria sp. Classification (GTDB taxonomy): domain Bacteria; phylum Actinomycetota; class Actinomycetes; order Actinomycetales; family Micrococcaceae; genus Kocuria. Next base: position 223,172 of record NZ_CANMRA010000002.1, on the reverse strand, counting down.
GCTCCGAGGCCTCCTGCGCCTGCCGGTCCAGGACCGCCCGCGCCCCGGCGACGGGGACCAGCACGAGCGCCACGCACAGCAGCACGATCCCGAACTGGTGCAGGCTCGCGCGGGGGCCGCGGCGGGGCCGCAGGGGCCGTTCGACGAGCCGGTGCACCAGCACGCCCAGGGCAATGCTCCCCAGGAGGATGAGCAGTCCGTGCAGCAGCGTGGCCTTCGCGCGGTCCGTGACCACGAGATAGGTCACGAGCACGGGCCAGTGCACCAGGTAGACGGCGTAGGACGCCTCGCCCAGGACGAGCAGGGGCCGGCGGCTGAGCAGGGCGTCGGCCCCGCGGGGGTCGCCGGTGTGCCCGGCGAGGATCACCAGGGCCGCCCCGGTCAGCGGCCACAGAGCCACCCAGCCGGGGAAGGAGCCCTGGACGTCGAGGACGAGCCCGCACACGGCGATCGCCACGAGCCCGGTCCAGCCCAGCAGGAGGCGGAGCGCGCCCGGCAGGGTGACGCCCCGCAGCACGGCCAGCGCCAGCAGCGACCCGAGGGCGAACTCCCACAGCCGGGCGCGGGTGTCGAAGTAGGCGAAGGCCTGCTCGTTCCTCGTCGCCACCACCGAGAAGGCGAAGGAGGCGAGGAAGACGGCGCCGAACACGCCGGTGGCCACCCGGGCGACGGACCACCCGGTGCGCCGGGCGAGCAGCCCGCACAGGGCCAGCAGCAGCGGCCAGAGCAGGAACACCTGGCCCTGCACGGACAGGGACCAGAAGTGCTGGAACGGGCTGGCCCGGGAGGTGTCCGCGGCGTAGTAGTCCACCGCGTTGAAGGCGAGCACCCAGTTCTGGGAGTACAGCACCGTGGCCGCGGCCTCCTCGATCGCGGCGTACCACCGGTCGGGCGGGAACAGCATCCGCACCGCCACGAGGGTGCCCAGCACCGTGACGACGACGGGGGGCAGCAGCCGCGAGAACGTCCTGGCCCAGTAGCGGCCCAGCTGCGGCCCGCTCCCGGACTCGATCCTCCGGACGAAGGAGAGCGTCATGAGGAACGCGGAGATGAACAGGAAGACGTCCACCCCGCCCGAGACCCCGCCGATCCACACGTGGTAGACGGCGACGAGGAGGACGGCCACGGTGCGCAGCCCCTGGACCTCGGGGCGGAAGCGGTGGGCGGGCGGGGCCGTGCCCACCGGGGGCGCGGTGCTGCTCGCGACCCCGGGGGAAGGGTCGGCGGGGAGGAGTCGGCTCATGGAGTTCTCTCGTCGGGCGGGGGGTCGGACGGCTGACTGCGCTCCATTGTTCCACCGAACGGTGTCACCGTCCGGTCACACCAGCAGAGACGCGGCCATGAACCTGAGCGGCGCCTCGCGGTGCAGGACCCACCGCGGGTCGCGGGTGAGCAGCGTGGCGGGGTGGCCGAAGCGCCGCCGTCGCGCGGACGCCTCGCGCACCTGGGCCGCGGTGGCTCCCTGCCGCACGACGAGGTCGAGCAGGTCCCTGTCGGCCCGCGGGAGGACCTCGAGCGCCGGTCCGGCCCCCGGCTCCAGCAGCCGCAGCAGCGCCCGGCACGTCCCGGTGTCCTCGGCGGTCCACGCCCCCGCCGCCCGGGCGTGCACGGCGCCGAGCAGCTGGACCCGCAGCACCTTGACGGCGATGGCCGTGCGGCGCTGCGCGGGCAGCCCGGCGTACCAGGAGCCGCCGAGCAGGTCGGTGAACGCCGCGAGGTCCTCGGCGAGAGGCCGTGCTCCGGTGGTGATCCGCCCGTCGGCGTCGTCGTGCACCACGTAGTGCGCCCGTCGCGGCGCGAGGTCGATGCGTCCGCCCCCGAACCAGGCGCGGGCGGTGAGGCCCAGGTCCTCCCCGGTGGCGTACTGGCCCTGGAAGCGCAGGCCGCGGTCGGCCAGCACCTCCCGGCGCAGCAGCCCCAGGCTCGTGGTGCGGTAGGCCAGCCGGTCCTTGACCGGGTCGAGGTCCGCGCGGCGGAAGGGCCGCGGCACGGGGGTGCGGAGCACGCCGCCGCCGCCCCGGAGCAGCCGCGGCAGCACCGCCGCCGAGCCGTGGCGCTCGGCGATCGCCGTCCAGGCCGCCAGCGCCCCGGGCGCGAGGGTGTCGTCGCTGTCCACGAAGGACACGTACCGGGCACGGGAGCGCTCCAGGGCCAGGTTGCGGGGCGCGGCCGGGTTGCCGGTGCCGTCGAAGCACTCCACCAGCTCGACGAGCGGCCGGTGCCGCGCCGAGAGGCGGTCGCGGATCAGCGCGGCCCCGACGTTGTGGCAGACCACCGTGATGCGGACGCCGCCGCGGCCGCCGACCGGGAGCCCGCCCGCCACCACGGAGCCGACGGCACGGTCGACCGGTCGCGCGGTGGTGTGCACCGGGATGATGACGTCGACGAGCGGCGTGGGAGCAGGAGGCACGCAGGACAGCGTACAAGACCGCGCCGGGCGGGTTTTCCCGGCGCGGTCCGCGGCTCAGCCCTGCGCGGCCAGGACGAACGGCAGCACGGGCCCGGAGCCGGCCCGGCGCAGGGCGCGGGCGGCCACGGCGAGCGTCCAGCGGCTGTCCACGAGGTCGTCGACGAGCAGCACCGGCCGCCCGCCGAGCCGGTCCAGCTCCTCCGCGAGCTCGGGGGGCACCCGGAACTTCTCCCACAGGGCCGCGAGGCGGTACGCGCTGTTGCCGCCGTGCCCGCCGGACGGGAAGTCCCCGGGGACGTCGAGCTCCCCGAGATAGGGCAGGTGCCCGACCTCGGCCATGCCCTCCGCCAGGGAGCGCACGAGCCGGGGCCGGGTGCGGGACGGGACGGAGACGACGGCCGCGGGGCGGTCCGCCCAGCGCCACTCGGCGAGCACCTGGACGCACGCCCGGCCGAGGGCGGGGTCCACGGGTCCGTCGACCGGCGCGCCCTCCTCGTCGGTGCGGAACACCTCGCGCAGCCGGTTGCCCCAGCCGAGGTCCGTGAGCCGGGCGAGCGCGCGGCCCTCGGCGCAGCGCTCCTCCTCCGGGATGCGGCCCTTGACGTCGACCCCGAGCCGCGGCATCCCGGTGGGCCACTGGGCGCGCGGCTCCACCACGACGCCCACGCGGGTCAGGGCGGCCCCGGCCGAGTCGGTGGCGGACTCGTCGACGGTCGTGGAGTACCAGGGGCCGGCGCAGCCGTCGCAGCGCCCGCAGGGCTCGGCCGTGGGGTCGTCGAGCTGCCGGGCGAGGAACTCCATGCGGCACCCGGTGGTGCGCTCGTACTCCAGCATGGCGTCCTGCTCGGCCACCCGCGCCGCGGCGATCCGCCCGTAGCGCTCGGCGTCGTAGCGCCACGGCGTCCCCGTGCTCCGCCACCCGCCCTGCACGCGCTCGACCGCGCCCTCGACGGCGAGGACCTTCAGGAGCAGCTCGAGCGGGCTGCGCCGGACGTCCACGCGGGACTCCAGCACGGCCACGGACAGGGCTCCGCCCGCGGTCTCCAGCTCGCCCAGCACGGCGGCGGCCTTCTGCTCGGTGGGCATCGACGAGGTGGCGAAGTACTCCCAGATCCGGCGGTCCTCGGTGCCCGGCAGCAGCAGGACGTCCGCGTTGTCGGTGGCGCGGCCCGCGCGGCCCACCTGCTGGTAGTAGGCCACGGGCGAGGACGGCGCGCCCAGGTGGACCACGAAGCCGAGGTCCGGCTTGTCGAAGCCCATGCCGAGCGCGGAGGTGGCCACGAGGGCCTTGACCCGGTTCTCCTTGAGGGCCGCCTCGAGCTCCTCGCGCTCGCCCTGGTCCGTGCGCCCGGTGTAGGCGCGCACCGGGATCCCGGCGTCGGCGAGCGCCTGGGCGGTGTCCTCGGCGGCCCCGACGGTCAGCGCGTAGATGATCCCGCTGCCCGGGAGGGACTCGACGTGCTCGAGCAGCCAGGCCAGGCGCGCCGTGGCCGAGGGCAGGTCCAGCACGCCGAGGCGCAGCGACGCGCGGGAGAGCGGGCCGCGGAGGGTGAACACCTCCCCCGTGCTGCTGCCGCCGGGGCGCACGCCCAGCTGCTCCTCGACGTCGGCGACCACGCGCTCGTTCGCGGTGGCGGTCGTGGCCAGGACGGGGACCTGCTCCGGCAGCCGGGCGATGAGGTCGCGGATGCGCCGGTAGTCGGGGCGGAAGTCGTGGCCCCAGTCGGAGATGCAGTGCGCCTCGTCCACCACGAGCAGCCCGAGCCGGGCCACCAGCTGCGGCAGCTGCTGCTCCCGGAACACCGGGTTGTTGAGCCGCTCCGGGGAGACCAGCAGGACGTCGAGCTCGTCGGCCTCCAGCTGCGCGGCGATCTGCCCCCACTCGGTGGCGTTGGCGGAGTTGATGGCCGCCGCCCGCACGCCGGCGCGGGCGGCGGCGGAGACCTGGTCCCGCATGAGGGCCAGCAGCGGGGAGACGATCAGCGTGGGCCCGCGCCCCCGGGCCCGCAGGAGCAGGGCGGAGAGGAAGTAGACCGCGGACTTGCCCCACCCGGTCCGCTGCACCACCAGGGCCCGCCGGCCGCGTCCCACGAGGGCCTCGACGGCCTCGAACTGCCCGGGGTGGAAGGCGGCGTCCGCCCGGCCGGTGAGCGCGCGCAGCAGGCCGAGCGCGTCCTCGTGCAGTGCCGGGTCCGGCGCGGTGTCGTGGGCGGCGATGTCGTGGGCCGGTGAAGTCGTCATGGGGCCAGTCTCCCAGGGCCCCCCGACACCGCCCGACCGGACAACGGGACGTGCAGGGACGACGAGGCCCGGACAGAGCGATGCGCCCGCTGCCCATCCGTCGAGCGGATGGCCCCCGCAGCGGGCGCATCGACCGGCCTGACGGCCGGCGGCGAGCAGAGACTCGCCTGGCGGGAGTACCGCCCCCCAGCGGTGCTCCCATTCGGTTCACCCCCCGATGAACCGGTTGCACCGGCACCCCCCGATGCCTGCGTGCACGCGGCCCATCCCCCGATGAACCGCTGTCGATCCGCCCCCCGGCGGATCAGTTGGTTCCGCCCCATCGGGTGAACCAATTGGCACCATGGTGGCAGGGTTTCCGGGACCTGTCACGGGCTGTGAAGTCACATTCGCATTGGTGGACATCCACGCAGATTCATTCATTTGCACTAGTCAATGCCGGGTTCTGCCGGGGCAGTTCGCTACCGACCGGTATTGCGCGGCGGCCGGCGTGGCACGAAGTGGGGACACCCCGCACGGCGGGTGTCCCCCGTTGGGCGCACGGTCCGCGCCGTGTGTGACGTCACATTGCGGGGCGCGGGGCGCCGGCCACCAGGCCGCCGCCCCGCGGCGGGCCCTCAGCCGCGCAGGCCGGGGAAGTCCGCCTCCGTGTACTCGACGCCGTACCCGCCGTCCCCGGGAGCCGCGGCGCCCGAACGGTCCGCCGCCTCCTCGCGCTCCCGCAGCACCACCCGGCGGATCTTGCCCGAGATCGTCTTCGGGAGGTCCGTGAACTCCACGCGGCGCACCCGCTTGTAGGGGGCGACGTTCTCCCGGGCGAAGCGCAGGATCTCCCCCGCGAGCTCCCGGGTGGGCTCGGCGCCGGCGGCGAGCACCAGGTAGGCCTTCGGCACCGCGTGCCGGACCGGGTCCGGGGCCGGGACCACCGCGGCCTCGGCCACCGCGGGGTGCTCGATGAGCACGGACTCCAGCTCGAACGGGGAGATCCGGTAGTCGGAGGCCTTGAAGACGTCGTCGGTGCGGCCCACGTACGTGTAGACGCCGTGCTCGTCGCGGCGGGCGATGTCGCGGGTGTGGTACCAGCCGTCGGTGACGACCTCGGCCGTGCGCCCGGGCTCGTCGATGTAGCCCGCCATGATCCCGGGCGGGTCGTCGTCGACCTTCAGGCAGATCTCCCCCTCCTCGGCCGGCGCGCCCGTCTGCGGGTCGAAGAGCTCGACGACGAAGCCCGGCAGCGGCCGGCCCATGGCCCCCGGCACCACCGGCTGGCCGGGGGTGTTGGCGATCTGCAGCGTGGTCTCCGTCTGGCCGTAGCCGTCCCGGATGGTCACGCCCCACGCGTCCTGGACCCGGCGGATGACCTCGGGGTTGAGCGGCTCGCCCGCGGAGACGGCCGACGTCGGCGGGTCCTGCACGCGGTGCAGGTCGGCCTGGATGAGCATCCGCCACACGGTGGGCGGGGCGCAGAAGCTGGTGACCCCGGCCCGGCCCATCTGCTCCATGAGGCCGACCGCGTCGAAGCGGGCCTGGTTGTGGATGAACACGGTGGCCTCCGCGATCCACGGGGCGAAGAAGTTGGACCACGAGTGCTTGCCCCATCCCGGCGAGGCGATGTTCAGGTGGACGTCCCCGGGGCGCAGCCCCATCCAGTAGACCGTGGACAGGTGCCCGAAGGAGTACGAGTAGTGGGTGTGCTCCACGAGCTTGGCCTGGGACGTGGTGCCCGAGGTGAAGTACAGCAGGAGGGGGTCCCGGGAGCGCGTGACGCCCTCCGGGACGAAGACGGAGTCCGCGGCGGCGGCCTCGGCGTAGGGGTGCACGGGACGGCCCGGCAGCTGTTCGCGCACGGCCTCGGCCCCCGCGCCGACGACGACGAGCTCGTAGTCCCCCTCGACGCCCGCGAACTTGGGCGCGTTGGCGGTGTCCGTGACGACCCACGAGACCTTGCCCCGCTGCACCCGGTCCAGCAGGTCCGCGGGCGGCATCATGACGGCGGTCGGGATCAGGGGCGCGCCCAGCTTCATGCCGGCCAACTGGGTCTCCCACAGCTCGAGCTGGTTGCCGAGCATGAGCAGGACGCGGTCGCCGCGCCGCACCCCGAGCCCGCGCAGCCAGTTGGCGGTGCGCGCCGAGGACTCGGCGAGCTCCCGGAAGGTCCGGCGCAGCTCCGTGCCGTCCTCCTCGACGATCCACAGCGCGTCCCGGGCCCCGCGCTCCGGGTCCCGGGCGACGTGGTCGAACCAGTCCAGGGCGTAGTTGAAGTGCTCCATCCGCGGCCAGCGGAACTCCTCGCGGGCCCGGTCGAAGTCCTCGCGCAGCTCCAGGACACGGTCCCGGACCGCCTCGTACTGCTCGGACACGCCGGGGGCGGCATCGGACATCGCGCTCGTGGGGACCGGCTCGACCATCGGGGACCTCAATCTTTCCGCTGTGGGCCGGGCGGGCTCGCCCGGCGGGCCATCCCGAGCAGTCTAGTGCGGCGCGCTGCCCTCGTCCGGGGCCGCCCCGGCGCCGGCTCTGGAAGGATGGGGCCCGCACCCCGCCCCGGAAGGAGCCCAGTCCCGCCATGCTGTCCCCGGCACCCGACGTCCCGGCCCGCGCCGGCGCCCGTGAGTGGGCCGCCCTCGTGGTCCTGATGCTGCCGGTGCTGCTGATCTCCGTGGACAACACGGTGCTGAACTTCGCGCTGCCGGAGATCTCCCGGGAGCTGCGCCCCACCGGGACGCAGCTGCTGTGGATGGTGGACGCCTATCCGCTGGTGCTCGCCGGGCTGCTCGTGCCCATGGGTTCCCTCGGGGACCGGGTGGGCCGCCGCCGGCTCCTGCTGGTGGGCAGCACGGGCTTCGCGGCCGTGTCCGCGCTCGCCGCGTTCGCCCCGACCGGGGAGGTGCTCGTCGCCGCCCGGGCGCTGCTGGGCCTCTTCGGGTCGATGCTGATGCCCGCCACCCTGTCCCTGCTGCGCAACATCTTCCACGACGCGACGCAGCGGCGGGCGGCCATCGCGGTGTGGGCCACGGGCTTCTCGGCGGGCGGGGTCCTGGGGCCGGTCGTCGGCGGGTTCCTGCTCCAGCACTTCTGGTGGGGGTCCGTGTTCCTCCTGGCGGTCCCGGTGCTGCTGCCGCTGCTCGTCCTGGCGCCCGTGCTGGTGCCCGAGTCCCGCAACCCCGCCCCGGGCCCGGTGGACGCGCCCAGCGCCGCGCTGATCATGGTGGCCATGGTCGCGCTGGTCTACGGCATCAAGGACCTCGGCTCGCACGGGCCCTCCGCCGGCGTGCTGTCCGCCGCGGTGCTGGCCGCGGCCGCCGGGGTGCTGTTCGTGCGCCGCCAGCTGCGCAGCCCGGTGCCGATGCTGGACCTGCGGCTGTTCCGCCACGCCCCGTTCACCGGCGGGCTGCTCAACAACCTGGTGGCCTCGACGACCTTCATCGGCTTCCTGTTCTTCGTCTCCCAGTACCTGCAGCTCGTGGAGGGCATGCCGCCCCTGGAGGCGGGCCTGGCCCTCCTGCCGGGCGCCGCCGTCACCATCGCCTCGGGGCTGCTGGTGGTGCACGTGGTCGCCTTCGTGCCCCCGGCGCTCGTGCTCGGCGGCGGGCTGCTGATCATGGCCTCGGGCTTCCTGCTCGTCCTGCTCGGCGACCTCTCCGGCGGGCTCGTGCTCGTGATCGCCCTCATGGTCATCGGGCTGGGCTCGGGCGCCGCCCAGACGATCGCGGGGGACCTCGTCCTCACCGAGGTGCCGCCCCAGCAGGCCGGCGCCGCCTCGGCGATCTCGGAGACCGCCTACGAGCTGGGCGCCGCACTCGGCGTGGCCGTCCTGGGCACGGCCGTCACCGCGACCTACGCCCGCCGCACCACTGTGCCGCCCGGGCTGGACGCGGAGCAGGCCGCCACCGCGTCCGAGACCCTCGGCGGGGCGGTCGACGTCGCCGCGGCCCTCGACCCGGAGGCGTCCGGGGAGCTCCTGGCCTCGGCCGTCGCCGCCTTCGAGGCCGGCGTGCACCTGTCCGCCGGGATCGGCGCCGCCCTGCTGGCCGGGACCGCCGTGGTCGTGGGCCTCCTGCTGCGCCGGGTGCCGCGGCTGCGGCGCCGCTAGCGGACCCGCTCAGTCGGCCGACCGCGACCTGACGTGCTGCTCCACCCGGGCGAGGTCCCGGGGGTGCGGTGCGCTGTCCCGGAACTGGTCGAGCAGCACGTCGACGTGCTCGCGCGCCTGCCGCTGCACGGACGGGTGGATGCTCGCCGCCTCGACGCGGGCGGCGAGGTCCACGAGGGCGAGCAGGACGCTCACGTGCCCGGTGGCGTGCGGGCGGATCTGGTCGAACGGCATGTCCACGATCTCGTCGATCCCGACCGTCCCGTAGCGCAGGCGGTGCACGCCGTCCACCACGACCGTGTTCCCCGGCAGCGGGCGGGAGACGGCCGTGACGATCCCGGACGCGACCTGCTCGATGGCGTTGACCGCGGTGTAGGGGTCGTTGGTGCTCGGGGAGAGGGCGCGCACGGCGAGCTCCACCACCTGCTGCTCCGCGAAGCGCACGTCCTGGTGGGCCGAGCGCGAGTCGCCCACCTGCACGCAGCGCCGCAGCCGGTCCTCCAGCTCCTCGGCCCGGTGCTCGGGCCAGACCCGGACCAGCGGCTCCTCGGCCAGGACGTGGTCGCCCACCCGCGGGACGAGCTCGACGACGACGTCCCCGGTCTCCGCGTGGTCCCGGAGCCGCTCGTAGTCGACTCCGGTGACGTAGCCCACGGCGCCCGCCCGGACCTCTCCCCCGCCGCTGCGGCCGCCCGCGGTGCGGACCAGCTCCTCCGGTGTCTCCTCCGGGTGCCAGCGCTCGATCACGGCCAGCAGGCGCCGGCGCGCGCCGTGGACGAGGGTGTCGACCTGCACGGAGTCCGCGATGTGGTGGATGAAGTAGACGACGAGGGCGACGTCCGCGACCGCCATCAGCACCCCGAGGTTGACGGCCAGGTGCGGGACGAACGGCTGCGCGAGGTCGTCGGAGGCCGAGCGGATCGTGCGCAGGACCAGCAGGGTGTAGATGAAGGTGGAGACCAGCACGCCCAGCACGACCTGGTTGCCGCGGTCCGCCATGAAGTTGTGCACCAGGCGGGGACCGTACGTGGAGCTGGCCGTGGCGATCACCGAGATGGTGATGGAGAAGGCGGTCGCGGCCACCCCGAGCATCGACCCGCCGATCGCGGAGAGCATCGCCCGGGACCCGTCGATGCCGACGGCGTAGATCCAGACGACCCACGGGGAGTCCATGTCCTCGGGCAGCCACCGGTCCACGGCCACGGCGGACTGGGCCAGGACGACGGCGGCGAGCACGCACACAGCGGGCACGAACCAGAACTTGTTGAACACCCGGCCCCAGGAGGAGGAGAGCTTTTCCATGGGCTCACCCTAGACCGGCCCTCCGCCCCGGTGGCGGTAGGCTGGGCGCCCGGACCCGCGCACCTGCGGGCGCGCCGCCTCCCTGACGCCCCACCCTGACCGCTCCGAGGAGACCTCCCCGTGCTCACCACGTCACGACCGCCCCGACGGAACGTCGGGACGCACGCGGCCCTCCACTCCGTCGGCCTCCGCTGACCGGCCGGGACGGGGGCTCGGACGTGGGCGAGGTCCTGGACGTCGCGGTGGTGGGCGCGGGGCAGGCGGGACTGGCCGTGGGCTACTACCTCCGGCGCACCGGCCTGTCGTTCGTGCTCCTCGACGAGCAGGAGGCCCCGGGCGGGGCGTGGCGGCATGTCTGGCCGTCGCTGCGGCTCTTCTCCCCCGCCGGGTACTCGTCCCTGCCCGGGCGCCCGATGCCGGACACGGACGGCGCCGCACCGGCCGCCGAGCACGTCGTCGACTACCTGTCCGAGTACGAGGAGCGCTACCGGCTGCCCGTCCGGCGGCCGGTCCGTGTGCGGGCCGTGCACCGCGACGGGACGGGCTTCCTCCTGGTGACGGACGACGGCGAGCTGAGGGCGCGCGCCGTCGTGAGCGCCACCGGCACGTGGTCGCAACCGTTCTGGCCCGCCCTCCCCGGTCAGCGGGAGTACCGCGGCGAGCAGGTGCACAGCGCCCACTACGACGGCCCGGCACGCTACCGCGGACGCCGCGTGCTCGTGGTGGGCGGAGCGAACTCCGGGGCCCAGATCGCCGCCGAGCTCGCCGAGGTGAGCGACCTGACGTGGTGCACCAACGCCCCGCCCCGCTACCTGCCCGACGACGTGGACGGACGCGAGCTGTTCCGCGTCGCCACGGTGCGCGCCCAGGCCCTCGCCGAGGGTCGGCCGGATCCCGGTGGGGTGGCGAGCCTCGGCGACGTGGTGGCCGTTCCCTCCGTGCGCCGGGCCCGCGAGGCCGGGCTGCTCGATCCCCAGCCGATGGTCACCCGCTTCACGGCGCACGGCGTGGTCCGGGCGGACGGCCGGGAGCAGCCGGTCGACGCCGTCGTCTGGTGCACCGGGTTCCGCCCGGCCCTGCGGCACCTCCGTCCCCTGCACCTGCGGGAGGACGACGGGCGGATCCGCACCGACGGCACCGCCTCGACCCGGGCGCCCGGTCTGTACCTCGTGGGCTACGGGGACTGGACGGGTCCGGGGTCGGCGACCCTCGTCGGCGTCGGCCGCTCGGCACGGGACACGGTCGCGGCGGTGCGGAGACGGCTTGCCGGCGGCTGACTGCCGGCGGCCGGCGGCGGCGCCCTACGCGGGATCGTCGGGCCCGGGATCGCCCGGGCGCCGGTCCCGCCGGACGAAGCGGACCACCCGGACGGCGATGACCGCGGCCCAGAGCAGCAGCAGCACGAACACGAAGGCGCTGAACACCCCGTCCTCCGAGGACCATGTGAGGAGCTGACCCGCGAGCAGCAGCACCGCGGTCGCGGACAGGAGGACGAGGGCGGTGCGCTCACTGCTTCGCTCGGACATGGCGGCTCCTGCCGGTCGGCGTCCTGGTCCGAAGGATCCTCGCACACCCGGGCGCGGGCGTCCTCTCGGCAGCCGGGCCCGGACCCGTCGCTCCTGCGCAACGGCGGCCCGCCCCGCTACCGTGGAGTCGTCCCCGACAGAGAGGCTGCCCCGATGCGCCGCACGATTCCCGCCGCGGTCCTGCTCGCGCTGACGCTGACCGGGTGCGACGACCGGCCGGAGGAGGCGGAGAGCACCCCCGGCGCCTCCCCCACCTCGTTCAGCCCTCCTCCCCCGGTCACGGCGACACCGACGCCCACCCCCGACGGACTTCCGACGGACTCCGGGACCGGTTCCGCGGCTCCCGCGCCGGACCCGCCCGGCCCCGAGTCGGTCCCCACCCCCTCCGGGCAGCTCGACGGACAGTAGGGCGGCCCCGGCGGGGCGACGACGGAGAGGCGACCACGGCGTCCGACAGGACAAAAGTGCAGGCGGCGCCGACAGAGGTCTACACCTCGATCCCTCCGGCGACACGGGCGAGCCGGGAGCACATCCGAGCCCTCACATGCATAAACATGGACATACCCCCACTTCCTGGAAGGCACCCCCATGTACGAGAACACCGCTCTCGTCCCCCGCCCCCGCTGGGCCACCCGTCAGGAGCTGACCGACCCCGAGACGGTCACCAACTCGCGGGAGCTGCCCGCCCGGTCCCTCGCCGGCCCGTCACCGGTCGCGCTCCTGGAGACCTGGGAGGTCATCAGCACCCCGGACGGTTCCTATGCCCATCCCGACGGCACGGTCCTCCACATCGGCCACGAGGCGTGGACCGTGGAGCAGGCCCGGGCCCTGCGCGACCGCATCGGCGAGGCCCTCGCCCTGCTCGACCAGTAGCCCCCGCCCGAGCGCCGGCGCTCGGGCTTCCCGGCGCCCGGGCTTCCCAGCGATCGGCCCGGCCGCGGATCCGGACCGACGGCAGACCCGGACCGCCGGCAGAGCGCCACGTCCTCCGCCCGGATGCCGCTCCCTGTCCCTTCTTGCGTGTCTTGCCACTGCAAATCCGCTCCCGTAGGAAGGGAATGGGCTGACGGGCCGGGCCCGCCGCGCGAAGGAGGGGAGGGCGACCATGACCGAGAGGCGGGGAACGTCGAAGGGCCTGGTGGCACTCGGGGTGGTCCTGTTCCTGGTGCCGTTCTGGGTGCTGCGCCGGCTGGAGCTTCCGCTCTGGGCGACGATGCTCTGGCTGGGGATCGTCGGCGCCGCCTGCCTCCTGTTCGGCTGGTGGGCCCGCCGTGCGGCACGCCACGAACGGTTCAGCCTCCAGGACGAGTGGACCTCGGGCCTGCCCGCCGCCCAGGCCCTGGACCGCATCACGGAGCACTTCCGTGCGGAGGGAGCCACGGTCCGGCAGAGGGGCAAGGAGGCCGTCGTCGACGTCGGATCGGACTTCGCGTTCCGCTTCACCGGCATCGAGTCCGCCAGGGGCCGGCGCCGCTTCCCCTCCACCCTCACCGTGACGGCGACCGACACCGGCGCCGGTTCCACCCTCAGAGCGCGGTGCCGCGACAACCTGGGGTGGTACGCCAGGATGCACTCCTGGATCCCGCAGTGGGCGGCCGAACGCAACGCCCACCTCGTCGACTCGGCCCGCTGCCTCACCGGCGCCGCCACGGAACGCACGCACCTGGACGGCATCGCGGACCGGCCGTCCGACGACAGCTTCCGTCCGGAGGACGCGATGAACCGGTCCTCCGCCGTGCTGGTGTGGGGCGGCTGGACCGTCGTCACGGTCTTCGTCGTCCTGGACGGCGGGGCCCCACCGGCCTTCTACTGGCTCCTGACCGCCGTCGCGGCGCTCTCCACCGGGCTCATGGTCCGGTCCCGACGGCGCCGGGACCGGTCCTGGCCCCGGCGCGTGCAGAAGATGTGAGCCCGCAGGCCCGGACCACGCCGCTCCCGGGACGGGTGCGGCCGGGCGCAGGGGCCGCGTCCCGGCCACGGCGAAGGGCCCCGGCCCCCGGTGGTGGCCGGGGACCGAGGCCCTTGCGGTGCGTGGGCCCCGTGGGGCTCGAACCCACGACCCATGGATTAAAAGTCCACTGCTCTGCCAACTGAGCTAGAGGCCCGTGCCCCATCGGCGGACGCGGCCGGTCCGGAGCGGGCACCACTCTACCGCACGGTCCCCGCCGGGAACCGGTCCCCGCCACCCGCGGGACTCGCCCCCGGATTTGCACAGCCGCCTGACGGTTAGAGTGGTGGGCAGGCCCCAGCCACCCACGCCGACCCGACCGGAGGACCGACCGTGCCGCACCCGAGCACCGAGGAAGAAGGACGCGCCGAGACGGGGCTCTTCGGCCCGTCGGCCGTCACCGAGTACCTCGAGCAGGTGGTGGAGCAGCTGCGGGACGTCCGCGGCGGCGAGCCCAGCCCCTCCATCCCCGCGCTGGCGCAGGCCGACACCGAGCGCTTCGGCATCGTCATCGCCACCGCGGACGGCCACGTGTACGAGGCCGGCAGCACGCGGGACGAGTTCAGCATCCAGTCGATCTCCAAGGCGTTCACCTACGCCCTCGCGCTCTCCGACCTCGGGGCGGAGGCGGTGCACGCGAAGATGGACGTGGAGCCGAGCGGGGACGCCTACAACGAGATCTCCCTGCAGCCCGGCACCGGGCGGCCCGCCAACCCCATGATCAACGCCGGCGCGATCGCCTCGACGTGGCTCGTCCCCGACAGCGACCGCGACCTGCGCCGGGACCGGATCCGCGAGGCCTACTCGCGGTGCGCGGGCCGGGAGCTGGCGATCAGCCCCGAGGTCCTCTCCCAGGAGCACGACGCCGGGGACCGCAACCGCGCCCTCGGCTATCTCCTGGCCTCCGCGGGGATCATCGACGGGGACCCGACCCAGGCCCTCGAGGACTACTTCGCCCAGTGCTCGGTGCTCATCACGTGCCGCGACCTCGCCCTGATGGGCGCGACCCTCGCCAACGCGGGCACGAACCCGCTGACCGGGGACGAGGTGTTCGACGTCGGGACGGTCTCCCGGGTGCTGTCCGTGATGAGCTCCTGCGGGATGTACGACGACGCCGGCGAGTGGATGGTCCGGGTGGGCCTGCCCGCGAAGTCCGGGGTGGGCGGCGGCATCATCGCCGTCCTGCCCGGGGAGCTGGCGGTGGCCACCTTCTCCCCGCCCCTGGACCGGCACGGCAACAGCGTGCGCGGGGTGCTCGCCTGCGAGCGGCTCTCCCAGGACCTCGACCTGCACTTCACGCACACCGCCCGGGTGGCCCGCTCCACGGTGCGCGCCAGCTACCCGATCGACCAGTCCCCGTCACTGGTGCGCCGCAACGCCGAGGCCGAGGCGGTGCTGGCCGAGCACGGCAAGGACGCCGTCGTCGTGGAGCTCCAGGGCGACCTGCTGTTCACGGGCACCGAGACGGCGATCCGCACGGTCCGCGACGTCGCCTACGACGCCCAGTATGTGGTGGTGGACCTGCGCCGGGTGGACGTGATCGCCGAGTACGCCATGCCGCTCCTGGCCAAGACCCGGGCCGAGCTGCAGGCGGCGGGCCGCACCGTGGTGGCGGTGGCCAGCGACCCGGGCTTCGCCGGCTCCTTCCGGGGCGAGCCCCCGCTGGAGGTGTTCCCCAGCCGGGCCGCGGCCATCAAGTGGGTCGAGGACGCGCTGCTCGAGGAGCACGGCGGACCGGAGTGCACCCCGTCCCGGGTGCGGCCCGTCGAGTCCGAGCTGTTCTCGCGGCTGGACCCCGAGGACGCCCGCGCCCTGCGCGCGCGGACCGTCGAGCGGACGTGGGCGGCCGGGGAGAACATCCTGCGCACGGGGCAGAACTTCGCCGGCATCCACCTCATCGTCACCGGCAGCGTGTCGATGTCCCTGCGCACACCGGTCGGCGAGCGCGTCGAGCTGCAGGTCCTCGGGCCCGGCATGAGCTTCGGGGAGCTGGCCCTCGGCTCCGGGGACAAGCAGCACGTGACGCTCAGCGCCGTCACCGACGTCACCGCGCGGGTGCTGCCCCCGCAGGCGCTCGCGGAGCTCGAGCAGGAGGACCCCGCGCTGGGGCTGCGGCTGTGGAAGGCCCTGGCCCGGGACGGCTTCGAGCGGGCCGACCAGCAGTGGCGGGACGCGGCGGTGCACGCTTCCTCGAGCGACTGGTGAGCGCTCCGTGGCCCGCCGCGGGCCGCGGTCGTACGCTGGACGCATGAGCGAAGCGCCCCGCCACCACAAGCCGGTGAAGTTCTCCCCGGAGCAGTTCGACGCGCACGAGGGCGGCCCCGACCCGGCCCGCGTCTCCGAGGCGGCCCACCTCGCCGCCCACGCCCTGGTCTCCCGCGGGCGTGCCAGCGACGACCCCGAGATCAGCCGGCGGCTCATCGAGCTCACCGACGAGCAGGGCCTGGAGGGGATCGCCGAGATGTGGGCGGAGGCCCCGGCGGTGTCCCTGCCCGGGGCGCTGTGGCGGCTCTACGCCCTGCGGGCAGGGGTCCGGAAGGACCCGGTGCGGATGGGTCGCTACTTCGCGGCGGGACGGAGCACCGCGCAGGTCTCGCACGTGGTGGCCGGTGTCGCGGAGCCCCCCGGGGCGGAGGAGATCACGTCGATGGCGGACGCGATCCTCTCCGGGGCGTTCAACGGGGAGTTCGACATCGCCCTCGACCGGTTCGCGGCCTTCTGCCGCGTGATCGCGCTCGGCCGGATCCGGCTGGCCGACCCCGGGCAGATGCCGGTCGTGGACCCCGGGGCGGCGCGGGTCCCGAGCACCGTGGCCCTCACCCAGCGGCTCGAACGGACCGCGGAGGAGCTCGAGGCGGCGGCGAACCAGTGGCGCCGCGGGCACCTCGACTGAGGCCCGCGGCGCCGGCTCCCGCGAGCCCGGTCGTGCGGGAGCCCACAGCCGCAGGACTTGGCGTCACGGACACGTCGACTACCATGGGAGCCAGGTGCCGGGCCGCGGCAGCCCCGGGCTCCATCACATAGCCGCCACGAGCGGCCTTCCGCCGAGAGGCGCTCCCGGTCCGGCACCGCCCTCCCCCTCCTCCCGGGACCGCTGGGCGCCCCCGGGCCGTTCGACGGCCCCATGTACAGTGGGATCCGCCGTGCTCCGCGGCGCAGGTCCCGACGCCCAGGACGGTCAACACATGGCGCTTCGCATCTTCCCGGAGGACGAGCTGGTCCTGGACCTGCTGGCCGACATGTCGGGACAGGTGACGGAGAGCGTCCGGCTCCTCTCCGAGCTGCTGGGCTCCCCCGAGATCGACGTCGCGACCCTCGACGCGATCCGGGAGTGCGAGGCCCGGTCGACGGACCTGTACTTCTCCGTGATGACCACGGTGCGCTCCACGTTCGTGATCCCCATCCCCCGGCAGGACGTCTACATCCTGGGGCACTGGCTCAACAAGGCCGCGGAGGAGCTGCTGGCCGTCGGGGAGGCGCACGTCGCCTACGCCCTCACCCGGCCGCCCTCGTACGCCACGGACCAGCTCGGGGTGATCGAGCGGATGTCCGAGCTGACCACCCGGGCGATGCGCGATCTGGGCAGCCTCCAGGGCCTGGACGACTACTGGTACGAGATGCTGCGGCTGGGCAAGCAGTCCGAGCGCATCTACCAGCTGCACATGACGCACCTGCTCGAGAACCACAAGGCGATCCCCGCGATGCGGCGGGAGCGCGCCGTCCGGCGCTTCGCCGGGGCCGCCCGGGCCCTGGTGCGGGTCTCCACCGAGGTGGGCCGCATCGTCGTGGCGGAGTCCTGACCCCGTGCTGACGGCCCTGACAGTCCTCGGGATCGTCCTGACCGTGACCCACATCGTCGTCAACGGTTTCCACGACGCCCCCAACGCCCTGGCCCTGCCCGTGCGCTTCCGTGCCCTCACGCCCCGGGTGGGCCTGGTGTTCACCGCGCTCGTCAACGCCGCCGGCGTGTGGGCCGCCGCGTACCTGCTCGCGGACTGGATCATCACGGGCGTGCCCGTGCCGCACGACGTGGTGGGCTCCGCGACGATCGTCTGCGCCCTGGTGACCACGATCGGCTGGAACCTGCTCACCTGGTGGTGGGGCATGCCCAGCTCCTCGACCACCGCGCTGTCGGGGGGACTGCTGGGCGCCCTCCTGGGCGCCCACGCCGTGGATCTCGTCGGAGAGAACCCGTTGACGGTCACCGCCCTGTACCAGGTCCTCATTCCCCTCGTGCTGGCGCCGCTGGCCGCCTACGCCGCGGCGTGGACCCTGGTGGTCCCCCTGCTGCACCTGCTGCGGAACTCCGAGCCGGACGCCACCACGTTCCGGTCCCGGCTGGTTCTCGCCAGCGGCGCGGCGGCCGTCTCCTTCGGGCACGGCATCCACCACGGCCGCCGGGCCGCGTGGATCTTCGCGACGCTGCTGCTGTGCGCCGGCGTGTCGGATCCGCTCGGGGGGTCCGCGCCGTGGCTGTTCCTGGTCATCGCGGCCGGGCTGGCCGCGGGCACCCTGTTCGGGGCCTGGCGGATCGCCTACACCCTGTCCTCCCGGATGATCACGATCGACCCGTTCCGCGGCGCCGTGGCCCAAGGGGTGGCGGGATCCCTGCTGTTCCTGGGCGGGACCCTGATTCCCGTGCCGATGTCCACGTCCCAGACCACGGCCGCCGCGATCCTGGGCGCGGGGAAGCAGCAGCGCTTCCACACGGTCAACATCCGGGTGGTGCGGCGGGTCCTCCTCGTGTGGGTCCTCACCGTCCCGGCGTGCGCGGCGATCTCCGGCACGTTCCTGCTCGCCCTCTCGCCCCTGCTCTAGGACCGTGCCGGGGGCCCGGCACCAGCGGCCGGAGCCCCGACGACGACGGGCGCCGGCCACCCTGCGAAGGTGGCCGGCGCCCGTCGTCGTCGGGGGCTGGACGGCTCAGCCGAAACGGCCGGAGACGTAGTCCTCCGTCTGCTTCTCCGTGGGATTGCTGAAGATCTCCGCGGTGGGACCGTACTCGATGAGCTTGCCCGGCTTGCCGGTGCCCTGGATGTTGAAGAACGCGGTCCGGTCCGACACCCGGGAGGCCTGCTGCATGTTGTGGGTCACGATGACCACGGTGTACTCCTCCTTGAGCTCGCTGATCAGGTCCTCGATCGCCAGCGTGGAGATCGGGTCGAGGGCGGAGCAGGGCTCGTCCATGAGGATGACCTCGGGCTTCACCGCGATCGCCCGGGCTATGCACAGACGCTGCTGCTGGCCGCCGGAGAGGCCCGAGCCCGGCTTGTCCAGGCGGTCCTTCACCTCGTTCCACAGATTGGCGCCCTGCAGGGAGCCCTCCACGAGGTCGTCGGCGTCGGAGCGGGAGATCCGCTTGCTGTTGAGCTTCACGCCCGCGAGCACGTTGTCGCGGATGGACATGGTGGGGAACGGGTTGGGCCGCTGGAAGACCATCCCGATCATCGAGCGCACCAGGACGGGATCCACGCCAGGACCGTAGAGGTTCTCGCCGTCCAGGAGGACCTTGCCCTCGGCCCGGGCCCCGGGAATCACCTCGTGCATCCGGTTGAGAGTGCGCAGGAGGGTCGACTTGCCGCAGCCGGACGGGCCGATGAACGCGGTCACCGACCGGGCGTCGATCCCCATGCTGACGTCCTCGACGGCCAGGAAGTCGCCGTAGTAGACATTGAGGTTCTCGACGTCGATTCGCTTGGACATGTGTGTTCCTTGCTTCTTTCTCGCGGAAGTGCGTGCAGGAGGACCGTGCAGGAGGTCCGGTGGGAGGAGGGCGCGGCGCGCCTCAGCGGCCGGCGGCCTTGGGCGCGAAGGCCCTCGCGACGAGCCGTGCGAGGAGGTTGAGCAGCATCACGATCAGGATCAGGATCAGCGCCGCCGCCCACGCGCGCTGCTGCGAGGGATCCGGATTGGTGGGCGAGGTGGGCGTGAGGATCTGGTAGTAGATGAACGTGGGCAGCGTGGTCATCCACCCGGAGAACGAGTTCCAGTTGATCGCGGTCGCGAAGCCGGCGGTCACGAGCAGAGGAGCGGTCTCCCCGATCACCCGGGCGATCGCGAGGGTCACGCCGGAGGCGATGCCGGAGATCGCGGTGGGGATCACCACCTTGAGGATCGTCCGCCACTTGCGCACGCCCAGGGCGTAGGCCGCCTCGCGCAGCTCGTTGGGAACGATCTTCAGCATCTCCTCGGTGTTCTTCACGACCGTGGGGATCATCAGCACGGTCAGCGCGACCGCGGCCACGAAGCCGAAGCGCGCCGAGGGGCCGAGCAGCAGGCCGAAGAGGGCTGCCGCGAACAGGCCCGCCACGATCGAGGGGATCCCCGTCATGACGTCCACGAAGAACGTGATCGACTTCCCGAGCCAGCCCCCCTTCGAGTACTCCACGAGGTAGATGGCCGTGAGGAGGCCGATCGGCACGGACATGAGGGTGGCCCAGAAGGTGATGGACACGGTGCCCACGATCGCGTGGTACGCGCCGCCGAGCACCGGGCCGTCCCCCGCGGCCGCGGCGTTGTCGGTGGCGCCGGTGACACCGTTCATGGACGTCAGCAGCAGGTTCGAGTTCAGGCCCGGAACACCGTTGGCGAGGACCGTCCAGATCACGGAGATCAGCGGGATCACCGCCAGGACGAACGCCGCGTAGACGAGGTAGGTCATCAGGGAGTCGGCTCCCTTGCGCCTGCCCTCGACGGCGGAGACGGCGACCGGGGCGGCCACCAGGAAGACCACGGCGGCGAGGACCGCCCACAGAGCCGTGGAGAAGCCCACCAGCGCGGCCAGAGCAGCTCCCACCACGACGGCGGCGACCGCGATCACGGGAACGAGCCACTTCGGCTTCTGGTTGCGGGTCAGGGTGGGCCGACGGCCCGCCGGGCTCGGCGACGAGGTCGGCTGACGGAGGGATGCGGTCGACATCAGTTGGCTCCCGAGAATTCCTTGTAGCGGGCGATGATGGCGCGGGCGATCATGTTCACGACCAGGGTGATGAGGAACAGGATCAGACCCGCGGCGATGAGCTCGGACAGCCGCAGCCCGTAGGCCTCCGGGAAGTTGAGCGCGATCTCGGCCGCGATGGTCTGGTTGCCGGACTGGACGAGCGAGGCCGTCAGCGGACCGCCCGAGAGCACCAGCGCCACGGCCATGGTCTCGCCGAGCGCTCGGCCGAGGGCCAGCATCACCGAGGAGATGATGCCGGGCCGGGCGAACGGCAGCACCGTCATCCGGATCATTTCCCACCGGGTGGCGCCGAGCGCCAGTGCCGCCTCCTCGTGCAGCTTGGGCGTCTGGATGAAGATCTCCCGGGACATCGCCGTGATGATCGGCAGGATCATGATGGCCAGGACGATGCCGACCGTGAGCATGGTCTTGCCCGTCTGCGAGGCAGGACCGGAGAACAGGGGGATGAAGCCGAGGTTCGCGGTGAGCCAGGCGTAGAACGGCACGAGCGCGGCCGCGAGGACCGTCGTGCCCCAGGCCCCGTAGATCACGGAGGGGATCGCCGCGAGGAGGTCGATGACGTAGCCGACCGGCTTCGCGATCCGGGGAGGTGCGTAGTGGGAGATGTACAGGGCCACCAGCACACCGATCGGGGTGGCGATCACGATCGCGATGAGCGCGGCGATCACCGTGCCGATGACCATCGGCCAGATGTAGGACCAGAAGCCGGCCCCGCCCGTGATCTCCTCGGCGGACGCCTGGAAGGTGGGCAGCGCCTCCAGGAACAGGAACAGCGCGACGGCCGCCAGCGAGGCGAGGATCAGGATGCCCGCGCCGAGGCTGAACCCCGCGAAGACCGAGTCACCCGCCCGGCCGCCGGCCGCGGCGTCCTCGGCGAGCGCGGAGGACTCCTGGGTGGTGAGGGTGGTGGACATGTCGTGCGCCCCTTCGATGGCCTGGAACGAGCTGCGCCGGACGGGATCGGTGCCGGCGCCGGGATCCGGTGATGCGTCTCACGTCGGAGACGCCCCACACAGAAAGGTCCCGTTCGGTGCGGGGCCGGGCACGCGGGCCCGGCCCCGTACCGAACGGGATCAGAGGAACGAGATCAGCCGGCGGCCGTGATCTGGTCGATGGCTTCCTGCGCCTGGGTGCGCAGGTTCTCCGACATGGGAGCGGAGCCGGCGGCGTCGGCCGCAGCCTGCTGGCCCTCCTCGCTGATGACGTACTCGCCGAAGGCCTTGACGAGGTCCGCGGTTTCCTGGGAGTCGTACTGCGGGCAGAAGATCTCGTAGGACACGAGCACGATCGGGTAGGAGCCGGACGCGGTGGTGTCCCGGGCGAGGTCCATCGCCATGTCGTACTCGGCGCGACCCTCGATGGGGGTGGAGGCCTCCACCGCGGCGGCGGCAGCCTCCGGGGAGTAGTCCACGAACTCCTCGCCCACGCGCACCGCCACGGTGCCGAGATCCCCGACCACCGAAGCGTCGGCGTAGGTGATGGCGCCCTCGGTCGAGGTCGTCGACTGCACGACGCCGGCGTTGCCCTTGTTGTTCTCGGCGGCCCACTGGGACGGCCAGTTGCCGGAGACCTCCTCCGTCCACACCTCGGGGGCGGCCGCGGCCAGGTACTCCTGGAAGTTCTCGGTGGTGCCGGACTCGTCGTTGCGGTGCACCACGGTGATCCGGGTGTCCGGCAGGTCGGCGTCCGGGTTGAGCTCGGCGATGGCGGGGTCGTTCCACTCGGTGATCTCACCGGTGAAGACCTGCGCGATGGTCTCGCCGTCCATGTTGAGGGTGTCCACGCCGGGCAGGTTGAAGGCCACGGCGATCGGGGAGATGTAGGCGGGGACGTGGAACGCGCCCTCGGGGCCGCAGATCTCCTTGGACGCCTCGTACTCCTCCTCGTCGAGGTAGGCGTCGGAGCCGGCGAAGTCCGTACCGCCGGCGACGAAGGCCTCGCGGCCCGCGCCGGAGCCGTCCGGGGAGTACTGCACCGTCACGTCCGGGTTCGCTTCCTGGAAACCGTTCTGCCAGGCGGTCATGGCGGCGTTCTGCGCCGAGGACCCGCTGCCGGTCAGGGTTCCGGACAGGCTCGAGCCGGAGGTGTCCTCCGATCCGGAGCCCCCTCCCGTGGCGTTGTCCGAACCGCACGCGGTCAGTGCGAGCGAGCCGATGGCCAGAACGGCCGCGGAACGGCCGAGGTGGGAAACCTTCACTTGATAGCCCCTTCAGATCACAGTGGTGCCCCGTCGAAGGGGCCGTCGTTCGAGGTGGCGCCGGAAGAGTTCCGGGCCGGTGCAAGAGGTGGATCCGCGGTTCGACCGCTGACCTCTCACCCAGAGACGCTAGGGAACTCAGGTGGCCAGATTGACCCGTGAAAGTGAACGGAGGGTGAACAGGCGCCTCGGAACCCCGGCGGCGTCACGCATCTCACACGGCGACCGGCAGGTTTCCGGGCCGGCGCGGCGGGGGCCGCTCCCCGCGCCGGCGGCCCCGTGCCGCTCGCCTAGGATGGCCCCATGCAGCCAGGCAACCGTGCGCGAGCCGCGACCCGCGCGGTGCGCAGCCGCACCCGGGTCGGCCTCACGCGGGTCCGCACGGGCGTGCTCCAGAGCTTCCAGATCACGGTGGCCAGTGTCGGGGCCTACCTGATCGCCGAGCAGCTGCTGGGCCACTCCGGGCCCATCTTCGCGGCCACGGCGGCCCTCGTGGCCCTGGGCTTCGCGAAGGACGGGCTGCGCTACCGGCGGGTCCTCGAGGTCTCGATCGGCTGCACCCTCGGCATCGCCGTGGGGGACACCCTGATCCACGTCCTGGGCACGGGCGTGTGGCAGGCCGGCGTGGTCCTCATGACCTCGATCCTGCTCGCCCGCTTCCTGGACAACGGCACGCTGTTCACCACCCAGATGGGGCTGCAGTCCGTGCTCGTGGTCCTGCTGCCACCGTCCCAGGACGGGGTCTTCGCCCGCTCCACGGACGCGGTCGTGGGCGGTCTCTGCGCCCTGGCCATGGCCTACTTCGTGCCCACGGACCCGCGGAGCCAGCCGCGCCAGGGGCTGCGCGCGCTCGTCGACGAGTTCTCCGGGGTGCTCCGGGAGGCGAGCCGGGCCATGGAGGAGTACGACGCCACCGCCGCGTGGCACGCCCTCGTGCGGGCCCGCCAGACCCAGCCGCTCGTGGACTCGGTGACCTCGGGTCTGAAGTCCGCCCTCGAGATCGCCACGGCCTCGCCGCTGTACCGCGGCCGCCGCGCGGAGATCGAGGGGATCGCCCACTCCATCCGCTACCTGGACCTCGCCGTGCGCAACGCCCGGGTCCTCGCCCGCCGGCTGGCCTCCGTGCTCAACCACGTGACGCTCTCGGACGAGGCCGTGGCCGCCATGAGCGAAGCCCTCGAGGACCTCGCGGACGCCGTCACCACCCTGGGCAACGCGCTCGCGGTGGCCTCCCCCGGGTCCCGGGAGAGCTATCTGCGCCAGGCGCGCAACGAGCTGGCGAACGTGGCCGGGCGCCTGCACCCCGGACCGATGGGGGTGCGCACCATGGAGGGCGAGACCCTGGTGCTGGACATGCGCCCGATGGTCGTGGACCTGCTGGAGGCCGCCGGGATGACGCACGACGAGGCCCGCGACCAGCTGCCCCGGCTCGAGGGCTGGGACCGCGCCTGAGGGCCGTCCCGGCCGGCCCTGCAGGGCAAGCGGGTCACGGACGGAGCTCGTCCCAGAGAGCCCGCACGCGCGCGTCGACGGCGTCGACGATCTCCCGGACCCCTTCCGGGCTCTCCTGCGAGGGGTCGGCGATGCCCCAGTCCAGGTACCGCTTGCCCGGGTACACCGGGCAGGCGTCCCCGCAGCCCATGGTGATCACGTAGTCGGCCGCCCGCACCACGTCGTCCGTCAACGGCTTCGGATACGCCCCGGACAGGTCGATCCCGCGCTCCGCGAGCTCCGCCACCACGAGGGGGTGGATCTCGGAGCCCGGCAGGGAGCCGGCCGAGCGGACCTCCACGCCGTCCCCGGCGTAGTGCCCCAGCAGGGCCGCGGCGATCTGGGAGCGGCCGACGTTGTGCACGCACACGAACAGCACCTGCGGGACCGGGGAGTCGATCCTGCCCTGGGACTGGGCGAGGGCCCGGAGCCGGTCGTCGGCGAAGTGCCCGGCCAGGGTGGCCAGGTGGGTGCGGAGCCGCGCGGTGCGCGAGAGCGTCGTGTACGACTCGAACACGTAGCGCTCGACCGTCTCCGGGGAGAAGATCCCCTCGTAGCGCTCGGCCAGGTGCGCGGCGGTGCGCTGGAGGACGTGGGTGTCCAGGTTCTCGGCGGACCGAGTCATGACCGGCCTTCCTGCTGGAGGTTCTCGCCGGGCAGCAGCTCCCCGATCAGCTGCTGGATCCGGGCCTTGATCTCGTCCCGGATGGGGCGCACGGACGCCACGCCCTTCCCGGCCGGGTCCGCGAGCTCCCAGTCCTCGTACCGTTTGCCCGGGTAGAACGGGCAGGCGTCGCCGCAGCCCATCGTGATGACCACGTCGGAGTCCTGCACCGCCTCGTCGGTGAGGACCTTGGGGATCTCGGCGCTCATGTCGATGCCCTCCTCGGCCATCGCCTCGACGGCGGCCGGGTTCACCGCGTCAGCGGGGGCGGAGCCGGCCGAGCGCACCTCGATGCGCCCGCGGGAGAGGTGGGTCAGATAGGCGGCGGCCATCTGCGAGCGCCCGGCGTTGTGCACGCACACGAACAGGACGCTGGGCCGGGTGGTCTCGGTGCTCATGGATCGGGTGTCCGTTCTGTGGGAGGGAGGATGGTGGACCGGTGTTTCAGGACCGGACCCGCGCGGGGTCGGCGAGCTCGGCCAGGGCGGTCTCGCCCACCGGCTCCTCGGCCAGCAGCGGGATCACGGCGATCCGCGGGGCCAGGTCCTGGACGGCGCGGATCTGCTCGAGCTCGGCATGGGCGCGGGCGCGCAGGAACGCGGAGCCGGGGGCGGTGGCGGCCACGGAGTGGTTGACCACCCACGCCCAGGGGTGCAGGTCGGCCCGTTCCAGGTCCTCCTGCAGCCGGGTCGCCTCCAGCACGGGCGTGGTCTCCGCCAGGGTGACGAGCACCAGCTTGGTCAGCTCCGGGTCCTGCAGGCGCATCAGCGGGGTGGCGTAGGAGAGCCCCTCGCCCATGCTGCGGGCGACCTCCCGGTGGTAGGAGCCGGTGGCGTCCAGCAGCAGGAGGGTGTGCCCGGTGGGGGCGGTGTCCATGACCACGAAGCGGCGGCGGGACTCGTTGACCGCCCGGGAGAACTCGTGGAAGACCGCAACCTCCTCGGTGCACGGGGACAGCAGGTCCTCGGCCAGCTGCGCGCGGCCGGTCTCGTCCAGGTTCCTCCCCGTGGACGCCAGCACCCGGCTGCGGTAGGCGGCGACGGCCTGCTCGGGGTCGATCCGCGAGACGGTGAGGTGCTCGACCTCCCCGGCCAGGGTCTCGGAGAGGTGGGCCGCCGGATCGGTGGTCGTCAGGAGGACGTCGTGGCCGCGGTGGGCCAGGGCCACGGCGACGGCCGCGGCCACGGTGGTCTTGCCGACCCCGCCCTTGCCCATGCACATCACCAGCCCGTGGTCCTGAGCGGCGAGCTCGTCGACCAGGCTCTCCAGCCCCGGCAGGTCGAGCTCCGCGGGCGGGGTGGACGCCGCCGGCTCCGGGGCGCCGTCGTCGGCCAGCAGGGACCGCAGGGCGTCCAGTCCCACCATGTTCTGCGGGCGCAGGGCCACCTCGTCCCGCGGCAGGCCGGCGAGGACCTCGGGCAGCCCGGCGAGGGCGGCCTGCTCGCGGGCGCGCACCGCGACGACGAGAGGGTCCTCCCCGGCGGGCATCAGGCCGTTGACCACGAGGTGCTGCCGGGTCATCCCGATCCGCGCCAGCTCCTCGTGCGTGCGCGCGACCTCGGCCAGGCCGGACTCCTGGGCGCGGGCCACCAGCACCAGCCGGGTGCGGGCCGGATCGGCGAGGGCTGCCACCGCGGCGGCATACGTGCTGCGCTGCTTCTCGAGGCCCGAGAGCGGTCCCAGGCAGGAGGCGTCGCCCTTGCCGGCGTCGAGGAAGGACGTCCAGTCCCCGGGCAGCTGCAGGAGCCGGACGGTGTGCCCGGTGGGGGCGGTGTCGAACAGGACGTGGTCGTAGCGCTCGCCGATCGTCCCGTCGGCCAGGATCCCGGTGAACTCGTCGAAGGACGCGATCTCGGTGGTGCACGCCCCGGAGAGCTGCTCGGTGATCGAGGCGATCTCCGCCTCGGGCAGCAGGCCGCGGACCGGGGCGACGATCTTCTCCCGGTAGGCCTCGGCGGCCTGCTCCGGGTCGATCTCCAGCGCCTCGAGGCCGGGGACCGCAGGGATCGCGGTGATCGTGTTGCCGATGCGCACCCCGAAGACCTGCCCCACGTTGGAGGCCGGATCGGTGCTCACCAGCAGCACCCGCCGGCCCGCGCCGGCCAGGTGCACGGCGGCGGCACAGGCGATGGAGGTCTTGCCCACGCCGCCCTTCCCGGTGAAGAACAGGAAACGGGGGGCGTGGTCGAGGAACTGCACGGTGCTCGCTCTCCGCAGGACGGCGTGGTCGGTCATCGTGCGCTCAGCAGCAGCCGGTGGAGCCGCAGCACCCGGCGGAGTCCTCGGTGGGGTCCGCACCGGCCGCGGCGCTCAGTCCCAGGTCCGGGCGCGCCCCGGCCGCCGGCACCGGGGCGCTCAGGCCGGCCAGGAATGCCAGGCGGGCCCGGTCCGGGTAGGCGCCGGTGGCCACGGTGACCCCGTCCACCAGCACCAGGGGCAGCCCGGCGGAGCCGGCCACGCGCAGGAAGTCGCTGACCACCGGCGTTCCGGCGAACGCCTGGGGGTCGTGGGCGAGGTTGTGCCGGGTGATGTCCACGCCGCGGGAGCGCAGGTGCTCGAGGTCGGCGGTGAACTCGACGAGGGCCTGGTCCACGTCGGGGCCGCACACGCCGGTGCTGCAGCACAGCGCTGGTTCGAACACCTCGATCCGGGGCCCGGCGGTCTCCGTCAGCTCGTGCAGCAGCCGCCGGACCCGGGTGTCGATGTCGTCGCGGACCAGGCGCATCCGCTCGGCGCCCTCGATGCCCCGGGTGGAGGGCTCGTCGGTGTGCCAGGTCTCGATGCTCCCGGTCATCCCCTCGACCGGCTCGACCTGCGCCTCGTCCCCCAGGACCACGACGCGGTCCACGGTGCGCAGCAGCTCGGGGTCGATGGGCTTCGGGTGACCGGAGGACATGTCGGCGCCGAGCTCGGCGACGACCTCGGCGGACAGGGCGTTGATCTTGGTTCCGGGCCGGGTGCCGGCGGAGTGGACCGCCACGGCCCCGCGGGCGTGGTGGTCCATGAGGGCGGCGGCCATCTGGGACTTGCCGCCGTTCTTGGCGCACACGAACAGGACGGAGGGCTGGGTGCTGGTCATCGGGGCTCCTGGGACGGGTGGGTGGTCCGGGGACGGGGTCGGGTCAGTGGGTCGGGACGGTGCGGTCGCCGGGGAAGAGCGCGCGCCCGGCCCACAGGGACACGTAGACCAGGCCGACCAGGACCGGGACCTCGATGAGCGGGCCGACGACGCCGGCCAGGGCCTGGCCGGAGGTGACCCCGAAGGTGCCGATGGCCACGGCGATGGCGAGCTCGAAGTTGTTGCCGGCGGCGGTGAACGCCACGGTGGTGGACTTCGCGTAGTTCAGCCCCAGCGCCCTGGAGGCCAGCAGCGCCACGCCGAACATGAGGAAGAAGTAGACGACGAGGGGCAGCGCAATCCGGGCGACGTCCCACGGGTTCGAGGTGATGGCGTCGCCCTGCAGGGCGAAGAGCAGCACGATGGTGAACAGCAGGCCGTAGAGCGCCCAGGGGCCCAGCTTCGGCAGGAACGTGCCCTCGTACCACTCCCGCCCCTTGGCCTTCTCGCCCAGGGTGCGGGTGAGGAACCCGGCCGCCAGCGGGATGCCCAGGAACACCAGGACGCTCAGCACGATCGACCAGACCGAGAACTCGGCCGAGGTGGTCGGCAGGCCCAGCCAGGCGGGCAGGACCTGGAGGTAGAACCAGCCCAGGGCGCCGAAGGCGATGACCTGGAAGACGGAGTTGATCGCGACCAGGACGGCCGCCGCCTCCCGGTCCCCGCAGGCGAGGTCGTTCCAGATCAGGACCATCGCGATGCAGCGGGCGAGGCCCACGATGATGAGCCCGGTCCGGTACTCCGGGAGGTCGGGCAGGAAGATCCAGGCCAGGGCGAACATCAGGGCGGGGCCCACGATCCAGTTCAGCGCCAGGGAGGCGCCCATGAGCCGCCGGTCGGCGGTGATCCGGCGGGTCTCGTCGTAGCGCACCTTGGCCAGCACCGGGTACATCATCACCAGCAGCCCGATCGCGATCGGCAGGGACACCTCCCCGATCCGCACGGCCTCCAGGGCGGTGTCCAGGCCCGGGACGAAGCGACCCAGCAGGAGACCGGCGACCATGGCCGCGATGATCCAGACGGGCAGCCAGCGGTCGAGGAAGGACAGGTCCTTCATCACCCCCTGATGGGCGGCGGGGGCGGTGGTGGTGCTGCTCATGGGCGGGGAGACCTCTTCGTATCGACGGACATCTATTCCGCACAGTACGTGTCGCATCGACAGTCGTCAATGTAGGATGGGGCCATGACTATCGCGCCGGACCTCGACAGCACGGTCACCGCCCGGACCGCCGACCGGTGCGCCCCCGGCGCACCGGCCACGGAGTGCTGCTCGCTCTCGGGCGGGCCCATGGGTCCCGACGACGCCCAGCGCGTGGCGGGCCTGCTCAAGGCCCTCGCCGACCCCACCCGGCTGCGCCTGCTCTCCCACGTGGCCGCGCAGGGCTGCGAGACCGTGTGCGTGTGCAGCCTCACCGACGACCTCGGGATCAGCCAGCCCACGGTCAGCCACCACATGAAGAAGCTCGTCGACGCCGGGCTGCTCACCCGGGAGCAGCGGGGCAAGTGGGCGCACTACTCCGTGGTGCCCGAGGCGTTCGCGGAGCTGCGCGCCTTCCTCGACCTGCGCTGAGCCGGCCGCGGCGCTTGGGCCGTCCGACGCGACGGCTAGCCTGGACGCCATGAGCACCCGCACCCGCCGCAACTCCCCCGCCTACCGCTGCACCGAGTGCGGCTGGAGCACGGCCAAGTGGGTGGGCCGGTGCGGGGAGTGCCAGGCGTGGGGCACGGTCGAGGAGATCGGCGAGCACAAGGCCCGCACCACGGCCGCCCGGTCGATCGCCGAGCCCGCCCGCCCCATCGCCCAGGTGGACGCCACCGTGGCGACCTCGGCGCCCACCGGGGTGCCCGAGCTGGACCGCGTCCTCGGCGGCGGACTCGTCCCCGGCGCGGTCGTGCTGATGGCGGGCGAGCCCGGGGTCGGGAAGTCGACGCTGCTGCTCGACGTCGCCGCGCGCTTCGCGGAGGGCACGGGCGAGGGCACCCGCGACGTCCTCTACGTCACGGGCGAGGAGTCCGCCGCGCAGGTGAAGCTGCGCGCGGACCGGATCGACGCCGTGGCGCCCACCCTGTACCTCACCGCCGAGACGGACCTGGCCACGGCGCTGGGCCACATCGAGACGATCTCCCCCCGCCTGCTCGTGGTCGACTCCGTGCAGACGCTGGCCAGCGCCGAGGTCGAGGGCTCGGCGGGCGGGGTGACGCAGGTCCGCGAGGTCGCGGCCTCCCTGATCGCCGCGGCCAAGAAACGGAACATGACCACGCTGCTGGTGGGCCACGTGACCAAGGACGGCTCGATCGCCGGACCGCGGCTGCTCGAGCACCTGGTCGACGTCGTGTGCCAGTTCGAGGGCGAGAAGCACTCCCGGATCCGGTTGCTCCGGGCGGTCAAGAACCGCTACGGCCCCACGGACGAGGTCGGCTGCTTCGACCTCACCGAGACCGGGATCACGAGCGTGGAGGACCCCTCGGGCCTGTTCGTCTCCCGCACGGCCATGCCGGTGTCCGGCACCTGCCTCACGGTGACCCTCGAGGGCCGCCGCCCCCTGCTCGCCGAGGTGCAGGCGCTGCTGGACCGCTCCTCCACCGCCCAGCCCCGGCGGGCCACCGCCGGCCTCGACTCCTCGAGGGTGGCCATGCTGCTCGCCGTCCTGCAGCGGCGGGCCGGTGTGAACCTGGCCGGGCTGGACTGCTACGTCTCCACGGTCGGCGGCGTGAAGCTCACCGAGCCCTCCACGGACCTCGCCGTGGCCATGGCGCTGGCCTCGGCCGCGCAGGACCGGCCCCTGCCGCAGCGCCTGGTGTGCTTCGGTGAGGTGGGCCTGGCGGGCGAGGTGCGGCCCGTCCCGGGCATCGGGCGCCGCATCCAGGAGGTCGCCCGGCTGGGCTTCACCCACGCGGTCGTGCCCGCGAGCCCCACGGGACCGGGGGCGATCCCGGCGGGTTTCACCGTCCGGGAGGTGACCACGATCAGCGACGCCATGGAGCTGCTCTTCCCGCCCTCCGCCGCCGCGCCCGCCCGGAGGCGGCAGACCGCCGCGGCCGTATGATGTGAGCGTGGCGAAGACCCCTGAGAACGCACTGCGCAAGACGCTGGCCCGGATCGCGCCCGGCACCGAGCTGCGCACCGGTCTCGAGCGGATCCTGCGCGGGCGCACCGGCGGGCTCATCGTCCTCGGCTTCGATCGCTCCGTCGAGGCCATCTGCTCCGGCGGCTTCGACATCGACACCGACTGCTCCGCGCCCAAGCTGAGGGAACTGGCCAAGATGGACGGGGCCATCATCTGCGACCGGGACGCCACCCGCATCCTCAAGGCCGGGGTCCAGCTGGTGCCCGACCCCTCGATCGGCACCACGGAGTCCGGCACCCGTCACCGGTCCGCGGAGCGCACCGCCAAGGAGACCGGGGTGCCGGTGATCTCGGTGAGCCAGTCCATGAGCGTCATCACGATCTACGTGGGCGAGACCCGCTACGCCATCGAGGGCTCCCAGTCGATCATGGCCCGGGCCAACCAGGCCCTGCAGACCCTCGAGCACTACAGCCACCGGAT
This sequence comes from uncultured Kocuria sp., assembly GCF_947500125.1. Classification (GTDB taxonomy): domain Bacteria; phylum Actinomycetota; class Actinomycetes; order Actinomycetales; family Micrococcaceae; genus Kocuria. The sequence goes on along the minus strand of NZ_CANMRA010000002.1, from coordinate 191,673 downwards.
GGAGCAGGTGCTGGGCAACCTCTCCTCGCTCGAGATCGAGGCGTCCGTGACCGTGCGGGACGTGGCCCTGACCCTCCAGCGCATGGAGATGGTCCGGCGGATCTCCTCCGAGATCGGCTGGTACGTCCTCGAGCTCGGCGTGGACGGGCGGCTCATCGCCCTGCAGCTCGAGGAGCTCACCGCGGGCACCGGACCGGGGCCGGACGTGGTGCTGCGCGACTACCTGCCCGACGGCACCCCCGTGGAGGGCATCGAGGAGGGGCTGGGGCGCCTCGCCGAGCTCACCCCCACGGAGCTCATCGACCTGCAGCGGATCGCGGTGTCGGTGGGCCTGGTCGAGCCGCAGGGCAGCCTCGAGACGGACCTGCACCCGCACGGCTACCGGCTGCTGGAGGGCATCAAGTCGATGCCGCGGGCGGTGGCCAACCGGCTGGTGCGCCAGTTCGACGGCCTGCAGTCCCTGATGGCCGCCAACCTCGAGGACCTCAAGGCGGTCGAGGGCATCGGCGAGCAGCGGGCCCGCACGGTGCGCGAGTCCCTCTCCCGGATGGCCGAGACCAGCCTGCTCGAACGCTTCATGTGAGCCGCGCGCGGCGCGCTCACTCCAGGACGAACGGCGCCGGGTCCGCGGTGCGCTCCCCGAGGGAGGTCACGAGGCGGTAGTAGCCGGGCTGGGCCTCGCCCCCCGCCTCCGCGCAGTCCTCGGCGGTGCGCACCCGGTCCCACGTCAGCCGGGCGCTCGCCTCCTCCCCGGGCTCCAGCGTCACCTCCGCGTCCTCGGAGCCGGCCTGGCAGTGCCTGCTGTCGAAGACGGTGTCCGATCCCGAGGTCACCTCGTAGACCATCCGGGAGGTGCCCGCGTTGACGCGGCAGGGGTCCTCCCCCGTGTTCTCCAGGGTCAGCACGAGGACCGGATCCACGTCCTCGGGGTAGCTCTCCCGGTCCGTGGACGCCCGCACGGCGAGGTCGGGGCCGCACTCCTCGACCGGGCCCTCCGTGGCGGACGCCGAGGCAGAGGCCGACGCGCTCTCGTCCGGTCGCGGCGTGAAGTCCGCGAAGGGCTCCTCCGAGGCCGCGGCGGCGGACGCCGTGGCCGCGTCCGGGGCCGGGGCGTCCCCCGTGTCCTCGGGGCCCAGCATGCCCGCGACGGCCGAGACCAGCCCCACGGCCACGAGCACGAGCAGCACGCTCGCCGCGAGGGCCGCCACGAGCCGGCGGCGCCGGTACACCTCGGGGCTCTCGCGCCGGGATCCGGGGTGGCGGGGAGCTCGTGCGTCGTCGTCGTGACCGTTCCCCGACCGTCCGTGGGGGGTGCTCCCGGAACCCTTCTGCGCCATGCTCCCAGGCTACAGTGGACTCCGATGAGCTCCCCGCACGCTGCCCCGACCCCCGCCGCGGCTCCCAGCCGGCCGGACCTGCACCGGGCCGTCACCGCCTGGTTCGACGACGCCGCCCGCGACCTCCCGTGGCGGGACCCGTCCTGCACCCCGTGGGGGGTCATGGTCAGCGAGTTCATGCTCCAGCAGACCCCCGTGGTGCGCGTGCTGCCCGTGTGGCGGGCGTGGATGCAGCGCTGGCCGCGGCCCGCCGACCTCGCCGCCGAGAGCACCGGGGAGGCCGTGCGGGCGTGGGGCCGGCTCGGCTATCCGCGGCGGGCCCTGCGCCTGCACGCGGCCGCGGTCGAGATCACCGAGCAGCACGGGGGCCGGGTGCCGGCCGCGCACGAGCTGCTGCTGGCCCTGCCCGGCGTGGGCGCCTACACGGCCGCCGCGATCGCGGTCTTCGCCTTCGGGGACCGGCAGACCGTGGTGGACACGAACATCCGGCGTGTGCACGCCCGGGTCGTCTCGGGCCGGGCCCTGCCGGCACGGTCGCTGACGGCCGCGGAGCTCCGGCTCGCGGAGGAGCTGATGCCGGCCGACGACGCCCTGGCCGTGCGCTGGAACCAGGCGGTCATGGAGCTCGGCGCCCTCGTCTGCACGGCCCGCTCCCCCCGGTGCGAGCAGTGCCCGGTGCGGGACGCGTGCGCGTGGGTCGCGGCGGGCCGGCCCGAGCCCGCCGAGGCCCCCCGGGGCCAGCGCTGGCACGGCACGGACCGCCAGGTCCGCGGAGCTGTCATGGCGGTGCTGCGGGCCGGGTCCGCGCCGGTGCCGGCGCGCCACCTCACGGGTCCCGTGGACGCCGCGACGGGCGCGGGCCTGCCGCCGGAGGCCCTGCGGGCCCTCGACGCCCTGCACGGGCTCGGCGCCCCGGAGGAGCAGCGCCTGCGCGCCCTGGACGGGCTGGTGCGGGACGGGCTGGCCGTCGCCGGACCCGCCGGGGTCAGCCTTCCGGGCTGAGCTCGAGCAGCATCCGGGTGTTGCCGAGGGTGTTGGGCTTCACGCGGGCCAGGTCGAGGTACTCGGCCACGCCCTCGTCGTGCGAGCGCAGCAGCTCGGCGAAGACGTCGGGGTGGACCTGGTTCTGGTTGGGCATGACCTCGAAGCCGTGCCGGCTGAAGAAGTCGACCTCGAAGGTCAGGCAGAACACGCGCGAGACCCCCACGGCGCGGGCCCGCTCGATCAGCCCGGCCAGCAGCGTGCGGCCCACCCCGCGGCCCCGCCACTCGTCGGAGGTGGCCAGCGTGCGGACCTCGCCCAGGTCCTCCCACATCACGTGCAGCGCGCCGCAGCCGATGAGACCGGCCTGCTCGTCGCCGACCGCCTCCACCACCAGGAACTCCTGGATGCCCTCGTAGTAGGCGACCGTGTCCTTGTTGATCAGCACCCCGGCGCGCGCCAGCGGGGCCACGAGGTCCTTGATGGCGGGGACGTCGGAGGTGCGGGCTGGTCGCAGGCGCAGGTCGGTCACGCCGCAAGTGTACGCTTGCGAACGCCGACGCCCTGGGGACATGACCCCCCGCGACCGTCCCCACATGGGGGGACGCCGAGGGCCCGCCGCGCGGGTGCGCGGCGGGCCCTGGTGGAGCATCGGCCGGACTCAGCCCTCGGGGCGGTTCTCGCCGTCACCGCGGGAGACGTCGACGTCCTCCAGGCCGGTCATCGGGTCGACCATGCCGTCGCCCGTGAGGTCGGACATCGGGGTGGAGGAGAAGACCAGCTTCTGCTCGTCCCCCTCCCCCTCGGTGTTCACGAAGATCTTCTCCCCGGTGCTGATCTCCCCGAAGAGGATCTTCTCGGAGAGCTGGTCCTCGATCTCCCGCTGCATGGTGCGGCGCAGCGGACGGGCGCCCATGGACGGGTCGTAGCCCTTGCGGCTGACCCACCGCTTCGCGGAGTCGGAGAGCTCGATCGACATCCCCTGGTCGCGCAGCCGCTCCTGCAGCCGGGCCACGAACAGGTCCACGATCTGCACGATCTCGTTCTCGGTGAGCTGCGGGAACACGATGATCTCGTCCACGCGGTTGAGGAACTCGGGCCGGAAGTGCTCCTTGAGCTCGTCCTGCACCTTCGCCTGCATCCGCTCGTAGTTGGAGGCGGGGTCCACGCCGGTCTGGAACCCGACGGGGACGGCACGGGAGATGTCCTTGGTGCCCAGGTTCGTGGTCATGATGATCACGGTGTTCTTGAAGTCCACCACGCGGCCCTGCGAGTCGGTCAGGCGACCGTCCTCGAGGATCTGCAGCAGCGAGTTGAACAGGTCCTGGTGCGCCTTCTCGACCTCGTCGAAGAGCACCACCGAGAACGGCTTGCGGCGCACCTTCTCGGTGAGCTGGCCGCCCTCCTCGTAGCCCACGTACCCCGGAGGGGCACCGAAGAGCCGGGAGACGGTGTGCTTCTCCTGGTACTCGGACATGTCCAGGGTGATGAGGGCGTCCTCGTCACCGAACAGGAACTCCGCCAGCGCCTTCGCGAGCTCGGTCTTGCCCACGCCCGTGGGCCCGGCGAAGATGAACGACCCGCCCGGGCGCTTGGGATCCTTCAGACCCGCACGCGTGCGCCGCATGGACCGGGAGAGCGCCTTGATCGCGTCGTCCTGGCCGATGATGCGCTTGTGCAGCTCGTCCTCCATGTGCAGGAGACGGCCCGTCTCCTCCTCGGTGAGCTTGTAGACGGGCACACCCGTGGAGGCGGAGAGGACGTCGGAGATGACCTCGGGGGTCACCTCGGCGAGCTCGTCGCCGCCGTCGCGCCAGGCGCGGTCCTTCTCCTCGCGCTCGGCGATGAGCTTCTGCTCCGTGTCGCGCAGCGAGGCGGCCTTCTCGTAGTCCTGGCCGTCGATCGCGGCCTCCTTGAGCCGCTTCACCTCGGTGATGCGGTCGTCGAGCTCCTTGATCTCCGGCGGGGCGGTCATCCGCTTGATCCGCAGGCGCGCCCCGGCCTCGTCGATCAGGTCGATCGCCTTGTCCGGCAGGAAGCGGTCCGAGACGTAGCGGGCCGACATGTGCACGGCCGCCTCGAGTGCCTCGTCCGAGATGGTGACGCGGTGGTGCGCCTCGTACTTGTCGCGCAGGCCCTTGAGGATCTCCACGGCGTGCGCCTCGGAGGGCTCGTCCACCTGGATCGGCTGGAAGCGTCGCTCCAGCGCGGCGTCCTTCTCGATGTGCTTGCGGTACTCGTCGAGGGTCGTGGCGCCGATGGTCTGCAGCTCGCCGCGGGCCAGCATGGGCTTCAGGATGGAGGCGGCGTCGATCGCGCCCTCGGCCGCGCCGGCGCCCACGAGGGTGTGGATCTCGTCGATGAACAGGATGATGTCCCCGCGGGTGCGGATCTCCTTGAGCACCTTCTTGAGCCGCTCCTCGAAGTCGCCGCGGTAGCGGGAGCCCGCCACGAGGGACCCGAGGTCCAGGGTGTAGAGGTGCTTGTCCTTGAGGGTCTCCGGGACGTCCCCGCGCACGATCTGCTGCGCCAGGCCCTCGACCACCGCGGTCTTGCCGACGCCGGGCTCACCGATCAGTACCGGGTTGTTCTTGGTGCGCCGGGAGAGGATCTGCATGACCCGCTCCATCTCCTTGAACCGCCCGATGACGGGGTCCAGCTTGCCCTCGCGGGCCGCCGCGGTGAGGTTGCGGCCGAACTGGTCCAGCACGGCCGAGCCCGCGGGCGTGCCCTCGGACTGGCCGGCCGAGCGCACGCCGGCGCCCTCCTTCTCGGGGGTGCCCCCGCCCTGGTAGCCGGAGATCAGCTCCAGCACGGTGGAGCGCACCTTCTGGGGCTCCGCGCCGAGCTTGGTCAGCACCTGCGCCGCCACGCCCTCGCCCGCGCGGATGATGCCCAGGAGGATGTGCTCGGTGCCGATGTAGTTGTGCCCGAGCTGGAGTGCCTCGCGCAGCGACAGCTCGAGGACCTTCTTGGCCCGGGGGGTGAAGGGGATGTGCCCGGACGGGGCCTGCTGGCCCGGTCCGATGATGTCCTGGACCTGCTCGCGGGCGCCGGTGAGGGTGATGCCCATCGAGTCGAGCGCCTTCGCGGCCACTCCCTCGCCCTCGTGGATCAGCCCCAGCAGCAGGTGCTCGGTGCCGATGTAGTTGTGGTTGAGCATCCTGGCCTCTTCCTGGGCCAGCACCACGACCCGGCGGGCGCGGTCGGTGAAGCGTTCGAACATGGATACTCCTCAGTCGATGTCTGCACCCGATGCTACGCACCCGTGCGGGCGAACGGGTGGCTGTTCGCCACCGGCGAGAAGACCGGTGGGCCGGGGCCCGGACGGCACCGGAACGGGCCACGACAATTGCTGCCGTTCGCTTCCGCACCGACAAAATCGCAGGTCACCAAAAGAATGGGGAGAGAATTGCTCCCGGGAGCCGCGTGCCCCCAATAGGCGCATCTCCCGCCCCGGAAAGAGGAAAGGAGGGACCGGCGGACCGGTCCCTCCTATTCTTCTGGAGCGCCGAGCGCGCGCTCCTATTGGTGCGCGTCGTAGTACGCCTTCTGGACGTCCTGGTGAATGCGGCCGCGGTCGGAGACCTGGTGGCCGTTCTCCCGGGCCCACTGCCGGATGGCCGCGGTGTCCGGATTCGACTTCCCGGTGGGGCGGGCCTGCTTCGGCGTCTGCTTGCTCTGGGCGCGCCGCGCCTTGGTGATGAAGGGCCGCACGGCGTCGCGCAGCTTGGCCGCGTTCTCCTCGGAGAGATCGATCTCGTACTGCGCGCCGTCGAGTCCGAAGCGCACGGTCTCCTCGGCGGGCCCGCCGTCGAGGTCGTCCTCGAGAATGATCTTCACGGTCTGTGCCATAACTGAAACTCTCCTCCGCCTCTCGGCGCTCGTCTTTCCCCGGACGCGCAGAGGGACGGCGCGTCCTGAGGCGGTGCTGATTCCCCCGTGTCGGACCGGTTGATCCGGATCGTGAATTCCGGCGACCTCCGGAAGGCGAATCTCCCGACGTCGTCGAGTTTATCCTACAATTCCGGCACGGAATTCAACAGCACGAAAAGGCGGACAAACCGGGCGCAAATTCGAATTCATCGGAAAGACCCGGGGAACGCCGGGACGGGTGCTCAGCGTTCCTCGTTGCGACCCCGGCGCGGGGCGCGGCCGAACGGCAGGTCCTCGCCGTCGCGCCGCTTGAGCTCCTCGTACCAGCGCTGCGCGTCCTCCTGCGAGCGGGACTCGACGGCGCGCTCGGTGCGGTCGCCGCGGAAGATCCAGCGGAGGACGAACCAGAAGATGATGCCGATGCTGATCGAGGGCAGCAGGACAGCGATGTATTCCATGGGGCGATTCTCCCGGGGAGATCTGGGCGGTGGCTGAGGACGGCGGAGGGCCGCGGCACGGCCGCGGCCCGGGCTCAGTCCTGCTCCGGCTTCATGAGGGGGAACAGGATGGTCTCCCGGATCCCCAGGTCGGTGAAGAGCATGATGAGCCGGTCCAGGCCGAGGCCCAGGCCGCCCATGGGCGGGGCGCCGTGCTCGAGGGCGCGCAGGAAGTCCTCGTCGAGCCGCATGGCCTCGTCGTCGCCGGCCGCGGCCCGGTGGGACTGCTCGGTGAGCCGCTCGCGCTGGACCACGGGGTCGATGAGCTCGGAGAACGCCGTGCCGCGCTCCATCCCGCCGATGATCAGGTCCCACGCCTCGATCAGGCCGTGCTCGGAGCGGTGCTGGCGGGCGAGGGGCTGCGCCGAGGGCGGGTAGTCGCACACGAAGGTCGGCTGGACCAGGGTGGGCTCCACGATCTCGCCGAACAGCTCCAGCACGTACTTCTCCGCGTCCCACATCGGGCCGACGGGCACCTCGTGCTCCTCGGCGATCCGGTGCAGGGTCTCCACGGGGGTCTCCGGGGTGATCGTCCGTCCCACGGCCTCGGACAGGGCGGGGTAGACGGACAGCCAGCGCCACTCCCCGCGCAGGTCGATCGTGCCCTTCTCCGTCTCGATGGTGTCGACGCCCAGGGCGTCGGCGCACGCGAGGATGATCTCCTTGATCCGCTCGGCCATCGTGAACTGGTCGGCGTAGGCCTCGTAGGCCTCCAGGGTGGTGAACTCGGGGCTGTGCGAGGAGTCGACGCCCTCGTTGCGGAAGACCCGGCCGATCTCGAAGACCCGCTCGATCCCGCCGACCACGGCGCGCTTGAGGTAGAGCTCCGTGGCGATGCGCAGGGTCATGTCCTGGTCGAACGCGTTGAGGTGGGTCTCGAACGGCCGGGCGGTGGCCCCGCCGTGCACGAGCTGCAGGATCGGTGTCTCGATCTCCACGTAGCCCCGGTCCACCAGGACGTTGCGCACCGTCTGGATGATCCGCGCCCGCTGCACGACGACGTCGCGGGCCTCGGGCCGGACGATGAGGTCGAGGTAGCGCCGGCGCACCCGGGTCTCCTCGCTGAGCTCGTTGTGCAGCGTGGGCAGGGGCCGGATCGCCTTCGACGCCATGGACCAGGCGTCGGCCATGACGGAGAGCTCGCCGCGGCGGGAGGCGATCACCTCGCCGTGCACGGCCACGAAGTCGCCGAGGTCCACGAGGGACTTCCACTCGCCCAGGGACTCCTCCCCCACCTTCGCCAGGGAGAGCATGACCTGCAGCCGGGTGCCGTCCCCCTCCTGGAGGGTGGCGAAGCACAGCTTGCCGGTGTTGCGCACGAAGACCACGCGCCCGGCCACGCCGACGAACCGACCGGTCTCCTCGCCGGGCTCCAGGTGGCCGTGGGCCGCCCGCACCTCGGCGAGGGTGTGCGTGCGCTCCACGCCCACCGGGTAGGCCTCCCGGCCCGAGTCGAGGAGCCGGGCGCGCTTGGCGAGCCGGAACTGCATCTGGTCCGAGAGCTCGGCCTGCTCGGCCTCGTCCTGGGCGGTCGGGGAGGTGTTCTGCGCGTTGGTCACAGTTGTCCAGGATAACGGGAGGGGTCAAATCCCGGCCGGGGCGCTCAGAGCATGAGGTTGTCGATCAGCCGGGTGCTGCCCACGTGGGCCGCCGCGAGGGCGAGGGCGCCGGGCGCCGGCTCGACCGGCTCCAGGGTGCGGGGGTCGACGACGACGAGGTAGTCGAGCCGGACGCGGTCCTCGGCGTCCAGGTCCCCGGTGCCGGTGCCCTCGGTGTCGGTGCGCCCGGTGTCGAGGCGCTCGGTGTCGAGGTGCTCCGTGTCGATGCGCTCCGTGTCGATCCGACGCCGGGCGGCGTCGAGGTCCAGCTCCCCGGCGGCGAGCGCCCGCAGGGTGCGCGGGAGCACGAGCGCGGACCGGCGCTGCGCGGCGTCGAGGTAGCGGTTGCGGGAGGACAGGGCCAGCCCGTCGTCGTCGCGTGCGATGGGCACGGCCCGGACGGTCACGGGCAGGTCGAAGTCGGCGACCATCCGGCGCACGAGGAGCAGCTGCTGGGCGTCCTTCTCCCCGAAGTACGCACGGAACGCTGCCGGCACGGGCGGGGCGGTGATGTTGAGGAGCTTGTTGACCACCGTGAGGGCGCCGTCGAAGTGGCCGGGGCGGCTCGCGCCGTCCAGCACGGAGCCGAGCCGGCCGGAGGTGACGCGCACGAGGGGCTCACCGTCCGGGTACATCTCCGCCACGGACGGGGCGAACACGAGGTCGGCCCCGAAGCGGGCGAGCAGCTCGACGTCGGCCTCGAGGGTGCGCGGATAGCGCTCGAAGTCCTCGTCCGGGCCGAACTGCAGGGGGTTGACGAAGACCGAGACCGCGACCACGGAGTTCTCCTGCCGGGCGAGGCGCACCAGGTGGCCGTGCCCCTCGTGCAGGGCCCCCATGGTGGGCACGAGGCCCAGCGAGGCCTGCTCCTGGGAGGTCGGTCCCTGCGCCGCCTGCTCGGGTGCCGACTGCTCCTGGGTCGACTGCTCCTGGGCGGCGCCGAGCCGCTCGGCGAGGGCCGCCCGGAACTCGTCGATGCCGCGGCAGACGCGGGGGGCGGTGGTGGGGGCGCTCACGCGGTGTCCTCTCCGTCGGTTCCGTCGGCTCCGTGGGTGAGCTCGAGGGCGGCGAGCACGGCGTCGTAGCGCGGGCGGTCCAGCAGTCCCCGGTCCAGGGCGCGGCGGGCGGTGACGCGGGCGAGGTCCAGGTAGGCCAGCAGGACGTCGTCGCCGCCGTGGCCGTGCGCGTACTCGTCGAGGGCGTCCCGGTGGGCGGCCACGGTCCCCGCGTCACCGCGGGCCACCGGTCCGGTCAGCGCCGACTCCCCCGCGGCCAGGGCGTTGTCCAGGGTCGCCCGCAGCAGGGGCCCGACCATGCGGTCGGCGCGCTCCACCCCGATGTCCCGGAGCACCTGCATGGACTGCCCGGCGACGGTCATCAGGTGGTTGGCGCCGTGGGCGAGGGCCGCGTGGTACAGCGGGCGGTCCGCCTCCGCGACCACCACGGGCTCGGCGCCCATCTCGACCACCAGGGCCTGGGCGATGGGCAGCACCGGGCCCGGGGCCGTGATCCCGAACGAACAGTCGCTCAACCGGGCCAGGTCCAGGCTCATGCCCGTGAAGGTCATCGCCGGGTGGATGGCCAGCGGGATCGCCCCGAGCCGGCGGGCCGGTTCCAGGACACCTGTCCCCCAGCGGCCCGCGGTGTGCACCACGAGCTGGCCGGCCTGCCACAGCCCGGCGTCGGCGAGGCCCTGCACGAGCCCGGGCAGCTCGTCGTCGGGCACGGCGAGCAGCACGAGCTCGGCGCGCTCGAGCACGGACGGGACGTCGAGGACGGGCACGCCGGGCAGGAGGGCCTCGGCCCGGTCCCGGCTGGCCTCGGAGACGGCGTTGACGCCGACGACGGCGTGGCCGGCGGCGCGCAGCGCGGCGCCGAGGACCGCGCCCACCTTCCCGGCGCTGACGACCCCGACCCCGAGGCGTCCGGGGCGGTCGGACGGGTGGGTCATGCTGTCTCCTGCCGGGGGGTCTGGGCGTGGCTCGGGCCGTCGGCCAGTCTACGGGCCCCGGCCGCGTGCACCGCCTGGGCGGCGGCGAGCGCCCGGGCGTCCCCGGCGTCGAGGTGCGGGACCGCCACGGTCACGGGGCCCGGCGTGGAGTGCAGGTGGACGTCGGCCAGCCGCAGGGCCCGCTCGAGCGGCCCCTGGCTCACGGCCACCGACTGGGTCTTCTCGTGGGGCAGCACCGCGGTGCGCCGGCTCAGCCGCCCGGACCGCACCGCGAGGACGTCGCCGGTCGCGGCGAAGCCGGTCCGGCGGTGCACGAGGGGGTCGAGCCACCGGGCCCGGCGCGGGGAGGTGGTGAACCGGCCCTGCCCGCCCAGCCCGTGCAGTCCCTCCCGCAGCAGCGCCGCGAGGTCCCCGTCCCGGGCGCCGGGCAGCGCCAGGTGGAGGACCTGGTGCACCTGGGGCAGGGTGCCGACGGGCAGCAGGGTGGAGCGCATCGCGTCGCTCTCCCCCGCCGCAGGCCCGTAGCCGGCCACGTTGACCCGCACCCGGTACCAGCCGAAGGGCCGCCAGAGCAGCGGCTGGTCCACGCCCACCGCCTGGATCCGCCCCGCGGGGACGGTCTGGGACCGGACGTCGAACAGGCCGTAGCGCACGCGCATGCCCTCGGGGACGCGCAGCAGCCGGAAGTGGTGGCCCTGCTCCACCCGGCGGTAGGAGATGGCCCCGAAGCTGACCAGACCGGGCAGCCAGGCCGCCAGCATCGCCGGCCCGGTGCGGGGGTCGACCAGGAGGGCGACCGGCGCGGCGGCCAGCAGCACGGCCAGGGCGACGGCGGAACCCGAGGCGAGCACGGACCCGATCAGCCGCGGCACCGGCACCGCGAGCACCGGACGCTCCTGGTCCCCGGTCACCGCCCAGGGCGCCGGCCGGCGCACGGGTGCACCGGGCGGCGGGGCGGAGGGGCCCGGCCCCGGGCCGGCCAGGCCGAGCCGGCCCAGCAGCTCCCCGCGCAGCGCGCGGGCCTGGGGGTGGGTGAGGTAGGACAGGGACACCGCGGACTGCCCGGCGTCCGCCACCTCGAACTTCAGCTCGGCCAGCCCCAGCAGCCGGGGCAGGAACGGGCGGTGGATGTCGATGGCCTGCACCCGGTCCAGCCGGGCCTGGCGCTCCTGCCGGAAGAGCACCCCGGAGCGGATCCGCACGTGCTCAGGGGTCACCTGGTAGCGGGTGAACCACCACGAGACCAGCACGGCCGCCGCGAACACGAGGAGCACGACCACCACGATCCCGGCCAGCGCCCACCAGAAGATGGCACCCATCCGGGCGGGGTCGAAGTCCTGGGGCGGCACGGCGTCCCCGCGCCCGAGGAAGGCGTTGAGGAAGTCGTCGAGGAGGATGTTGACGACGGCCCCGGCGATCACCAGCATCGCGAGCCACCCCTTGACCACCGGCGTCAGCGGGTGGACACGGTGCCACTGCGGAGCCGCCGCGGGGGCGGGCAGAGCGCTCACAGGCCCGCCAGGAGGGCCTCGCCGCGCGCGGTGAGCCGCTCGCGCAGCCGGGACGCCTCGGCGTGCTCCACGCCGGGGATCTCGGCGTGGCTGCCCACGGCCGCGGTGTGCAGCTTCACGGTGGCCAGACCGAAGCTGCGCTGCAGCGGGGAGACCGACACGTCCACGTACTGCATCCGCCCGTAGGGGATGACCGTGACCCGCTGGTAGAGCAGGCCCCGCCGCACGAGCAGGTCCTCGCCGCGCTCGGCGTAGCCGATCGCCCGGACCCGCCGCGGGGCCAGGAGCACGGAGAGCAGGCCCGCCGCCAGGGCGGCCGCGGGCGGGAGCAGCAGCAGACCCAGGGGGGCGCCGGCCCAGACGCCCGTGGCCGCCAGCACCGCCGGCCAGCCCAGGGCCGCGAGCCAGAACAGGGTCGAGAGGAGGGTGGAGAGGACCACCACGGTGAGGTGCCGGGGCGAGACCCTGGTCCAGGCGAGGCCCTCGGGGTCGATCGCGGGGTTGCTCAGGGGCACCCGGTCACCGGGCGTCCCGGCCCCGGGGCCGCCGACGGGCCCGTGGGCGGATCTCTCGGGCATAACCACCTTCTCCCTCGGGGAGCTCCTTCTGCCGTCCCCTACGGTACTCGGCGCCCTCCTCCGCGTCGGGATCATCCGGCGGCAGTTTGCAGAAGCCCTCCACGATCCAGCCCACCACGACGAGCACGAGCCCGGCCCCGGCGTGGACCAGGCTGGCCCACAGCGGACCCTGCTCGGAGCGCACGGACACGAGGGCGAGCTGCTCGACGGCGACGGCGGCGTGCCAGCCCGTCAGCATCGCCCCCGCCCAGGCCACCGCCTGCGCGCCGGCCGCGGTGCGGGCCGCGATCAGCGGGTCGAAGCGCTCGGGATGCGCACCCTCCTGGTGGCGCTTGACCCGCACGCCGAGCACCAGCAGCGCGGCGGCCACGGCGGCGAGGGCCGCGAGCGAGGCCCACGGGAGGATCAGCAGCGGGCCGCCCGCCCCCGTGGACAGCCGGTTGGCGGTCCAGCCGACGGCGCCGGCGGCGGCGGCGCACATCAGCAGCGCCGGGACCGTGAGCACGTGCACGGCGGCTCCTCCTCAGTCCCCGTCCCCGCCGGGGGCGGGGACCTCGCCGAGCAGGGGGGTCGTGTCGGGCCCGAGGCCGCCGAGGTCGCCCGCCCGGCGGGCCAGCTCGGCGACGCTGCGCCCCTCGAGCGTCGCGCCGGGGTCCATGAGGGCCCAGGGCACGAGCACGAACGCGCGGGTGGCGGCGCGCAGGTGGGGCACGGTGAGCTCCGGCTCGTCCAGGTGGAGGTCACCGTAGACGACGATGTCGACGTCGAGGGTGCGCGGCCCCCACCGCTGGGTGCGGGTCCGGTGGTGGCGCTCCTCCACCTCCTGGCACGCCCGGAGCAGCCCGAATGGGCTCAGGTCGGTGTCCACCTCGACGACGGCGTTGAGGTAGTCCCCCTGTCCGGCCGGGCCGCCGACCGGCTTGGAGCGCACTATGGGCGAGGCGCGGGTCAGCGTGATCCGCGGGTGCGCGGCCAGGTCGTGGGCGGCCCGGCGCAGGGTGGCCTCCCGGTCGCCGAGATTGGCGCCGAGGGCGAGGACGGCCAGGGTGCCCACGTCAGCGCTCCCGGTAGATCGTGACGGACACGTCGGAGAACGTCACCTCGATGGGCGCCTTGGGCTTGTGCACGGTGACCTCGATCGCCTCGAGCGGGAAGCGGTGGAGCAGCCGCCGGGCGATGCGGTCGGCGAGGGTCTCGAGCAGGTTGACGCTGGGGCCGATGACGATGTCCCGCACCTCCTCGGCGACCTCGCCGTAGTGGGCGGTCAGGGTGACGTCGTCGGAGGCCCCCGCCGCGGCCAGGTCCAGGTACATGACCAGGTCCACGAAGAAGGGCTGCCCGCTGCGCTTCTCCTGGTCGAAGACCCCGTGGTAGCCCACCGCGCCGACGCCCAGGAGGTTGATCCGGTCGCGGCGGTCGGGGGACCGTGTGGAGGACGCCGGGACGTGCTGGCGGCCCGCCCGTTCCCCGGCGCGCATGCGGGCGGCGTCCGCGCCCTCGTGCGGCACCCGGTTCACCGGTCCGCTCCGGGGGATCCCGCCGGCAGCACGGCGGCGTCCGCGCCGGGACGCAGCAGGGCCGGCTCCACGCCGCGCCAGGCGTGCGCGGCGGCCACGGCGTCGGCGCTCGGGCGCACGTCGTGGACGCGCACGCACCACGCGCCGGCGTGGGCGGACAGCGCGCTGATCGCGGCCGTCGCCGCGTCCCGCCCGGCGGCCGGGCGCGGGACCCCGTCCTGCTCGAGCATGGCTCCGAGGAAGCGCTTGCGGGACGCGGCCACGAGCACCTTGTGGCCGGTGGCCGCGAAGCGCGGCAGCGCCCGGAGCAGCTCCCAGTTCTGCGGCCCCCGCTTGTCGAAGCCCAGCCCGGGGTCCAGGATCAGCTTCCCGGGGGCCAGGCCGGCGGCCAGGCAGCGCCCCGCCAGCGCCTCGAGCTCCCCGAGCACCTCCCCGGCGACGTCGTCGTAGACGGCCCGGGAGTCCTGCACGTCGGGCAGGCCCCGGGCGTGCATGAGGACGTAGGGCGCCTGCCGCTCGGCGACCAGGTCGATCATGTCCTGGGTGACGGCCAGCCCCGAGACGTCGTTGACGATGTGCGCCCCGGCGTCCAGGACGGCCTCGGCGGTCCCGGCGTGGAGCGTGTCGACGCTGAGCACCGCCCCCGCGGCGGCGAGGGCCTCGACCACGGGCAGGATCCGGCGCCTCTCCTCGGCGGGGGCGATCCGTTCGGAGCCGGGCCGGGTGGACTCGCCCCCGACGTCCACGATGTCGGCGCCCTCGGCCATCATGCGCAGCCCGTGGGCGATCGCGGCCTCGTGCCCGGCGTGCTCCCCGCCGTCGCTGAAGGAGTCGGGGGTGACGTTGAGGATGCCCATGACCAGGGTGCGTCCGGTGGGCAGGCCCTCGAAGGCGCCCCAGCCGGAGGGCCGGTGCGCGGAGTCGGTGCGGTGGGGGCCGGTCACGCGCTCAGCGCCCCAGGATGAGGCTCATGGCCTCGGCGCGGGTGGCGGTCTCGCGGAGCTGACCGCGCACGGCCGAGGTGACGGTCTTCGCGCCCGGCTTCCGCACCCCGCGCATCGACATGCACAGGTGCTCGCACTCGATCACCACGATCACGCCGGCCGGCTGGAGGTGCTCCACGATCGCCTCGACGATCTGGGTGGTCAGCCGCTCCTGGACCTGGGGCCGGCGCGCGTAGAGGTCCACGAGGCGGGCCAGCTTGCTCAGACCGGTGACCATCCCGTCGTGGCCGGGGATGTAGCCCACGTGCGCGTGCCCGTGGAACGGGACGAGGTGGTGCTCGCAGGTCGAGTAGAAGGCGATGTCCTTCACGAGGACCATCTCGGAGTGGCCGATGTCGAAGGTGGTCCCGAGCACCTCGGCGGGGTCCTGGTGCAGCCCCGCGAACATCTCCGCGTAGGCCCGCGCCACGCGCCCCGGGGTGCCCTGGAGGCCGTCCCGGTCGGGGTCCTCGCCGATGGCCAGCAGCAGCTCCCGCACGGCCGCCGCGACACGCGGCTGGTCCACCGCCCCGGCACCGGCCTCCAGCGCGGGGGCCGGGTCGGGGTACGGCGGCTCGAACGCCTCCGCGCGGGGGTCGTGCGCGGTCGTCTGCTTCGTGCGGGCCTCGTGGGGCAACGCGCCCTCCTTCGGGATCGGCCGGGTCTGCCGGGCGGAACGGGAGTCGGCGGACGCGACCGGCTGTCGCTCCATCCTAGGCCCGGCTCAGTCCGTGCCGGACCCCGGGGTGCTCCCCGGGTCGGTCCCCGCGGTGTTCCCGGCGGTGTTCCCGGCGGTGTTCCTGGCGGTGTTTCCTGCGGTGCTCGAGGAGCCCGCGCCCTCCTCCGGCGGCACCGAGTGCCCGCGCTCGGGGACCTCGAGGGGGTGCTCCGGGTTGGCGGCGGCCGCCTGGTCCTGCGGGGCCAGCGTGGCGGGGTCCTGGGCGTGGATCCGGCGGGCCTCCTCCCGCTCGGCCTGCGTGACCACGGGCGGGTCCTCGGAGAGCGGGCGGGTGTCCTTGGACAGCCACACGGGCCGCAGGTCCCGCTTGCGGATGTCGTGGAAGATGTCGGCGATCTGCGCCTCGTTGAGCGTCTCCTTCTCGAGCAGCTCGAGGGCGAGCCGGTCGAGGACGGGACGGTTGTCCATCAGGATCGCGTGCGCCTCGTCGTGGGCCTGCTCCAGCAGGGCCCGCACCTCCTCGTCCACGATCCCGGCGGTGCGCTCGGAGTACTCCCGGCCGGAGCCGGCGGCGTCCCGGCCGAGGAACGGCTCGGAGCTGTCCCCGCCGAGCTTGATCGAGCCCACGCGGGCGCTCATGCCGTACTGGGTGACCATCTTGCGGGCCGTGTCGGTGGCCTTCTGGATGTCGTTGGACGCGCCGGTGGAGGGGTCCCGGAACACGATCTCCTCCGCCGCGCGCCCGCCCATGGCGTAGGCCATCTGGTCGAGCAGCTCGTTGCGGGTGGTCGAGTACTTGTCGTCCATGGGCATGACCATGGTGTAGCCCAGGGCCCGGCCGCGGGGCAGGATCGTGATCTTCGTGACCGGGTCCGTGTTGCGCAGCGCCGCGGCCACGAGCGCGTGCCCGCCCTCGTGGTAGGCGGTGACCTTGCGCTCGAGCTCCTTCATGATCCGGCTGCGCTTCTGCGGGCCGGCGATCACGCGGTCGATGGCCTCGTCCACGGCGCGGTCGTCGATGAGCTGGGCGTGGGAGCGGGCGGTCAGCAGCGCCGCCTCGTTCATCACGTTGGCGAGCTCCGCGCCCGTGAAGCCGGGCGTGCGCTTGGCCACGGCGGCGAGGTCCACGTTGTCCGCGAGCGGCTTGCCCTGGGAGTGCACCCGGAGGATCTGCAGCCGGCCCTTCATGTCCGGGGCGTCCACGCCGATCTGCCGGTCGAAGCGCCCCGGGCGCAGCAGGGCCGGGTCGAGCACGTCCGGGCGGTTGGTCGCGGCGATCAGGATGACGTTGGTCGTGGCGTCGAAGCCGTCCATCTCGACGAGCAGCTGGTTGAGGGTCTGCTCGCGCTCGTCGTTGCCCCCGCCCATGCCCGCGCCGCGCTGGCGGCCCACGGCGTCGATCTCGTCCACGAAGATGATGGCGGGCGCGTTCTCCTTGGCCTGCTGGAACAGGTCGCGCACCCGCGAGGCGCCCACGCCCACGAACATCTCCACGAAGTCGGAGCCGGAGATCGAGAAGAACGGGACGCCGGCCTCACCGGCCACCGCCCGCGCGAGCAGGGTCTTGCCGGTGCCGGGCGGGCCGTAGAGCAGCACGCCCTTGGGCACCTTCGCGCCGAGGGCGGTGAAGCGCTCGCGCTCCACCAGGAACTGCTTGATCTCGTCGAGCTCCTGCACGGCCTCGTCGGCACCGGCGACGTCCGCGAAGGTCACCGTGGGGTTGTCCTTGTCGAACATCTTGGCCTTCGAGCGGCCGAAGCGCATGACCTGGGACCCGCCGCCCTGCATCCGGGAGAACACGAACCAGAAGATGGCCAGGATGATCAGGAACGGGAGCATGAAGCCGAGGAGGCTCGTGAACCAGTTCGACTCGACGGGCTGGTCCGTGAACCCCTCGAGGTCCGCCGCGTTCATCGCGTCGACGACCTCTTCCCCGCGGGGGGTGACGTAGTAGAACTCCACGCTGCGCCCGAGGTCCCGGCCGTCGAGGGAGAGGTCCTCCTCGAGCTGGAGCTCGACCTTCTGCTGGCCGTCGTAGATCTTGGCCTCGGAGACCTGGCCGTCCCGGAGCAGCTGCAGCCCGACATTGGTGTCGACGCGCCCGGAGGAGCCCGTGGTGAGCGTGCCCACCAGGGGGAACAGGATCAGAGCGGCCAGGAGGACCCAGAACCAGGGTCCTCTGAAGAAGTTGTTGGGTTTTTTCGCCGTGGCCAAGCCGCTGATCCTCCCGTGGATGGTTGTCCGGCCCCCTCGAGCCGGGGCCCGCCCAGGGCCGGGGGTCCAGGGGACGCAGACCTACAATGTACAGCCCGGACTCCGGGTCCCGCCCCGGACGGGCCGGGAGTTCCCTGTCAGCGGACAGCCGTCCGGGAACTGCCCGGGGCGCGACCGCCGGAGCCCCGGCTCACTCGTAGACGTGGGGGGCCAGGGTCGCGATGCAGTCGAGGTTGCGGTACTTCTCGGCGTAGTCGAGGCCGTAGCCCACGACGAACTCGTTGGGGATGTCCCAGCCCACGTACTTGACGTCGATCGAGGTCTTCGCCGCCTCGGGCTTGCGCAGCAGCGCGCAGATCTCCACCGAGGCGGTGCCGCGGGACTCCAGGTTGGCGCGCAGCCAGGACAGCGTCAGGCCGGAGTCGATGATGTCCTCGACGATGAGCACGTCCCGTCCGGTGAGGTCCGTGTCGAGGTCCTTCAGGATGCGGACCACGCCCGAGGACTTGGTCCCGGAGCCGTAGGAGGACACGGCCATCCAGTCCATGGGGTACTGCCCCTGGAGCGCCCGGCACAGGTCGGCCATGACCATCACGGCACCCTTGAGCACGCCCACGAGCAGGACGTCGCGGCCCCGGTAGTCGGCGTCCACGGCCGCCGCCAGCTCGGCGATCCTCGTGTCGATCTCTTCCTTGGTGTACAGGACCTCGGTGAGATCCCCCTGGACGTCCTCAGCCTTCACGGCGCTCCTCGTACGATGCGGATGCGGGTCGGGTGGCGCTCGCGGGGACCGCGGGCCGCGGGCGGACGAGCTCCAGGTGTCCCGGACCACGGGTGCCCGCCGTCGGGCGGCGGCGCCACACGGACACCTTACCCGCCATCTGCACGGGCCCCGCGGCGCCGTGCCCGGCGGCGAACTCGTCCAGCGCGCCGAGCCGCTCGTAGGCCGGGGTCTGCCCGCCGGCGGCGACCACGGCGGCCGACAGGGCGCGGCGGCGCAGCGCGGGGTGCGACGCCCGCAGCGTCGCGAGGTCGAGGACCAGGGAGCCGGGCACCTCCGGGGCCGCGGCGCGGGCGCGCTCGAGCAGCTCGCCCGCCGCGCTCTCGAGGTAGTCCGCGTCCGGGCCGAGGATCGCCGCGGACCGGGCCAGGGCGCGGGCCAGGCCGGGGCCGAGCTCCTCCTCCAGCAGCGGCAGCACGCGGTGGCGGACCCGGGAGCGCATCAGGGTGGTGTCCCGGTTCGTGGGGTCGTGCCACGGCTCGAGCTGCTCGGCCGCGCAGATCTGCAGGGTCCGGGCGCGGGAGAGGTCGAGGAACGGGCGCAGGTAGGTGACGCCGTCGAGCTCGCGCACGGGCGGCATCCCGGCCAGCGAGCGGGTGCCGGAGCCGCGGGCGAGGCCCAGCAGGACGGACTCCGCCTGGTCGTCCAGGGTGTGCCCGAGCAGCACGGCGGCGGCGCCCGTGCGGCCCACGACCTCCGCGATGCCCGCGTAGCGGGCGGTGCGGGCCGCCATCTCGGGTCCGCCCGCGTCCCGGCGCACGGTCACGGCGGTGACGACGACGGGGGCCAGCCCGGTCTGCTCGAGCGTGCGGGCGGTGCGGGCCGCGACCGCCGCGGAGTCCTCCTGCAGGCCGTGGTCGACCACCACCGCGCCCACGCGCAGCGTGCCGCGCCGGGCGAAGTGGGCCGCCACGGCGGCCAGCGCGAGGGAGTCGGGGCCGCCGCTGCACGCGACCAGCACGAGCGGGAGATCCCCGGGCGCCCGGGGGACGTGCTGCCGGACGGAGTCGAGCACACGGCGCCGCCCCGCGGCGACGTCCGGGGACAGTCGGCCGCGGCGGGCGAACTGGGTCACCGGCGGGCGTCCTCGCGGTCGCTCGCGGCCTGCTGGTTCTGCGACTCCCGCACGGCCAGGCGCACGACCTTGGCGAGGGTCGGGGCGGTCTCGCCGAGCAGGTCCAGGGCGGCCTCCAGCTCGTGCCGCGGGACCACGTGCGCCAGGGCCGCCACGGCGTTGGTCTCGCTGTGGATGCCCGCCTGGATCTGCGTGGTGGACAGCACCGGCTGGGACGCCTCGACCGCCGCGAGGGTCTCCTCGATCTCCGGGGCGCCGATGCGCTGCTCCAGCATGACCAGGCGTTCGTAGACCGCCGGGTTGCCGATCTTGATCCGGCGGCCGCTGTTGAGCTGCGACAGCATGGGAGCGGAGAGGCCGAGGACCTCGGCCAACCGCCGCTGCGTGATGCCGTAGGCCTGCACGACCGTGCCGAAGCGCTCCGACAGGGGCTGGCCGTACAGCTTGACCTGCTGTTCGATATTCTCTGTGCTCACGTAAAAATCTTGTCACACAATGGTGATCCGACCTACCGCGTGTCGCGCTGTGACCGAGAACTCATCGACCGGATCCCCCGGTCGTCATGTCTATGAATCTGCATGTCAAACGGGGGTGCGTGTTCTCTACCACATTTTCGGCGGTTCCGGCGCACGGACGGCCGGGCGGAGCGGGGCGGCCGGCCCCAGCACGCGCTCGATCCAGCGCTCGGGGGCGTGGATCTCGGCCTCCGTGGGCAGGTGCCCCGGGGCCTCCCAGATGCGGTTGAACCGCTCCAGCCCCACGGTCTCCACCACGGTCGAGACGAACCGCTGGCCGTCGCTGTACTGGCGCATCTTCGCGTCCATCCCGAGCAGGCGCCGGACGAAGCGGTCGAGGCTGCCCTGCAGCTCGGAGCGGCGCTCGAAGCGCCGCCGGATCGTCCTCACGGAGGGCACCACGGAGGCGTCCACCCCGTCCATCACGAAGTTCGCGTGCCCCTCGAGCAGGCTCATCACCGCGGTGAGGTGGGAGAGCACCTCCCGCTCCCGCTTCCCCATGAGCAGGCCCACCACGCCGAGTGAGGCCTTGGGCTCCTCGGTCCCCGAGCCGCGCCCGGGCAGGGACCGGACCGCTTCCGTGAGCCGCGCCCCGAGGGTCTCGGCGTGGCCCATGAGGGAGTCCGCGAGCTCGTTGATCTGCTCGATCATGTGCTCCCGCAGCCACGGGGCCGCCGCGAACTGGACGCGGTGCGTCTGCTCGTGCAGGCAGACCCACAGCCGGAAGTCCTCCGGCTCGACGTTGAGCTCCCGCTCGATCGTGAGGATGTTGGGCGCGACGAGCATCAGCCGCCCGCCGGGGTGCCGCTGCGCGGCCACGGCGGAGACCAGCCCGGCGTACGGGTCGTACTGGCCGAGGACCTTGGCCGAGAGGAACCCGAGCACCGCCGCCATCTCCATGGCGGTGGCCGTGCCGCCGAGCGCGGTGGCGGCCGCGCCGAACTGCTCCGGGCGGCGCCGGCGCAGGGCCTCCACCGCCGGCTCCATGAGCACCTGGAAGGCCTGGGCGTTGGCCTTCGACCACCCGGCCCGGTCCACGACCAGCACGGTGGAGTCCCGCAGGTCCCGCGCGGCCTCCAGACCGGTGATGCGGTGGACGTGGTCCACCGACGCCTCGGCGTGGCGGCGCATGGAGGCCACGGCCGCCTGCATGGCCCGGGCGGACATCCTCGGCCCCGGCGGGGTGAGCCGGGCGGCGGCGGAGGCCGCGAGGTCCCACCGGACGATCCCGGGCGCCTCCGTCTCCGGCGGTCGTTGTGCTGCGCTCATGGCCTCATGCAACCACACGCGCCTGGGAGCACACGGTGCCGCCCGTCACAGTCGGGCCAGGGCAGCCACCGCCCGGTCCACGGCGTCCCGGGCCGCGGCCGGGTCGGTGACCTCGTTGAGCACCACGGAGAACGTCAGCAGCCGCCCCCCGCCCGTGGTGACGTGGCCGCTGAGGGAGACCACGGAGTTCAGCGTGCCCGTCTTCGCCCGCGCCAGGCCGCGCCCGGGGCGCTCGGCGTCGTCGTCGAACCGGCAGGCGAGGGTCCCGCTGCCGCCGGCCACCGGCAGGGCCCGGGCGCCCGGGGTCAGCGCTCCCGTGGGGTCGGTGACCATGGCCCGCACGACGCCCTCGAGCGCGCGGGCCGGGAGCCGGTTGGCCAGGGACATCCCGGACGCGTCGGCGAGCTCCACGCCGGCCGCGCCGACGTCCTGCGCCTCGAGTGCCTCGGCCGCGGCGGCGCGGCCGCCGGCGATGCTCGCGGGCCGGTCCGCCGCCCGGGCCGCGAGCCGCGAGAGGACCTCGGCGAGGTGGTTGTCGGAGTCCTCCAGCATGAGCTCGGCCTGCTCCGCGAGGGTCGCGGACTCGACGGCGGCCAGCTCGGCCGCCCCCTGCGGCGCCCGGCCGGGCGCGACCTCGGGAACGGGCCCGGGCACCCCGTGCGCGGCGAGCCGTGCCGCGAGCTCGGTCGCGAAGACCTCGGCGACGTCCCGTGCCGCGTCCTCGGGCCGCTCGGCCGACGGCCCCTCGCCCGCGGGCACGCGGTGGGACCAGAACGCCATGGGCGAGACCGGCCCGATCTGCCCCGCCGCGACGTCGCCCGCGGCCCAGGTCTCGTTGACGGCCGGTCCGGTGAACAGGCTCGTGTCCCACCGCACGGTGGTGGGCCCGGCGGACCCGCGCCCGGCGAGGGCCCGGGCCGTCGCCTCCGCCAGGGTCCGGACCCCGGCGCGGCCCAGCACGGCGTCCGGGTCGGACCGGCCCGGGCTCAGCAGGGTGTCCCCGCCGGCCACCAGCACGACCGTTCCCGGCTCCTGCCCCTGGACCACCGCGGTGCGCAGCCGCTGACGGGGATCGGCGTGGGTGAACAGGGACAGCGCGGTGACGAGCTTCTGGTTGGAGGCGGGGACCAGCGGCACGTCCGGTTCCCGCTCGAGCAGCGCGGCCCCGGTGAGGGCGTCGGCCACGAGGACGGATCGCCGCCCCGCGGGAGCGCCGGCGAGCGCGGGGTCCACCGCCGCGGCCACTTCCCCGGCACCGGGGACGGGGGCGTCCGGGTCGGGCGGAACGGCCCCGTCCGGGACGGGTGCCTGCGCCGGGAGGACGCGGGCGGCCGGGAGGTCGTCGCCGCCGAGGCCCAGCGCGGGGGCCCAGTGGGGGTGCAGCCAGCCCGCCACGCCCAGGCAGCCGGTGGCGAGCAGCGCCGTCAGGGCGCGGTGACCACGGCCGCCGCGGGCCCGCGGCCGCCGCTGCCCGGCGGGGGGACCGTGGCGTCGGGGTCTGCTCATGCCCCCATTGTGGCCCGCGCCGCCGCCCCGCGGAGGCTCCTGCGCGGGTCCCGGACCGGCGCGGCCCCGGCCCGGACGGTTACCGCCGCCCGCGGGGCCGCCGCTATCGTGGGTGTCGGATCTGCCCCACCCCACCGGGTGGTGCGGCCGTGCTCGGCCGCTGTCAGCCCTTCCCGGCCCTTACAGGCCTTCCCAGCACGAGGAGAAACACCATGGAGTTGGACGTCACCATCGAGATCCCCCGGGGATCGCGCGTCAAGTACGAGATCGACCACGAGACCGGCCGCCTCCGCCTGGACCGCGTCCTGTTCACGTCGATGCAGTACCCCGCCCACTACGGCTACTTCGAGGACAGCCTGGGCGAGGACGGCGACCCGCTGGACGCACTCGTGCTCCTGGACTTCGAGATCGTGCCGGGCGTGCTCGTGGAGTCCCGCCCCATCGCCGTGTTCAACATGAACGACGAGGCCGGCGGGGACGCGAAGATCCTCTGCGTGTCCACGGACAAGCGCTACGACCACATCCAGGGCCTGGACGACATCGACGAGTTCAAGCTCAAGGAGATCCAGCACTTCTTCGAGCGCTACAAGGACCTCGAGCCCAACAAGTGGGTCAAGGGCGAGGGCTGGGAGGGCCGGGAGACCGCGGAGCGCCTCGTCGAGGAGGCCCGCGAGCGCTTCGAGCAGTCCCACTACGAGTCGGCCGCCGAGGCCGAGGAGAAGGCCGCGTCCACCGACTGAGCGGACGGGCGCGACGGCAGGGGCCGGGGACCGGACGGTCCCCGGCCCCTGCGCGTGCGGGTGCCGGGGTGCCGGGGTGCAGGAACGCGACGCGACGTGACGGGCGCCCTACAGAGAATCCATGAATTTCGTTATATTGGGAGCGGCCGGCTCAGCCGGCCCGACGGCCCCAGGATGCATCCCCCCATCGGCATCCGGGCCGCCGACCGGGATCGAGGTCGCCGGAGCGCACCCGCGAGGTGCCCGGTGGCGGCGGGGGTCCCCCCACCCGCGCCGCATCCCCACGATCTCTCCCGGTCCATCCCGGCGGGCCGGTTGCCGGTCCGCCGGGAGTCGGCCGGCAGGTCCTCGGACCTGCCGGCCGATCCCCGCTCCCCGTTCCTCCCCGCCCCCTCGCCCTCCTTGTCCTCCTCCTGCCCGTCCTCCTCGTCCTCCTCCTTGTGACGTCCGGTCCCTGTGGTTCGATGGACCCGGACCCGGGACGGACCCGGTGCCGTCGGAAGGATGCGCATGTTCCTGCTGGGCCCCGAGGCGGATCTCGTCTTCTCCGCGAGCGACCTGGTGCGCGCGGCCGAGTGCCCCTACGCGAGCCTGTGCGTCCTGGACGAGAAGCTGGGCCGGACGCCCCGGCGGGCCCCGGAGCGGGACGCGATGCTCGCCCGCACGGCCGAGCTGGGCGACGCCCACGAGCTCCGGGTCCTGGCCGCCCACCGGGAGGCGTTCGGCCCCTGGGACGCGACGACCGGACGGGGCGTGCACGAGGTCGAGCCGGCCCGGCGGATGGACCGGGACGAGCTGACGGCCAAGCACGCCGAGTCCCTGGGCGCCCTGCGCGCCGGTGCGGACGTCGTCTTCCAGGCCTCCTTCTTCGACGGCGCCTTCCACGGCCGCGCCGACTTCCTCGTCCGCCGGCCGGACGGCGCGTACGCGGTGCACGACACCAAGCTCGCCCGGCATGCCAAGGTCACCGCCCTGCTCCAGCTCGCCGCCTACGCCGACCAGCTCGAACGGGCCGGCGTGGACGTGGCGCCCGAGGTCACCCTGGTCCTCGGCGACCAGCGGGAGGCGGTCTTCCCCGTCTCCGAGCACCTGGCGGTCTACCGCGAGCGCCGGGAGCGCTTCGTCGCGGCCGCCGCCGCGCACCGGGCGCGGACGGCCCCCGTGGACTGGCAGGACGACGACGTCGCCCGGTGCGGCCGGTGCGAGCACTGCGCCCGGGCGGTCGCCGAGCACCGGGACCTGCTGCTGACGGCGGGGCTGTCCGTGCGGATGCGCCGCACGCTGCGCGACCGGCACGGGGTGCGCACCGTCGACGAGCTCGCGGTGCTGGCGGAGCGGGGGCTCCCCGCCGCGGTGCGGCGGCTGCGCGACCAGGCGGCGATGCAGACCGGCCGGGGCGGGGAGGACGGCGCGGTCGAGTACCCGAAGGACGGAGGGACCCGCCGGATCGCCTACCGGGTCACCGCCACGGAGCCGGTGCGGCGGCTGCCGGCCCCGGACCCGGGGGACGTGTTCTTCGACTTCGAGGGCGATCCGCTGTGGCAGGACCCCGAGGACCCGACGTCCTGGGGGCTCGAGTACCTCTTCGGCGTCGTCGAGCAGCCCCCCGCACCCGGCGCCGAGCCCGTCTTCCGTCCGTTCTGGGCGCACTCCCGGGCCCAGGAGCGGGAGGCGCTGCGGGCGTTCCTCGACTACGTGGCCGAGCGCCGCGCGCGGTTCCCCGGGATGCACGTGTACCACTACGCCAACTACGAGAAGGCCGCCCTGCGCCGGCTCTCGCTCGTGCACGCGGTGGGCGAGGACGCCGTGGACGAGCTGCTGCGCGAGAACGTCCTGGTGGACCTCTACGACACCGTGCGGGGAAGCCTGCGGCTGTCGGAGAGCTCGTACTCCATCAAGAAGCTGGAGCCGCTCTACATGGGCGAGCACCTGCGCGCCGGCGACGTCGTGGACGCCGGCGCGTCGGTGGTCGCCTACGCGGACTGGTGCACGGCCCGGGAGGCCGGGCGGGAGGACGCCGCGCAGCGGCTGCTGGCCGGGATCGCCGACTACAACGAGTACGACTGCCTCTCGACCCTCCGGCTCCGGGACTGGCTGCTGGGCCTCGCCGGGATCTCCCCGGACCCGGCGGACCACCCGCCGCGCCCCGTCCAGGATCCGCTCGAGCTGCCGCAGGAGCCGCCGGACGCCGGGATGACCGGGGCCGAGCAGCGACTGCACGCGTTCCTGGAGGACCCGGAGGCCCGGGACGCCCTGACGGAGGAGCAGCGCACGGCCGTCGCGATGGTCGCCTCCGCCACCGGCTACCACCGGCGCGAGCGCAAGCAGTACTGGTGGTCCCACTTCGACCGGCTCGAGGGCCCCGTCGAGGACTGGGAGGACACCCGCGACGTGTTCGTGGCCCAGCGCGCCGAGGTGCTCGAGGACTGGGCGAAGGACCCGGCCAAGCGCGCCAGTGCCGCCCCCACCAGGCTGCTGCGCCTCGCGGGCCGCTTCGGCGAGGGCTCGACCCCGAAGCCGGGCACTCCCGGGCTGTTCCTGATGTACGGGGCCCCCGTGCCCGCGCACCTGGCCGAGGACGCCGCGCCGCGCGGCAGCGGCCGGGCCGGGGACTGGACCGCCGTGCTCGAGGACCTCGAGGAGCACGAGGACGGCACGGCGGTGCTCACGGTGCGGGAACGGCTGAAGAAGCCGAGGGACGGCCCGGCCCCCGAGCCCTGGGCGGAGCTGCCGATCGCGCTGGGCCCGGCCCGGCCGATCGCCACGCGCTCCCTCGAGGAATCGCTGCAGGACCTCGCCGCGCGCACGGCCGGCACCCTGCCGGGACTGCCCGAGCAGCCCGGCCTCGAGCTGCTCCGGCGACGGGCGCCGCGGCCGGCGGACGGCGGCCCCCTGCCCCGCCCGCACGAGGGTCCCGACGGCACGATCGACGCGGTGGTCCGGGCCCTGCGCTCCCTCGACCGCAGCTTCCTCGCCGTCCAGGGCCCCCCGGGCAGCGGCAAGACGTTCCTCGGCTCCCACGTCATCGGCCGGCTCGTGGAGGCCGGCTGGCGGATCGGCGTGGTGGCGCAGTCCCACGCCGTCGTCGAAAACCTCCTCACCGGGGTGCTCGAGAAGGGCGGGGTCGCCCCCGAGCGCGTCGGCAAGAAGCCGTCCTCCTCCCGGGCCGCGGACCGGGAGGTGCCGTGGCGCGACGTGCCGGGGAAGGACTTCGCCGCGTTCCTCGCGGACGGCGGCGCCGTGGTCGGCGGCACCGCGTGGGACTTCTCCAACGCCGGGAACCTCGAGGACGAGGCCCTGGACCTGCTCGTCGTCGACGAGGCCGGGCAGTACTCGCTCGCCAACACCCTGGCCGTGTCCCGCGCCGCGCGGCGCCTGCTGCTGCTGGGCGACCCGCAGCAGCTGCCGCAGGTCTCCCAGGGCACCCACCCCCTGCCCGTGGACGAGTCGGCGCTGGGCTGGCTCTCCCACGGGGCGCCCACGCTGCCCGCCGAGCACGGCTACTTCCTGGACCGCACCTGGCGGATGCACCCGGCCCTGTGCGAGCCGGTCTCCGAGCTGTCCTACGCCGGGCGGCTCGGGTCCGCCCCGGCCGCGGGCCGCCGCGAGCTCACCGGCGTGGCCCCGGGCCTGCGCACCTGCCACGTCGAGCACACCGGCAACCGCACGGCGTCGCCCGAGGAGGCACGGCGCGTCGTGGAGCTGGTCCACGAGTTCGTCGGGACGCCGTGGCGCTCCGGCCCGGGAGCCTCCCCCGCGGCGCTGAGGCCCGAGGACGTGCTCGTGGTGGCCGCGTACAACGCCCAGGTCGAGCTGATCGGCCGTGAGCTCACCGCCGCGGGGCTGCGGGACGAGGAGGGCGGCGGGGTCCGCGTGGGGACCGTCGACCGGTTCCAGGGCCAGGAGGCCCCCGTGGTGATCGTGTCGATGGCCGCCTCCGCCGCCGACGGACCGCGCGGGATGGAGTTCCTGCTCTCGCCCAACCGGCTCAACGTGGCGGTCTCCCGGGGGCAGTGGTGCGCCGTCCTGGTGCGCTCCCCCGCCCTGACGGACTATCTGCCCGCCACCCCGGAGGCGCTGCAGGTGCTCGGCCGCTTCACGCGGCTGTGCCGCCGCGGACGGTCCGCGGGGCTGCCGTGAGCCCCGAGCGCGTGCCCTACGTCCTGCACTTCGAGTCCAGGACGGTGGTGCTCGGGGAGCCGGCCCACCTGGAGGAGCTGGACGCCCTGCTGCGGCGCGCCGAGGTCCCGACCCGCCCGACCTACTGGCACGGCATGCGGCAGGAGGACCCCGGGGCGGCGCTCAACAGCGTGGGCACCGACCTCACCGCGGAGCAGTTCTGGGACCGTGTGGACGCCGGGGCGTTCGCCGCCGCCCGGTGGCCCGTGGACCTCGACGGCCCCCTCTACCTCCCGGTCCCGCCGGGGTGGCTGCAGCGGGCCCGGGCGTGGGAGTACGATCCCCTGGCGCCGGCCCTCGGCGCGGCGGCACCGGGCGGGTGGCTGCGGGCCCCCGGCTGGGCCGGCACCGAGAACAACGACGCCGGGGCGCCCGTGGGACTGCTCCAGCTGACCGACCCGGACTCCTTCTGGGTGCTCGGCTCCGACGCCGACCTGGCGGAGGTCGCCGCCACGGCCAAGGAGCTGGCGCCGTTCCGGCAGGGCTTCGACCGGCTCACGGCCTACTTCGGCCCCGACGACCGGATCGGCTGCCTGCGCCTGCCGGTGGTGTGCCGGGAGCCCCTGGAGGACGAGCTCCTCGTGCAGGGCGTCGACATCGAACCGCGGTTCTGGGAGTGAGTCCCCGCCGCGCCCCCGCTCCCCGGCGGCCCCCGTGCCCGATACTGGGACCGTGTACGTCGTGACCCTGGAGCAGCGCCGCCGCGAGGCGGGCGACCTCGTGCCCGGCCTCCTGCGCCGCCTCGCGGACCTCGAGACCGTGGTGCCGTTCCAGCGTGCCCGGGCGCACGCGGTCCAGGGCATCACCGCCGAGCCCGGCGCGGCGGTCGCGGCCGTGCTCGCCGGGCTGCGCGGCGGGGCCTGGAGCGTGGGGGTCGGGGTGGGACCGGTCCGGCTCGAGACCGCGACCGACCCGGAGGGCCGGACGGGGCTGCGCGCCGACGGCCCCGGGACGGTGCACGGGCGCCGCGCCGCCGAGGCCGCCGCCGGGCGGGTGCCGGTGCACGTCGCCGCCGACGACGAGCCGGCCGCGGCGCAGGCGCAGGCCGTGCTGCGGCTGCTGGGCCGGATCGTGGCGGAGCGCAGCGACGCGGAGTGGCGCGTGGTCGACCTGCTCGTGCCCGGGGCCCGCGGCCAGCAGAAGGTCGTGGCCGCCGAGCTCGGCATCTCCCCGCAGGCCGTCTCCAAGGCGGTGGCGCGCTCCCTGTGGCAGGAGGAGTGGGAGGCCCGCCCCGCGGCGGCCCGACTGCTGGGCCTGTGCGAGCCGGAGCAGGACGGGCCGGTGCGCAGCGGGACTCAGGGCTCGACGATGAACCCCTCGGAGAGCATCCACTCGTAGGCGACGTCGGCCGGGTCCCGTCCCTCGACGTCCACCTGCCGGTTGAGCTCCTGCATGACGTCGTCGGTGAGCGCCGCGGAGATCGGTTCCATGACCTCCTCCATCCGCGGGAACTCCTCCAGCACCTCGGTGTTGTAGACCGGTGCCGCGTTGTAGGCGGGGAAGAACTGCCGGTCGTCCTCGAGGACGGTGAGGTCGAGCGCCGGGATGCGGCCGTCCGTCGAGAAGACCTCGCCGAAGTTGCACTCCCCGTCGTCCGTGGCCGAGTAGATGGCGCCGGTGTCGTAGATGCCGATGTTGTCCTCCGGCACCTCGCTGCCGCGGTCCAGGTCGTAGTGGGCGAGCATGGGCGTGAGCCCGTCGCTGCGGGAGTTGAACTCGGACTCGACGCAGAACGTCCGCTCGGCCACCGGCAGGGTCGCGATGTCCGAGACCGTCTCCAGGTCGTTGGCCTCCGCGTACTCGGACCGCACGGCCATGGCGTAGGTGTTGTTCAGCGATGCCGGCTCGCCCCACGTCAGCCCGTTGTCGAGGTCGGCCTCGCGCACGGCCTGCCACTGCTCCTGCTGGTCCGGGATGCCGGTCTCGTTGCCCATGTACGTCAGCCACGCCGTGCCGGTGTACTCGAAGGTGAGGTCGGCGTCCCCGGTGAGCATGAGCTCGCGCACGGGCTGGGAGCCGGGCACGTTGGTGATGTCCTCGGTCTCGAAGCCCGCGGCCTCCATGGCGAGCACCCCGATCTTGCCGAGGATGAGCTGCTCGGTGAAGTTCTTGGACGTCACCCGCACCTCCGTGTCCTCGGCGCCCTCGATGGGCTCGATGGAGCCGGGCTCGGCGGCGGGGACGTAGGCGGTGGAGGGCTCGAGCCCGCAACCGGTCAGGAGCAGGCCGGCGCAGGAGAGCAGCAGGACGCCGCCGGCGG
The DNA here is from genome assembly GCF_947500125.1 of uncultured Kocuria sp. Classification (GTDB taxonomy): domain Bacteria; phylum Actinomycetota; class Actinomycetes; order Actinomycetales; family Micrococcaceae; genus Kocuria. The sequence goes on along the minus strand of NZ_CANMRA010000002.1, from coordinate 161,626 downwards.
CACGGGAGGTTCTCATCGCAGTCCCTTCGGGCGCGCGACGTGCTCCACCACGCGGCCGATCCAGTCGATGGCGAGCGCGAGCAGCGCCACGAGGATCGAGCCGGCGATCAGCACCCGCACGAGGTTGAGGTTGACCCCGGTGGTGATCAGCAGACCGAGCCCACCGCCGTTGACGAACGTGGCCAGGGTCGCGGTGCCGACCACCAGGATCAGGGCGGTGCGCACGCCGGCCAGCATGACGGGCACGGCCAGGGGCAGCTCGACACGGAACAGGACCGAGACGGCGCTCATCCCCATCCCGCGCCCGGCCTCGACGAGACTGCGGTCCACGCCGTCGAGGCCGACCATGGTGTTCTTCAGGACGGGCAGGATCGCGTAGACGATCAGCGCGACCACGGCCGCCTGGAAGCCGAAGCCGAACCAGAAGGCGAACAGGACGATGAGGCCCACCGCCGGGGCGGCCTGGCCGATGTTCGCCAGCGCGATCACCGGGCCGGTGAGGAAGCGCAGCGGCTTGCGGGTCAGGAGGATGCCCACCGGGATCGCGATGAGCAGGACCACCACGGTGGCCACGACCGTGAGCTGCAGGTGCTCCACGGTGTAGTTCCACAGCGAGTCGGGGCTCAGGGTCACGGCCTCCGTCTCCGTCAGCTCGGCCGTGGACAGCCACAGCACGAGCAGTCCCAGCGCCACGAGGATCGCCAGGAGCTGCAGGAGCAGACCCTTCCAGGTGCGCTGGTCCGTGTCGGCCGGGGACGGGCGGGACGCCGGGGCGTCGCCGGGGTCCTGCTCCGCGTCGGCGGGGCGCTCGGTCTGCGTGCTCATCGGTCCCCGCCTCCTGAGTTCGTGCTCACCGCGGGCATCTCCCCCGTGTTGTGGCCGAGGGGCGCGCCCTCCGCGGCCACGGCCCGGCGGGCCTCGGTGATCGCGGCCATGACGGTCTCGACGTAGATGACGCCCTCGAACCGGTCCCGCGCCCCCACGACGAGCGCGGCCCCCGTGCTGGAGACGAGCATCGTGTCCAGCGCGTCGTTGAGGGTGGCGCCCGTGCCGACCAGCGGCAGGCGCTCGTTGCGCTCGTCGGGGACGGTGTCGAAGCGCTCCAGCTGCCGGCGGGAGGGCCAGGACAGCGGCCGGTCCCGGTCGTCGACGACGACCACGTCGCGGGTGCCCGCCTCGTCGATCCGCCCGAGCACCGCCCGGACGTCCTCGCCGGGACGGGTGGTCACCGCGGGGACGAGGTCCACCTCCCGGACCCGGGTGAGGGTGAGCTGCTTGAGGCCCGCGCCCGAGCCGATGAAGTCCTCCACGAACTCGTCGGCCGGCTCGGCCAGGATCCGCTCGGGGGCGTCGTACTGGACGATCCGGGCACCCTCGTCGAAGACGGCGATCCAGTCGCCGAGCTTGACCGCCTCGTCGAAGTCGTGGGTCACGCACACGATGGTCTTCTGCAGCTCGTGCTGGATGTTGATGAGCTCGTCCTGGAGCCGCTGGCGGGTGATGGGGTCCACGGCGCCGAACGGCTCGTCCATGAGCAGCACGGGCGGGTCCGCGGCCAGGGCCCGGGCGACGCCGACCCGCTGCTGCTGCCCGCCGGAGAGCTCCCGGGGGTACCGGTCGCGGTAGACGGCGGGGTCGAGGGAGACGAGCTCGAGGAGCTCGTCCACCCGCGCGGCGATGCGCTTGCGGTCCCAGCCGAGCATCTTGGGGACCATGCCGATGTTGGTGGCCACGCTCATGTGCGGGAACAGCCCGCCGGCCTGGATCACGTAGCCGATGCCGCGGCGCAGCTCGTCGCCGTTCATCGAGGTCACGTCCTGGTCGTCGATGACGATCCGCCCGTCGGTGGGCTCGATGAGCCGGTTGATCATCTTCAGCGTGGTCGTCTTCCCGCACCCGGAGGGGCCCACGAGCATGACGATGCTGCCCGCGGGGATCTCCAGCGTGAGGCCGTCGACCGCGGCCCGGGCCTGCCCGGGGTAGCGCTTGGAGACGTTCTCCAGCAGGATCCGGGCCCCGGTGACGGAGGAGTCGGTGCTGGTGGTGGTCACGGAGTCAGACACGGATACCTCGCGATGTGGTGAGTCGGCCGAGCAGCACGAGCAGCCCGTCCAGGATGAGTGCGACGACGATGACGGCGACGACGCCGGTGACGACCGACGCGAAGGAGTTCGCGCCCCCGAGCCGCGAGAGGCCGGAGAAGATGAAGCCGCCCAGACCGGGGCCGAGCACGTAGGCGGCGATGGCGGCCACGCCCATCACCATCTGCGCCGAGACCCGCATGCCGGCCTGGATGACCGGCCAGGCCATCGGCAGCTCCACGCGCAGGAAGGTCGCCGCCCGGCCCATGCCGAGGCCGCGCGCGGCCTCGACGGTGGCCTGCGGGACCCCGGCCAGCCCGACGACCGCGTTGCGCAGGACGGGGAGGACGGCGAAGAAGGTGACGACGACGACCGCGGGGGTCACCCCGAAGCCCAGCGGGGCGATCAGCAGGCCGATGAGCGCGAAGGAGGGGATGGTCAGGCCCACGGCGGAGACGTTGTTGGCCACGGCCGTGAGCCGGGGCGAGCGGTAGCACAGCGCCGCGATGCCCACGGCGAGGACGGTGGCCAGGATCAGGCACTGGACCACCAGGGAGAAGTGCTGCCAGCTGGAGAAGAGGATCTGCTCCCACCGGTCGGACACGTACTCGATCACGGCACACCTCTCGGTCGTCGTCGATGACGTCGTCACCCGGTCTGCTGTGCACCTTACCACTCCGTTTTCATCGGAGTGACGCAGGTCACACCCTCGAGGGTGTCGCGGCGTCCGGCCACGACTGCACGACGAGTGCGGCCCCGTGCCCCGCGGGACTCAGACCAGCGAGCGCAGGATGCGGGCGACGCCGTCCTCGTAGACCGTGTGCGTCACCTCGTGGCACGCCGCCGCGACCTCGTCCGGGGACTGGCCCATGGCCACGCCGCGGGCGGCCCAGTCGAGCATCTCGATGTCGTTGCGGCCGTCGCCGACCGCGACCGTGTGGGACGGGTCCACCCCGAGCCGGCGGCGGACCTGCTCCAGGGCGCTGGCCTTGGACACGCCGTTGGCGGCGATGTCGAGCCAGGCGCTCCAGCCGACCGAGTAGGTGACGCCGTGCAGCCCGGCCTCGTCGATCGCCAGGGCGAACTCCTCCGGGGTGTGCTCGGTGCTGTACACCACCATGCGCACGGCCTTCATCCGCGCCAGCTGGTGCAGGTCCACGCCGATCGCCTCGATGCCGAAGGACGCGTCCTGGAAGCGCTCCGTGGAGTAGAAGGACCCGTCCTCGGTCTCGAGGGCGAACTTCGCGGTGGGCAGGCGCTGCTCGAGGGCCTCGAGGGCCTGGCCGGGGTCGAAGGAGACGCACTCGAGCACCCGGTGGTACTCGGGCAGCTCCGGGTCCAGCTCGAGCGTCATGCCCCCGTTGGAGCACACGGCGTAGCCGCGCTCCTGGCCGATGAGCTCGACCACGGGCAGGGTGGCCCCCTTGGAGCGGCCGGTGGAGATGACCACGTGGTGGCCGGCCTCGAGCACGGCCTGGGCCGCCTCGCGCACCGGCCGGGACATGTGGCCGTCGTGGTCGACGAGGGTTCCGTCGACGTCGAGGGCCACCAGGTACCGGACGCCCGCCTCCTTCTTCCACCCGTTCGAGCGGGGAGGCTGGACCTTGAGGGGGATCCGGACGTCGGCGGCGGAGCGCGCGGGCGCGGTGGTGCCGCCGGCAGTGTCGCTGAGGTCCTCCGAGTGCTCGACCTTCAGCGGGACGGTGGAGTTGATGCCGACGAGTTCGTGCTGGTCCTCGGTGCCAGCGGTCTTTTCTTTTGTCATGCGGGACATGGTGCCACATCACACCGACAGGATGGCCGAGATTTCGATGTGAGATGAACGGGAGCCGAACGCCGTCCGGCGGCTCAGCGACGGACGGGAATGACCTCCTGGCCGCGCAGATAGGGCCGCAGCGCCTCGGGGACGCGCACCGAGCCGTCGGCCTGCTGGTGGGTCTCGAGGATGGCGGCCAGCCAGCGGGTGGTGGCCAGCGTCCCGTTGAGGGTGGCCACCGTGCGGGTGCCGCCCTTGCGGACCTTGCCGGCGGCGTCCGTGGTCTCCGGCAGCCGCTCCCGGATGTTGAGCCGCCGCGCCTGGTAGGTGGTGCAGTTCGACGTCGACGTCAGTTCGCGGTACTTGCCCTGGGTGGGCACCCACGCCTCGCAGTCGAACTTGCGGGCGGCGGAGGTGCCGAGGTCCCCGGCGGCGGTGTCGATCACGCGGTAGGCGAGCTCGCACTTGGCGAGCATCTCCTCCTCCCACGCGAGCAGCCGCGCGTGCTCCGCCTCCGCGTCCTCCGGGGAGCAGTAGACGAACATCTCCAGCTTGTTGAACTGGTGCACGCGGATGATGCCCCGGGTGTCCTTGCCCCCGGAGCCGGCCTCGCGGCGGTAGCAGGAGGACCAGCCGGCATAGCGCAGCGGCCCCTCGGAGAGGTCGAGGATCTCGTCGGCGTGGAACCCGGCGAGAGGCACCTCCGAGGTGCCGACGAGGTAGAGCTCGTCCTTGCCCACGTGGTAGATCTCGTCGGAGTGCCCCACGTCGAAGCCCGTGCCGCTCATGATCTCGGGGCGCACCAGGTTCGGGGTGGTCATGGGGACGAACCCGTTGTCCACGGCCTGGTCCTGGCCCATGAGCAGCAGGGCGGTCTCGAGCCGGGCGACGTCCCGCTTCAGGAAGTAGAACCGGGCGCCGGAGACCTTGGAGCCCCGCTCCATGTCGATGCCGTCCACGAGCTCACCGATCTCGAGGTGGTCCTTCGGCTCGAGGCCCTCGCCGGCGAAGTCGCGGGGCTCGCCGACGGTCCTGAGCAGGACGAAGTCGTCCTCGCCGCCCGTGGGGACGCCCTCGAGCACGAGGTTGTCCACGACCGCCACGAGCTCGTCCTGCCGGGACCGGGCGGCCTCCGACGCCGCCTGCGCCTCCTTGACCCGGGCCGCCAGGTCCTTCACCTCGGCGAGCAGGGCCTGCTTCTCCTCGCCCCGGGCCCGGGCGACCTGCTTGCCGAAGGCGTTCTGCTCGGCCCGGAGGGACTCGTACTCGGTGATCAGGTGACGGCGCTCGACGTCCGCCTCCAGGATCCGGTCGATCAGGGAGACGTCCGCCCCGCGGGCACGCTGCGAGGCGCGGAAGACGTCGGGGTTCTCACGGAGCTGGTTGATGTCGATCACCCCAACAGGGTACCCAAGTCCCCGGGGCGCGACCGGGTTAGGGTGGAGGCCCGCCGCGATCCGCCCGGCGCCCCGGGCCCGCGGCACCGCGCCGCGGCCCACCGCCCCCACCGCACGGTGCCACCGGCCCCGGCGCCGCAGAACCGAGGAGTCCTTCCGTGACCGCCACCCCAGTGGCCCCCAAACGGGTCGCCGTCGTCATCAATCCCATCAAGGCCGACGCGGACGTCGCCCGCGACGCGGTCATCATCGGCTGCCGCAAGGGCGGGCTCCCGGATCCCGTGTTCCTGGAGACGGCGGAGGACGACCCGGGCGCCGCCATGACCCGGCGGGCGCTCGAGCAGGGCGTCGACCTGATCGTCGCCGCCGGCGGCGACGGCACCGTCCGGGCCGTGGCGGAGGCCATGATCGGCCACGACACCCCGCTGGGCCTGATCCCGCTGGGCACCGGCAACCTGCTGGCCCGCAACCTGGGCGCCGACCTGGGCGATCCGCACCGCAACGTGGACATCGCGCTCTTCGGCGCGGAGCGCGCCATCGACATGGCCACGTTCCGCGTGGAGCTCCAGGACGGGACGGTGCGGGAGCACGCGTTCTGCGTCATGGGCGGGGCCGGCTTCGACGCCCAGATCATGACGGACACCCGGGACGAGCTGAAGAAGCTGGTCGGGTGGGCGGCCTACGGGGAGGCCGGGGTCCGGCACCTGATCGCGCCCCCGCGGTGGGCGCGCTTCCGGATCGACGACGGCGAGTGGCAGAGCCGCCGCGTCCGCTCCGTGATGGCCGCCAACTGCGGGATCCTGACCGCGGGCCTGATCCTGGTGCCGCAGGCGAAGATCAACGACGGCCTGCTGGACCTCGTGGTGATGTCGCCGCGCAGCACGCTGGAGTGGGCGCTGATGGCAGCCAAGGTCGTCTTCCGGCAGCGGCGCGACCTGCCCGTGATCGAGTTCTTCGCCGCCAAGAAGGTGCGCGTGGAGTTCCACGAGCCCATCGAGTCCCAGATGGACGGGGACGGCACCGGGCTGATCAACGGGTTCGAGTCCGAGATCCTCCCCGGCGCGCTCTCCGTGCGGGTCCCGCCCACGCAGGGCGACTGACGTCCGCTCCGGCGCTCCGGCGCCGGGCGGCGCGGGTCAGTCGGCGGGGTCGGGCCGGCGGCTCAGGCCCGCCACGAACGCGCCCACGAGGGCGAGCACGGCAAGCCCCACGGCGAGGATCGGGCCCTGCCCGCGCTCCGTGAGCGGGGCGCCCGGCTCCGGGACCACGCGGGAGGCCGGCACGAGGTCCAGCGCGTCGGCGGTCCGCGGGTCGCCGACGACGGGGCCGGGCCCGACCTCGACGCGGACCACCTGGGTGGGCTCGGGCGATGCGGCCGCCGCCGCCGGCGGAGCGGCGAGCGCACAGGCCAGGACGGCGGGCGCTGCGGCGAGGGCGAGTCGGCGGACGGCGGGAGCGGGCATGGTGGCACCTCCGGTCGGGCTCGGTCCCGACCCGGGGGGTCGATCGACACCGGCTGAAGATCGCGGGCACGGACGCGCCCGCACTCCCCATGGTGCATGTATTCGCAATTGCTAACAAGCGGGGTGTGGTGCGCGTCCTCCCGTTACGCGGGTCCCGGCGCGCCCGGTGCGGACAGGGCGTCCGGGGCCCGGCGGTCGCGCCCCTGCAGGGCGGCGACCCAGGCCTCCGCCTCGCGGAAGGCCCCGTCGGAGTGGTGCCGGGCGACGGTCGCCACCTTGTGGTCGGCCCGCGGATAGGAGCCCAGGAAGCGCGTGCTGGGACAGACGCGGCGCAGCCCCTCGAGGGCGTCGGCCACGCGTGCGTCGAGGATGTGCCCGTCCACGTCCACGCTGAAGAAGTACTCGCCGAGGAAGTTGCCCGTGGGCCGGGACTCGATCCGCGAGAGGTTGACCCCCCGGGTCGCGAACTGCTCGAGGATCTCCATCAGGGCTCCGGCCCGGTCCTCCCACAGCGGGATGACGAGCGTGGTCCGGTCCGCGCCCGTGCGCGGCGGCAGCGGAGCCTCGGGCCGGGCCACGAGCACGAACCGGGTGACGGCGGCCCTGTTGTCCCCGATGTCCTCCGCCAGCACCTCGAGCTCGGGGTGCTGCTCGACGACCACGGGCGAGCAGACCGCGGCGTCGAAGCCGACGTCCCGCGCCGGCTCCTCGCGCCCCGGCCCGCCGGGCAGCAGCGCGAGCGCCGCGGCGGCCGTGGAGGACGCCGGGACGTAGTCGACGCCCGGCAGCCGCTCGTCCATCCAGCCCCGCACCTGGGCCCAGGCGTGGGAGTGCGTGGAGACGGTGCGGACGTCGGCGAGCGCCGTGCCGGGCGGGGCGACGAGCACGAAGCTGATGGGCACTAGCGCCTCACGGACGATGCGCAGCTCGCTACCCGAGGCCACGGCGTCGAGGGTGGCGGTCACACCGCCCTCCACGGAGTTCTCGATGGGCACCATGGCGGCGTCGACCTCGCCGGCGCGGACGGCCGCGAGCGCCACGGGCACGGAGGACACGGGGCGGCGCTCGGCCTCCCGGGCGCCCTCCACGCCCAGCAGCGCGGCCTCGGTGAAGGTGCCGGCTGGACCCAGGTAGGCGTACCTCACCGGACGGTCGGGGTCTCGCCCGTCTCGGACACCATGGGCTTCTCGGCGTCCAGCCACGCCCCCATGCCGCCCAGGACGTTGACGGGGTCGAAGCCGTACTGCTGGAGGTACGCCGTCGCCTTGAGGGAACGGCCGCCGGAGCGGCAGATCACGTACACGTCCTCGTCCACCGGCACCTCGCCGTAGCGCTCCGGGAGCTGCCGGAGCGGGATGTGCTGGGCGCCGTCGATGTGCCCGGCCTCCCACTCCTCGTCCTCGCGCACATCGAGGATGCGAGCGCCCTCGGGGATCTCCTCCACCGAGGCGCTGGGCAGGCTGTCCAGGTTGTCCATCGTCCGGGTCCTTTCGTTGCGGGTCGGTCTGCGGTGACCAGCCTAGTCCGGGGGCGTCGCGGCCGGGTCGCGGGTCAGCCGCCCGACCACGGGCGCAGGACGGCCTCGAGCCAGACGGTGACGGCCACCGCGCCGGGGTCCGGGGTGCCGACGGCCCGCTCCCCCACGTAGCTGGAGCGACCGAGTCCGGCCACCACCCCGGTCGTGGCCGCCGTCCCCTCCTCGGCACGGGCCAGGAGCCGGGGGGCGATCCGGTGCGGGGCGAGCTCCCCGGCCGGGACCCCGGCCAGGGTCCCGGCGGCGGGGAGGAGCGCGTCCATCATGGTGGAGTCCCCCACCCGGGCGCCGCCGAGCTCCTGCAGGCGGGCCACGGCGTCCTGGAACCCTGCGGCGAGGGCTTCGGGCCGGACCTGCCGCTCCCCGGGCTCGAAGGCCTCGCCGAGGGCCAGGACGAACAACGAGTAGAGCGGCCCGGAGGTGCCCCCGACCTCGTCCTGCAGGAGCTGGGCGACGGCCCGGAACCAGGTCCGCAGGTCCGGGGCCGCGCCCAGCTGCTCCCGGTGCGCCCGCAGGGCCCGCGCCCCCCGGGCGAGGTTGGTGCCCAGGTCCCCGTCCCCGACCTTCCGGTCGAGCTCGGTCAGCCGCGGCTCCGCCTCCTCGACCGCGTCCACGGCGCGCCACAGCGCGTCGAGCACGGCGGGGGCCACCGGCTCGGCGCCGGCCAGGTCCGCCAGCGGGTCGGGCAGGTCCACGGCGGTCTCGCGCGGGGACCCGGCCGGGACCGTGGGGGCGATCCATCCGGGGGCGTCGCTGCCGGCGCTCAGCAGCTCCAGCAGCTCGTCGTCCACCCGGGCCAGCGTGACCGAGGCACCGGGCATGTCCAGGCTGGTCAGGAGGGTCCCGGACCAGCACAGGCGCACGTCGAGCCCGTGCCGCCGGGCCGCCGTGAGCACCTCGCCCGCGAGGATCTCCAGCTCCAGCGGCGGCGTGGCCCCCAGCCCGTTGACCAGCACGACGACAGGATCCCCCTCGCGCAGTCCCCGGTCCGCCACGACGGTGTCGACCAGCCGGGAGGCGACGTACCGGGCGGAGTCGGCGGTGCCGCGCTCCAGGCCCGGTTCACCGTGGATGCCCAGCCCCCACTCCACCTCGTCGTGACCGAGGTCGAAGTTGGTGTCCTCGGCCCCGGGGGCGAGGCTCGGGCCCAGGGCGAGACCCATGGTGCCCATCCCCGGCAGGAACTGCTCGACCAGGTCCTGGATCTCTGCGACCCCGCGGCCGGCCTCGGCGGCCGCACCGGCGATCTTGTGCACGAGCACCGTGCCGCCGACCCCGCGGCGGCCCGCGCCGGCGGAGTCGCCCAGGGCGACGTCGTCGGCCACGACGACCGTGGCCACGGTCTGCCCGGCGGCCTGCGCGGTCTCCGCGGCCAGCCCGAAGTTCAGGCGGTCCCCGGTGTAGTTCTTCACGACGAGCAGCACGTCCCGGTCCTCGCCGACCGCCTGCAGCGCCGCCTGCACGGCGTCCACCGACGGGGAGGTGAACACCGGTCCGCAGACGGCGGCGTCGAGCATGCCGCGGCCCACGAAACCGGCGTGGGCGGGTTCGTGCCCGGAGCCCCCGCCGGAGATGAGCGCCACCTTCCCGTCCGCCCGCTGCGCCCGCACGACGACGGGCCGGCCGGTCACCCGGGCGAGCTCGCGATTGCGGGCGGTGAGCCCGGTGATGAGGTCCTCGACCACGTCGGCGGGGTCGTTGATCAGTTTGCGCATGGCGGTCCTTCGGTCGCGGGGACGGTGGAGACTCGGCACCAGCAGACCACGGACGGGGACCCGCCGCCAAGGGTCCCACCGATCGCCCCTGCCCGGGGAGACGGCCGCCGCGCCGTTCGCCGCGGGCGTTCGCCCCCTCCGACTTCCAGGCGGCACACAGAAACGAAACAATCCCTGTATAAATTGTGCCCTCGCCGCCGGGAGTGCCGTGCGGCAGCTCGGACCAGGCACCTCGTCGCGGTGTCCTCGACAGAAGGAAGAACTCCCATGAGCACCATCGAACCCCGCAGCGCGGGGCCCGAGGCCCCGGACCGCGAGGACCACGGCTTCAAGAAGGTCCTGGGCCGCCTCGACGCGATCGCCCTCGGCTTCGGCGCGATGATCGGCTTCGGCTGGGTCATCCTCACCGGCGAGTGGCTCGCCGAGGCCGGCACCATGGGCGCCGTGCTGGCCCTCGTCACCGGCGGGCTCATCATGGCCGTCGTGGGACTCGTCTACGGCGAGCTCGTCGCCGCCATGCCGTACGCCGGCGGGGAGCACAACTACCTCCTGCGCGGCATGGGCGCGCGCTGGGCGTTCGTGGGCTCCTGGGCCATCACGGGCGGCTACATCACCATCGTGGCCTTCGAGGCCGTCGCGGTGCCGCGCACCGCGCAGTACATCTTCCCCGGCCTGAGCCAGATCCCGCTGTGGACGGTGGCCGGCTTCGAGGTGAACCTGACCTGGGCGCTGGTGGGGGCGCTGACCGCCGTCCTGATCACCGGGATCAACATCCGGGGCGTCAAGCACGCCTCCGTGGTGCAGATCTTCGTGATCCTCTTCCTGCTGATCGTGGGGCTCATGATGCTCTTCGGCGCGTTCACCGAGGGCTCCGCGGCCACCATGGAGCCGTTCTTCACCCCCGGCACCGCGGGCTTCTTCCTCGTGCTCGTGACCGTCCCGTTCCTGTTCGTCGGCTTCGACGTCATCCCCCAGGTCTCCGAGGAGATGCACCTGCCGCCGAAGAAGCTCGGGGGCACCATCATCATCTCCGTGCTCCTCGCCGCCGCGTGGTACGTGATGGTCGTGCTCACCACCTCCGCGTCCATGTCCGCCGAGGACCTCTCCGGCGCGGACATCGCCGTGGCCGACGCCATGGGCTCCGCCTTCGACAGCACGGTCGTGGCCAACCTCCTCATCGCCGGCGGTCTCGCCGGCATCCTCACCTCCTGGAACTCCCTCCTCATGGGCGCGTCCCGCCTGCTGTGGGCGCTCGGCAACACCCGGATGGTGCCGCGGTGGTTCGGCCGCCTGCACCCGAAGTACGGCACCCCCGCCAACGCCCTGCTCTTCGTGGGCGCCGTGTCCTTCGTGGCGCCGTTCTTCGGCGCGGAGATGCTCGGCTGGCTCGTGGACTCCGGGTCCCCGTCCATCGTGATCGCCTACGCCCTGGTCTCGGTGGTCTTCGTGATCCTGCGCCGACGCGAGCCCGGCATGGAACGCCCCTTCCGGATCGGCGGCCGCAGCCACGGCGGCACGGCGATCGGCGTGCTCTCGGTGATCCTGTGCCTCGCCCTCATCAGCCTGTACCTGCCCGGCATGCCCGCCTTCCTGAGCGCGCCCGCCTGGACGATCTTCGGGGTGTGGTGGCTGCTCGGGCTCGTGTTCCTGCTGCGCATCCCCACCGGGATCCGGCCGGGCCCCGACGCCGAGCACCGGCTCGTCGCCGAGGTCGAGCGCCGCCGGCAGCAGGGCTGAGCCCGTCGGCGCGCCGGGAACCGCTTCCCTAGGCTGTCCCCGGCGCGCCGCTGAAGAGGTTGCCGCAGACGCCACCACAGAGGCCACCACAGGAGGCCACCACAGGAGGCCACCACAGAGGCCACCGCAGAGGAGGAGGACTGCCCATGGTCACGGTCACCCAGGTGCTCGGCCTCCCCGGGCTCGGGCTGGAGCCCGTCGTCGAGGCGGCCACCGATCTGCCCGTGAGCTGGGTGGTGACCAGCGAGCTCGCCGACCCCACCCCGTACCTCGAGGGCGGTGAGGTCCTGCTGCTGACCGGCATCCACACCTCCGCCCGGGAGCACTCCTGGACGGAGTACGTCGGCCGGCTCACGGACCGGGGCGTGGTGGCGCTGGGCCTGGGTGTGGGCCGGCAGCTGTCCTACCTCCGTGTGCCGGACGCCCTCGCCGCCGCGTGCCGGGACGCCGGGCTGACCCTGTTCCGGGTGCCCGAGCGCACGCCCTTCCTGGGCATCATCCGCGCCGCCGCCGAGATGCGGGCGGCCGAGGCGCGCACCGCCCTCGAGGCGATGCTGTCGGAGCAGCGGAGCCTGACGCGGGCGGCCGTGGGGCGCAACGGCCCGGCCCGGGTGATCCGCACGCTGGTGGCGGTGCTCGGCGGCGGATGGGCGGGGGTGTGCACGGCGGACGCCCGGATCGTGGAGCGCTCCGGCCCCGGGCTGCCCGAGCTGCCCCCGGGCCGGACGCTCCCCGACCTCCTCGACCGGCTGCGTCCGGCCGGGCTGCGCGGGTCCCTGAGCGAGTCCGGCCCGGCGGGCGCGGTGGTCGTCCATCCCCTCGGGGTGGACGGCGTCCCCCAGAGCTACCTCGTGGTGTCCCTGCCCGGTGCGGTCGATCCCGTCCGGACCGGCGTGATCGCCACCGCGGTGGCCCTGCTCTCGCTGCACGCGGAGCGCGCCGCGGAGCAGGCGCTGTTCCGCCGCCGGGTCCGGGCGGGGGCCCTCGCCCTCCTGCTCAACGGCGAGGTGCGGTCGGCGGACGCGCTGCTGGAGGTGGCGGACGACACGACGTGGTCGACGGTCCCCCGGGTGCGGGTGGCCCGCCTGCTCGGCGGCGCCGAGCAGCTCCGGGACGGCGTGCGGCGGCTCGAGTCGGGCAGCACCCACGGCACCCGACCCGTGCTCGTCGGGGCACCGGCCACGGAGCCGTCCGGCGAGCAGACCGCCGCGGTCCTGCTGGAGGACCTCCCGGAGCGGCTCGCCGAGGTGCGCGCCGCCGCCGAGGCCTCGGGACTGCGGGCCGGCATCGGCGGCCCGTCGGCCGTGCACGAGACGGACGCGAGCGACCGGGAGGCCCGCGAGGCCCTGGAGCGCACGACGGACCGGCAGCGCGTCGGCACGTGGGACGACCTCGTGGCGGGCGGCGTCGCCGGCCTGCTGCCCCCGGAGGCGGCCCGAGCCTGGGCCCGGCAGCTGCTGCGCCCCGTCGACCGGGCCGGGCGGCTGCCCCTGCTGCGCACGTTCCTCGCGCACAACGGCAACCGGAGTGGGACGGCCGAGGCCCTGGGGATCCACCGCAACACCCTGCAGCAGCGACTGCAGGCGATCGAGGAGGTGCTCGGCCGGTCCGTCGACGACCCGCAGCTGCGCGCGGAGCTGTGGATCGCCCTGCGCCTCTCCGAACGGCCCGACCGGTCCGCGCCGTAGTCCGCCGTCGTCACCCCTGTGCACTGTGCACAACACCCCCGCAAAAGTTCAGCATCCTGCTGGGTCCCTTCGGCGCTAGCCTGAAGCTGTCGAGGGACCGCGGCGGCCCTGGGCACCGGCTCCGCCCCGGCCCGACGTCACACGGTGACGGCTTCCCCGCGGGGAAGCCCGCCCGGAGCCCTACGATGGACGGGCGGGCCCAGTGCTGTCGCCCGCCCGTCCGACGAACCCCTTGACGCAGCGCAGCGGCACCGGCGCCCGGTGGCGTGGTGCGCGTCGACGAAGAGAGGCTGATACATGAGCACCACGGACAAGGCCCCCGCGGCCACCGGCATGCAGGACCGCATCGAGGCGGTCCTGGCCAAGACCCCCACGGGGCTGCTGATCAACGGCCAGTGGCGCGACGCCTCGGACGGGGCCACCTTCGAGGTGGAGAACCCGGCCACCGGCGAGGTCCTCGCGACCATGGCCTCGGCCACCCGGGAGGACTCCCAGGCCGCGATGGACGCCGCCGCCGACGCCCAGGAGTCCTGGGCCCGCACCCCGGCCCGGGAGCGCTCGGAGATCCTGCGGCGCGCCTTCGACCTCGTGCAGGAGCGCGCCGAGGACCTCGCGCTGCTGATGACCCTGGAGATGGGCAAGCCGCTGGCCGAGGCCGCCGGTGAGGTCAAGTACGGCGGGGAGTTCCTGCGCTGGTTCGCCGAGGAGGCCGTGCGCGACTACGGCCGCTACCTGGACACCCCCGAGGGCAACCTCCGGATGCTGGTGACCCACAAGCCCGTGGGCCCGTGCCTGCTGATCACCCCGTGGAACTTCCCGCTGGCGATGGCCACCCGCAAGGTCGCCCCGGCCGTGGCCGCCGGCTGCACCATGGTGCTCAAGCCCGCCCGGCTCACCCCGCTCACCTCCCAGTACTTCGCCCAGCTCATGCTGGACGCCGGTCTGCCGGCCGGCGTGCTCAACGTCGTCTCCTCCAAGTCCGCCTCTTCCGTGTCCGAGCCGATCATGGCCGACCCGCGGCTGCGCAAGGTCTCCTTCACCGGCTCCACGCCGGTGGGCAAGCAGCTGATGAAGCTGGCCACCGACAACGTGCTGCGCACCTCCATGGAGCTCGGCGGCAACGGGCCGCTGATCGTCTTCGAGGACGCCGACATCGACAAGGCCGTGGCCGGGGCGATGGCCGCGAAGATGCGCAACATGGGCGAGGCCTGCACGGCCGCCAACCGGCTGCTGGTGCACGAGTCGGTCGTCGACGAGTTCGTCGAGAAGATGGCCGCGAAGATGGCCGCGCTCACCGTGGGCAACGGCGTCGACGACGGGGTGACCGTGGGCCCGATGGTCGAGGCCAAGGCCCGCGACTCCGTCGAGGAGTTCGTCACCGACGCCGTCGAGCGCGGGGCGAAGGTCGTCGTCGGCGGCAAGCGCGTGGACGGGCCCGGCTACTTCTTCGAGCCGACCCTCCTGCGCGACGTCCCCGTCGACGCCCGCGCGGTGACCGAGGAGATCTTCGGCCCCGTGGCGCCGGTCGTGACGTTCAAGGACGAGGACGAGGCCGTGGCCCTGGCCAACTCCACCGAGTACGGCCTGGCCTCCTACGTGTTCACCGAGAACATCTCCCGCGGCCTGCGCATCGGCGACCGCATCGAGTTCGGCCTGATGGGCCTCAACGTCGGGGTGATCTCCAACGCCGCCGCCCCGTTCGGCGGCGTCAAGCAGTCCGGCCTGGGCCGCGAGGGCGGCGCCGAGGGCCTGCACGAGTACACCACCACCCAGTACATCGGCGTGGAGAACCCCTGGAGCAACGTCCCCGTCAGCGGCGCGGGCACCCCCGCCTGAGGCCCTGACCCGCGCTCCCCGCCACGGGACGGCGGTCGTCGCAGGCAGCTGCGGCGACCGCCGTCCCGTGCCGGGGCACGCCCGCTCGACGTCCCCGTCCCCACCGTCCCGTCCCCGCAGTCCCCGTCCCCACCGTCCCACCCTCTTCCCCACCGAAAGGAGATCTCGCCGTGACCGAGATCCAGTACCGCCTCGAGCAGGTCCGCCGCGTCGACGGAGCCCTCCCGGGCCCGACGTCCCGCGAGCTGTCCGAGCGGCGTGCCGCGGCCGTCGCCTCCGGAGTCGCCTCGTCCGTGCCCGCCTACGCCGCGGACGTCGACGGCGGGATCGTGCTCGACGTCGACGGCAACCAGCTCGTCGACCTCGGCTCCGGCATCGCCGTGACCACCGTGGGCGGCTCCGCCCCCGCCGTGGTCGCCAAGGTGCAGGAGGCCGTGGCGCACTTCACGCACACCTGCTTCATGGTCACCCCGTACGAGGGCTACGTGGCCGTCGCGGAGAAGCTCGCCGAGCTCTCCCCCGGCGACCACCCGAAGAAGGCGGCACTGTTCAACTCCGGCTCCGAGGCCGTCGAGAACGCCGTGAAGATCTCCCGCGTGCACACCGGCCGCCAGGCCGTCGTCGTGTTCGACCACGCCTACCACGGCCGCACCAACATGACCCTCGCGATGACCGCCAAGGTGATGCCCTACAAGCAGGGCTTCGGCCCGTTCGCCGGCGAGGTCTACCGCGTGCCCGTGTCCTACCCGTTCCGGGACCCGGAGGGCATGACCGGCGCCGAGGCCGCCCGCCGCGCGCTGTTCCAGGTGGAGAAGCAGGTCGGCGCGCAGAACGTGGCCGCCGTCGTGATCGAGCCCATCCAGGGCGAGGGCGGGTTCATCGTGCCGGCCGACGGCTTCCTGCCCGCACTGTCCGAGTGGTGCACCGACAACGGCGCCGTGTTCGTCGTCGACGAGGTGCAGTCCGGCATCGCGCGCACCGGCGAGTGGTTCGCCGTGGACCACGAGGGCGTCGTCCCCGACCTGATCACCGTGGCCAAGGGCGTGGCCGGCGGCATGCCGCTGTCCGGCGTGGTCGGCCGCGCCGAGATCATGGACTCCGTGCACGCCGGCGGCCTCGGCGGCACCTACGGCGGCAACCCCGTGGCCTGCGCCGCCGCCCTGGGTGCGCTGCAGACCATCGAGGAGTGGGACCTCGTCGCCCGCGCCCGCCGGGTCGAGGAGATCATCCGCGAGGAGCTGGCCCCGGTGGCCGAGGAGACCGGCATCGTGGGCGAGATCCGCGGCCGCGGGGCCATGATGGCGCTCGAGTTCGTCCGCCCCGGCGGCACGGAGCCCGACGCCGACGCGGCCAGGGCGATCGCCGCGGAGTGCCTCGCCCAGGGCGTCATCATCCTGACCTGCGGAACCTTCGGCAACATCGTGCGCCTGCTGCCTCCGCTCGTCATCGGCGAGGACCTGCTGCGCGACGGCCTGCGGGTGCTCGCGCGGGCCGTCCGCACCGCAGCGGCCTGAACGAGCATCGAGGGGTCTCGTTCAGCACCACCCTCCCGCCGAGGGGTCTCGTTCGCACGGTCGGACCGTCACATTCCGACCGGACGGGCCCCCTCGGCGCTGCGGGCGGCCGGTTGCGACCCCTCGCCCCTCGACTCGGCCCCTCACAGGCGGTGCGCGATGCCCATGGCCTCCCACACCAGGGCGACCGCCACCGGCACCCGGCCCCGCGTCGTCGTCGTGTGCCGGTGCAGGTCGTGGGCGCAGATCCGGAGCTCCCGCCACCCGGCCGACTCCGTGGCCCGCAACCGCCTGATGTCCACCACTCGCTGCTCCGCCCGGTCGTGGTGGGCACCCTCGTACTGCAGGCTGAGCCGGTGGCTCTCCAGGGCCAGGTCGGGCTGCGCCAGCAGCGTCCCGTCGGACCCCAGCAGAGGATGGTCGAGCACCAGTCCCCGGATCCCGTGGTCCTCGAGCAGCAGCCGCAGCCGTGTCTCGCCGGGCGAGTCAGACCCCACCCGCATCCGTTCGACCGCTGCGCGGGCCGTGCGGATGCCACGCCGCCCGGCGTGCTCCCGCACTCCGGTCTCGAGCTCGTCCGGTCGGCACACCGCGGCCACGGCCCGGCGGATCCCGTAACGGTGGGCGTCGACCAGTCCGTCGGCGAGCACCACTGCCTCCGTCACCGTGAGCTCGGCGCAGACGTCCAGGAACGTGCGCACCGGTGACGTGACGGCCACCCCGTGGACACGGACCACCTCGTGCGGACCGTGGCATCCCCTCCGGCAGACGACGCCGGGCCGCCTCAGGGCCCTCGAGTTGTCGGCGCGCGAGAGCCACAGCTCCGAGGACCGCTGCCAGCGGGCAGGAACCCGCATCCGGTGGAGCAGCGCCGCGGAGCGGTGGCTGATCACCGTCCCCGGATACCGGCGGGTCAGTGCCCGTGCCGCTTCCAGCAGAGGAGCAGGACAGCCGGTGGGGACTCGCACTCCCCTGCCGACGGGACTGGTGAGGTCGGAGTCACGGAGCCGGTGCTCCGCGACGCCCAGTGCGAGGGCCTCCTGACGTGAGAAGCCGATTCCACGGAGCTCGGGCGGCAGGGGTCCGGGGTGTCTCATGGCGAGAGCCTGATCGCCGTGGACGGGCGGAGGACGGCTCGAGCACATGGAGTGGTGCAATCTGCCCTCCCGGACCGTCATCTCGCCCCGGTGGAGTGCGGTTGCGCCGCTCTGCATCCTTCAGCCCCTTCACGGCGAGGGGGCGGGTTCTGCACGCCTCCATCACCGACGGGTCGCTTCCGGACCCTCCGCGCCACCGAGTCCCACCGAACGCGACCCCTCGCACCCCTGGAGTGCCGAACACGACCCCTCGAGCCCCAGGAGTGCCGAACGCGACCCCTCGAGCCCCAGGAGTGCCGAACGCGACCCCTCGAGCCCCAGGAGCGCCGAACGCGACCCCTCGCGCCCCAGGAGTGCCGAACGCGACCTCTCGGCACGGTGGGAGGTCAGCCGGAGCAGCGCTCCTGCAGGCCTCTGACCTCCTGGACCACGCTGATGAAGGAGCGTTCGCCCTGCCGGAAGCCGGCGACGGCCTCACGGACGGAGGTGAGCTGCCCGGACAGCTCGTCCGGGGCGGTGGCGGCCAGCTCGTCGACCTCGGCGAACAGTCCCGCGGGATCGTCCCGCAGCTGCTGCGGGGCGGCGCGCACGGTCTCCAGCACGCGGGCGCACGTCTGCCGGACGGTGGCGACCGACGCGTCGCCGGAGGCCGTGGGGGCGCTCGTGGGGGCGCTCGTGGCGACGGCCGCCGGATCCTCCGGCCCGGCGCCGGCCGCGGACTCCCGCTCCGCGGAGGAGCAGCCGGTGAGGGCCAGGAGCAGGACGGCCACCGCGGCGCGGGTCACCGCGGGACGGGGCGCACGGGCTGTCGGCACGGGGATCTCCTGCGGGGCCGGGGAACCAGGGGGGCCCGGGCGCTTCCGGACAGCCGTCAGCCTACTAGCCTGGGCCCAGCGCCCCGCGGACCCGGACGGGAGCCGCGCGACCTTCGGACAGGAGCCGCCGTGACCCCGATCGGAGACCTCAGCGCCGTGCAGCTGCGGGACGCGCTGGCGCGCGGAGAACTGCGTGCGGTCGAGACCGCCGAGCACTTCCTGGCCAGGATCGAGGAGCGCAACCCGGCGCTGGGGGCGTTCGTCCACGTGGCCGCGGACCTCGCCCTCGCCCGGGCGCGCGCGCTCGACGCGCTGCCTCCCGGGGCCGCGCGCGGACCGCTGCACGGCGTGCCGCTCGCGCTGAAGGACCTGCACGACGTCGCGGGCATGCCCACCACCTACGGTTCCGCCGCGGTGGCCGGTCAGCGCGGGGGCGCGCCCGTGGCGGAGACCGACGACGACCTCGCGGCCGTGCTGAGCGCGACCGGCGCCGTGTTCCTGGGCAAGACCCAGGTGCCCGAGTTCGGCCTCGACTGCTACTCCGAGAACCTCGTGGCCCCGCCCGCCCGGAACCCGTACGACCCGTCGACGGGGGCCGGCGGGTCCTCGGGCGGCCAGGCGGCGGCCGTGGCGGCGGGTCTGCTCCCGGTGGCGCCGGGCTCCGACGGCGGAGGATCGGTGCGCATCCCGGCGGCGGCGTGCGGACTGGTCGGGCTCAAGCCCAACCGCGGCCGGGTGCCCACCGCGGACGCACAGTCGGACGCCGCCCAGCTGGTGGTCCACGGGCCCCTCGCCCACACGGCCGAGGACGCGGCGCTGCTGCTCGACGTCCTGTGCTCCCCCGCGCCCGGCCCGGCGCACGGCAACGTGGTGCGGCGGGCGGTCCGCGCCGCCCCGCAGGGGTCGTTCCTCGACGGCGTGCGCGCGGCCCGGCGGGGCGACCTCCCGTGGGGGGACCGGCCGCTGCGGATCGGGGTGAGCACCGCCTCCCCCTTCGACGCCGTCCAGGACGTGGAGGTCTCCCCGGAGGCGCGCGCCGCCCTCGAGGCCGGTGTCGCCCGGCTGCGGGCCGCCGGGCACGAGGTCGAGGAGGCCGAACTGTCCTACGACCCCGAGTACCCCGGTGCGTTCTTCGACGTGTGGACCACCTCGATGGGCACCGCGCCCCTCGACGAGGACCAGGCCGGGAGGCTGACCGGGCTCGCGGGCGAGTTCCGGGCCCGCGCCCTGCGCCGGTCCGCGGTCGAGCTGGCGCGGGCCGTGAACGTCCTGCGCCGCGTCGAGCAGGACGTGGTGCGGGCGTACGGCGCCTGGGACGTGGTCCTGACGCCCGCGCTCGCCATGACTCCGCGTCCGCTGGGCTGGTACTGGGAGGGCTTCGACCTCGCGGACCCCGCGGGCGCGGAGCAGGACTACCGGCGCCAGTGCGGGTACACGCCGTGGACCTCGGTCGTGAACGTCGTGGGCCTGCCCGCGGTGACCGTCCCGACGCTGTGGACCCGCCCGGCGGGCGACGACGACGGGCCGGTCGTGCCCATGGGCGTCCAGCTCATCGGCCGTCCCAGCGCGGAGGCGCAGCTGCTCGCCGTCGTCGCCCAGCTCGAGGACCGGGGCCTCCCCGGGCCCCGCCCCGCGGTCTAGAGGCCATGCAGTGGCTCCGGAGTCGCCCGGGAGCCAGTGCACATCAGGAGTGGCCCAGGGCCTCCTCGTCCGTCCCGGGGTCGTCGCCCGGCTCGGTGGCCGCCTCGGGGTCCTCCTCGGGCTCGAAACCGGTCGCGTTCTCGTCGGCGGTGAGCCCGATGCCCTGCTCGTTGTCCGGGACGGTGCCCTCCGGGCCCTTGCCCGAGCCCTCGGTCGTCTCGTCGGGTGCGTTGCTCATGGTGTCGGTCCCCTCGTTCGGTCCTGCCCTGGCTGGTGTCCTCATCCTGTCCCACCGGCCGCGATTCCTCCAGCCCCCGCGCGGCCCTCGTCCGCCCGTCGCGGAGCACGAAACCTGGCGACCCGATCGCGTGCCAGTCCCCACGCGCCCACCGCCCGGCGGTAGGTTGGGCGCCATGACCAACCGTGCGGGCACCGTCGCCCAACCCAGTGACCTCGTCGACCTCGGCAAGCTCCTCGACGCCTACACCGATGTCGCCCCCGACCCGTCGGACCCGGACCAGCGCGTGGCCTTCGGCACGTCCGGGCACCGCGGCTCGTCCCTCAAGGCCTCGTTCAACGAGCAGCACATCGCGGCCATCACGCAGGCCATCGTGGAGTACCGCGCCGGCCAGCGGATCACGGGCCCGCTGTTCATGGGCAAGGACACCCACGCCCTGTCCGGGCCCGCCCAGGACACCGCGCTCGAGGTGCTGGCCGCCAACGGCGTGACCGTCCTGCTGGACTCCCGGGACGGCTACGTGCCCACCCCGGCGCTGTCCCACGCGATCCTGACCCACAATGCGGGGCGGGCGGAGGGGATGGCCGACGGCATCGTCATCACCCCGTCGCACAACCCGCCCTCCGACGGCGGCTTCAAGTACAACCCGCCCAACGGCGGCCCCGCGGACACCGACGCCACCGAGTGGATCGCCCAGCGCGCCAACCAGTTCCTGGAGAACGGCATGGCGGGGGTCCGCAGGGTGCCCCTGGACCGGGCGCGGGCGGCGGAGACCACCGGCGCCTACGACTTCCTCGAGGAGTACGTGCGGACGCTCCCGGAGGTGGTCGACCTCGACGTGATCCGCGACTCCGGGCTGCACATCGGTGCCGACCCCATGGGCTCGGCCTCCGTGGCCTACTGGGGCGAGATCGCCCAGCGCTTCGGGCTGAACATGACCGTGGTGAACCCGCATGTGGACCCCCAGTGGGCGTTCATGACCCTCGACTGGGACGAGAAGATCCGGATGGACTGCTCCTCCCCCTCCGCCATGGCCTCGCTCATCGGCAACCGCGACAAGTACGACATCGCCACCGGCAACGACGCCGACACGGACCGCCACGGCATCGTGACCCCGGACGCGGGCCTGATGAACCCCAACCACTACCTCGCGGTGGCGATCGACTACCTCTTCCGCGAGCGCACCGGCTGGTCCCCGGAGGCCGGGGTCGGCAAGACCCTGGTGTCCTCCTCGATCATCGACCGGGTGGCGGCCTCCCTGGGCCGCGAGCTCGTGGAGGTGCCGGTGGGCTTCAAGTGGTTCGTGCCCGGGCTGATGGACGGCTCGATCGGCTTCGGCGGCGAGGAGTCCGCGGGCGCGTCCTTCCTGCGCCGGGACGGCTCCGTGTGGTCCACCGACAAGGACGGGATCATCCTGGCGCTGCTGGCCGCGGAGATCACGGCCCGCACCGGGAAGACCCCCTCCCAGCGCTACACGGAGCTCACCGAGCAGTTCGGCGCCCCCGTCTACCAGCGCATCGACGCCCCGGCGAACCGGGCGCAGAAGGCCGCCCTGAAGAAGCTCTCCCCGGCCCAGGTGGAGGCGGACACCCTCGCCGGCGAGCAGATCACGGCGAAGCTGACCAACGCCCCGGGCAACGGCGCGGCGATCGGTGGGCTGAAGGTCACCACGAAGAACGCGTGGTTCGCGGCCCGCCCGTCGGGCACGGAGGACGTCTACAAGATCTACGCGGAGTCCTTCCTCGGCGAGGAGCACCTGAAGCAGGTCCAGCAGGAGGCCAAGGCCCTGGTGGACGGCGTCATCTCCTGACGGGGCCCGGAGGCGGTCCGGGACGGTCCCGCGGCCGGACCCAGACCGCCTCCGCGGCCAGGACGTCGACCTCGACGACGTCCCCGCCCACCACCACGGGGACCGCGCGGGGCCGGTGCTCGCCGGGGACGAGCTCCGTGCCGGGCCGGATGCCGGCGGTCCCGAGCCGGCGCAGCACCCCCGGGTCCGCGTCCGAGACCCGGGCCACCACCACGGGGCTGCCCGGCGGGACGTCCGCCAGGAGCACGGCCGGGGCGGACGGCACGGTGCCGTCCCGGCGCGGGATCGGGTCGCCGTGCGGGTCCCGCTCCGGGTGCCCCAGGAGGGCCTCCAGCCGCGCGACGAACTTCTCGCTCACGGCGTGCTCGAGCACCTCGGCCTCCTCGTGCACCTCGTCCCACCCGTAGCCGAGGCTGCCGGTGAGGAACGCCTCGAGGATCCGGTGCCGCCGGACCATCTGGACGGCGACGTCCCGGCCCCGGTCGGTGAGGACGATCCCGCTCTGGGCGGGACGGCTCAGCAGGCCCTGGGCCGTGAGCTTCGTGACGGCCTCCGACACCGTGGACGGGGACAGGCCCAGCCGCTGGGCGAGCCCGGTGGTGGTCACGGCGTCCGAGGACCACTCCTGGGCCAGCCAGACGGTCTTCAGGCAGTCCTGGACGGACCGGTTCAGCTCTTCCGCGCGCACGCCCCCAGGGTAGCGGCCCCGGGGACGGCAGGTCCCCGCACCACCCCGGGCAGGGCGGGCCGGGGCGCATTGTCCACCTGGGGAACCCTTGGGGCCAGGATGAGCGGCGGAAGAGCCCGATGTTGCGAAGTGTGACGATTTCCGCGACGTCCCGGAGGCAGGAGCCTAGCCTGGAATCAGTGCCCGACCGGCCCCGACGCCGTCGCCCCGTCCCCTCCCCGGAAGGAACCCCATGTCTCTCCACCTGCTCGAGATCGTTCCCGCCTCCGCGTCCAAGGACGCCGTGACCCAGCTCATCGCCACGGTCTCCGAGGCCGTCTCCGCGGCGGGCGCCGAGTTCATCGAGTCCCAGGTCACCGCCGATCACGGACGGGTGTTCGTGATCGTCGAGGCCGACAGCGACGAGGGCCTCGCCCCGACGGTGCGCACCGCCGCCGGGGACGCCGCCACGGAGGTGACCGGCCCCGACGCCGTCCGCCTCGTGGGCGCCGAGCTCGAGGACATCAAGAAGCTCAGGGGCGACGCGCAGTACCTGGTGGAGTGGGACATCCCCGCGGAGATCACCATGGAGCAGTACCTGGCGCGCAAGAAGGCCAACTCCCCGAAGTACGCCGAGGTCCCGGAGGTCTCCTTCCTGCGCACCTACGTGCGCGAGGACACCGCCAAGTGCCTGTGCTTCTACAACGCCCCCGACGAGGCGTCCGTGGAGCGCGCCCGCCAGGCCGTGGGCACCCCGTTCGACCGGCTGTTCAAGCTCAACGTCTGAGCGGCACGCAGCACTCGGCGACACGGCGGCCCCCACGAGCCGGGGGCCGCCGTCGTGCTTCGACGCCCCGGGCCCGCGCGGCCGGGCCCGCCCCGCACTCCCCGGCAGAACGGAAGACCATGACCCAGTCCACGCGATCCCCCTCCACGGCCGGCGCCCCGGGCCCCGAGGGCCGGCCGCTGCTCGCTCCGCTCGTCGACTACCCCGACCACGACCTCGTCCGCCGCACCGCCGCGGCCCGGGCCCGCGACGTCGACACGTCCGCCGCCTCCCCGCTGGAGACCCTGCGCGAGCTGGGCGCCCGGGGGCTGCTGGACCTCGGCCTGACCGGATCCCTGGCGCCGCAGGCAGCCGTCGTGTTCGACCTCGCCACCGAGTGCACCGCCACGGCGTTCTCGCTGTGGGCGCACCGGGCGACCATCGAGTACCTCGCCGCCACCGGGACGGAGATCCCCGCCGACGTGCGCTCCGGGGCCGTGCCCGGGTGCTCGGCGATGGCCCCGGCGTTCAAGGACGCCGCCGGCATCGGGGAGATCCCCGTGACCCTCACCGCCGGCGCCGCGGGACCCGTCCTCAACGGCACCGTGCCGTGGGCCTCCAACCTCTACCCCGAGGGCGTCGTGGTGCTGCCGGCCGTGCGGGAGGACGGCTCGCGCGCGGTGCTGCGGACCCGGGTCTCGGCGCCCGGCGTGACGGTGCGGCTGCTCGAGAACCTGATGGCGCTCAACGCGACGGCCTCGGGCGTGCTCGTGCTCGAGGACGTGCCCGTCGATCCCGCCGAGGACCTGCTGAGCGAGGACCTCCCGTCCTTCCTCGCCGCCGTGCGGGGCCCGTTCCTGCTGCTGCAGACCGCGTTCTGCCTCGGCCTCTCGGCCGCCGCGCTGACCGCCGCCCACGAGGCCCTGCAGGGCGTCGCCGAGGTGTTCCGGGAGGAGCTGGAGGAGGCGACCGCCGCGTACCGGCGCCTGCGCGCCGACCTGGTGCGCCTGGCGGACACGCCCCGCGAGGCCGGCCCCCGGGAGCTGTTCTCCCTCCGGCTGGACGCCGCGCTGCTCACCGGCCGGGCCACCCGGATCGAGGGGAAGGTCGTGGGCGGGCGCGGCTACGCCATGTCCTCCCCCACGGCGCGCCGCGCCCGCGAGGCCGCGTTCCTGCCCGTCCAGTCCCCCACGGAAGGTCACCTGCGGTGGGTGCTGCAGAACCTGGCCTGAGCCGCGCCGCGCCGGCCTCGCGGCCCGCGCTCACCGTCCGCGGGCTGCGCAAGAGCTATCCGGGGGCCTCCTCCCCGGCCCTCGACGGGGTGGACCTGACCCTGCGCAACGGCGAGACCCTCGCGGTGCTGGGTCCCAGCGGCTCCGGGAAGTCGACGCTGCTGCGGGCCATCGCCGGGCTCGAGCCCCTGGACGGGGGCAGCATCGAGTTCGGCGACGCCGACGAGCGCTTCGCCGTCGTCTTCCAGGACCCCGGGCTGTTCCCCTGGCTGTCGGTGCGCCAGAACATCGCCCTCGGCGGCCGGTACCGGCGCAACCGCGACCGCTTCGAGGACTCCCGCGTGGACGACCTGCTCGGGATCCTCGGCCTGACCCCGCTCGCGCACACCCCCGTCCAGGAGCTCTCCGGCGGGCAGGCCCAGCGCGTGTCGGTGGGCCGCGCGCTCGCGGTGCGCCCCGACGTGCTCCTGCTCGACGAGCCCTTCAGCGCCCTGGACCCGGCGACCCGCAAGGATCTGCAGCTGTGGCTGCGCGGGCTCGCGACCGAGCTGGACCTGACGGTCTTCCTCGTGACCCACGACGTCGACGAGGCCATCACCCTCGGGGACCGGATCGGCTTCTTCGCCGGTCCGCGCGGATTCCGGCAGCAGTGGGTGCCGGCGCGGGACGGCACGACGGCCGAGCAGATCCTCGCCCACTACCGCGGCAGCGACGACGGCTCCGGGAACTGGGTCATATGAGCACCCGTGGACCGAGCCGGCGGACCCTGCTGCGGGCCGGGGCCGGCGCCGCCGCCCTCACCGGGCTCGGCTGGGGCGCCGGGGCCCTCTACGCGGACAGCCAGCAGGACGCCCGGGGCGCGGACGGCCCGGCACGCCCCGTGCGGATCGGGTACCTCCCCATCACCGACGCCTCCCCCCTGCTGGTCGCCCACGCCAACGGGTACTACGACGACGCCGCCGTCCCGGTCGCGGACCCGGTGCTCTTCCGCAGCTGGGCGTCCCTGTCCGAGGCGTTCGTGGCGGGCAAGGTGGACGCGATCCACATGCTCATGCCCATGGCCCTCTACATGCGCTACGGGCTGCGGGCCGACGTCCGCATCACGGCCTGGAACCACATCAACGGCTCCGCGCTCACGGTCCGCCCGGACGTGGAACGGCTCGAGGACCTGTCCGGGGAGTCCGTGGCGATCCCGGCGTGGTGGTCCGTGCACAACGTGATCGTGCAGAAGATGCTGCGCGGGGCCGGCCTCACCCCGGTGATGCGGGAGTCCCCGTCCCGGCAGCGCCGCACCGTCGCCCTGCTGCCCATGGCCCCCTCCGACATGCTCCCGGCGCTGAACAACGGGGTGATCGGCGGCTACGTGGTCGCCGACCCGTTCAACGCGGCCGCCGAGGCGAAGGACGTCGGGAACATCCACCGTTTCCTCGGCGACGTGTGGCACGACCACGCGTGCTGCGTGACGATGATGCGCGGCGAGCTCATCCGCCACCGCCCCGAGCAGGCCCAGGGGTTCATGGACGCCCTCGTCCGGGCGCAGTCCTGGGCGCGGCAGAACCGCCCCGAGACGGCGGCGCTGCTGTCCGCCGGCTACCTCCCCCAGCCCAGGCCCGTGATCCAGCAGGCCCTGACCTACCACGCCGCCGAGCACCAGGAGGCCCTGCACCACCCCGCGTGGAACGGGGAGCGCCTGGACTTCCGCCCGTACCCGTACGCGAGCTTCACCGAGGAGCTGGTGCGCGCCATGCAGGAGACCGTCGTGGACGCGCCGGCCGGCTTCCTCGACGGCCTGGACCCGGCCGCCGCCCACCGCGAGCTCGTCGACGACACGCTCGTGACCCGCAGCATCGAGAAGGTCGGCGGGCTGGGCGTCTTCGGCCTGACCGGCACGACCCGCACCGAGGAGATCGACCCATGAGTGGCGCGCACCGGACCCCGCAGGACGCCTCGGGGACCCCCACCGACCTCGACGACGTCGCCCGGACCGGCCCGTCCCGCTCCGATCCGTCAAGCTCCGATCCGTCACGCTCCGGACCGGACGGTCCCGGACCCGGTCGGTCCGCTCCGGCGCGGACGTCCCGGCGCACCGGGTCCCCCTGGGCCGGCCCGGCCTGGGGGGTCTTCGGGGTGCTGGTCACGGTCGCCGTGTGGTGGGCGTTCACCCACGCCGCGGCGGGCGCCAGCACGATGATCGCCGCGTTCCAGCCCGAGCGCATGCCCGGCGCCGTGGCCTCGCTGTTCGAGCGGGGCGTGGTGGTCCAGGACGGTCTGACGAGCCTGTGGCGGCTGCTGTGCGGGCTGGCCGTCGCCACGGGGCTCGGCGTGCCGCTGGGCCTGCTCATCGGCTCCTACCGCCGCTTCCGGTGGACCAGCGCCCCGGTGGTGCAGTTCCTGCGCATGGTCTCCCCCCTGTCCTGGGCGCCGGTGGCCGTGGCCCTGCTGGGGGTGGGCAACGCGCCCGTCATCTTCCTCGTGGCCGCCGCCGCCGTCTGGCCGATCACCATGAACACGGCCGCGGGCGTGAAGGCACTGGACCCGCTGCACCTGCGGGTCGCCGAGACGCTCGGGGCCACCCCGGTCGAGCGGCTGCGCACCGTGGTGCTCCCCAGCATCCGGCCGTTCGTCATGACCGGTGTGCGGCTGGCCCTGGGGATCTCGTGGGTGGTCATCGTCCCGGCGGAGATGCTCGGGGTCAGCAGCGGACTGGGCTACGAGATCCTCAACGCCCGGGACCGGCTGGCCTACGACGAGATGCTCGTGGTGATCCTCGTCATCGGCCTGCTGGGCATGGCCCTGGACCAGCTCGCGCAGTGGCTGCTGCGCGAGCCGGCTCCGCGCCGCTGAGGCTCAGCGGGCCCGGAAACGGGCCCGCTTGTGCGAGCCGTCGCAGAACGGCTTGATGGACGACGCCCCGCAGCGGCACAGCGCCACGGTGGCGCGCCCCGGGTCGATGGGCCGGTCGTCGCCGTCCAGCAGCTCGTAGCCGCCGCGCACCAGCAGCGGGCCGTCGGGGCACACGGTGATCGTCACCGGCTCACCGGAGCCGGCGCCCGGGCCGGGCATCGCCGTGGGCCCGGGGACCGGGTCCGGGGCGGGGTCCCCGGCGCCGTGCTCCGCGCTCACCGGACGAGCTCCGCGGCGCCGCGCCGGGAGGGCTCCGCCGTGGCCGGGCGCAGCGCGGACTCCCCCGCCTCCCACCGCGCGAGCGCGTGGCGCGCGGCGAGGGCGTCCAGGTGCAGGACGCAGCGCGCGCCGAAGAAGACGTCCGCCGCGACGGCGGGGTCCTCGACCACGAGCCCTCCGGCCATGTCCCGGGCCGCGATCTGCTCGTGGGCGGCGTCGGCCTCGACGTGCTCGTCGTAGAACGCGGCCGCGGCGGGCAGCCCCAGGCGGTGGAAGCCGCGCGCCAGGAACCTGGAGGGGACGGAGGACGTCATCTCGTACATCGCCAGGTGCCCCACCACCGCGCCGCGCAGCCGCCGGTGCAGGCCGAACATCGTGACGGTGTTGACGCCGGCGAGCCACTCGGCGGGCACCCGGTCCACGGCGCTGCCGTAGGAGTCGTCGAGGCCGGCCTCGCGCATCCCGGCCGCGAACAGGGCCGAGTGCATGCGGGAAGCGCTGCCGCCCCCGTACTCGTCGACCTGGATCTCGATCAGACCGGCCTTCGCCCGGCCGCTCAGCCGCGGGATGCCCCAGGTGTGCGGATCGCCCTCCATGAGCTGGTAGACGGACTTCAGCTGCAGGAACTCCCGGGCCTGCTCGTCGTCCGCCCGGCCGGAGAGGTGGCGCGCGAGGCTCGGCCCGTCGTCCTCGGCGGCCATGGCGAACAGGGCGTCGGCGACCGACTGCGGCGTGCCGGGCACGGTGTCGGCGGGCAGCTCCGCGCGCAGCTGCGCCTCGAGCGCGCCGGAGAGGACCTCCCGCGCGCGCAGCAGCTCGGGGTCGCTCTCCCAGCGGTCGTCGACCCCGTCGACGCCCTGGTAGTGCAGGGCGTGCAGGACGAACAGGCTGAGCTGGACGTCGTCGTCCCCGAGCACCCCGGCCGCGCGGGACACGGCGGCACGGGCGGCCGCCGGCAGGGCCGCGGCCCGGGCCTCGGCCCCGGGGGTGCCGGGCTCCTCCCGGAGCACCGCGAGGAGGTCCTCGCCGAGCGGCCCTCGTGGCTGTGGCTGACGCATGTGTCGACTCCTGTCCGGACGGTGGGGTTGGTCGCCCACCATCATAGTTTCCGTCACCGTGCTGATCATATGGAGGGCGTCCGACACCGTCCGGGCGCGGGCGCGGAGCCCCCTCTCCGCCCGGCGGGGCACCGAGTACAGTGGTGGAGGCCCGGCTCCGGGCCCCCACCCCGCCGTCGAGGAGACCCGCATGAGTTCCCCCGTGCCCGGACGCACCACCGCCACCCGCCTCGGCCTGGGCTGGCGCCTCCACGGCGACGGCCGCACCGTCACCGCCGGGGAGGTCGTCAGGCCGCGGGAGCGGCTCACCTGGCCCCGCACGATCACGATCGGCGCGCAGCACGTGGTGGCCATGTTCGGCGCCACGTTCCTGGTGCCGCTGATCACGGGGTTCCCCCCGTCCACCACGCTGTTCTTCTCCGGCGTGGGCACGATCCTCTTCCTGGTGGTCACCGCGGGCAGGGTGCCGTCCTACCTCGGCTCGTCCTTCGCGTTCATCGCCCCCATCACGGCCTCGATGAACCAGTACGGTCCCGGGGGCGCCCTGGGCGGCGTCCTCATGGCGGGCGCGGCACTGTTCCTCATCGGCCTCGTGGTGCAGTTCGCGGGCACGGCGTGGCTCCAGAAGCTCATGCCGCCCCTGGTCACGGGCACCATCGTGGCGCTGATCGGGTTCAACCTGGCGCCGTCGGCGAAGGACAACTTCATGGCCGCCCCGGTCACCGGGCTCGTGACGCTGGCGTCCATCATCCTGATCTCGGTGGTCTTCCGCGGCCTGCCCGGCCGGCTGTCGATCCTGCTCGGCGTGCTGATCGGCTACCTGACGGCCGTCGTCCGGGGCGAGGTGGACTTCTCCGCGCTCGGCGCCGTGTGGCAGGAGCAGGGGCTCTTCGGGCTGCCCCCGTTCCAGACCCCGGAGTTCCACCTGCCGCTCATGGGCCTGTTCGTTCCCGTCGTGCTGGTGCTGGTGGCCGAGAACATCGGGCACGTGAAGTCCGTGGCCCTCATGACCGGCGACGACCTCGACCCGTACATCGGGCGCGCGATCATGTCCGACGGGCTCGCCACCGTGATCGCCGGGTCGGGCGGCGGCTCCGGCACCACGACCTACGCCGAGAACATCGGCGTCATGGCGGCCACGCGCGTCTACTCGACGGCGGCCTACTGGGTCGCCGCCGTCGTGGCGATCCTGCTGAGCGTCTTCCCGGTATTCGGCGCCGCCGTGGCCACGGTCCCCGCGGGGGTCCTGGGCGGGGCCGCCACGGTGCTGTACGGGATGATCGGCATGCTCGGCGTGCGGATCTGGGTGCAGAACCGCGTGGACTTCTCGAACCCGGTCAACCTCACCACCGCCGCGGTGGCCATGATCATCGGGATCGCCGACTACACGTGGGAGGCCTCCGGGCTGCAGTTCGCGGGCATCGCCCTGGGCACCGCGGCCACGCTGGTGGTCTACCACCTCATGGCGTTCCTGGCCCGCGTGCGGGGGACGGCGGGCAGCGACCCGCTCGCCCCCGACACCACACGGCTGCCCTCCCCCCTGGGCTGAGCGCCGCCGGACCCCTGCTACTCGTCGGTAGACGAAATGTGCCCGTGAGCGGCCGCCTTTCTTCGTGACCCAGGTCTCCTTTCCCCTAGCGTGGAGGGCGGGAAGGCCGAGCAGCCGGCCACGCACCACGAGCTGCAGGGGAGAAGACATGCACCACAAACCGTCCGTTCTCGTCCAGGTCGATCTCGACGGCCGGCACATCCGGCTCGCGGTCAGCGGGTGCGTCACGGAGCTCAACCACCGGGCCCTGTGCCCCCTGGTCCGTCGCGCACGCACCCTGGCACCGGACATCGCCGTGGTCGTGGACCTCACCTCCGCCCACCACGTGGAGCCCGCCGCCGTGGACCTGCTGCGCTGGGCCGCGGAGCACGAGGACGCCGTGCGCGGCACGCCCGCCGTCGACTTCGTGCTCCCCACCGAGCTCCCCGGCCACGGCACCGTCACCCAGCTCGCCGGGTGGGCGGGGACCCGCCGCCGCCCCGGAACCCCCGAGCCCGCACGCCGGGCGGCGCGGGCCCGGGCCGCCCCGAGGCCCCGCCTCGCGGGCTGAACCGACCTGTACCGGTCCCACCAGATGGAGGACAGCCCGTGAGCACGATCAGCCGCGCCCTGATGGCGCACCCCGCCGCCCCCGAGCTCACGCACGAGGAGCGCGCGGCCGAGGCCCGGTGCATCGAGGCGTGCCTCGACACCGCCCAGATCTGCCGGATCGGCGCCGACGCCTGCGTGGAGGAGGACGCCGTCGCGGACCTGCGCGAGTGCCTGCGCGCCGAGCAGGACTGCGCGGTGATCTGCTCGGCCACCGCCCAGGTGCTGGCCCGTCTCGGCTTCCCGGAGCCGGGCAACGGCCGGGCCGTGCTGGTCCCGCTGCTCGAGGCGTGCCGGGCCGCGGCCCGGGTGTGCCGGGACGCGTGCCGCAAGCACGACGAGGCCTACGAGCACTGCGCCCTCGCGGCCGAGGCCTGCGAGCGGTGCGACACGGCCTGCGCGGACCTGCTGGCGCGGAGGAGCTGACGTGGCCGACCCCGAGGTCCACTGGTTCGAGGAGCTCGGGATCGCGGACGTCCCCCGGGTGGGCGGCAAGAACGCCTCCCTCGGGGAGATGGTCCGGGAGCTGACGTCCCGGGGCGTGCGCGTGCCGGGCGGCTTCGCGACCAGCGCCGACGCCTACCGGTCCTACGTCACGGCCAACGGGATCGGGCCCGCGCTGCGGGACCGGCTCGAGGACCACCGCGCGGGCCGCGCGACGCTGCGGGAGACCGGCGCCGCCGTGCGCGAGCTGTTCCTGCGCGGAGAGTTCCCCGAGGAGACGGCGCGGCAGATCCGCCGGTTCTACCGGGAGCTCTGCGAGCGCACCGGCCGCGCCGAGCTGCCCGTGGCCGTGCGCAGCAGCGCGACCGCGGAGGACCTCCCGGACGCGAGCTTCGCCGGCCAGCAGGAGACCTTCCTCAACGTGGTCGGCGAGGAGGAGCTGCTGACGGCGTGCCGGAGGTGCTACGCGTCCCTGTTCACGGACCGGGCGATCACCTACCGGGAGCTCAAGCAGTTCGACCACCTCGCGGTCGCCCTGTCCGTCGGCGTGCAGGAGATGGTCCGGGCGGACCTCGGCTGCTCCGGGGTGATGTTCTCGATCGACACCGAGAGCGGCTTCCCGCGCGTGGCCGTGATCAGCGCGACGTGGGGCCTGGGCGAGACGGTGGTGCAGGGCACCGTGGATCCGGACAAGTACCTCGTGTTCAAGCCCCTCCTCGACGTGGCGGAGGCCCCGATCGTGGAGCGGACCCGGGGGGCCAAGCTGCACAAGCTCGTCCACGACGACGACGCCCCTGCCGGCGCCGCCGCCACCCGGCTCGTGCAGACCTCCCCCGCGGAGCGGGGGGCGTGGGTGCTCGGCGACGACGACGTCCTGCAGCTCGGCCGCTGGGCCGTGCTGGTCGAGGACCACTACGGCCGCCCCATGGACCTGGAGTGGGCGAAGGACGGGCTGACCGGCGAGCTGTTCCTGCTGCAGGCCCGGCCGGAGACCGTCCAGGCCGGTCGCAGCGGGACCCGCTTCACGATCCACCACCTCCGGGGCGAGGGGCGCGTGCTCGCGGTGGGCGCCGCGGTCGGGGACGCCGTGGCCACGGGCCCGGCCTGCGTGGTGCGCACCGCCGCGGACATCGAGTCCTTCCGGGACGGGTCGGTGCTGGTCACCGAGATGACGGACCCGGACTGGGTCCCGGTCATGAAGCGTGCCGCCGCGATCGTCACCGACCACGGCGGGACCACCAGCCACGCGGCGATCGTCAGCCGGGAGCTGGGCCTGCCCGCCGTCGTCGGCACCGGCGACGCCTCGCGGACGATCCCGGAGGGCCAGGAGCTGACGGTCTCCTGCGCGGCGGGCGACCGGGGCACGGTCTACGAGGGCACCCTCGCGTTCGACGTCGAGGAGGTCGACCTCGGGGAGCTGCCGGAGTCGCGCACCGCGATCATGGTCAACGTGGCGAGCCCCGCCGCGGCCTTCCGCTGGTGGCGGCTGCCGGCCGACGGGGTGGGGCTGGCCCGGATGGAGTTCGTGGTCAACAACATCGTCGAGGTCCACCCCATGGCCCTCGTGCACCCGGAGCGGGTCCGGGACGAGGCGGACCGGCGGCGGATCGCGGAGCTGACGGCGGGCTTCGCCGACGGGCAGGAGTACTTCGTGCAGACGCTGGCGCTGGGCCTCGCCAAGCTCGCCGCCCCGTACCACCCCCTGCCGGTGATCGTGCGGCTCAGCGACTTCAAGACCAACGAGTACGCGCACCTCGTGGGCGGGGCGGCCTTCGAGGAGCCCGAGGAGAACCCGATGCTCGGGTTCCGGGGCGCCTCGCGCTACTACGACCCCCGGTACCGGGAGGGCTTCGCCCTCGAGTGCCGGGCGCTGCGGCGGGTCCGCGAGCGCATCGGCTTCGACAACGTGGTGGTGATGGTCCCGTTCTGCCGCACCGTGGCGGAGGCGGACCGGGTCCTGGCCACGATGGCCGAGCACGGGCTCGAGCGCGGGCGGCACGGCCTGAAGGTGTACATGATGTGCGAGATCCCCTCCAACGTGATCCTGGCGGAGCAGTTCGCCACGCGGTTCGACGGCTTCTCCATCGGCTCCAACGACCTCACGCAGCTCGTCCTGGGCGTGGACCGGGACGCGGAGGCCCTGCGCGCGCTGTTCGACGAGCGGGACGAGGCCGTGACCCGGATGATCAGCGAGGCCATCCGCAAGGCCCACGCCGCGGGCATCCCCATCGGCATCTGCGGCCAGGGTCCCAGCAACCACCCCGACTTCGCCGAGTTCCTGGTGCGGGAGGGGATCGACTCGATCTCCCTGAACCCGGACAGCTTCCTGCGCACCGCGCGGCGGATCGCCGAGACCGAGCGGCGCCTCGCGGCCGGTCCCGAGGGCATCATGGACGCATGAGCCTCACCGTGGGCGCACGCCCCGACCCGGACGTCGATCTCGGCCGCACGGGCCGGCTGCTCGCGTTCCCGCGGCGCTACCCGCTCGTCGCCGTGACCCTCGCCGTGGGCGCCGCGGTCGTGGGCCTGCTGGTCGCCGGGCAGCCGGGACCGGCGCAGTGGCTGGGCTCCGGCTGGGCCCTGGTCGTGGCCGCCCGGGTGGCGTGGGGCATGGTCGGGGACATCATCGCGGGGCACTGGGGCGTGGACCTGCTGGCCGTCACCGCGATCAGCTCCACCGTGGCGGTCGGCGAGTACCTCGCGTCCCTCGTGGTGGTCCTCATGCTCACCGGCGGGCAGGCCCTCGAGGACTATGCCGCGAACCGGGCCCGCAAGGAGCTCAACGCGCTGCTCGAGCGCGCCCCGGTGCTCGCCCACCGGCTGCACCCGGACGGGTCCCTCCAGGACGTCCCGGTCGAGGAGGTCCGCCCCGGGGACGAGCTGCTGGTCCGCCCCGCCGAGGTCGTGCCCGTGGACGGTGCCCTGCTCAGCGAGGAGGCCGACTTCGACGAGTCCTCCATCACCGGCGAGAGCCTGCCCGTGACCCGCCGCGCCGGGGAGGCGGTGCTCTCGGGCGTCCTCAACGAGCAGCAGGCCGTGGTGCTGCGGGCCACCGCGACCGCGGCGGACTCCCAGTACTCCCAGATCGTGGCGATGGTGCGCGAGGCCGCGGAGTCCCGCGCCCCGGTGGTGCGCCTGGCGGACCGCTACGCCGTGCCCTTCACCGCGTTCGCCCTCCTCGTGGCCGGGCTGGCGTGGTGGTACCACGGGGACCCGGTGGTCTTCGCGGAGGTCCTCGTGGTGGCCACCCCCTGCCCCCTGCTGATCGCCGCCCCCGTGGCGTTCCTGGGCGGGATGAGCCGGGCGGCGCGCAACGGCGTCATCATCAAGAACGCCGGGACCCTCGAGCGGCTCGCCGCGGTGCGCACCGTCGCCTTCGACAAGACCGGGACGATCACCTACGGCCGCCCCGAGCTGCTGGCCGTCCACGCCCGCCCCCCGTTCCCGGAGGACGAGCTGCTGCGCCTGACGGCGTCCGCCGAGCAGTACTCCTCCCACGTGCTCTCCGCCTCCGTGCGGGACGCCGCCCTCGCCCGCGGACTGGAGGCGGCCCCGGCGCAGGAGGCCCACGAGGAGGCCACCCACGGGGTCACCGCCACCGTCGAGGGGCGCCGGGTGGTGGTCGGCAAGCGCGCCCACGTGGCCCGTTCCGCCCCGGACGTGGTCGAGCAGGTGCTCGGGCCGGGCGAGCTGGCCGTCTACGTGGCTGTGGACGGCCGCTTCGCCGGCACCCTGGTGATGAGCGACCAGGTGCGCGAGGACGCGACGGCCACGATGGCCCAGCTGACCGGACTCGGGGTGCGGGAGATCCTCGTGCTCAGCGGGGACGCCCGCGCCACCGTCGAGCACGTCGCCGCGGAGCTGGGCATCACCCGGGTGCTGCCCGAGTGCCTGCCCGAGGACAAGGTCCGCACCGTCCGCGACGCCCCGGACCGGCCGGTGCTCATGGTCGGCGACGGCGTCAACGACGCCCCCGTGCTCGCCGCCGCCGACGTCGGCGTCGCCATGGGCGCCCGCGGCGCGACGGCCGCCAGCGAGTCCGCCGACGTCGTGATCCTCACCGAGGACCTCGCGAGGACCGCGACCGCGGTGCGGATCGGCCGGCGGACCATGCAGGTGGCCCTGCAGAGCATCTGGCTGGGCATCGCCCTGTCCGTGGTGCTCATGCTCGTGGCCGCCACGGGGGCGATCCCGGCGATCTTCGGCGCCCTCAGCCAGGAGGTCGTGGACCTCCTGGCCATCCTCAACGCCCTGCGCGCCCTGCGGGGGCCGCGCGGCGAGCGGTGACCGGCCTGGCCGGTCAGGTCCTGACGCCGGTCAGTGCCGGACCACGAGCACCGGGCAGTGGGCGTAGGAGACGCACGCGTGGGACACCGACCCCAGCGCCGAGCCGAGCAGTCCGCCGCGGCCACGCCGGCCGAGGACGAGCAGCTGCGCGGTCTCGCTCTCCGCGATGAGCCGGCCGGCCGGGCGGCCGTGCGTCACCGTGCTGGTCAGCCGGGCGGGGACGTCCTCCCCGAACACGGCCGCGACCGTGCGCGCGAGGATCCGCTCGTGGTTGGCGCGCAGCGCCTCCTCGTCGACAAGCAGCTCGGCGTCCAGCACGGTGGGGTCCCCCGCGCACGCGATCGCCTCGAGCGGGGCGTCGAGCGCCTCCGCGAGGCTCGCGGCGAGCCGCAGGGCCTCCATCGAGGACTCCGAGCCGTCGATCCCCACGAGGATCCGCTGGTCCGTCGGTGCACTCATGGCCGAACCTCCTTGTCCGGACCGGCTCCGGGAGCCGGCCTGTCGGTGCCGCGGGGCCCGCGCCGGATGGCCGGCGCCGGCCGGTCAGTGCCGGACGACCAGCACCGGGCAGTGGGCGTGGGCGATGCACGCGTTGGAGACGGAGCCCAGCGCCGAGCCCCGCATGCCGCCGTGGCCGCGGCGGCCGAGGACCAGCATCAGGGCGTTCTCGCTCTCCTCGACCAGCCGGGCCGCGGCCCGCCCGTGCACCAGTTCGGCGCGCACGTGCGCCGGGACCTCCGCACCGAACACGTCGGCGACCGTCGCGCGGAGCACGTCCTCGGTGCCGGCCGGGGGCTTGTCCGGATCGACGGTCTCCCAGCCCTCGTAGACGGGTGGACCCTGCCAGAACATGACGGCGGTCAGCGGGACGTCCAGGGCCCGGGCGATCCTGTCCGCCGTCCGGAGGGCCTCCTTCGAGGAGTCCGATCCGTCGATCCCCACGAGGATCCGCTGCTGCGATGGTGCGACCATGGTCGAGCTCCTTCGTTCCGGCGCCCGCGGTCCGTGCCCGGGGCGCGCTCCGTCCGGCAGGTTCCTGCCGGGCCGCTCAGTGCCGCACCACGAGGACGGGGCACTTGGCGTGGGAGACGAGGGCCGAGGAGACGGAGCCGAGGATCATCCCGAGCACCCCTCCGGTGCCCCGCCGGCCGACCACCAGCATCCGGGCCCCCTCGCTCTCCTCGATGAGCCGGGCCGCGGGCTGACCGCGCAGCAACCGGGTGGTCAGGTTCGCCGGGCGCTGCTCCCCGAACACCTCGTCGAGCGTGCTCTCGAACAGCTGCTCGCTGCCGCGGCGGAACTCCTCGGGGTCCACCACCCGGTAGCTCTCGTAGAGCAGCGGGTCCTCCCAGCACATGATGGCCTCGAGCGGCGCGCCCAGGGACTCGGCGAGCCGCACTCCTTCCCGGAGCGCGGCCTTGGACGAGCCGGATCCGTCGATTCCCACGACGATCCGGCCACCGGACGACGGCTCGTCCATGCTGTTCTCCCTTGTTCGCGGCGGGCCGGCCGGTCCACCTGTCTCCACGATAGGACTCGGTGAGGTCCGTCACAACGGCCCTTCCGTCCTCATGACCTCCCGCACGACCTGCACGACGGCGGGCGGGCGGCACCGTCCCGGTCCGCCCGACGTCGCGCGGGCCGCGCACGGGCCTCCTCAGCCGCGGGTCACCTGGATCTTCTTGGTGGCCGGCGGCTCGACGTGCTCGGCCACGGGCACGCGCACCTCCAGCACGCCGTCGCGGTAGGCGGCGCTGATGTCCTCGTCCCGGCACCCGGGGGGCAGCGGCAGGGTGCGGGAGAACGAGCCGTAGCGGAACTCGGAGCGGTAGCTGCCCTTGTCCTTGTGCTCGGTCCGCTCCCTGCGCTCGGCCCGCAGGTGGAGCACGTCGTCGGCCACCGTGAGCTCCACGTCCTGCTCGGGGTCGATGCCGGGCAGCTCCGCCCGGATCACCACCGTGTCGCCGTCCCGGTACTCCTCCACCCGGGGCCAGGACGCCTCGACGTCCCCCTCCAGGAGGCGCCGGAGGGGCTCGAGCATCTCCAGGCCCTCCCTGCGCATCAATCCGGCCATGACCTGACTCCTCTTCCCGTGGCACCCGTCCGCGACGGCGGCCGGGCGCGTCGGCCCGGTCGGCCGGGGAACCGGTGCGGTCCGCCTCGACCCTTCCAGCGTAGACACCGCCGACCGGGCGCGTAAGCCCCGCGGGGCCCCGCACGCCATCATGACGGGGCGGGCCCCACCGGCCCCCGGGAGCACTGGATTCGCAGGTGCGACAGGGCGATAATCAGGGCATCCCCACGGGTCCGCCGCCGCCCGGCGGCCCACCCCGGGGACCGGGAGAGATCGGGGTGTCCGCCGTGGACAACAACGTGATGAAGATCGTCTACACCTTCTTCCTGGGAGCCCTGCTGGCGCTGTTCGTGGGGCTCGGCATCCAGACCTTCTACCCGGGCCCGGAGATGCCGGAGCAGACCTCGGGGGTGGAGTTCGTGCCCGAGGGGAGCAGCACCCCCACCGAGGAGCAGCGCGAGGAGATGGCGGAGAACGAGCGGCAGTGGCGGCAGTGGCAGGAGGAGCAGCAGACCTACAGCCGCAACGTGGCCGTCGTCGCCCTGGGCGCCTCCGTGGCGCTGCTCGGCCTCAGCCTCGTGCTCGAGAAGCGCAACAGGGTGCTGACCAACGGGGTGATGCTCGGCGGTCTCTTCACCCTGATCTACGCCATCGGGCGGAGCTTCGCCTCCAGCGAGACCAGGATGACGTTCATCGCCGTGGGCGTGGGCCTGGCCGTGGTGCTGTTCCTGGGCTACCGGCGCTTCTTCCAGGACCGGCCCGAGGAGAGTGCGCCCGAGGAGGCACCGCGGGAGCAGACCGGCGTCTGAGCCGCTCCCCCGGGACGCCTCTAGAAGCCCGTCGGCTCGGTCTCCAGCTCGGGCTCCTCGGGCGGGCCCTCGTGGTGCAGGGGCCGCAGCGCGGCGGTCACCGTGAACCAGAGCAGGGCGTCGTAGCGCTCCCCCATGCGGGTGGGGACGTAGTTGCCGGTCTCGCGCCACGGGTGATACACCACCCCGATGGCCCGGTGGCCGAACCTCCCGGAGAGCCAGGGCCCGGAGCGGTCGCGGCCGAAGACGAGCACCGCGGCCTCCCCCAGGGCCCGGTGCAGGAGGTCCTCGTGGCTGCCGGGACGGGCCTCCGGGACGGCGAGGACCTCCTCGGCCGCGCCCCACGACTCCGCCGCGACCACCGTGCCGGCCCAGGAGGCGAGGCCCACGAGCACCACCTCGTGCGCGGCGTGGCGCTCGCGCAGAAGCTGGCCCACGTTGACGAGCCCGGCGTCGAACATGTCGGTGGCCCGGGCGTCCCCCACGTGGGAGTTGTGCTCCCACACCAGTCCCTTCGCCCCGGGGCCGTGGTGGCGGGAGAGCAGGCCGGCGGTGTCCGCCATGTGCTCGTCCCGCACGTTCCAGGACTGCCGGTCACCCCGGACCATGGTCCGGTAGTAGCGCTCGGCGTCGACCGCGACCATGGCGTTGAGGGCGGCGTCGAACGCGGCGGGGTCCCCGGCCATCCGGTCCATGGTCCGCCGGCGCACCTCGGCGAGGAGGGCCACGACGTCGGCCTCGCAGCTCTCGGGCACGATCCGCGTGCGCCACGCGTACCGGTGCGGGTCCTCGTGGAAGGGGACGAAGCACTGCCACGCCTGCAGCGCGGCGGGCAGCGCCTCGGGCGCGTTCGCCTCGAGCCAGCCGATGATCTCCCGCAGGGAGTCCCACAGCGAGTAGACGTCCAGGCCGTAGAAGCCCACCTGCTCGTGGCCGGCCCGGCGGGCGTTCTCCTCCCGGAGCCAGTCGAGGAACTCGGCGACCTCCTCGTTCGCCCACATCCACGTGGGCCAGCGCTCGAAGCCCGCCAGGACGGCGTGGGCGTCGAGGTCCTGGTCCGCCTCGCCGCGCACCCACCGGTTGAGCCGCCAGCAGTCCGGCCAGTCCCCCTCGACCCCGATCCAGGTGAAGCCGTGCTCCTCGATCAGCCGGCGGCTGAGCAGGGCCCGCCACCGGTAGTACTCGTGGGTGCCGTGGGACGCCTCCCCCACGCACACGAACCGGGCACCGGCGCAGCGCTCGACGAGCGGGTCGAGGTCCTGCGCCCCCTCCAGCGGCTGCGCGAGGGAGCGGATCTCGGCGAGGACCCCGGCCTCCCGGGAGGGCCCGTGTCCGCGGGGGCTCACCGGGTCGTCCCGTCGTCGTGCTCCCCGGCCGGGTGGAGGTGGCGCAGGAACCAGTCCCGCGCCAGTCCGGCGGCCTCGGCGAGCGTGCCGGGCTCCTCGAAGAGGTGCGTGGCGCCCTCCACGACCGCCAGCCGGGTGGGGCAGCTCATCGACTCCTGCGCCCACCGGTTGAGACCGAGCACCTCGAAGTCCTCGCTGCCGACGATCAGCAGGGTGGGCGCGCGCACCGCGCGCAGCCGCTCGCCGGCGAGGTCCGGGCGGCCCCCGCGGGAGACCACGGCGGCGATCGACGCGCCGGGCTCGGCCGCGGCCCACAGGGCCGCGCCGGCGCCGGTGCTCGCCCCGAAGTACCCGACCGGGGACGCCGCGGAACCGGGCTGCGCGCGCAGCCACGCCGTGGCCAGGAGCAGCCGCTCGGCGAGCAGGCCGATGTCGAAGACGTTGCCGCGGTCCGCCTCCTCCCCGGGGGTGAGCAGGTCGAGCAGCAGGGTGCCGAGCCCCGCCTGCTGCAGCACGGAGGCCACGTACTGGTTCCGCGGGCTGTACCGGCTGCTGCCGCTGCCGTGGGCGAAGACCACCACCCCGGCGCCGGGTCCCGGCAGGTGCAGGTGCGCCTCGAGCTGCTCCTCCCCGGCAGGGATCCGCACGTCGGCGTCGACGGGCCAGCCGTGCGGCGCCCGCCCCGCCCCGGACGGCCCGGGCAGCTCCGCCTGGTGGCGGCGCCGGGCGGCGTCGAGCAGGGCCACGACCTCGTCGTCCTCCGTGGCGGAGAAGTCCCGGTAGTGGTAGCCGACGGCCGTGAAGTACGGCGGGGTCGCGAGGCAGATCACCTCGTCCGCCTCGACCACCCGGGACAGGGCCTCCTGCGGGGCCACGGGAACGGCCAGCACCACCCGTGCGGCGCCCAGCTGGCGCGCGATCCGGCAGGCCACGCGCGCCGTGGAGCCGGTGGCGATGCCGTCGTCGACGACCAGGGCGATCCGCCCGGTGAGATCGACCCGTTCCCGGCCCTCCCGGAAGCGCGCCGTCCGGGCCTCGAGCACGGCCCGCTCCCGCGCCTCGATCTGCTCGAGCTGCGCGTCGGTCACGCCGAAGTACTGCAGGGTCCGCTCGTCGAGCACCCGGGCGCCCTCCTCCCCGATGGCGCCCATGGCCAGCTCGGGCTGGGAGGGGACCCCCAGCTTGCGCACCACGATGACGTCCAGCGGCGCGTCGAGGATCCTGGCCACCTCGTGGGCCACGGGCACCCCGCCGCGGGGCAGGCCCAGCACCACCACGTCCTGTCCGCGCAGGGACCTCAGCCGCTTCCCCAGCTGACGCCCTGCCTCGACCCTGTTCTCGAAGACCACCACGGCCCCCACCGCCTCTCCGGCGGGCACGCGGCCCACCGCCCCTCCCCGGCTCCGCCCGCGCCCTCGGGTCCCGCGGGCCGCGGCGGAGGACTCCAGCGTAGGCAGACGGGGAACCCGGCGGAAGGGCCGGGGGCCAGGTGACGGCCGTGGACAACGGGTCGGGGGCGACCCACAATGTGAGCACGCCCCGGCGGCCGGCCGGCCGCGGTCCCGGGCGCCCTGGACGGACGTCCCGCACAGGCGGGGGGAGACGGAGCACGCCGCATGCAGGACCACACGGAAGACCGCGCGGAGGACCGCACGGACGGCAGGATCCTGCGGACGGTCTACACGTTCTTCCTGGGGGTGCTGCTGGCCCTGTTCGTGGGTCTCGGCGTCGCCACGGTGCACCCGGGCCCGGAGGAGCCCGTCCCGCCCCCGGGGATCGCGATGGCGCGGGAGACCCGCGAGCTCTCCCCGGAGGAGCAGCAGCAGTGGGCGGCCTACGAGCGCGAGTGGGAGGCGTGGGAGGACGAGTTCCTGGACCACAGCCGCGACGTCGGCGTGGTGACCCTGGTCGCCTCGGTCGCGCTCCTGGCGGCGAGCCTGGCCGTGGAGCGGCGCAGAGCGGTGCTGGGCCAGGGCATCCTGCTCGGCGGCCTGTTCACGCTGCTCCACAGCGTGGTCCGGAGCCTGATCTCGCAAGACACCGTCGCCTCGTTCGCCGTGGTCACCGTGGCCCTGGTCGTGGTGCTGTACCTCGGCTACCGCCGGTTCGTGGACCGTCCCACCCCGGCCGGTGACCGGTGGGGCCCTCCCCGGCCGCTGGCCAGCGACAACGGGAAGCACCCGTCCCGCCGCTGAGCGCACCGGGCGCGGGCCCGGCGGGTCAGAGGGGCAGCGGCAGCTTCTCGTCGAGCACGGCCCGGACGGCC
Source organism: uncultured Kocuria sp. (assembly GCF_947500125.1). Classification (GTDB taxonomy): domain Bacteria; phylum Actinomycetota; class Actinomycetes; order Actinomycetales; family Micrococcaceae; genus Kocuria. Next base: position 119,095 of record NZ_CANMRA010000002.1, on the reverse strand, counting down.
GCGACGTCGACGTCCGTGACGGAGGCGTGCTCCCAGGCCGGCGCGTTGTCCTTGTCCACGAGGACCGCCCGCACGCCCTCGGCGAAGTCGGGGCGCGCGATCGTGTCCGCGGCGAGGCGCAGCTCCCGCTCGAGGCAGGAGCGCACGCTGTCGTCGGCCGCCCCGCGCTCGAGCAGCTCGAAGGTGCGCACCAGGGAGGACGGGCTCATCCCCGTGAGGTCCTCCGGGGCGGCGGCGACGATCTCCTCGAGGGTGGACGCGCCGTAGCGCTCCTCGATCTGCTCCCACCGCGCCACCACGGAGGAGGGTTCGGGCTCGCGCGCGAAGCGGGCCAGCGCGTCCTCCGGTCCCTCCTCCACCACGGCCCCGGCCAGGGCCTCGAGGTCCTCGTCCGCCACGAGGACGTCGGCCAGGCCGAGGGCGACGGCGTCCGCGCCGCCGAGCCGCTGCCCGCCGAGGGCGAGCCAGCGGCCCACGGCCGGGCCCGGCTCCCCGCGGCGGTCCGGCCGGGAGACGCGCGGGAGGAACCAGGAGGCGCCGATGTCGGTGAAGAACCCGATCTTCGTCTCGGGCATCGCCATGACCGTCGAGGGCCCCACCACGCGGTGGGAACCGTGCACGGAGATGCCCATGCCGCCGCCCATGCAGATGCCGTTCATGAGCACCACGTACGGCTTGGGGTAGTTCGCGATCAGGCAGTCGAGGGCGTACTCCGTGGCGAAGACCTGCGTGGCGTCCTCGATCCGCCCGGCGAGGACCGCGTCCCGCACCTCGCGGATGTCACCGCCGGCGCAGAACGCCTTGGGCGAGGCGGACGTGACGAGCACGTGGCGCACGGTGTCGTCGTCCCGCCATGCGTCGAGGGCGGCCTTGAGGTCCCGGTACATCTGCGCGGTCAGCGCGTTGAGCTGACGGGGGCGGTTGAGCACGATGCGCCCGGTGCCGTTGCGGACCTCGGTCAGGACGTGCTGCGCGGTGCCGGTCGTGGCGGTGTCGGTCATGGTCCCCACCCTGCCACGGGCCGGGCCGCCGTGTCATGGCTCACACGCCCGGGGGCGGCCACTGCCCCCGCTGCGCCAGCAGCGCGGCGAGCAGGTCGGCCCGGTCCGTGACGATCCCGTCGACCCCGAGCTCGAGCAGCTCCGCCATCTCGGCCGTGTCGTTGACGGTCCACACGTGCACGTCGATGCCGTGCCGGTGGGCGAAGCCCACGAACCGGGGGGTCACGAGCTCGACCTCCGCCCCGCCGCGCATCCGGTGCCGGCGGGGGATCTGCACGGTGTCGAACGGTTCGATCCACCGGGCGGCCGCCCGCCGGACGAGACGCCAGCTGGGTCCGCCCAGCCACGAGCACACGAGCAGCAGGCGCATCCCCTCCTTGCCGGAGGACGTGAGCACCGTCCGTCCCTCGAGCTCGCGGATCCGCCGCAGCGTGCGCCGCCGGCGGCTCTCGGAGAAGGAGGTCACCCGCACCCGGTCCACGGCTCCGAGCTCGTGGAGCAGCGCGGGCAGGGCCGCCACGGACGCTTCGTCCTTGACGTCCACGTTGAACTTCAGCTCGGGGAGCTCCGTCAGCAGGTCCGCGAACCGCGGGATGCTCCCGGCGCCGGCGACGCGCCGGGTGCTGATCTGCTCCCAGGTCAGGGAGGAGACCTTCCCGCTCCCGCCGGTGACACGGTCGAGGGTCTCGTCGTGGAAGGACAGGACCACCCCGTCGGCCGTCGTGTTGACGTCCGTCTCGATCCACTCGTAGCCGAGGTCCCGGGCGGCGCGGAAGGCGTCGAGGGTGTTCTCGGCCCCGTCCCGGCAGAAACCGCGGTGGGCCAGGGCTGCGGGGGCGTCACGCCGGTGCGCTGGAGGGGTCACCCTCCTATTGTTACCCCGTGGTAGCGGATTGTCCCGCCCGTGACGCATCAGGTCGCCCTCGGCGCAGCAGCGCCTCGATCACCTGGGCCACCCCGTCCTCCTCGAAGGGCGGGGCCGTGCGGCCGACAGCGCGCGCGACCGCGGGGTGCCCGCTCGCCATCGCGTACCCGTGGGTGGCCCACGTGAGCATCTCGAGGTCGTTGGGCATGTCGCCGAAGGCCATCACCTCGTGCGGGCGGATGCCGCGCTCGGCCGCGTACTGCTCGAGGGTGCGCGCCTTGGTGAGCCCCTTCTGGCCCATCTCCACGAGCGGGGCGGCCGCCACGGAGTGCGTCACGGACAGCCTGCCCGCCACGAGCCCGGCGAGGGCCCGGAAGTACTCCTGCGGGTCGGCGCTGTCCAGCTTGGCCAGGAACTTCACGAGCCCCTGGTCCTCCGGCACCCGGTCCCGCAGCGCCCCCACCAGGGGGGCGCCGATCTCCATCCGGTCGGTCCGGGCCCACCCGCGGTCCGTGAAGACGCCCTCGAGCGTCTCCGCCGCGAACAGCGTGCCGGGGTGCCGGGCCGCGACCTCGTCCATCACGGCGAAGGCGTCCCGGGCCGGGAAGAGGCTGGACTCCACGACGAGGTCGGCACCGAGGTCGTAGACCACCGCGCCGTTCGAGCAGATCACCACGCCCTCGTGGCCGAGCTGCTCGCGCAGCGGGTCGAGCCAGCGCATGGGCCGGCCCGTCACGAACACCACGTGGATGCCGCTGTCCTGGGCGGCCCGGATCGCGTCGACGGTGCGCGGGCGGAAGCGGAAGTCGTGCCCCAGGACGGTGCCGTCGAGGTCGCTGGCGATCATCCTGATCGGCACCTCCGCCCCGGGGACCTCCGGAGTCGGGCTCACGGGTGTTCTGCCACCTACGCCTCGTGCGTCCCGGTGAGGCAGGCCCGGGCGATCCCGGAGCTGAACAGCTGGAAGTTGACGACGGCGGGGCTCGCGCTCTCGTCGACGTCGACCTGCTCCTCGCCCACCGCGGTCACGCACACGATGTAGCGGTGCGGTCCGTGGCCGGGGGGCGGGGCGGCCCCCACGTACTCGTCGGTGCCGCCGTCGTTGCGGTGCTTGACCGCCCCGGCCGGCGGGTCGGACGCAGCGCCGCGCTCGAGGGAGGTGACGTCCGCGGGGATGTTGGACAGGCACCAGTGCCAGAAGCCGCTGGGGGTGGGGGCGTCCGGGTCGAAGACCGTGACCACGTAGCTCCTCGTGCCCTCCGGGGCGCCGGACCAGCTCAGCTGCGGGGACACGTCCTGGCCGCCGGCGCCCATGATGCCCGAGAGCTGGGCCGGGGCGAGCGGCCCGCCGTCGGAGAAGTCCTCGGAGGTGAGGGTGAAGCTCGGCAGGTCGGGCAGGTCGGCGTACGGGTCGCGGTCGAGCACGGGCTCTCCTTCCGCTCGGGATCGGGTGGGCATCGGGTCGGGGTGGGGATCGGGGCCGGGCCGGTCAGGGTGCCGGCAGCTCGTCCTTGCGGGGCAGGTCCGCGCCGGCGCGGGAGACCGTGACGCCGGCCGCCGAGGCGGCGTGGCGCAGCAGCTCGCCGACCTGCTCCTCGTCCAGGTTGTCGATCCGCTCGCGGGCCTGCGCGCCCGTGTAGCCGTGGTCGGTGAGCCAGGAGAGCAGCGCCGCCATGAACGAGTCGCCGGCTCCCACGGTGTCGACCACGGTGGTGCGGGCGGCCGGCACCTGCACCCCGCGCGGACCGGTGGCCCGGGTGCGGGCCCACGGCCCCAGGGGGCCCCGGGTGACGACGACGAGCTCCGCGCCGGCCTTGAGCCAGGCTCCGGCGCTCTCCTCGACGCTGCGGTGGGGATACAGCCACAGGAGGTCCTCGTCCGAGGCCTTCACGACGTCGGCGAGGGCCACGAGCTGCTCGGCCCGGGCCCGCGCCTCCGAGGAGTCGGGGATGATGGACGGCCGACAGTTGGGGTCGTAGGAGATCAGGGCCGAGCGGTGGGCCTGCTCCACGGCGTGCAGCACCCGCGAGGCACCGGGCTCGAGCATCGCGCCGATCGAGCCCACGTGCAGCAGGGTGGTGTCCCGCAGCAGCTCGCCCAGCTGCTCGTCCGAGAGGTCCAGGGACCAGTCCAGCTGGAAGTCGTAGGTCGCGGCGCCGTCGTCCCCGATGACGGCCTCCGCCACGGACGTGGGCCGCGCATCGGCCTCGAAGGGCAGGAGGACGCCGTTGTCCCGCAGGTGCGCCTCGACCTGCGTGCCGTACTCGTCCTCGCCGTAGCGGCCGAGGAACTGGACCTCGTGGCCGAGCCGGGCCAGGCCCACGGCCACGTTCATGGGACTCCCCCCGGCGTGCGCGCGGGGCTCCTGTCCGTGCTTCGACACCACGTCGACGAGCGCTTCACCGATGACCGTCAGCATGCCCTCACGGTAGCACCCGCCGGTCCCGCCGCCCCGGCGCAGGAGCGGTCCGGCGGACGTGTAACGGGAGCCTCGCCGGTGCCCCCGTGCCCCTAGAATGGAGGGCGGCGTCCTGCGCGAACCGCAGCGGCGCGCACCCGACCGCGCAACGAGGCGCGGCACGTCACGGCCGGACACGATGACGTCCCCGGCCGAGGAAGAGAGTCATTCTTGAGCACTCCTGAAAGCTGGGCCGACCGCGAGGCACTCGCGGAGGGCATCGTCCCCCTGGTCGGGCGTCTGCACCGCGAGAACAAGGTCGTGCCGACGGTCTACGGCCGCTCCCTGGTGCACAAGTCCGTCACCCAGATCATCAAGGCGCACCGCTTCGCCCGCCGCATCGACGGCGAGGAGCTGCCCCTGGAGGACACGACCCGCCTGCTCGAGGCGATGTCCGGGCTGAACCTCGGCACCTGCGCGGTGGACCTCGGCAAGCTCAACCGGCTCGCCCCGGAGTCGGACCAGGACCTCGAGGCGTTCCTGCGCGAGGAGCTCGCCCCCGTGGTGGACCGCAGGGCCCAGAACTCCCCGGAGTCCCAGGACGTGGTGCTCTACGGCTTCGGCCGGATCGGCCGCCTGCTCGCCCGCATCCTGATCAACCGCAACGACGGCACCGGCCTGAACCTGCGCGCCGTCGTGGTGCGCAAGAAGCCCGGCAACGACCTGGTCAAGCGCGCCTCCCTCCTGCGCCGCGACTCCGTGCACGGCAAGTTCGACGGGACCATCCACGTCGACGAGGAGAACAACGTCATCACGGCCAACGGGGTGGCCATCAAGTTCATCTACGCGAACGACCCCACCGAGATCGACTACACCGAGCACGGCATCGACAACGCGATCGTCGTGGACAACACGGGCGTGTGGCGCGACGAGGCCGGCCTGTCCAAGCACCTGCAGTCCAAGGGCGTGGCCAAGGTGCTGCTCACGGCCCCGGGCAAGGGCGACCTGAAGAACATCGTGTGCGGGGTCAACGACGACGTCATCACCGCGGAGGACACCATCCTGTCCGCGGCGTCCTGCACCACCAACGCGATCACCCCGGTCGTGAAGGTGCTCCACGACCGGTACGGCATCGCGCAGGGCCACGTCGAGACGGTCCACTCCTACACCAACGACCAGAACCTCATCGACAACTGGCACAAGGGCGACCGCCGGGGCCGCTCCGCCGCCCTGAACATGGTCATCACCGAGACCGGTGCGGCGAAGGCCGTGGCCAAGGCCCTGCCGGAGATGGCCGGGAAGCTGACGGGCAACGCGATCCGCGTCCCCACCCCCGACGTGTCCATGGCCATCCTGAACCTGCAGCTCGAGCAGGCCCCGGAGTCCGAGGACGCGGTCAACCAGTACCTGAAGGACATCTCGCTGAACTCGTCCCTGCGCAAGCAGATCGACTACACCGACTCCCCCGAGATCGTGTCCACCGACTTCGTGGGCTCCCGCCGCGCGGGCGTCGTCGACGGTCTCGCGACGATCGTCAACGGCAGCTCGCTGGTGCTCTACGTCTGGTACGACAACGAGTTCGGCTACTCCTGCCAGGTCGTGCGGGTGCTCGCCCGGATGGCCGACATCGCCATGCCGCAGTTCCCGGCCGAGCGGGTCGCGGTCGGCACGGCGTCGATCCCCGGCTGAGCCGCCCCTCGCAGGCCTGGGACGCCGACGGGTCGCCACCGGCGAACCGTCCGCGCCGAGGGGTCGCCACTGAACGGAACGACCGACTCGAACCGTTCAGTGGCGACCCCTCGCGCAGCAGTTCGCGCAGGAGTTCGCGCAGGAGTTCGCGCACGAGACGCCCTCGCACGGCGGCGCCGCGGTCCGGTCAGGCGGTGTAGAAGGCCCCCGCGACGGCGCCGAGGGCCGCGACGTCGTCCACGTGGCACAGCTCCCGGGCGGAGTGCATCGACAGCAGGCCGATGCCGACGTCGATCGTGCGCACCCCCAGCCGGGCCGCGGTGATGGGCCCGATCGTGGAGCCGCACAGCACCCGGTTGTTGGAGACGAACTCCTGGTAGCCCACGCCGGCGCGCTCGCAGGCCTCGGCCCAGATCCCGGCGCCCACGGCGTCCGTGGCGTAGTGCTGGTCCGCGTTGATCTTCAGCAGCGGGCCCGCCCCCGGCACCGGCCGGTTCACGGGGTCGTGGTGGCCCTGGTAGTTGGGGTGCACCAGGTGCCCGGCGTCGGCGGACAGGCACACGGACCCGGCCAGGGAGCGCCGGTGCTCGGCGGCCGTGCGGCCCAGCCCCTCGGCGATGCGCACGAGCACGTCCTCGAGGAACGGCCCCGCGGCGCCGGAGCGGGTGCGCGAGCCGATCTCCTCGTGGTCGAACGCGGCGAGCACCGCGATGTGCCGGCCCTGCTCGACCGCCTCCGCCTCCCGGGCGAGAGCGCCCAGCCCGGCGTGCACGGAGGAGAGGTTGTCCAGCCGCCCGGAGGCGAAGAGGGTCCCGCCCTGCCCGAACACGGTGGGGGACTGCGCGTCCGCCAGCACCACGTCGTAGCCGACGATCCGTGCCGGATCCACGGGCCCGGAGTCCACGTGCTCGGCGAGCAGGGCCAGGACGTCCGCGTCCTCCGGCTGCCCCACGCCCCAGATCGGCTGCACGTGCTGCTGCCGGTCGAGCTGCAGGCCCTTGTTGGCGTCGCGGTCCAGGTGGATGGCCAGCTGCGGGATGCGGGCCACGGGGCCGGTCGCGGTCAGGTGCTCCACCGGGGTGCCTTCCGCGCCCCGGACCACGAGCCGGCCCGCCAGGCGCAGCTCGCGGTCCAGCCACGAGTTCAGCAGCGCTCCGCCGTAGGTCTCGACCCCGGCCTGGTGCCAGGTGTGGGCCGTGCTGGTGGGCCTCGGCTTGAGCTTGAAGCCCGGCGAGTCGGTGTGCGCGCCGAGGATCCGGAACCCGGCCGCCGGCGGGACCTCCGCGGGGGTAGCCCACGCGATGACCGCCCCGTCGCGCAGCACGTAGCGCCGCCCCCGGACGCCGGTCCGGGCCCAGTCCTCCGTCTCGTCGAGGCGGACGAAGCCCGCCTCCTCGAGGCGTGCGGCGGCGGCGTGCGCGGCGTGGAAGGAGCTCGGCGACTCCATCACGTAGCGGCCGAGGTCCTCGACGGCGGACCGGGGGTCGACTGCGGTGCTCGGTTCCATGCGGTCAGTCTACGAAAGGGGCTGCGGCGCGGGGCCGGGCGCCCGCTCCGCCCAGTGGCCGGGGCAGGCCGGCGGGCCGGGGCACACCCAGGCGGCGGGCTCGTGGTCCGGCCGGCCGGATCCGCCCCCGGGGTGCCCGCCGGGACCGGGCCCCGGGGCGAGGAGGACGGGCAGCCGCGGCGGGTGCACCGTCCGGGTCACCTCGACGCCTCGCCGGCCCGCGTCGCGGACCACGAGCCACGCGAAGAGCAGCTGCATGCCCGCGGAGATCGCCAGGGCCACCCAGGAGGACTCCTCGGCGTCGGGGTCGGCCAGGCTGAGGGCCCCGAAGAGCGTCGCGATCACGTTGTTGACCACGTGCAGGGCGATCGCCGCCTCGAGCCCGCCGGTGCGCCAGGTCAGATAGCCGGCGACGACCGCCATGACCGCGACCGCCAGCAGCCCCCAGGCGTCGTAGAGGTGCCCGAACGTGAACAGGGGCACGGGCAGCAGGATCGCGAACACGGGCCGGCGCAGCCACCGCCCCACGGTCTGCAGCAGGTAGCCCCGGAAGACGAGCTCCTCCGCCGCGCACTGCAGCGGGACCACGAGCACGATCATCGCGATCAGCCACCAGAAGCCCTCCACCGGCTGCGGGGCGGTCAGCGTCCCGAGCAGCGCGTACTCCACGAGGGCGGCGGCCGCGTGGCCCACCGCGTAGACCACGAGTGCCACCAGGAGGCACCGGCCGAGGAAGCCCCAGCGCAGCCGCCCCGTCACGGACAGCAGCAGCCCGACTGGCCGTGGGCCCATGATGGCCCGGGCCGCGAGGAGCGCCGGGATCATGAGGACCAGGGAGAAGAACAGCATGAAGAAGATCGCCGGGTCCATCATGTCCAGCTCCGTGCCCGCGAGGAAGATCTCGTCCAGGGCCTCCTCGCCGCGCACGACCACGAGCCCCACGGCCCACACGATGCCGAAGATGATCGTCAGCACCACGTAGAAGGCCCCGAAGAGCAGCAGCTCCACGAGCGGCTTCCACCACCGGTGCTCCGGGTCGGCGTGACCGAGCCGGTGGTACGGCAGGAGGCGGGGACCGGGGGACGTGCGGTGGTCGTCGAGAGGCCCTTGCCTCCAGGGGGCGGCGCGCGTGGTCATACCTCCCACGGTATCCCCAGCCGATCTCCTCCGGACACGCGACAGTTCGGGGGGCGCGGGTTCCCGGCGGCCGGGGACGTCAGCGCGCGTAGCGGTCCACGAACGCGGCGAGGATCTTCTCGGGCTCCGTCACGGGCGGCCCCGTGCGGATGCGGTCCTTGACGTCCTCGGCCTCGGCGACCGGGAAGTACCCGTGCTCCTTGTACGCCTCGATCCGGTTGAGCAGCGCGGGGGCGTCGAGCTCGGGGTGGAACTGGGTCGCGTAGAGGTTGCGCTTGATCCGGAACATCTGGACGGGGCAGTCCGTGCCGGTCGCCAGCAGGACGGCGGCGGGCGCCAGGGTGCGCGTGCCCTCCTTGTGCCCCACGAAGCCGTGGAACGCGGGCGGGAACTCCCGGAGCAGCGGGTCCCGCAGCCCCTCGTCGGTGAGGGTGACCTCGATGACGCCGATCTCCTCGCCACGGCTGCGGTCCACGATCCCGCCCTGGTGGGTGCCGAGGGTGCCGACGCCGTAGCAGGCCCCGAGGAAGGGGAAGTCCCGGTCGACGACCTCGTCGAGCAGGTCCCGCATCTCGGACTCGGCCCGCCGCTGCACCTCGGACTTCAGCTGCGGCGGGTCGGAGGAGTTGAACGGGGACCCGCCGATGATGACCCCGGAGTAGCGCTCGAGGTCGATCGGCGGCATGGGCCCGGCCTCCAGCCGGACCCGGTGGAGGCTGCTCTCCTGCAGGCCGCTGAAGCGGCGGATGGTCTCGTACTCCTCGTCCGCGACGTCGTCCTCGGCGCGGGTGGCGAGCAGCAGGAAGGGCTTCATGACTCCATCGTAGCCAGCGCCGTGGCGCTCCCGGCGCACTCAGGGGACGAGCCGCTCCCGGTGGGCGTAGGCGTTGAACGAGGTGCCGCGGCTGAAGCCGAGCAGCGTGACGCCTGCCTCGTCCGCGAGGTCCACGGCGAGGGCGGAGGGCGCCGAGACGGCCGCGAGGGCCGGGACGCCGGCCATGTAGGCCTTCTGCACCAGTTCGAACGAGGCGCGGCCCGAGACCTGCAGGACGGTGGAGCGCAGGGGCAGGAGACCCTCGCGCAGCGCCCAGCCCACGACCTTGTCCACGGCGTTGTGCCGCCCCACGTCCTCGCGCACGCACAGCAGCTCGGGCTCGGCGGCGCCGTCGGTCGCGGCGGCGCCGTCGGGGAGGCGGAAGAGACCTGCGGCGTGGACGCCCCCGGTCGTGGAGAACAGCTTCTGGCCGGTGCGCAGCCGGTCCGGCAGGGCCAGGACCGCCGGCACGGGCAGCCGGACCGGGTCCCCGGCCGGGTCGAAGGCGGAGACCTTGGTGACGGCCTCGATGGACGCCGTGCCGCAGACCCCGCACGACGACGACGTGTAGACGTGCCGCTCCATGGAGGTGTCCGGCAGGGCGACGCCGGGCGCGAGCCGGACCTCCACCACGTTGTAGGTCCGCTGCCCGTCCGGGCCGATGCCGCTGCGGTAGTCCATCTGCACGATCTCGGACGGCGCGCGCACCACGCCCTCGGAGACGAGGAACCCGGCCACGAGGTCGAAGTCGTGGCCGGGCGTGCGCATGGTGACGGTGAACGGCCGGCCGTCGAGCCGGATCTCCAGGGGCTCCTCGCCGGCCAGGGTGTCCGCCCGCCCGGTTCCGTCGCCGTCGGCGGTGTACCGGTGCACGCGCCGGCGCTGGGAAGCTCGCGTCATCTCGGTCCTCCGGTCCCGGCTCCTCCGGTCGGGAGCCCTCCCCCGGCATCCTAGGCCCGCCGCCCCGGGAGACCGCCGAAGCGGGGACATTACCAGTCAGTAACGTCAGGTGAAGTGGGGACAGGAAAAACCTGTTCGAATTCATAGACTTTTGTCTAGGGTTGACGTGTCAAGGGAATCCGGCGGCAGGGCTGCCGGCGGCTTCCCCGGGCGATCCACTGCGGCTCCCGGGCCGGCGCGCCGAGGCGCGGCCGTCGCAGCAGGCCTCCCGTCCCCCGTGATCCGGGGGGACGGGGCGCCCGCCGCCTCCGCGGACACCCCACCGGATGCCCGGCACGACCCGCGCACCGATCCCGCGCGATCCTTCCTCTCACCCCTCTCCACGCTCGAAGGCGGAACCATGAACGCTGCATCGCAGAACCCCCTGTCCGACTCCACCGCCCAGGCCGGCAGGAACCGGCGCACCGGCAAGGCCGTCCTGGCCGGAGCCGTGGCCGTCGGCCTCCTCGCCGCCGGCGGCGGGACCTTCTCGAAGTGGTCCGACTCCGAGGCCATCGCCTCGGACGCCACCGTCGCCACCGGCGAGCTGAGCCTCGCCCTGGCCGAGGGCGTTACCTGGACCGACGGCAACGACAAGGCCATCGACATCAACACGTACCAGGTCGTCCCCGGCGACACCGTCAAGCTCAAGGTCTCCCCGACCATCCAGGCCGAGGGCGAGACCCTCCAGGGCACCCTGGCCCTGGACCTGCCGGCGAACCTCGAGTCCGTCCTCGGCACGTACGTCGACTACGACCTGGAGGTCGACGGGCTCTCCGACGGCAACGAGGACGGGCTCTACGAGGTCACCAGGGCCAACGACGGCCAGATGGTCAACGTGACCGCGGCCTTCACCTGGAACGCCGACAGCGTCAAGAACCAGGAGGGACAGAACATCCCGGCCCAGTCCCTGAAGGGCTTCAACCTGGTGCTCGACCAGAGCATCTGAGCCGCCCCGGAGGACCCCGGTGCGGCGACGACGCCGCACCGGGGCGCTCCACCCCTCGCCTTTCCGTCTCGTTCCGTCTCACCCCCAGAGGCTTCCATGACGCGCACTCCCCGCCCCTCGACCGCCGGCCGCGCCCTCGCCGCCGCCGCGGCCGCGCTGCTGGCCCTGACCCTGCTCGGCAACGGCCTCGGGACGGCCGCCCGCTGGTCCGACGTCGCCCCGCTCGAGACGCAGGCCGTCGGCACCGGCAGCCTCGACGTGGTGCTGGCGCCCGCGCGGACGACCCTCCAGCACACCGACGTCGACCCCGCGACCGGCGCCGTCGGTCGCGGGGCCACCGACCTCACCGGGACGGCGGACACCCTCGCCGCGCTGGCCCCCGGCGACACCGTCGTCGTCACGACCCGCGCGACCCTCGACGTCGAGGGCACGAACCTCACCGCGACCCTCACGGTCGATCCCGCCGTGCCGGCCGGCGGCACGGTCGTCCCGCGCGTCGACCTGGTGCCGGTCTCCGGCGCGCTGCCGCTCTCCCCCGGGCCCGGGCCGGCCTCCTGGACCGTGACCGCGGCCCAGGACGGCGCGGCCTACGACATCGTCGTCGCCTACGACGTCTCCGCCGATCCCTCGGCCCAGGGGACGACCGTCGAGCCGGGCCCCCTCACGGTCGCCCTCACCCAGAACTGACCCCCCCAGGAGTTCCCATGAGCCAGTACCGCACCCCCACGGCCTACGTGCTCGGCGTCCTCGTCCTGCTGGCCGTCATCGTGCTCACCACCCCGAACGGCGGGACCCACGCCCGCTGGTCCGCCACCGGACAGGTCGACGTGCCCGCCATGTCCGCGGGCCGGATCGGCTTCGAGGTCGGTGGGACCGAGGGCGTCGAGCACTCCGCGACCCTGACCAACACCTCCGGGTTCGGTGTCGGGTACCGGCCGCTGCAGGTCTCCCTGGTCGACTCCGCCGGGAGGTCCGTGGCCCCGCCGGCGCAGATGCGCTTCGCCTACCGCACCGGCGCGGACTGCGGCGACGCCCGGTCCGCGGCGCGGTGGACCGCCGTCGCGCCGGGCGCGTCGGCCCTGGTGGCCGTCGCCGGGGAGTCCCGGGCGACCCTGGAGCGGGACCGGCCCGCGGCGATCTGCCTGACGGTCTCGGCCGACGCCGTCGCCGAGGACGCGCTGCGTCCGCTCGCCGGGCAGGTGCTGCAGGTCGTCACCCGACTGGAGGCCGTCTCCCTCGGGGACGGCACCTGGTCGACGACCCGTTCCTGGACCGTCCCGTTCACCGTGGAGCTGCCGCCCGAAGAACTGCCGGCCGAAGATCTGCCGCCCGAGGAGCAGCCGCCGGTGACGGCTCCTGACCGCCCGGTGGCCACCGAGGCCGCCCGGTGCGGCGGGGACCACAGCGCCGCGCTGCTGCGGTGGTCCTGGACCGGGGACCCCGGCGCTCCGGCCGTCGCCGAGTGGCAGGTCCTGGTCCGGCCCGCGGGCACCACCGGGGCGCCCACCCCGGTGCGGACCGTGCAGGACGGCGGCGCGCGGGACATCCGGATCACCGCCACCGACCTCCTGAGCACGGCACATCTTCCCAGCCAGGACTACGAGGTCCTCGTCCGGGCCGTGCTCTCCACCGGGACCACGCCTCACCTGGACAGTGCCTACGCGTGGACGATCAAGGCCCCCGGCAAGAGCGGCCACATCAACTGTGAAGGACTCCCGTCATGACCACCGCGCTCCGCAGGTCCCTGCACCCGCTGCTCGTGCTTCTCCTGAGCGCGGTGGCCGCGCTGCTGCTCGCCGTCGTCGTCGTGCCGCTCGTGCTCGGCTGGGTGCCGCTCACGGTGCTCTCCGGCTCGATGGAGCCCACCGTCCCGACCGGCAGCCAGGTCGTCGTCGCCCCTCTCGAGGGCGAGGACGACGCCGCCGGGCTGAGCACCGGGGACGTCGTGACGTTCATGCCCCGCCCGGACGACCCCGCCCTCGTCACCCACCGGATCGTGGGCGTGGCGGTGGACGGCGAGGGACGGCGCAGCTTCACGACCCGGGGCGACGCCAACGCCGCCCCGGACGCGGACCCGGTCACCGCCACCCAGCTGCGCGGCCTGGTGAAGTACCACGTGCCCTGGGCCGGCTACGCCGCCACGCTCCTGGACGCCGAGCAGAAGCGCGGCGGGATCGTGCTGGTCGCCACGGCGCTGTTCGGCTACGCGCTGTGGCAGCTCGTGGGCGCCGTCCGGGACCGCGGCCGGCGCACGCACGAGGACGAGGGCGCCGAGGAGGTCACGGCGCGGGCCGAGGACCAGGCCGAGAACCAGGCCGAGGACCCGGCGGAGGCCCTGACGGAGGCGCTGCCCCTCGTGCCCGCCGCCGGCCGCTGAGCCGGCCGGCCGGCGGTCCGGGACGGGCTCGTCCTCCCGGATCCTCGTCCTGGACCGCGCCGTCGTTGCCGGTCCCCGGCACCGGGGCCATGATGGGGACCATGACTGAGACTCCGCTCACGCACGTCGACGAGAACTGGAAGCGCGCCCTGGTGGTGGTCGCGCACCCGGACGACATGGAGTTCGGCGCCGCCGCGGCCGTGGCCCGCTGGACCGGACAGGGCAAGGAGGTGGTCTACTGCCTGGTCACCAGCGGGGAGGCCGGCATCGACGGACTCGAGCCGCAGCAGTGCGGCCCCCTGCGGGAGGCGGAGCAGCGGGAGTCGTGCCGGATCGTCGGCGTGGAGCAGGTGGAGTTCCTGCACCAGCCGGACGGGGTGCTCGAGTACGGGGTGGCGCTGCGGCGGCGGATCGCCGAGGCGGTCCGCCGGAACCGCCCGGACGTGGTGATCACCAACAACTTCCGGGACACCTGGGACAACGCCACCAACCTGAACCAGGCCGACCACATCGCCACGGGCCGGGCCACCCTGGACGCCGTGCGGGACGCCGGCAACCGGTGGGTCTTCCCGGAGCAGATCGAGGCGGGCCTGGAGCCGTGGCCCGACGTGCTGGCGGTGTGGGCGGCGGCCTCGCCCGACGCCCGGCACGCGGCGGACGTCACGGAGACCTTCGACGCCGGCGTGGAGTCCCTGCGGGCCCACCGCGCCTACCTCGAGGGGCTGGGCTGGGCCGACTTCGACCCGGACGCCTTCCTGCGGGGCAACGCCGCCGCCGTGGGCGAGCGGCTCGGAGCGCCCCTCGCGAGCTCCTTCGAGGTGCTCCCCCTGCAGTGGGGCGGCAGCGAGGACTGAGCGCCGTCCCACCGGCGGGGAGCGGTCAGGCCGGCTCGGGCTCCCGGAGGACCGTGAGGACCAGGAGCACGGCGAGGACCACGAGGGTCGCCACGAAGCCGACGGCCCCGGACCAGCCGGTGGCCGTGTAGAAGACGCCGCCGGCGGTGCCCAGCACGGACGAGCCGGCGTAGTAGAAGAGCGTGTAGAGGGACGAGGCCTGGGCCTTGCCGGTGCGGGAGCGCACCGGCACCCATCCAGAGGCCACGGCGTGCGCGGCGAAGAACCCGGCGGTGAACAGCAGCAGCCCCACCACGATCACGGGGAGCGACGGGACGAGCGTGGCCAGCAGCCCGGCGAGCATGACGGTCCCGCTGCTCGCCAGGACCACGCGGCGCCCGTGGGCCGCCGCGATCCGTCCCGCCGTCCCGGAGGACCAGGTGCCCGAGAGGTAGGCCAGGAACAGGAGGCTCACCACGGTCTGGGACACCCCGAACGGCTCCTCGCCGAGGTGGAAGCCCAGGTAGTTGTAGATCGCCACGAACCCGCCCATGAGCAGGAAGCCCTGCAGGTAGAGCACGACCAGGCCGCGGTCGGCGAGGTTGGCGCGCAGACGCCCCAGCAGTCCGGCGGGCCCGGTGAGCCGGACGGTCTGGCGCACGAAGCCCCGCTGGCGCGGGGCGATCAGGACGAAGACCACGGCGGCGAGCGCGGCGAGCACGCTCACGGTGATCGTGCCGGTCCGCCAGCCGAACGCGTCGCCCACGGGTGCGGCGACGATGCGCCCGGCGAGCCCGCCCAGGCTCGTGCCCGCCACGTAGGTGCCGGCGGCCACGGCGGCGTGCCGGCGGTCGAGCTCCTCCGCGAGGTAGGCCATGGCCACGGCGGGGATCCCGCCCAGGGCGATGCCCTCCGCGAAGCGCAGCGCCACCACGGTCTCGAAGCTGGGCGCCAGGGGCATCACGAGTCCCAGGACCGTGGCGGAGACGACGGCCACCACCATGGTCCGCAGCCGGCCCCACCGGTCGGAGACCACGGACCACGGCAGGACGCCCACGGCGAGGCCCAGGGTCGCGGCGGAGACGCCCAGGGACGCCTCCGCGGCGTCGATCCCGAGGTCCGCCGCCATGAGCGGCAGCACGCCCTGCACCGAGTAGAGCTGGGCGAACGTCGCCACCCCGGCGCACAGCAGGGCCAGCAGCACCTTGCGGTAGCCCCGGCTGCCGCGGTCGTAGCCGGTCCAGGCGCCGGGGTCAGCCACGGTCCGCGTCGACGTCTCGGGTCCCGGCCCGGAGCCCGGTGACCACCCACAGGAGCAGGAGCAGGAACAGGGCGAGATAGGACAGCGCGGCCACGACGTCGATCACCGGTCCGGGAACGCCCAGGGGGCGCAGCCACGCGTCCCAGCGGATCGGCCCCACGTACAGACCCACGAGGGCGACCCCGCCCAGCACCAGGGCGAGCCGGCGCGGGCCGTCCCGGAGGAACGCCGGCCACGCCTCGACCCACAGCGCCGTGAACACGAGTCCCCACCACAGGTGGTGGTGGGACCAGGTGACCGGGGACATGTAGAGCATGACCAGGGCGTTGACCGCGACCACGGACAGGACCATGCCCCGGACCGCGAGGACCCGGATCAGCAGGGCGATGCCCACGACCATGGCGAGGACCAGGGCCCAGCGCAGCAGGGGCTCTACCTCCCCGGGGACGCCGAGGTGCAGGAGCACCCCCTGCAGCGAGGTGTTGTCGACGTAGGCGGTGTCGCCGACGCGTTCGTCGCTGACCACGGCCTCGGTCCAGAACACGACCGCGTCCCGCGGCAGCACCAGGAACCCGATCAGCACGGTCGCGGCGAACGTCAGGCCCATGGTGAGGATCGGCCGCAGCTGCCCGCGCATCAGGAACACCAGCCCGAAGGCCAGGGGCGTCAGCTTGACGCCGGCGGCCAGTCCGATCCAGGCCCCGCGGGGGATCCGGCCCAGGAGGGTGTCGTCGCGGGTGCGCAGCAGGTCGTAGAGCACGAGGGCGATGAGCAGCGCGTTGATCTGCCCGAGACCCGTGTTGCGCATCCAGGGACCCGACCACAGCAGCACCGCGGTGCCCGCGGCCACGGCGGTGGCCGGGCCCAGCAGGGTCTGCAGCGGCAGCGGGCGGCCGCGGGCGGCCGCGCAGCGCAGGAGCACGGCGGACAGCCCCGCGGCGAAGCCGATCGTGGCGAGCACCAGGGCGAGCTCGGTGAGCCGCTCGGGAAGGTAGGCGAGCGGCACGAACAGCAGCGCCGCGAACGGCGGGTAGGTGAACGGCAGTCCGCCGTCGTCGTGCAGGCTCAGACCCGGCCCGTAGAGCTCGTCGGCGAACCCGTGCCGGTCCACCACGGCCATGCCGCCGAGCCGGTAGACGTCCAGGTCGATGCTGCCGTCGAGGGCCAGCCAGACGGACCGCACCAGCACGGACGCCAGCAGCAGCCACGCCAGACCGGTCAGCGCCGTCGAGCGTCCGGTGCGGAACGTGACGGCGGTGGAGGAAACGCTCACCAGGGCCTCGGTTCTCGGGTCGGTGCGTGCAGGAGCGCACGCGCACGGGGTGGGGCCCCGCGGACCCCGCGGACAGCGGGACCGGAGCAGCGCTGCACGGCGGCGCGGTCCGCGGCTGCCCGGACCGCCTCTCCCCACCGTGCGACGGCGTGCGGGGTCGGTCCCCACTCTAAGCCCGCCCGGCCCCGCGGGCGGTGGCCGGGCCCGGCGTCCGGCCGGACGGGCGCGGTCCGGACGCCGGGCCACCACGGCGGCGGGAGCCGACGGCCCGGGAACACGGCATGATGGACCATGCGGACCCCGAGGCCCCGACGGCCGGGACCGACGGCACCGGCACCGCGTGCCCGCTGCGACCACCGGAGGAAGACCATGACGGAGCACGAGACGGGCGGCCCGCCCGCGGCGCCCCTGCACGAGCTGCTGCTCGAGAGCGAGGACATCACGTCCTTCCTCGACGCCCTCACCGCCAGCATCGCCCAGGCCCTGTCCACCGACGGGGACGAGGTGTGGTGCGCGGTCACCCTGCTGCGCCCGAAGAGGTCCTCCACCGTGGCCTCCTCCAGCCCCGCGGCCGAGGCCCTGGACGAGATCCAGTACCACTACGGTGACGGACCGTGCCTCACGGCCTCCCGCGAGCACCGGCTGGTCCACGTCCCGGACACCCGCTCCGACCCCCGGTGGCCCGAGTACGGCCGGGCCGCCGCCGCCCACGGCGTCCTCTCCGCCCTCGGGGTGCCCCTGGAGCTCGGCGGCGAGGCCGCCGCGGCCCTGGACGTCTACGCCGACCGCCCCCACAAGTTCGACCGGGCGACGATCGCGGTCGTCCAGCGCGAGGTGGCCACGGCCTCCAGCGCGCTGCGCCTGGCCGTGCGGATGGAGAAGCACCGGGACGCCGAGGCGGACCTGAAGGCGGCCATGGCATCGCGCACCACCATCGACCTGGCCGTGGGCATCGTCATGGGCCAGAACCGCTGCTCCCAGGAGCAGGCCTTCGACATCCTGCGGGCCGCCTCCAGCCACCGCAACGTCAAGCTGCGCGACCTGGCCGCGGACCTGGTCGCCACCGTCGGACAGGGCCCGGCCACCACCCACTTCGACTCCTGAGGAACCGGGGCGTCCTGCGGCGGGGCCGGATCTAGCCCTTCCGCCACTCGTCGCTCGTCAGGTGGGAGCCCGCCTGCGGCCCCATCTGCACCATGCCGCCGTCCACGACCCAGGACGCGCCCGTGACGTAGGCGGAGGCCGGGGAGGCGAGGAACGCGATCACCGAGGCGATCTCGCGGGCGTCCCCGGGCCGGCCCAGGGGCACGCCGGGTCGGTGGGTGGACCGCGGGTTCTCGTCCTCCTGTCCCGTCATGGGGGTGGCGATCTCCCCGGGGGCCACCGAGTTCGCGGTGATCCCGTGCTCCCCCAGCTCGAGCGCGATGGTCTTCACGAGTCCGCCGAGACCGTGCTTGGCGGCGTCGTAGGCGCTCGAGCCCACCCGCGGCACGTGCTCGTGGACGCTCGTGACGGCGATCAGCCGACCGCCGCGGCCGGCGGCCACCATGTGCCGCGCCGCCGCCTGGAGGCACAGGAACGCGCCGTCGAGATCCGTGGCCACCACCTTGCGCCACGTGGCCAGGGACGTCTCCAGGAACGGGACGTTCGCCCCCGTGCCCGAGTTGTTCACGAACACGTCCACGCCGCCGAGCCGCTCCACGAGGTCGTCGACGACGGCCCCGCAGCTCTCCAGCTCCGTGGTGTCCAGCCGCGCGACCACGGCCCGCCGGTCGTAGGACCGGACCTCCTCCGCCGTCCGCTCGGCGCCGGCCTCGTCCTGGTGCCAGGTGATGCCCACGTCCAGGCCGGCCGCCGCGAGCGCCACGGCGGTCGCGCGCCCGATGCCGGAGTCGGAGCCGGTCACCACGGCCGTGCGCGGGGTGAACTCGGGAGTGCGTTCCATGGTCGTGCCCTTCCGTCCGTGCGGTGCGCGGACCGCCGTGCGGGGCGGCCCGGAGGCCTCAGCCTATGTCCGGCGGCGACGCGCGGCACACCCCCGGGCCGGCATCCTGCCCCATTGCGGACCGCCACCGACGGGAGGAGCATGTGGAGCACGCTGATGGTCGGACGCGAGGAGAGAGCCATGGCACACCAGGGCCCGTCAGGATCGACTCCCCCGGAGGAGCCCCGGACGACCGGGACGGACCGCCCGGGGGCGTCCACCCCGCGGGGGCGGCGGCAGGAGGTGGTCGCGGCGGAGAAGCGGGAGTTCGGGGGCGTGAAGTTCGGCTCCGCGTTCTTCGGCTGGATGACCGCCACGGGCATCGCCGTGCTGCTCACCGCCCTGCTCGGCGCGATCGGCGCGGGCGTGGGGGTGGCGACCAGCACCGATCCGGGCGAGATCGCGGAGCAGGTGGCCCAGGACGCCGGCACCGTGGGCATCGTCAGCGGGATCGCCCTCGCCGTGGTCCTGTTCGTCGCCTACTTCGCCGGGGGCTACGTGGCCGGGCGGATGGCCCGCTTCGACGGCGCCAAGCAGGGGGTGGCCGTGTGGGTCTGGGCGGTCGTCATCGCGATCGTCCTGGCGGTCCTGGGAGCGGTCGCGGGTGAGCAGTTCAACGTGCTGCGCGAGCTCAACAGCTTCCCCCGGATCCCGATCGGCGAGGGCACCCTGACCACGGGCGGCATCATCGCCCTGGTCGTCGCCGTCCTGATCCCGCTGCTCGCGGCGGTCCTGGGCGGCCTGGCCGGGATGCGCTTCCACCGGAAGGTGGACCAGGTCGGGATCGACCACCAGTACCGGTCCCACTTCTGATCCCGGCTCCGCCGGGCCCGGCCCTCCGGGACCCGCGTCAGAACTCCAGGACGAGGCGCCCCCGCACGCCCCCCGCCTCGAGCCGGCGGTGCGCCTCGGCGGCGTCCGCGGCGGGCAGGACGGCGGCCACGCGCAGGGAGAGCACACCCTCCTCCACGTACCGGCGCAACCGGTCGAGCTTCCGGCCCGAGTGGTACTCCTGGGGAACGCTGATCCGGTGCACCGTGATCCCCCGCCCCGGGTCCCCCGTCCAGTGGCGCACGGTCGCGAAGCCCCCGCCGTCCCGGACGGCGGGGGCCGCCTTCTCGTCGAGCACGGCGGCGTCCACAAGGGCGTCGACGCCGTCGGGGAAGAACTCGCGGATCCGCTCCGCGACGTCGTCGCCGCGGGCGACCACGTGGTCGGCGCCCAGGCTCTCCACGAGCTCCAGGTCGTGGTCGGACGCGTCGGCCACGACGGTCAGGCCCTCGTGCTTGGCGAGCTCCACGACGTAGTTGCCGAGGGTCCCCGCGGCCCCGGTGACGGCCAGGGTCTGCTCGGGCTGCAGGTCGAGCACCTCGAGGATCTGCAGGGCCGTGAGCCCGTTCATGGGCAGGGTGGAGGCCGTGGCGAAGTCCGTGCCCGCCGGGAGGCGGGCGATCGAGTCGTCCGGGGCGACCAGGAGCTCCGCGTAGGCGCCCCCGTGTTCCCCGCGCGGCAGGGCGATGGCCATGACCGCCTCCCCCGCCTGCCAGGCGCTGCCCGGCCCGACCTCGTCGATGATCCCGGCCGCGTCCATCCCCGGCACGTACGGCGGCCGCAGGTGCTCCAGCGGCTGACCGCCGGCGCGCAGCACGGTGTCCGTGGGGCTGACGGCGGCCGCCCTCACCCGGATCCGCACCTCCCCGGGCCCGGGGCGGGGGTCCGGCACCTCGTGGACGGCGAGGACCTCGGGCCCTCCGAACGACTCGACTCCGATGACTCGCATGCCCGTTCCAACCCCGGGGCGCGCGTCCCCATTCCGGCCCCGTTCCGACGCCGTGCCGGTGCCGCTCCGATGCCGTTCCGATGCCGTGCTGACATGCGGGCGCGGATCCCGTCACACCGTTGCGGCCCCACCGTCCGGGGGCCATGCTGAGGGCGGGTCCCGCCGCACCACGAAGGGGAAGACCATGGCACCGGCAGACTTCATCACCCTTCCCGTCTCGGACCTGGAGAGGTCGAAGCGGTTCTACTCCTGCCTGGGCTGGCGCCTGCACCCCGCGTTCGAGGGCAGCGGCGCCGGGACCGTCGAGATCCGCGAGGACGAGCACGTCATGGTCCTGAGCGAGGACCGCCACCTGCGCCTGGTGGGCCCCGGCACGCCCGGCACCCCGGCCGACGCCTCGGTCGTCAACGCGCTCAGCGTCGACTCCCCCGACGAGATCGACACCATCGTGGACCGCGCCGTCCGCGCCGGCGGGACCGAGGGCGACTCCCAGGACTACGGCTTCCTGCGCTCGCGCTGCTTCCGGGACCCCGACGGCCACCAGTGGGAGATCCTGTGGGTCGATCCTGCGGCGGCCTCCGTCCGCACCGCCCGCCGGGAGCGGTGACCGCGGGCAGGACGGAGCCCGGTCACCCGTGGTGACCGGGCTCCGTCCGGGGCTCAGGCGCTCACTTCTCGGAGACGGCCGCCGCGAGCCGCTCGAGGGAGTGCTCCAGGGCGCCCTCCTCGAAGAGCGGGAAGGACACGGCCTTCTTGGCCTCCGGGGTCGCGTGCTCCCACGAGTAGGTCTCGGTGACCAGCGTGGTGCCGGGGCCCTGGGGCTCGAGCGCCCAGATCCACTCCCAGCCCTCCAGCTCCGCGCCCTGCGGCTTGGGCTTCCAGGCGAGCAGCTTGTTCTCGTCGTAGCCGGAGACGGTGTTCTCCATGACGTAGTCGCCGCCCATGTGCTCGCCGTTCATGTTCATCACGAACACCTGGCCGACCTCCTGGATGCGCTGGTCGTCGCCGGAGACGACCGTGCCGGAGCCGTCGATCTGGCGGTGGCGCGAGGGCAGGCTGAGGACGTCGAAGATGGCGTCGGCGGGGGCGTCGATGACGCGGCTGGCGGAGATGCTGTTCTCGGACACGGGTGGTTCCTCTCGTCGGCAACGGTACGGGTCCACCGTAGGCAGACGGGACCGGCCCCTGGCCAGGGCTGTCCGCTCCCCGCGTAGCCGTGGTCCCGGGCGGCCCTCAGAGCGGGCCCGCCCCGAGGGCGTGCCGCTCCCCGGCCAGCGCCCGCAGGTATCCGGCGAAGCCCCGCTCGGCCCGGCCGGTGCTGCGGCCCGAGGTCAGCACGCGCACCCGGTCCGTGGCGAGCACCCGGTGCCCGTGCGCCCGCGCCGTCTCCGCCAGTCCGACGTCCTCACCGTGCGGCACCGGCCGGAAGCCCCCGCACGCGGCGTAGACGTCGGCGCGGACGCCCAGGTTCGCCGCGTGCACGTGCGGGTGCCCCTCCTCCAGCCGGTGCAGGGCGTGCCAGCGCTCCAGGACGCCCGGGGCCAGGTCCCTCGGGTCCGGCTCCACGGTGCCCAGCACCAGCTCCGCCCCGCTCCCGGCCGCGTCCAGGTGGCCCGTGAGCCAGTGGGCGGGCACCGCGCTGTCGGCGTCGGTCGACACGATCCAGGTGCGCTCCCCGGCGGCTCCCGCGGCGAGCACGGCCGCGGCCCGGGCCGCCCCCGCGGTGCCCCAGGCGCCGACGACGACGTCCGCTCCCGCCGCCGCGGCGATCCGGGCGCTGCCGTCGGTGCAGCGGTCCAGGGCCACCACGACGTCCACCCGCACCGGTGGCCGGGCCCCCCGCGCCCGGGTGGCGGCGTGCTCCACCGTGGCCAGGCACCGGCCGAGCAGCCGTTCCTCGTTCCGGACCGGGACCACCACCACCACGCGCTCCACCGCCGTCAGCACGGTCCGGCGCCGGCGGCCCGGGGCGCCACGGGCTCGAAGACCTCCAGCACGAAGTCCCGTTCCGTGTGCTCCAGCAGGCGTCCGAATCGGGCGTCCGCGCGCACGGCCGCGTGCACGTCGGCCCCGTCGAGCGGCCAGCCCTCGATCGGGTGGCGCCAGTGGCACAGCAGGAGGTGGCCGTCCGGCTCGAGGGATCCGGCCACGCGGTCGAGGAGACCGGTCAGCTGCGCGGCGTCGAGGAAGTAGCCGGTCTCGGAGAGCACCACGAGGTCGAAGCGGCCGGGCGGCCACTGCTCGGGCAGCCCGCGCCGCTCCACCTGCACGCCGGGGTGCTCCGCCAGCCGGTCCCGGGCCCGTGCGACCGCGACGCCGCTCGCGTCCACGGCCAGCACGAGGTCCGCCCGTCCCGAGAGCTCCGCGGTGAGGGCGCCGACGGAGCAGCCGGCCTCCAGGACCCGGCGGTACCGGGGGCGGGGCAGCGCGGCGAGGGTCACGGCGCGCTTGCGCCGCTCGTACCAGGAGGAGTCGACGTCCCAGGGGTCCTCGGCGCCGCGGTGGACGTCGTCGAACACGCCGGCGGCGTCCGGGGCCGTCCCCGCGGGCGGGACCACGAAGAAGTGCTCCGCCGGGCGGCGGAACCGGGCCAGCACGTGGGGGCCCAGGAGGGCCTCGTCCCCCGGGGCCGGGGACAGCGGCAGGACCTGCGAGGCGTGGGCGGCCAGGGCCCGCTCCTTGGCCGCACGCGCGCCGGCGTCCAGGGCGAGGACCCGGATCCCGTGCGGGGGCAGGTCGCCGGGCCCGCCCCAGTGCCACAGCCAGACGGGGTACTCGAGGCACTCGACGCCGTGGGCGGAGGCGGCCGCCCGGGCCGCCCGGCCCAGCACCTCGTGGTCGACGTGCCCGTCCTCGCCCCAGGGTGCGGCGAGCACGCCCCGCCGCCCGGCGGCGGCCCAGGCCGCCGCCTCGGCCACGGGGGCGCGCAGCGCCTCCCCCGCGGCGTCCAGGGCCCCGTCGGGGAGCTCCAGGAGCTCGGGCGCCACGCCGTCCGCGAGACGGTCCGTGGCGGCCGCGGCCTCGGCCCGGCGCACGCGGGCGAGGTCGGCGGGAGTGCGGGTCGGGGACCGCGGGTGGGACCGCTCCCCCAGGGTCGCCACGACCACCCGCACCCGGGCGCCCGCGCGGACCGCGAGCGAGATGAGCCCGCCCGCGCCAAGGCTCTCGTCGTCGGGGTGGGCGGCGAGGACCACGAGGCGGTCGATGCCGCCGAGCTCGAGCGGACGCGCGGCGCGCAGGTGCGGCGCCTGCTCCCACACCGCTTCGGGGGTCCCGGGGTCCCGGTGGTCGAAGCTCACCACGGGCGGTCCCCGGGCGCGCCGTCGAGCAGGGCGCGGCCCAGGGCCGCGGCGTCCCGCTGGGCGTGCTCCTGCCGGAGGTAGACCTGCAGGGCGCTCACCCGGCGGACGTGCTCGGGCGCCCCGGTCAGCGGGCCCGGTCCGGTGGCGGCCGACACCTCCGCGATCACGGCCTCCGCGGCCCGTGCGACGATGCGCCGCGTGCGCAGGGCCAGGACCGCCCCGCGGTCCCCGCCGGCCCCGCCGGCGTCGACCTGCTCCGCCGCCGAGCCCAGCGCCGTGCGGGCGGTGTGCAGGAGCGTGTCGACGACGCCGAGCGCCGCGTGCCCCAGCTGGTCGAGCGGGCGCCCGCCCGGCCGGCGGCGCCGCGCGGCGTCCTCCCACAGGAGATCGGCCACCCCCGCCGCACCGCCGTACCAGCACGCGGCCACGCCGATCCCGCCCCAGGCGAAGCCGGGGCGCTCCAGGTACCACCCGTCCTCTCCGACCGGCACGGCCGGCACCCGCGTGCACCGCACGTCACCGGTCGGCACGTCCCACAGCCCGGCCGGCCGCCAGCCCTCGGTGCTCCCGGGGACCACGCCGGGGTGGGCGAGGTCCACGGCGAAGGCCCGGCGGCGGCCCCCGCCCGTGCTCGCGGTGACGACCGCCCGGTCGAGGTGCGCGGCGAGGGAGCACCAGGCCTTGGAGCCCGTGAGCTCCCACCCGCCGGGCCCGTGCCGGGCCACGAGCTCGTGGCCGGGAGCCTCGGCGGCCCAGACGCCCCAGGCGGCGGGCCGGCCGGCGAGCTCCTCGAGCCCTGCCTGGCGCAGGATCGCGAGGGCGTCCAGGTGCGGCTCCACGACGCGGGCGAGCGACAGGTCGAGCCGGGCGAGCTCGGAGAGCCGGAGCCACAGCTGCCCGGTGCGGCCCGCGCCGGGAGCGGGGAGCTCCTCGCCGAGCTCCCGGGCCACGTCGAGGGCCGCTCGCAGGGCCTGGTCCACGGCGCCGGGCGCTGCGGCGCGCAGGGCCGCCGCGGCCTCCTGGACGCGGCCGGGGTGGGCGGTGCGGCGGGGGTGCGGAGGGGGCATGCGGTGTCCATCGGTCGGCGGCACGGGATGATCAGCCTACGTCCTGTCCGCCGGACCTGCCCCCGCGCCCGATGCCGGGCGCTCCGGGCCGGGACCCGGGGAGCGGGACCGGGTCAGTAGGGCTGCTGGGACGGGTCCACCTGGTCGATCCACGCCAGCACCCCGCCCTCGAGGTGCGCGACGTCGGGGTGCCCCGAGGCCACCAGGAGCCGCAGGGCCCGCTCGGAGCGCGCCCCGGCCTTGCAGTGCAGCAGCACCCGGCGGTTCGGGGCGATCCGCGCGAAGGCCTCCCCGGACTCGAACTGCCCCAGCGGGACCAGCCGCGCGCCGGGGATCGCCGCGAGCCGGGCCTCGTAGGGCTCCCGGACGTCGACGAGCTCGAAGTCCGCCGCGCCGCGCGCCCGCGCCGCCAGCAGCGCCTCGAGCTCGCGGGCCGTCACGGTCGGGACGTCCTCCGGGCCCGTGACGGAGCGGGGCGCCGGGCAGGCGGGCGCGCCGTCGTCGCCGGCCGCCGTCAGGGTGGTCACGGGCGCGCGGCCCGGCGTGGGCGAGAGCGGGATCTCCCACCAGCGCGCCGACAGGGCGTCGTAGGTGGCGACCCGGCCGAGCATCGTGGTGCCGATCCCGGTGACCAGCTTGACGGCCTCGACCGCCATGGCGGTGCCCAGCAGGCCCGGCAGCACGCCGAGCACCCCGGCCTCGGCGCAGCTGGGCACCGTGCCCGGTGCCGGGGGCACGGGGTAGAGGTCGCGGTAGGTGGGCCCGTGGGCGCCCCAGAACACCGAGTACTGGCCGTCGAAGCGCAGGATCGAGCCCCACACGTGCGGGAGACCGGTCAGTTCGCACGCGTCGGAGACGAGGTAGCGGGTCCCGAAGTTGTCCGTGCCGTCCAGGACGAGGTCGTACCCGGCGAGGACCTCCTCCGCGTTGCCCGCGGTGAGCCGCACGCGGTGCTCCACGACGCGCACCAGCGGGTTGAGGTCGGCGATCCGCGCGGCGGCCGAGGCGGTCTTGGGCGCCCCGAGGGTCCCCTCGCCGTGGATCACCTGGCGCTGCAGGTTGGAGGCGTCCACGACGTCGTCGTCGACCACGCCGAGGGTCCCGACGCCCGCGGCGGCGAGGTAGAGCAGGGCCGGGGAGCCGAGACCGCCCGCGCCCACGCACAGCACCCGGGCGTTCTTGAGCCGCCGCTGGCCCTCCTCGCCGATCTCGGGGACGGTCAGGTGGCGGGCGTAGCGGCGCAGCTCGGCGCCGGTGAGCTCCGGGGCGGGGTCGACGAGCGGGGGCAGGTCCACGGCGCTCAGGCGTCCAGCCCGACCCACTCGGTGGAGCCGTCCGCGAACAGCTGCTCCTTCCAGATGGGCACCTCTGTCTTGATCCGGTCCACGAGCGCGTCACAGGCGGCGAACGCGAGCTTGCGGTGCGCGGCGGCCACGGCGGCCTCCAGTGCGGAGTCCCCGATCCCGAGCGGACCGACCCGATGGGCGGCCCAGATCCGCACCCCGGGGAACTCCTCGGCGACCCGGCGGGCCACGTCCTGGATGGCCCGGTCCGCGCCGGGGTGGCAGGTGTAGTCGAGGCTGGTGACGGGGCGTCCGCCGTCGTGGTCGCGGATGACGCCGCTGAAGGAGACCACGGCGCCCGTGCGCTCGTCCTGCACGGCCGCGACGGCCCGGGCGTGGTCCAGGGGCTCCTCGGTGACGAAGGCGCCGACCACGGCGGTCTCCGCCTGGATCGGTCCGGGGCTGCTCATCGGTCGGTCTCCTCGTGCGCTCGGGGGTCGTGGCGGGGGTCGTGGCGGGGGCCGTCGTGCCCGCGGTCGCGGTGGCCCTCGAGCTGGTCGCAGACGTGGTCGAGGAGCGGCTCGAGGACCGTCAGCCCGTCCCGGACCCCGCCGGTGGAGCCGGGGAGGTTGACCACGAAGGTGGCGCCGCTGACCCCGGCGTGCCCGCGGCTGAGCACCGCCAGGGGCGTGGTCCTCCGGCCCTCCGCCCACAGTGCCTCCATGATGCCGGGCAGCTCGCGGTCCAGGAAGGGCCGGGTCATCTCGGGGGTGAGGTCGTCCGGGCCGAGGCCGGTCCCCCCGCTGGTGACGACCACCCGGGGACGGTCCTCGGGGGCCCGGGTCACGAGCAGCCGCTGGAGCTCGGCGCGCACGTCCTCGCCGTCGGCCACCACGAAGGGGCCTTCGACCGCGAAGCCGTGGGAGCCGAACCAGTCGGCGGCGATCCGCCCGCTCCGGTCCGGGTAGACCCCGGCGGCCGCGCGGGTCGACGCGACGACGACGGCGGCACTCCTCATGCGGCGTCCCCGTCGGTCCGCGCCCAGTCCCCGGACTTGCCGCCGGACTTCGCGAGCACCTTCACCTGCTCGATCTCGGCGAGCTTGTCCACGGCCTTGATCATGTCGTAGAGCGTCAGGGCGGCCACCGCCGCCGCGGTGAGCGCCTCCATCTCGACGCCCGTCACCCCGCGGGTCCGCACCGTCGCGCTGATCCGCACGCCGTCCGCGAGCCGCTCGAAGTCCACGGTCACCTTGCTGATCGGCAGGGGGTGGCACAGCGGGACGAGCTCCGGGGTCTTCTTGGCCGCCATGATCCCCGCCACCCGGGCCACCGGCAGGGCGTCCCCCTTGGGCAGGTCCGCGGCGAAGACCTGTTCGACGACGTCGGGGCGGGTGCGCAGCGTGGCCGTCGCGGTGGCCTCGCGGGTGGTGACGGCCTTGTCCGAGACGTCCACCATGTGCGCGGACCCGTCCGCCCGGACGTGGGTCAGGCCCTGCTGCTGGTCGGTCATGTCGGTCCGGTCCCCTTCGCCTCTGCCGTCGGTGCGTCCCTCCCATTCTGGCCCACGACCGGGCCGGGCGCCGCCGTGTCATGTCCTGGTACGGCGCCCGGTGCGGTGCTAGCTTGACGGGACGCGACCAGAGCGCCGTCGACGACGTCGGCGCTCGTGAAGGAGCCCACCGTGCTGTCAGACACCTCGTACCCCGTGGTGAAGGCCACGCTCCCCGTGGTCGGGGAGAACATCCAGGAGATCGCCCGGCGCTTCTACCAGCACATGTTCGGGGAGCACCCCGAGCTGCTGGACGGGCTGTTCAACCGCGGCAACCAGGCCGACGGCCGCCAGCAGCAGGCGCTGGCCGGTTCCGTGGCCGCCTTCGCCGGCTACCTGGTGAACAAGCCGACCGAGCTGCCGGACCACCTGCTCTCCCGCATCGCGCACAAGCACGTGTCCCTGGGGCTGCACCCGGACCAGTACCAGATCGTGCACGACAACCTCATGTGGGCCATCGTGGACGTCCTGGGCGACGCCGTGACCCCGGAGGTCGCCGCGGCGTGGGACGAGGTCTACTGGCTGATGGCCAACGTGCTCATCAACCAGGAGCGGGGTCTCTACGACGCGGTCCGGCTCTCCCCCGAGACCGTCTGGCGGACCTGGCGGGTGGTCGAGAAGATCCCGGAGACCGAGGACGTCACGACCTTCGTGGTGGAGCGCGTCGACGAGCGCGAGGTGAAGCGGTCCCTGCCGGGGCAGTACGTGACCCTGAGGATGGAGATGCCCGACGGGGTGCAGCAGCCCCGGCAGTACAGCCTGACCCGCGCCGACGACGGCCACCACCGGCGCTTCGCGGTCAAGCGGGTGCGCGGCAACGGCACTCCGGCCGGCGAGATGTCCACCCTGCTGCACGACCGGGTGCAGGTGGGCGACGAGGTGGTGCTGTCGGTGCCCTCCGGCGACGTGGTCCTGGAGTACTCGGACCGGCCCCTGGTCCTGGCCAGCGCCGGCATCGGCGTCACCCCCATGGCGGGCATGCTCTCGCACCTGGTGAAGGACGGCTCGCAGCGCACGGTGCAGTTCCTGCACGCGGACACCGCGCCGGAGACGTTCGCGCTGCGCGGGCAGATCGAGGAGGACCTCGCCGCCCTGGAGGACGGCTCCCTCCGGGCCTGGTTCGAGCAGCCCCGGACGAGCGGCGAGCGCGCCGAGAACGAGCACGAGGGGTTCATGGACCTGCGCACCGTGGAGCTGCCGCACGACGCGCAGTACTACCTGTGCGGGCCGCTGCCGTTCATGCAGGCCGTGCGCAGCGCGCTCATCGCCAGGGGCGTCCCGGCCCGGGACATCCAGTACGAGGTGTTCGGCCCGGACCTCTGGCTCGCCGACTTCGAGTGAGGGGCCGGGGCAGCCCGGTGGCCGGAAGCACGAGGACCAGCACGAGGACCAGCACCAGGACCAGCACGCGGCAGCGGGCCGGGACAGCGACGACGACGGAGGACACGATGACGGACACGCACGGCCACGACGTGGAGGAGCTGGCGGTCAACAGCTGCTGGGAGCTGCTGCGGAACGCGGGTGTCGGCCGCCTCGCCGTGTGGGTGGAGGACCACCCGGACATCTTCCCGGTCAACTTCGTGGTGGACCACGGGACCCTCGTCTTCCGCTCGGCCGAGGGGACGAAGATCGCGGGCGCCCTGACCGACGTCCCCGTGGCGGTGGAGATCGACGGGTACGACGAGCCCTCCGGGAAGGCGTGGAGCGTGGTGGTCAAGGGCCGCGCCGAGCGCATCCGGCAGGTCCAGGAGCTCACGGACACCCTCGACCTGCCGCTGTTCCCGTGGCAGGCGGGGCGCAAGGGCATCTTCGTCCGGGTCGTGCCGGGGCTCGTGACGGGCCGCCGGTTCCCGGTCGCGGATCCGGAGGTGTGGCGCACCCCGCTGTCGGGGGCGCGGCACTCCCCGGACGAGTGAGCCCGGACGAGTGAGCCCGGGCCCGCGGAGCCGCTGGGGGCCGCCCGGACACCGTCACCGGTGCCCGGGCGGCCCTCAGTCGCGGGACCGCTCGTCGACCTTCCCCCCGTTGCGCACGGTGAAGGTGAGCACCAGGGCGGCCACCGCGAACACGGCCAGCAGGGTCAGCCCCACGAAGTAGCTGTTGTTCTCGGCGTCGTAGGTGGCGCCCATCACGAGCGGCGGGAAGTAGCCGCCGAGACCGCCTGCGGCCGCGATGATGCCGCCGATCGTGCCCACGTCCTTCGCCGGGGCGGCCCGTCCCACCCACGCGAACACGCCGCCGGTGCCCAGGCCGAGGAACACCGCCATGGCCAGGAACGTGGCCCCGTAGGCGACCTCCTGGATCGGCTGCAGCGCCACGACCATCGCGAGGACCGCCGTGCCGACGAGCGAGGTGACGGTGACGACCTTCGGGCCGAACCGGTCGGCGAGGATCCCGCCGACCGGCCGGGCGACCACCGCCGCGAGGGCGAAGCCCGCGGTGCGGGTCCCGGCCGCGGTGGCGTCGAAGCCGTAGACGGTGTCCAGGTAGGTGGGCAGGTAGTTGGAGAACGCCACGAACGCGCCGAAGACCACGCCGTAGAGGAAGCACAGCTGCCAGGTCACCTTCAGGGTGAAGGCGTGCTTGATCCGGGGCAGCACCGGCTGCGGCACGGCGCCGGCGCGGGCCGGGGAATCGCGCAGGCCGATCCAGCACACCACGGCCATGGCCGCGACGATCGCGGCGATGACCGCGTGGGCGCCCACGTACCCTATGCCCGCCACCAGGCGCGGGGTGACGAACGCGGAGACGGCCGTGCCGGCCATGCCCGCGCCGAAGACGCCGGTGGCGAAGCCCTTGCGGTGGGACTCGTACCACGCGGAGCAGAACGGGATGCCGATCGCGAAGACCGTGCCGGCGATGCCGAGGAAGAACGCCACGACCAGCAGCAGCACGAAGCTGCCCAGCTGTCCCACGAGGGCGGTGAGCAGCACCAGCGGGGCGGTCAGGGCGAGGATCGCCGTGAACATCACCCGTCCCCCGAAGCGGTCCGTGAGGGCGCCGACGGGCACCCGGGCGATGGAGCCGACGAAGATCGGCATCGCCACGAGCAGCGCGGTCTGCGAGGAGCTGAGCTCCATCTGCTCCGCGTAGCGCCTGGACAGCGGGCCCACGATCGTCCAGGCCCAGAAGCCCGCCGTGGACGCCAGCGTGGCGAGGAGCAGGTTCCGCAGCTGGCCGGACCGCAGGTCCGGGGCCGCGGTGTCCGGGGAGGCATGGGGCGGCGAAGATGACATGGCGGTCCTCGTGGGTCCGGGGGCGGGGGTCAGCGGCGGGTGCCGGCGCGGTTGCGGTGGGTGCTCCTGTCCCGGTCCTGGGTCCCGACGGGGTCCCAGCCGCGGCGCACCGGCACGGACCCGGTGGACCGGTGGTCCCGGGAGCGGTAGACGATGTACGGCCGGAACAGGTAGTGCACGGGCGCCGTGAACGCGTGCACCAGGCGGGTGAACGGCCACACGGCGAAGAGCCCCATGGCCCACAGGGCGTGCACCTTGAAGGAGATCCCGGCGGCCGTCATCGCGGCGACGTCCGGCTGCAGGATCCAGATCGAGCGGAACCACGGCGAGACCGTCTGGCGGTAGTCGGGCACGGAGTGGTCGAACACCGAGATGAGGGTGGTGCCCAGCCCCGTGAGCAACGCGGCCACGAGCATGATGTACATGAACTTGTCGTTCTTGGTGGTCGCCATGAACACGGGTCCGGTGGTGCGCCGGCGCCAGATGAGCAGGACGATCCCGAGCAGCGTGCCCACGCCGGCCACGAGCCCGATGCTCAGGGCCAGGAAGTGGTACATCCCCTCGGTGACGCCCACGGCCTCCGTCCAGGTCTTCGGGATGATCAGACCCATGACGTGGCCCGCGAGCACGGCGAGGATCCCGAAGTGGAACAGCGGGGAGGCGATGCGCAGGATGCGGGACTCGTAGAGCTGCGAGGACCGCGTGGTCCACCCGAACTGGTCGTACCTGTACCGCCAGACGGTGCCGCCGATCACGATCGCGAGCACGACGTAGGGCAGCACGCCCCAGAGCAGGATGTCGCCGACCCCCGTCCCGGCGGCGGCCGGGACCGCCGCCTCGAGGGGGAGGGAGGTCCCGGGCGCGAGCAGGCTCGCGGCGGTGGCAGTCATGCGCTGTTCCTTTCGGTGACGGGCAGCAGCCGGGGATCGTACGGGTCGAGGCCCACGGACTCCGTGGGCGGACCGTAGCCGGCCATCCGCAGGGCGGCGTCCCGGTCCTCCGGGGAGACCCCGGGCAGGGTGGAGCACACGAGGGCGACGACGCCGTGGTACGGCAGGCCGTCGTCGCGCAGCGCCAGCCGCAGCAGCTCGAGGGACGGCCGATAGCGCTGGAGCAGCTCGTAGCCGTCCTCCGGGGAGACCGTCGCCGCGAACTCGAGCACGAGCGGCAGGTAGTCCGGCAGCTCGGTCTCGTCCAGCTGTGCGCCGTGGGACCGGTAGACCTCCTTGAACGCGGCGAGCGCCTCGCCCCGCCGCCGGGTGTCCCCGTCGGTCCAGTAGGTCAGGTGCAGGCTGTGCCGCCGGGAGAGGTCGAACTCCTGGACGTAGTCGGCCTGCACCGCGTCGAGCGGGCGGGCGCGCAGCCAGTCGAGGAGGTCCTCGGGCACGGGCGCGCCCACCTCCTCGAGGGCCTCCCGCAGGACGGGCAGCATCGCCAGCAGCTCGCGGTCGGGATAGCCCAGCAGCACGGCGGCGGCCTGCCGGGCCACCGCGCTGCGCCGCGGGTGCCGGTCCGTGCAGGCCCCGGGGTCGAGAGTGCCCTTGCCGGCCTTGCCCAGCAGCCTCTCCAGCAGGCTCACGGCCGGTCCCCGTCCTCGGAGCGCGGCGGGAACAGCCCCGCGGGCGCTCCTCTGCCGTCCCAGTTGAGCAGGTTCACTCGGCCGGCCATCTGCTGCTCCCCGGTGGCGGACTCGCCGGTCTGCCGCGCCTGCAGGGCGTTGAAGTTCTCCACGGCCACGGGCGTGGGGCGGCCTGACGCCTCGCCGAACACGCCGGTCTGGCCCATTCCGGGCCCGCCGTCCACGTCGAGGGAGCAGCCGATCTCCTCGAGGTTGTGCGCGTCCTCCAGGTGGGCGGAGGGGATGACGTAGCGCTCGTCGTACTTGGCGATGGCCATGAGCCGGTACATCTTCTGGATCTCGGACCCGGTCATCCCGACGCCCTCGGCGATCGACTCGTCCGGGGGGTCCCCGAGGGCGATGTCCCGCATGTAGGAGCGCATGGCCGCGAGCTTGCGCAGCACGTCCGTGACGATCTGCGTGTCCCCCGCCGTGAACAGCTCGGCGAGGTACTCGACCGGGATGCGCAGCGACTCGATGGCGCCGAACAGATTGCCCGCGTCCTCGCCGTCGTGCCCCTGGTCCTTGAGCAGGTCCACGACCGGGGACAGCGGCGGGACGTACCAGACCATGGGCATCGTCCGGTACTCCGGGTGCAGCGGCAGCGCCACCCGCAGCTCCTTGGCCAGGGTGTAGACCGGGGACCTGCGCGCGGCGTCGAGCCAGTCCTCGGGGATGCCCTCGGCGCGCGCCGCGGCGACCACCTCCGGGTCGTGCGGGTCGAGCATGAGGTCCAGCTGGGCCTCGTAGAGGTCCCGCTCGTCCGGGGTCGCGGCGGCCTCGGTGACCCGGTCGGCGTCGTAGAGGAAGATGCCGATGTAGCGCAGCCGGCCCACGCACGTCTCCGCGCAGACCGTGGGGATGCCCACCTCGATCCGGGGATAGCAGAACGTGCACTTCTCGGCCTTGCCGGACTTGTGGTTGTAGTACATCTTCTTGTACGGGCAGCCGGTGACGCACTGCCGCCAGCCGCGGCAGCGGTCCTGGTCCACCAGCACGATCCCGTCCTCGGTGCGCTTGTAGATCGCGCCGGAGGGGCAGGAGGCCATGCAGGAGGGGTTCAGGCAGTGCTCGCAGATGCGCGGGAGGTAGAACGCGAACGTCTGCTCGAACTCGAACGTGATCCGGTCCTCGGACTCGCGGCGCACCTTCTCCACGATCGGGTCCAGGTGGCCGGCCTCGGTGACGCCGCCGAGGTTGTCGTCCCAGTTGGCGGACCACTCGATCTTGGTGTCCTCCCCCGTGATCAGGGACTTGGGGCGGGCCACGGGGAAGTCGGTGCCGGCGGGCGCGTTGGTCAGGGTCTCGTAGTCGTAGGTCCACGGCTCGTAGTAGTCGTTGAGCTCCGGCTGGACGGGGCTGGCGAACAGTCCCGCGAGCTTCGCCCAGCGCCCGCCCGACCTGAGCTTGAGGTTGCCGCGGCGGTTGAGCTCCCAGCCGCCCTTCCACTTCTCCTGGTCCTCGTACCGGCGGGGATAGCCCTGCCCGGGACGGGTCTCCACGTTGTTGAACCACACGTACTCCGTGCCGGCGCGGTTCGTCCACGCCTGCTTGCACGTCACCGAACAGGTGTGGCACCCGATGCACTTGTCGAGCGCCATCACCATGGCGACCTGGGCCATGACTCGCATCAGTACTGGA
Organism: uncultured Kocuria sp.; assembly: GCF_947500125.1. Taxonomy (GTDB): domain Bacteria; phylum Actinomycetota; class Actinomycetes; order Actinomycetales; family Micrococcaceae; genus Kocuria. Next base: position 84,590 of record NZ_CANMRA010000002.1, on the reverse strand, counting down.
CCTCCTGGGAGCGCTTGCGGACCACGGAGACGATGTCGCGCTGGTTGCCGGTGGGCCCGAGGTAGTTGAAGGCCCAGGACAGCTGCGCGTAGCCGCCGATCATGTGGGTGGGTTTGACGAGGATGCGCGTGACCGAGTTGTGGATCCCGCCGCGGCGACCGGTCGCCTCGGACTTCGGCACGTCGATGGTGCGCTCCTGGGCGTGGTGGACGTAGACCACGCCGGCCGGCATGCGGTGGCTGACGATGGCCCGGCCCACGTAGACGCCGTTGGTGTTGACGCACTCGACCCACTGGTTGTCGGAGACCTCGATCAGCGCGGCGTCCTGGGGGCTCATCCACACCGTGGTGCCCCCGCGGGAGAGGGAGAGCATGAACAGGTTGTCCTGGTACTCCGAGTGGATCGACCACTTGTTGTGGGGGGTCAGGTACCGCACGGCGACGGACAGCTCCCCCCGTTCCCCGAGCTGCGGCTCGCCGAAGAGCCGGTGCATGTCCAGGGGCGGGCGGTAGATGGGCAGGGTCTCGCCCATGTCCTTCATCCAGTCGTGGTCCAGGAAGAAGTGCATCCGCCCGGTGAGGGTGTGGAAGGGCTTGAGCCGTTCGATGTTGACCGTGAACGGGGCGTAGCGCCGCCCGCCGGTCTCCGAGCCGGACCACTCGGGGGACGTGATCACCGGGACCGGGGCGGCCTGGGTGTCGGCGAAGCTGATCCGCTTCTCCTCGGAGCCGCGGGCGAGGTCCGCGAGCTCCACCCCGGTGCGCTTCTCGAGGGTCTCGAAGCCCTGCACGGCGAGCTCCCCGTTCGTGGTGCCCGAGAAGAGCAGGATCGCCTCCGCCATCCGCGCGTCGGTGTCCACGGCCGGGCGGCCCGCGGCGGCCCCGGAGTCGAAGACCCCGTGCAGGCGGGCCAGCTGGTCCACCTGGCGGGAGACGTCGTAGGTGATGTGCTTCGTGGTGAAGCCCAGCTGCTCGGCCAGGGGCCCCACCGCCGAGAACTTGTCCCCGATCGCGGTGTAGTCCCGCTCCACGACCTTGAGGTTCGGCAGGTTCCTGCCCGGCACGGCCGGCAGGTCGGTGTGCTTCCAGTCGGGCGCGTGCCCGCCGGGCTGGGCGATCTCCCCGGGGGTGTCGTGGGTCAGCGCGGTGGCCACGAGGTCCTTGCGCACCCCCAGGTGGGTCCGCGCCTGCCGGGAGAACTCCTCGGAGAGCAGCCGGAACAGCTCGTAGTCGGTCTTGGCCTCCCACGGCGGGTTGATCGCCGGGGTGAACGCGTGCACGTACGGGTGCATGTCCGTGGAGGACAGGTCGTACTTCTCGTACCAGGTGGCGGCGGGGAGGACGACGTCGGAGAGCAGGGTGGAGCTCGTCATCCGGAAGTCCGCGGAGACCAGCAGGTCGAGCTTGCCCTCGGGCGCCTCCTCGTGCCAGGCCACGTCCTTCGGCCGGGACGCGGAGTGGTCCTGGCCCATGACGTTGTGGTGGGTGCCGAGGAGGTGCCGGAGGAAGTACTCCTCGCCCTTCGCGGAGGACCCCAGCAGGTTGGAGCGCCACAGCACCAGGGTGCGGGCCCAGTTCTCGGGGGCGTCGACGTCCTCGACGGCGAAGCGCAGCTCCTCCGACTTCAGCCGGTCCGCGACCCACTGCGCCTCGGCGGGGGCCTCCCCCCGGGCCACGCCCTCGGCGGCGAGGTCCGCGACGTCGAGGGAGTTGCGGTCGAACTGCGGGTAGAACGGCATCCAGCCCATCCGGGTGGACTTCGCGATCACGTCCGCGGTGTGCATGCCCTTCAGGTGGCCCTCCGCCAGGGGCGACTGGAGGGAGTCGGACGAGTAGCCGTCGGAGCGCCACTGGTCGGTGTGCATGTACCAGAACGCGGTGCCGATCATGAACCGGGGCGGGCGGGTCCAGTCGGTGGCGGCGGCCATCGCGGCCCAGCCCGTGATGGGGCGGGCCTTCTCCTGGCCCACGTAGTGCGCCCACCCGCCGCCGTTGCGGCCCTGGCACCCGCACAGCATGAGCATCGCGAGGATCGCCCGGTACGTGACGTCCCCGTGGTACCACTGGCAGATGCCGGCGCCCAGGATGATCATCGACCGGCCGCCGGACTTCTCCGCGTTGGCCGCGAACTCGCGGGCGGTGCGGATCACGGCCTGGGCCGGGACCGAGGTGATCTCCTCCTGCCACGCCGGGGTGTAGGGGGTCGCGACGTCGTCGAGCCCGGCCGCCCAGTCCCCCGGCAGGCCCTCGCGGCCCACACCGTACTGGGCGAGCATCAGGTCGAAGACCGTGGTGACCTTCCGCCCGGCGACCTCGGTGACGGGAACACCGCGGCGCAGCACCGAGCCCTCCCCCGTGGCGTCGGTGAAGGCGGGGAGGTGCACCGCGCTCACGGAACCTTGGTAGGAGGAGGCGTCCGCGAGCGAGAGCGCCGGGCGCACGCCCTGCAGGTCGAGGTTCCACTTCCCCTCGTCCTGGTCGTTGTAGCGGAAGCCCATGGACCCGTGGGGGACCACCGGCGTGCCGGCGTCGCGGTCGATCAGCACGGTCTTGAACGCCGCGTCGGAGGCCTTGGCCTCGCCCCCGCCCAGGTCCGCGGCGGTGACGAACTTGCCGGGCACCACGGTGCCGTCCTCACGTTCGTCGAGGGTGACGAGCATGGGCAGGTCCGTGTACTGCAGGACGTAGTCCTCGAAGAACGGCACCCGCCGCGCCACGAAGTTCTCCCGCAGGATCACGTGGCCCATCGCCATCGCCAGGGCGGCGTCCGTGCCGGCCTGGGCCGGCAGCCACTCGTCGGCGAACTTGGTGTTGTCCGCGTAGTCGGGGCTCACGGAGACGACCTTCGTGCCGCGGTAGCGGGCCTCGACCATCCAGTGCGCGTCCGGGGTGCGCGTGACCGGGACGTTGGAGCCCCACATCATGAGGTAGGTCGCGTCCCACCAGTCGCCGGACTCCGGGACGTCCGTCTGGTCGCCGAAGACCTGGGGGCTGGCCACGGGGAGGTCCGCGTACCAGTCGTAGAAGCTGTTCATCACGCCGCCGATGAGGTTGATGAACCGGGCCCCCGCGGCGTGGGAGACCATGGACATCGCCGGGATCGGGGAGAACCCGGTGCACCGGTCGGGCCCGTAGGTCTTCACGGTGTGCACGTGGGCGGCGGCGGTCATCTCGAGGGCCTCCTGCCAGCTCGAGCGCACCAGCCCGCCCTTGCCGCGGGCCTGCTGGAAGGCCCGGCGCTTCTCCGGGTCGCCCACGACCGCCTGCCAGGCGAGCACGGGGTCCCCGCCCACCTGCTCCTTGGCCTCGCGGTACATCTCCAGCAGCACCCCGCGGACGTACGGGTAGCGGACCCGGGTCGGCGAGTAGGTGTACCAGGAGAAGGCCGCGCCGCGGGGGCAGCCGCGGGGCTCGTACTCCGGGCGGTCGGGACCCACCGAGGGGTAGTCGGTCTCCTGCGCCTCCCAGGTGATGATCCCGTCCTTGACGTAGACCTTCCACGAGCACGAGCCCGTGCAGTTCACCCCGTGCGTGGAGCGGACCACCTTGTCGTGGCTCCACCGGTTCCGGTAGAAGGCGTCCCCGGCCCGCCCGCCCTCGCGGTAGACGGCGCGGCCGTCCGGCGACTCCTCCCAGCGGGTGAAGAACTTCCCGAGCTTGAGCAGGGCGTTGGACGCGGGGCCATCGGTGCCCGGCGGAACGGAGCTGGCAACCATGGTGCCAACCTATCGAATTCAGCATTCTGAATTAGGATTTTCTTGTGGACCAATAAACGGCGATTCGGTGAAAAAGAATTCATGACGCATCAAGTTCAGAATTCATTTTCCGTCAAGAATTCCGGCACCCTTGTTTTTCTCGGCGGAAAGGGGATGACCGAGCCCCGGCCGTCGCGCGGACGGGCGCCGGCCGGGGCTAGCCTGGCCGGATGGACCGACCGACCCTCCGCACTCCTGGCGACCTCCGACCCGGCGTGCACCCCGACGTGCGCCCCGATGTGCGCCTCGACGTGCGCGACGACGGGCCCCCGGACGGGGAGCCCGTGCTGCTGCTGCACGGCTTCCCGCAGGACGGCACGTGCTGGTCCGGGGTCGCGCCCGTGCTGCGGCGCGCGGGGCTGCGCACGCTCGTGCCCGATCAGCGGGGCTTGGCCCCCGGGGCGCGGCCCCGGGGGCGCCGCGCCTACCGGCTCGAGCTGCTCGTCCAGGACGCCGTGGCGGTGCTGGACGCCGCCGGACCGGAGCGGGCGCACGTCGTCGGCCACGACTGGGGCGGGATCGTGGCGTGGGCCCTCGCGGGCCACCGCCCGGAGCGGGTCGCCTCCCTGACGGTGGCCTCGGTCCCGCACCCGCGGGCCCTGGCACGCTCCTTGACGCGCTCGTCGCAGGCGCTGCGCTCGACCTACGTCGGGGCCTTCCAGCTGCCCCGGCTCCCGGAGGCGCTGCTCGGCCCGCGCCTCGAGGACCTGCTGCGCCGTTCCGGTCTGCCCGCGGCGGAGGCCGCCCGCTACGCGGCCCGGATGCGGGAGCCGGGCGCGCTCACCGGGGCCCTGAACTGGTACCGCGCCCTGCCGCTGTCCCGGCTGCGCAGCGCGCCGGTCGACGTCCCGACCACGTACGTGTGGGGCAGCCGGGACCCCGCCCTGGGCCGGCGGGCCGCGGAGCTGACGGCCGAGCAGGTCCGGGGACCCTACCGGTTCGTGGAGCTGGACGCCGGCCACTGGCTGCCGGAGACCCGGGCCGGGGAGCTGGCGGAACTGGTGCTGGAACGCGTCGGCGGGGCCGAGACCGCCCTGTAGCGGCTCAGTCCCGCGCGGCGGGGTCCTCGGCCGGGGCGTCCCCGCGCCGGCGTCCCGGGGTCCCCGCGATGCGCAGCGCGGCCTGGACCGCGAGCAGCGCGAACGCCGCGTAGTAGATCCACACGGAGGGGTAGAGCTGGGGGACGGTGCCGTTCCAGCCGACCAGGGTGAGCACGAACAGGACGGCGCCGACCACGAGCAGCCCGAGGTGCGCGGTGCCGAAGGAGCCCCGCTCGCCGCGGCGGGCGAGGAAGACCGCCAGGACGGCGAAGAAGATGGGGAAGAGCATCTGGCCCACCACGGTGATGCCGTTCTGGTGGTACTCGTAGCGGCCGAGCGCCTGGATCACGGCGGTGGCGGCGAGGAGCAGCGGGGCGAGCAGGGACGTCATGGGGACCTGTTCTGTGCGATCGTCCGGTCGGGGCGCGGACCAGTCTAACGAGCGGCGGCGACACCGCCGCGGCGCCCCCGGGCCCGGCCGGAGCCGTCCCGTCCTGCCGCAGGTCGCTCGCGCGGGCGGCTCACTCCAGCAGCAGCAGCTTCACCAGGGTCCCCGCCGGCAGCTCCGCCCCGCCCGCCGGCACGAGCGCGAGGGCGTTGGCCCGGGCGGCCGCGGCCAGCAGGTGGGAGCCCGGCCCGCCCGCCATCCGCACCGTGGCGCCGTCCCAGACCGCCCGGCGCACCTGCGTCCGGCCGGGCAGCGGCCGGACGGCCTCCGCGAGGGGCCCCGTGGCGCGGGCCCGCGGCGCCGGGGCCCCCACGGCCTCGGTCAGGGCGGGGCGGAGGAACATCTCGAAGGACACGAGGGTGCTGACCGGGTTGCCCGGCAGGCAGACGAAGGGCACGCCGCCGGGTGCCGCGAGACCCTGGGGCCCGCCGGGCTGCATCGCGACGTGCCCGAACTCGCCGTGGGGCTCCAGCACCTGCCGCACCACCTCGTAGGCGCCCTCGCTGACCCCGCCGGAGGAGACGAAGAAGTCGGGCCGCCGCGCCGTGTCCTCGGCCAGGCGTGCCGCGAAGGCGTCGGCGTCGTCGGGGACCAGGTGGGCGCCGATCACCTCCACGCCCGCCTCGGCCAGCTGGGCGCGCAGGATCGCCGCGTTCGCGTCGAAGATCTGGGCGGGGCCGCGCACGGCGCCGGGCGTCACGACCTCGTCGCCCGTCGTGTAGAGCACGGCCCGGGGGCGGGCGCGCACGGTCAGTTCCGCGCACCCCAGGGCGGCGGCGAGACCGATCCGGGCGGGCGTGAGCCGCTGCCCCGCGACCAGCGCCGTGTCCCCCGCGGCCACGTCCTCCCCCGCCCGCCGGACGAACCGCCCGGCCGGCTGGCCCGCCGGGAGCCGCAGGAGCGTCCCCGCCGCCGGGAAGCTTCCCGGCAGCGACTCCTCGACGGGCACCACCGCGTCCGCACCGGGCGGCATCGGCGCTCCGGTCATGACGGGGGCCGCCTCCCCGGGAGCCAGCGGGCCGGGGACGTGGCCGGCGGGCACGGGGGCGACGACGACGAACGGCGTGCGCCCGTCCTCCCCCGGCGCCGCCCGGCTGTCGGCGGCACGGATCGCGAAACCGTCCATCTGCGAGTTGTCGAAGGGCTGCAGGCTCAGGGCCGCCACGAGGTCCGCGGCCAGGACCCGGCCCGGCGCGGACTCCAGGGGGACGCTCTCCGTCCGGGGCCGGAGGCCGCGCAGGGCGTCCGTGACCGCACGGCGGTGCTCGTCGACGCTGCGGACCGGGTGCTGCGCGTGCCTGCTCATCCCTCCAGCGTAGGTGCCGGGACGGGCCCGCCCTGGCAGGATCGGGGCCATGACGCGACGGGACGTGGAGCACACGCCGGACGGCCGGTGGATCGTGGTGGACGGGCGGCGGTGGCGGCGGCAGGACCCCGCGCTGCCCCCGGACGTCGCGGCCCGGCTGAGATCCCACCTGGGCCGGGCCCGCGCGGCCGTCCGCACGGTGCGGCGGCACGGCACGGAGGAGGAGCTGCGGGCCGTGCGGGACCGGGTGGGGCTCGCGAAACTGGGCCTGGGCGAGCGCGGCACGCCGTGGTGGGAGCAGTCGCCCGCCGAGCGGGAGACCCGGTGGACGGGCGCCCTCGCCCAGTTGGACGCGCAGGCCCCGCCGGAGCCGGCATGACGCCGGACGGAGCCGGGGGCATTCTCAGCATGCTGGGGTCTGATTACACTGGGCGGACCATCCCGGCGCGCCGACACCCTGCGCGCCGGCGGAACCACCGAGGCGGTGACATGAGCGTTTCCCTGGGATTCCCGCAGATCCGCAGTGCCGGACCGGCGCCGAGCGGCGCGCCACGACAGGCGGGGCTCGTGGACCGCCACGGCCGCCGCGCCACCGACATGCGGCTGTCGGTCATCGACAAGTGCAATCTGCGCTGCACCTACTGCATGCCCGCGGACGGCCTCCCCTGGCTGCCCGCCGCGCAGCTCATGAGCGCGGACGAGATCGTCCGGCTCGTCGGCGTGGGCGTCCGGGAGCTCGGGATCGCCGAGCTGCGCCTGACCGGCGGGGAGCCCCTGGTCCGCCGCGACCTCGAGGAGATCGTGGCGGGGGTGCGGGCGGCGCACCCCGAGCTGCCGCTGTCCCTGACCACGAACGGCATCGGCCTGGCCGCCCGCGCCCAGGCCCTGGCGGAGGCGGGACTGACCCGGGTGAACATCTCCCTGGACAGCCTGTGCGCGGAGACCTTCAAGCTCCTGGCCCGCCGCGACCGCCTCGCGGACGTCCTGGCCGGCGCCGAGGCCGCGGCCGCCGCGGGCCTGGCCCCGGTGAAGATCAACGCCGTGCTGATGCGCGGGGTCAACGACCACGAGGCCCCGGAGCTGCTCGCGTGGGCGCTCGAGCGCGGCTTCGCCCTGCGGTTCATCGAGCAGATGCCCCTGGACGCCGACCACGGCTGGACCCGGGCGGACATGGTCACCGCCGCCGAGATCCGTGACCGGCTGGGCACCCGGTTCCGGCTGTCCCCGCACCCGGGCCGGCGCGACGGCGCCCCGGCCGAGCTCTGGGACGTGCGCCCCGCCGCGGACGGCCCGGCGGCCCCCGCCGACGCCGAGGACGCGCCGCTGGGCACCGTGGGCGTCATCGCCTCCGTGACGGAGCCCTTCTGCGCCGACTGCAAGCGGACCCGGATCACGGCCGAGGGCCGGATCCGGTCCTGCCTCTTCTCGCACGAGGAGTTCGACCTGCTGCCCCTGCTCCGGGCGGGTGCGACCGACGCCGAGCTCGCCGACCGCTGGCGGGCCGCGATGTGGCTCAAGCCAGCTGCCCACGGCATGGACCACGTGGGCCTGGACTCCGCCGACTACGTCCAGCCCGAGCGCTCGATGAGCGCGATCGGGGGCTGAGCCGGAGTGCTGATCCGCTACTTCGCCGCCGCCCGCGCCGCGGCCGGCACCGACGCCGAGACCCTGGAGACCCCCGCCGACCGGCCCTGCACCCGCCGGGACGTGGAGGCCCTGCTGGTCCGGGCCCACCCCGAGCCCCCGCCCGGGCAGCCCCCGCTGGCGGAGGTGCTGGCCCGGTCGAGCTTCCTGCTCGACGGCGTGGCCTGCCCCGATCCCGGGAGCATGGTCCCGGCCGACGGGGTGCTCGACGTCCTGCCGCCCTTCTCGGGCGGGTGAGCGCGTGAGCGCCCCGGGCCCGGCCCCGGTCTTCCACGCCGTGGTCCTGGCGGGCGGCCGCTCCGCCCGCCTGGGCGGACGGTCCAAGGCCCGGCTGCGGCGGGCGGGACGCACCCTCCTGGAGCTCACGCTGGACGCGGTCCGGGAGGCGGCGGGCGTCGTCGTCGTCGGACCCCCGGACCCCTCCGTTCCCGAGGGCGTGCTGCGGACCCGTGAGGACCCGCCGTTCTCCGGACCGGCCGCGGGCATCGCTGCCGGGCTGCGCGCCCTGGACCGCCTGCCCGGCGCGGACTGGACCATGACGCTGGCCTGCGACATGCCCGGGGTGTCGCGGGCCGTGCCCCTCCTGCTGGAGGCCGCCCGGACCGGCCCCGACGCCGCCGGCTACGTCTGCGTCCCGCCCGGCGGCCACCGCCAGCCCCTCGCCGCCCTCTACCGCAGCGACGTGCTGCGCGCGGCGTACGCGGGGCAGGACGCCGCGGACCGCTCCGTGTTCTCCTTCGTGCGCGACCTCCCGCTGCGGGACGTCACCGTGCCCCAGGACGCCACCGCGGACGTCGATACGTGGGACGATGTGCAGAGGCACCACCTGACCTGACCACGAGCGGGCGGCCCCACCGCCCGGGAGGAGCGGCGCATGCCCGAGGACCTGAGCCCGTCCGAGAACGAGATCCTGGAGCGGTGGATCGCGACGGTGCGCGGAGCCCTGGACGTGCCCGACGCCGACCTCCCCGTGGACGAGGTGCTGGGCCTCACCGGCAGGATCGCCCACGGCACCGTGCGCCCTGCCGTCCCGCCCACCGCCTACCTGCTCGGCTACCACGTGGCCCGCGCCGTGGCCGCGGGCGAGGACGAGCACCGCGCCCTGGCGCGCGCCCTGCAGACCGTCGACGGACTCGTCCCCGACGCACGCCGAACCCCCGAGGAGAACTGATGTCCGGACTGCCCCTGCCCCACGACACCAACAGCCCCTACACGCACGCGCTGCCCGTCATCGAGGACGACAGCGGCACGCCCGAGACCGCCGCGGAGGAGGTCGAGGCCATCCACGACGCCGACTGGCACCGGGCGCGGCAGTTCTCCTACGAGATCGCCACCGCGCTGCCCAGTCACTGGCTGCCCCTGCAGGAGGCGCTCGGCGAGGTCCTGGCCGAGGACGTCACCGCCCCGATCCCGGTCCCGCACTACGCCTCCTCCGCCATGGACGGCTACGCCGTGGCCGGCCCCCAGCCGTGGACGGTGGTCTTCCCCGAGCCCGTGGAGACGGACCCCCGCAAGATGCTGACCATCCCGCCGAAGGAGCTCTACCGCCCGGTGCTCAACCTGGAGCCGGGCGAGGCCACCCGCATCGTCACCGGCGGACTCGTCCCGGCCGGGGCCCGGGCCGTGCTCCGGGACGAGTTCGCGCACCTGTCCGAGGAGGGGACCGTGCTCACGATCGCGGCCCACGCCCCCTCGGCCGAGGACATCCCCTACGGGCAGAACATCCGCCGCACCGGCGAGGAGGTGGCGGCCGGGGACGTCATCCTGCACGCCGAGTGCCTGCTCAACCCGGCGCACATCGCCTTCGCCGCCGTCAGCGGCCACGACATGCTCCCGGTCCGCCGCCGTCCGCGCGTGACCATCCTGCTCACCGGCAGCGAGGTCGTCGAGGACGGGATCCCCGAGCCCGGCCAGGTGCGGGACGCCTTCGGCCCCCAGCTGCCCACGTTCGTGGAGATGCTGGGCGGGTCCGTGGACCAGCTCCGGCGCGTCGAGGACACCGCCAAGGCGATGCTCTCCGCCCTGACCGAGGCGCCCTCCGGCATGGGGTCGGTGCTCGACGCCCGCACCGAGGTGGTCATCACCACCGGGGGGACCGGGCACTCCGACGCCGACCACGTCCGCTCGGCGCTCCTGGAGCTCGGCGCGGTCTTCCTGCTCGACGGCCTCGCCCAGCGTCCGGGGCACCCCACGTTCCTGGCGCGGCTGCCCGAGGACGGCCCCTTCGTCGTCGGCCTGCCGGGCAATCCGCTGGCCGCGATGACCAGCATCTTCACGGTGGCCGAGCCGCTGCTGGCCAAGCTGCACGGCGACCAGCCCCCGGCCACCCGCACCCTGCCCGCGGCCGAGGACCTGCCGGGCCAGAAGGTCACCGCCCTGGTGCCCGGCTACCTCCGGGACGGGACGGTCTCCCCCCGGGACCGGGTCGGCGCGAACATGCTGCGCGGGCTCGCGCACGCGGACGTCATCATCGTGGTCCCGCCGGACGGCGTGGCCGCCGGGCAGGACGCCGAGGTGGTCCCCCTGCCCTGGCGCTGAGCCGCCGCGGAGCACCGAGCCGCCGCGGAGCACTGAGCCGCCGCAGGACGCCGAGGGCCCGGACACCGAGCGTGTCCGGGCCCCCGGCGTGTTGCGGGACGTCCCCGGGGCCGGCTCGGTCTCAGGCGGTCGTGAACAGGACCAGCGCGCCCAGCACGAACACCGTGGAGGCGGCGAGCGCGCACGCGAACTCCACGACGATCCCCAGGCCGGCCGCCTTGAGTCCCGCCCAGCTGGCGTCCAGCGCCGCCCGCAGGTCGCGCCGGCGGGCGGTCTCGCTCAGGAGCAGGCCCACGAAGAACCCCACGAAGATCCCCACCACGGGGATGACGAACAGCCCCACGACCGCGCCGGCGGCGGCGTAGAGGAGGGAGCGGTTGGGGATCTGCCGGCGCTTGAGCCGGGTCCCGGTGAGCACGGCGCTCGCGGCCATCCCGGCGATCGCCAGCGCCGAGCCGAGGGCCAGCACGGTCCAGCCCTCGACGGCCTGGACCGTGAGCGCCCAGACGAGCAGCCCGACCACGATCAGGATGGAGCCCGGCAGGACCGGCACCACGATGCCGAGGCACCCCACGACGAGCAGGACGGCGGTGATGAGGGTCGCGATGATCTCGGCAGTCACGCCCTCATCGTAGGCGGCACGCCCGGCGCAGGCCGCACCCTATACTGGTATCTGATCCGCTGATTAACTGGGCAGGTGAGCTCCGTGCACGCATCCGCACGCCCCCGGGGACGGACGTCCTGGCACCGCCGGGCCGGCAGACCGGTCCTCCTGTGGATGGCGGCCCTGCTCCTCGTCGTGCTCTTCCACCGCTGGCTCCCGGAGACGCGGTGGCTGCTGGTGCACCTCGTCACCCTGGGGCTCGTGACCAACTCGGTCCTGGTCTGGTCCCAGCACTTCACCGACTCCCTGCTGAAGAACCGGGTGCCCGACGACGCCCGGGGCCGGCAGCTGGCCCGGATCGGGCTGCTCAACGCCGGCACCGTGCTGCTCGTCGCAGGACTCCTCACCGGCTGGTACGTGCTGGTGCTCGTCGCCTCGACCGCCGTGGGCGCCGCGGTGGCCTGGCACGGGGTGGCCCTGCTCCGGCAGCTGCGCACGGCGCTGCCGTCCCGGTTCGCGGTGACCGTGCGCTACTACGTGGTCGCGGCCTTCCTGTTGCCGGTGGGCGCGGTCCTCGGCGCGCTCCTGGCCACCGGTCCCGCCGGCGCCTGGCACGCGCGCCTGCTCCTCGCCCACGAGGCCACCAACGTCCTGGGCTTCGTGGGCCTGACCGTCGCAGGGACCGTGCTCACCCTGTGGCCCACGATCCTGCGCACGCGCATGGCGGAGCTCTCCACCCGGGTCAGCACCGCGGCGCTGCCCGTGCTGACCGGGGGGCTGGTGCTCACCGGGACGGCGGCGCTGGCAGGGTCCCCCGTGCTCGCCGCGGCGGGGCTGGCGGTCTACGCGGCGGGGCTGGGCGCCGTGGTCGCGGTCATGGCCCGGACCGCGGTGCGGGCCCGCCCCGCCGACTACGCGGGCTGGTCCGTGGCCGCCGGCGTCCTGTGGTGGACGCTCGCCGTGGTCGCCGCCGCCCTCGTGGTGGCCCTGCGCGGCTTCGACGCGGCGGCGCTGGGGCAGCTGACCGTCCCGTTCGTGGCCGGCTTCCTGGTGCAGGTGCTGCTGGGGGCCATGTCCTACCTCCTGCCCGTGACCATGGGGGGAGGGCCGGCGACCGTGCGGGCGGCCCACCGGGCCATCAACCGCGCCGGGACGTTCCGCGTGGTGGTCGTCAACCTGTGCGTGCTGCTCTTCGCGCTCCCACCGGGCGCGGTGCCCTCCTGGGTCCGGGCCGTGGTCTCCGTCCTGGGCGCGGCGGCCCTCTTCGCGTTCGTCCCACTCATGGTCTCCGCCGCCCGGACCTCGGTGGCGGGGCGCCGGGCGGCCATGGCCCGCCGGGCCGGGGAGCCGGTGCCCGCGCCGGAGGCCGTCGCCCCCGCCGCGCCTCCGCGGCCGGCCCGCGAGGCGCTGGCGGGGGTGCTCGTCGTGGCCCTGGGCGTCGCGGCGGGCATCGCCGTGAACCCCGCCGCGGCGGGGTTCGACGTGCGCGGCGGCGGCTCCGGGGCTCCGGCCACGGGCAGGACGACCACCGTGCAGGTCAGTGCCCGGGAAGGGATGCGCTTCGAGCCCTCCGCCGTGGAGGTCCCGGTCGGCGACGAGCTCGTGATCGAGCTGACGAACGACGACCCGACCAACGTGCACGACCTCGTCCTGGCCTCCGGCACGAGCTCCGGGCGCGTCGGCCCCGGGCAGACGGTGACCGTGGAGGCCGGCGTGGTCGACGGGCCCCTGGAGGGGTGGTGCTCGATCGTCGGGCACCGCAGCATGGGGATGACCCTCGACGTGGTCGCCGTCGGCGCGGACGGCGCTCCCCTCGACGCGCCCTCCGCGGCCGACCAGCGGCACGGGACGCCCGGCACGGTCCCCGCCGGCGCCGATCCGGCCGCCGGGGCGGACCTCGGGGCCGCCCCGGGAGAGGGCGTCGAGGTCCGCTCCCCCGTGCTCGAGCCCGTCGGGGCGGGCGTGCAGGAGGACGGCCGGCGGGTGCACCGGGTGGACCTCGACGTCTCGGAGGGCGAGCACGAGATCGCCCCCGGCGTCCGCATGCGGGCGTGGACGTACAACGGCCGCTACATGGGGCCCACGCTGCGCGGGGAGGTCGGCGACGTCTTCGAGATCACGCTGACCAACGGCGGCACGATGGGCCACTCGGTGGACTTCCACGCGGGCACGGTGGCGCCCGACGAGACCATGCGCACCGTCGCCCCCGGGGAGTCCCTCGTCTACCGCTTCGAGGCGGTGCGCTCCGGCATCTGGCTCTACCACTGCTCCACCGCGCCGATGAGCACGCACGTGGCGGCCGGCATGTTCGGCGCCGTGGTCATCGACCCACCGGGGCTCCCGGAGGTGGACCGCGACTACCTCCTCGTGCAGAACGAGACGTACCTGGGCCCGCCCCGGGACGTCGCCGACGAGGAGGCCGGGGTGGACGCGGTGGTGGATCCCGCCAGGATCCCGGGCGGGGTGCCCAGCCTCACGGTCTTCAACGGCCACGCCACCCAGTACCTGCACGAGCCGCTGACCGCCCGCGCCGGCGAGAGGGTGCGGATCCGGGTCCTCGCGGCCGGTCCGTCCACGGGACTGAGCTTCCACGTGGTGGGCGGTCAGTTCGACACCGTCCACCGGGAGGGCGCCTATCTCCTGGAGCCCGGCGGCGCGTCCTCCGGCGGCGCCCAGGCCCTCGACCTCGCCCCCGCCCAGGGCGGCTTCGTGGAGCTGGAGTTCCCCGACCCGGGCACCTACCCCTTCGTCAACCACTCCCTCGTGGAGGCCGAGCGGGGAGCCCGCGGCCTGATCGAGGTCACGGGCTGACCCGCCCTCCCCACCGGGCGGGACGGCCGCTGTCCCCCCAAGAGGCCGCAGACCGGGACGGACAGGGCCTCCTAGCCTGGAACGGATGACCACCACTGTCCTGGACCCCGCGCGCCCCGGCGCCGAGAGAACCGGCGCCGAGCGAACCGGCACCGAGAGCGCCGGCCCCGGGGAACTCGCCCCGCGCGGTTCCCCGTGGTTCCTGCTGGCCTCCGTGGTGCTGCTCCTGATCGGGACCGGCGGGCTCTTCCACGCCAACGCCCCCGGGTGCTGCGACGCACTCCGCGGGGACGGGCCGAGCCGCACCGCTCCCGTCCCGGAGCCGTGGGGCGACGACGTCCTGGCCGCCGCCGAGCTCTCGGGGCTCCCGCCCGAGATCGTGGCCGCCCAGCTGGACGTCGAGAGCCGGTGGAACCCGCGGGCCGTCAGCCACGCCGGCGCGCAGGGCCTCGCCCAGTTCATGCCGGACACCTGGCAGCGCTACGGGCGGGGCGACCCCTTCGACCCGCGGGCCGCCATCCGCGCCCAGGGCGTCTACCTCAAGGACCTGCGGCGCATGGTGCAGGGGCTGGCGCCCGCCTCGCCCCAGGAGGAGATCGACCTGGTGCTCGCGGCCTACAACGCCGGGCCCACGGCCGTCCTGCGGCACGGCGGGATCCCCCCGTTCGCGGAGACCCGCGGCTACGTGGCGCAGATCCGCGAGCTCGCGGCCACCACGTACGCCGGGATCGGCGCCTGAGCTCCCGTCAGCCGGCGGCCCGCCGGCTCCTCGCGATGCCCCGGAGCGCCCTGCGGGCCGCGTGGTACCCGGCCATCCCGTGCACCCCGCCGCCGGGTGGGGTCGACGACGAGCACAGCCAGACCCCCGGCACGCCGGTCGCGTAGGGGTCGGCCTGCACGGCCGGCCGGAACACCTGCTGCAGCCCGTCCAGGGAGCCGCCGCCGATGTCCCCGCCCACGAGGTTCGCGTTCCACGCCTCGAGCCGGGCCGGCGAGGTGTCCACGCGCCCCCGGATCCGGTCGCGGACCCCGGGGGCGAAGCGCTCGAGCTGGTCGAGCACCCGTTCCCCCGCCCTCGGGTCGTCGCAGCCGTGCGGGACGTGGGCGTAGGCCCACAGCACCTGCCGGCCCGCGGGCGCCCGGGACGGGTCGGCGGCACCCTGCTGGGCCACGAGCACGAACGGGCGCTCCGGCAGCCGGCCCGCCCGGGCCTGCTCCTCCGCGGCGGCGATCTCGGCGAGCGTCCCGCCCACGTGCACGGTCCCGGCCTCCGCCACGCGCGGGTCCCGCCACGGCACGGGCCCGTCCAGCAGCAGGTCCACCTTGTAGGAGGCCGTGCCGTAGCGCCACCGGGCCAGCGCCCGCCGGTACCGGTCCGGCAGCTCGAGCCCGCGCAGGCCCAGCACCTGCCGGGGCGTGAGGTCCAGCAGGACGACGTCGGCGGGTCGCACCCGGGCGAGGTCCGTCACCGGCGAGTCGAGGAGCACCCGGCCGCCGTGCTCCTCGAGATCGGCCACGAGGGCGTCGACGACGGTCTGGGACCCGCCCCGCGCGACCGGCCACCCCGTGGCGTGGGCGGCGGCGCCGAACAGCGTCCCGAAGGCGGAGGTCAGGGCGTGCCGCGGGGGCAGCACCGCGTGGGCCGCGGACCCGGCGAAGAGTCCCCGGGCCTGCTCGGTGCGGAACAGCGCCCGCGCCGTGGCCGCGGCGGGCCACGGGGCGCGCAGGCCGAAGGACGCCAGGGCCCGCGGGTGCTCGGGCACGCGCACGAGCGGGCCCAGCACCGACTCGACCGTCTCCTCCCAGCGCTCCACCACGCCGCGGTGCAGCAGGGACCACGCCCGGCCGTCCGCGCCCAGCCCTGCCGCGGTGCGCTCGAGCGAGCGGTGCAGCAGGCCCGGCGGGCCGTCGTCGAGCGGGTGCGCCGCGACGACCGGCGGGTGCAGCCATTCCAGGCCGTGCCGGTGCAGGCCCAGCTGCGCGAACAGCGGGCTGGCCACGCCGAAGGGGTGCACCGCGGAGCCGAGGTCGACCACCGTGCCGGGGCCGAGCGCGGCGGAGGAGCGTGCCGCTCCCCCGGCCGCGCCCGCCGCCTCGTGGACCGTGACGTCGAGCCCCGCACGGGCCAGCACCACGGCCGCGGCCAGCCCGTTGGGCCCCGAGCCGACGACCGCGGCCGTTCCCTGCACGGGCCGTCCTACCCGGCCAGTGCGCTGCGCATGGTCCGCAGCGCCACGGACAGGGACGCGAGCTCGGCGGAGGTCTCGCCCGTGCCCTCGGCCTCGATCTCCCCCAGCACGTCGCGCAGCCGGCTCAGCCGGGACTCGTTGCTGGACTCCCAGGACTCGACCTTCTCCCGCGCGTCCTGCCCGGGCGCCTCGAGCGCCTGGTCGGCGAGGGCCACGAGGGTCGCGTAGACGTCCTCCCGCATGGACATCCGCGCGAGGTTCTCCCAGCGGGTGGTCTGCGGCAGCCCGGTGATGCGGTTGAGCAGGCTCTCGATGCGGTAGCGGTCGTAGAGCCGGAAGTAGACCTTGGCGATGGTCTTGATCTGCTCCTCGTCGAGGCTGCCGTCCTCGGCGACGGCCTCGCCGGAGGCGTGCGCGAGGCGGGCGACGTCGAGCAGCGCGAACGCGTCCAGCAGCTGCGACCACTCCGTGGCCAGCGGCCCGGGGATGCCCTGCCGCTCGGCGGCCTCCGCCCGGGAGTCGACCCGCTGCCGGGAGTCCTCCCCGAGCAGCCGGTCCTCGAGGAACCGGATGTCCACGGTGGGCTTGTAGCGGTCGATGACCTCGGCGACCGGGTTGGCGGTCTCCTCCCGGTTGATGAGCCAGCGCACCACGCGGTCCAGCAGGCGGCGCATGTCCAGGAACATCCGGTCCCACATCTCGGTGGGCACGTCCGCGGGCAGCTCCCGGTGCTGGTGGGCGTAGCGATCGATCTCGTAGATCTGCACCGCCGCCACGAAGGCCCGGGCCACCTCCACGGGCCCGCACCCGGTCTCCTCCATCACGCGGTAGACGAAGGGGATGCCGCCGTAGTTGACCATCTGGTTGGCGACCACCGTGCCGATGATCTCGGCCCGCAGGGGGTGGGTACCGACGAGCTCGCCGAAGCGCTGCGTGATCTGCTCCGGGAAGTAGGCCTCCAGGACCTCCACGAACCACGGGTCCTCGGCGAGGCCGCCCTCGACCAGGGCCTCCGAGAGCTGGATCTTGGCGTAGGCCGCCAGCACGGACAGCTCCGGGGACGTGAGCCCGTGGCCGGAGCGGACCCGCTCGCGCAGCTGCTCGTCGGAGGGCAGGAACTCGATCTCCCGGTCGAGGTCGGCCTCCTCCTCGAGCCAGTGCATGAACCGGATGTAGGCCTCGTTGAGGTCCCGCACACGCGCCCGCTCCGTGGTCAGCAGCACGTTCTGCGCCACGTTCGTCTCCAGCACGAGCCCGGCGACCTCGTCGGTCATGGCCTCGATGAAGCCGGCGCGCTCGTCCGCGGAGAGCTCCCCGGCCACGACCATGCGGTCCACGAGGATCTTGATGTTGACCTCGCGGTCGGAGGACTCCACGCCGCCGGAGTTGTCGATCGCGTCCGTGTTGATCAGCACCCCGTTCAGCGCGGCCTCCACGCGGCCGAGCTGGGTGCAGCCCAGGTTGCCGCCCTCGCCGACGACCTTGGCCCGCAGGTCCTGGCCGTCGACGCGGATGGCGTCGTTGGCCTTGTCCCCCACGTCCGTGGAGGTCTCCTGCGCCGACTTCACGTACGTGCCGATCCCGCCGTTGTACAGCAGGTCGGCGGGCGCCGTGAGGATCGCGCGCATCAGCTCGATCGGGGAGAGCTCCTCGACGCCGTCGTCGAGGTCGAGGGCCTCGCGGACCTGCGGTGAGATCGGCACGGACTTCACGGTGCGCGAGTACACGCCGCCGCCGGCCGAGATCTTCTCCGGGTCGTAGTCCTGCCACGAGGACCGGGGGCGGCCGAACAGCCGCTCGCGCTCGGCGTAGGAGACCGCCGGGTCCGGATCGGGGTCGAGGAAGATGTCGCGGTGGTCGAACGCGGCCACCAGCCGGATGTGCTCGGAGAGCAGCATCCCGTTGCCGAACACGTCGCCGGACATGTCCCCCACGCCCACCACGGTGAAGTCCTCGGTCTGGGTGTCGACGCCCAGGGCGAAGAAGTGCCGCTTCACCGACTCCCACGCCCCCCGGGCGGTGATGCCCATGGCCTTGTGGTCGTAGCCCACCGAGCCGCCCGAGGCGAAGGCGTCCCCGAGCCAGAAGCCGTACTCCGCGGAGATCGCGTTGGCGGTGTCCGAGAAGGACGCCGTCCCCTTGTCCGCGGCCACCACCAGGTAGGCGTCCTGGCCGTCGCGGCGCACCACGTGCTCCGGGTGCACGGCGACGTCCTGGCCGGACTCGTCCCGGACGAGGTTGTCGGTGATGTCCAGCAGGGAGGCGATGAACAGCTTGTAGGCCTCCCGGCCCTCGGCCACCCAGGCGTCGCGGTCCACGGCCGGCTCCGGCAGCTGCTTGGGGTAGAACCCGCCCTTCGCGCCGTTGGGCACGATCACCGAGTTCTTCACCATCTGCGCCTTGACCAGGCCCAGCACCTCGGTGCGGAAGTCCTCGCGGCGGTCCGACCAGCGCAGCCCGCCGCGGGCCACGGGCCCGAAGCGCAGGTGCGTGCCCTCGACCCGCGGGGACCACACCCAGACCTCGAACATCGGGTGCGGCAGCGGGGCCGTGCTGATCCGCCGGGGATCCAGCTTGAACGCCATGGTGGGGCGGTGCCGGTACACGTTGGTGCGCAGGGTCGCGGCCATGATCTCGGCCAGCGCGCGCAGCAGCTTGTCCGCGTCCAGGGTCGGCACCTCGTCCAGGGCCTCGATGAGCCGGCCGTGCGCGGCGTCGCGCTGGGAGCCGCGCACGGCGTCGTCGAGCGCCGGGTTGAAGCTCGCGTCGAAGAACTCGACCAGCGTCCGGGTGACCTCGGGGAACGCCAGGAGCGTGTCCGCGATGTAGTCGAACGAGTTGGGATGCCCCAGCTGCAGGAGGTACCGGACGTAGGAGCGCAGCACGGCCACGGTCCGCCACGTCATGCGCTCCGTGAGGACCAGCCGGTTCAGGGAGTCCGACTCGGAGCGGTTGGACAGCACCGCGCACAGGGTGTCCTCGATGAGGTCCTCGGTCTTGGCGTCCTCCGGGCCGGTCGCGTCCACGCCCTCCGGCAGCCGCACCCCGAAGTCGTAGAGCTGGAAGTGGCGGCCGTCGGCGGGGGTGACCTCGTACGGCTTCTGGTCGAGGACCGTCAGGCCGAGGTTCTGCAGCATCGGCAGCAGCTCGGTGAGGGACAGCGACCGGGTGAGGTAGATGTTCAGCCGCACGCCCCCGGGGTCGTCGACGACGCGCACCTCCGCGGGCAGGTCCGGGTCCCGCCCCCACAGCTCCTCGCAGCGCTGGAGGTCCTCGACGGCCTCCTCGATCTCGTAGTCCGCCCGGTAGGCGTCCGGGAACGCCTCCGCCCAGTTCTCGGCGTGGGTCCGGGCGAGCTCCTCCGAGAAGTTCCGGTGGATCGCGCGGGCCAGCGCCTCGGACCAGGACCGCACCGCGGCCCGCAGCCGCGCCTCGAGGCCCGAGCGGTCGAAGGACTGCACCTCGCCGGTGTACGGCAGCCGGATGCGGAAGAACAGGCGGGCCAGGGTCGAGGAGGAGAGCCGGGCGTCGAAGTCGATGGACTCGGCGTCGAAGGTGCGCTTGAGCTCCGCCTCGATCCGCCCGCGCACCGACGTGTTGTACCGGTCGCGGGGGAGGAAGACGACGGCGGACATGAACCGCCCGAAGTGGTCCTGGCGCAGGAACAGGCGGGTCTGCCGCCGTTCGTCCAGGCCCATGACACCGCGCATGATGTCGTAGAGCTCGTCCGCGGTCATGTGGAACAGCTCGTCGCGCGGGTAGTCCTCGATGTTGCCCATGAGGTCCCGGGCCGAGTGCGAGTCCTCGAGGAAGCCGAACCGCTCGGCGACCTCGGCCATCTTCTCCTTGATCAGCGGCGTCTCGCGGGCCGGCGTGTTGTAGGCGCGGCGGGTGAACAGCCCCAGCACCAGGTACTCGCCCACGATCCGGCCCTCGTCGTCGTACTTCGCGACACCGATGTAGTCGAGGTACTCCCGGCGGTGGATCGACGAGCGGCGGTTGGCCTTCGTGATGAACAGCGTCCCGGCCTCGCGCGCGTGCTCCCGGCCCAGCCCGGTCAGGACCTGCCGGTGCGGCTTGCGGTCGTGCTCCACGAGCAGGCCCCGGCCGGTGCCGGGGCGGCTGACCAGGGAGAGTCCGTCGCCGGAGTCCTCGAGGTCGTACTCCTTGAACCCCATGAGGATGAAGTTGCCCCGGACCAGCCAGCGCAGGAACTCCTGGGACGGTCCGATCAGCGGCGGGTGCCCGCCCTCGGGCAGGTCCAGCTGCCGCAGCCGGTCGAGCTCGTCCGCGAGCCGGCCGACGCGCTCCTTGAGCTCCACCTGGTCGTCGTCGACCCGCTGGACGTCCTCGAGCAGGCTCGAGAGCCGGTCCACGAGCTCCTGGGCGGTCCCGTCCGACATCTGCCGGGACAGCTCCACGGAGATCCAGGACTCCACGACGTGCGTGGTGCTGCCGTCCGAGCGGAGGCCGGCCAGGCTGGGCAGCGCGGTGGTGTCGCCGCTGGAGGTGGCCGAGAAGTCCGGCACCTGCTGGAGCTCGCGCAGCTCGTGGGTGTCCGCGTCCCGGGTGGCGACGAGCACGGGGTGGATCAGCAGGCGGGCGCCGCCCCACTTGGCGGCGATCTCCGCGGACACGGTGCTCACGAGGTAGGGGACGTCCTCGGTGACCACGAAGACCACGGAGGTCGAGTCCTCCTGGCGCACGCCCACGGCGATCTCCCGCGGCGCCCGGACCCGGCCCACCTCGTGATGGTGCTCGGCCCGCTCGCGCAGCTGCTCCTCGGTGCGGGCGAGCAGGTCGTCCTGCGGGACGTGACGGTAGTACTCGTTGATCCACTCCCGGTCCCCGGTCCAGTCGGGGGCCCGCGGGATCACGCGGATCGCCTGGGTCCGGTCCTCGTCGGGGATCGTGTACTGGTCAGAGGCCACAGCCGCATCACGCCTTCGTCGCCGTGGACGGCCGGGGACGCGTTCTGTGCGCCACCGTCGCCGCCGCAGGGGGTGGACGGCACCTCGTGGGACCGTCCCTGATGGCCTCAGCTTATTGAAGGAACCCGGGGCTGTCAGGGTGCGGTGGACTCCGACACGTCATCTCGCAGGCGCGCGGCGCCGAGGGCCTCCGCCCGCACGGGCACCACCTCGCAGTTGCGGACCCGGGGATGGGCCTCCCCGTTGAGCTCGGAGACCGTCAGGCGGATGAGCGAGCCGTGCGCCACGACCAGCACGCTGCGCCCCGGGTGGTCGTCGCGGATCCGGCGCAGCGCCGCCAGGCCGCGGCGGGCGACCGCCTCCGCCGGCTCCCCCGCGGAGAGGACCCGCTCCCGTGCGACTCCCTCGAGGCCCGCCAGGCGCGAGCCCTCGTGCGGGCCGAAGCTGCGCTCCACGAGCTCGTCGTAGGTCGCCGCGAGCTCGAGGCCCAGGGCCTCGCCGATGATCCGCGCGGTCTCCACGGCCCGGCCCAGCGGCGAGGAGACCAGCACGTCCCAGCCGAGGGCCTCGGCGAGCAGGTGCCGGCCGGCGGCCCGGGCCTGCTCCCGCCCGGCGTCGTTGAGCGGGACGTCCGTGGCGCCCTGGAGCCTCTCCTCGAGGTTCCAGTCGGTCTGACCGTGGCGGATGAGGACGATGCGTCCGGGGGTGTTCACGTCCCCCACTCTGGGCGACGGCCCGCCCCGGGGCAAGCGGGACGCCCGGAGCCCGCGACCGCGCGGGCTCCGGGCTCCCCCGACCGCTACGGCCGGTCCTCCGGGCGGGGAGCGCGCTCGCGCTCCTCGACGGCGGAGAGCACCTCCGGGCTGTCGGTGTCGTCGACCCACGGGTCCGTCTGCCGGTGCTCCTCCACGTGGTCGGGCTGGACGCCGGCCACCTCACCGGCGACCTCCTGCTTCATCTGGTCGTCCAGTTCCGCGCTGTGCTTGGTGCTGCCTCGCTCGGCCATGTCGATCTCCTTGCTGGAATGGGACCTTGCTGGAATGGGACCTTGCTGGAATGGGATCTTGCCGGAGTGGGACCCTGCCGGTCAGGGGCCCTGCCGGAACGGTTCCCGCCGGCGGCCCGGCCCTGCCCGTGGCCGGACGGTCGTGCCGGAGCGGGCGGACGGTCAGCCGGGCTCCTCGTCGGGCAGGCCCCGCTGGGCCCGGTCGGCGGCCTCGGAGGACCCCTCGGGCAGCGGGTCGGCGGCCGGCGGGGCCTGCCCCGGCGCCCAGTCCTGCAACCCGGCGGCCACCCGTTCCTGCTCGGTGGCCGCGGCGAGGGCGTCGTCGTCGAGCCGTTCGGGCATACCGGCGTGCCCCTGGTGGATGCGGCGGGGCAGGGCGTCCTCCTCGGGCCGGATGACGTCGTCGAGGTCCGGCGTGTCGTCGTTGTTCGGGGTGGTCATGGCAACCTCCTTCGCGAAAACGTGCGTCCACCCTAGCGAACCGGACGGGCCCGGGGAAGGGCGGGCGCCGGGGCTCGGGCGGGGACACGGACGGCCTGCGGCGCGAGGTCCTGGACGAACCGGGGCATTGCGGGTTGAGTGGCACGCATGACCACCTTCACGTTCAGCTCCCGCGTGCCCCATCCCGTCGAGGACGTCTTCGCCTGGCACGCCCGCCCGGGGGCGCTCACACGGCTGACCCCCGCCTGGACGGGCTCCGTGGTGGAGGAGTCCTCGCCCCCGCTGCAGGACGGGACGCGCTCCCGGCTCCGGGTCGCCGTGCCGGGCTCCTACGGGCTGGCCTCGGTGCCCTGGACCGCGGAGCACCACGGCTTCGTCCCGGGCCGGGAGTTCCGGGACCGGATGGTGAAGGGCCCGCTCGCCTCGTGGGAGCACCACCACCGGTTCGACGACGACGGGCACGGCGGCACCCTGGTCACCGACACGGTGGAGTACGCGACGCTGCCGGGCAGCCGGGCGTTCGGGGACCGGCTGATGAGCCGGTCCCTGGGACGCCAGTTCGAGACCCGCTCCCGGCGGCTGGCCGCCGACCTCGACCTCCACTCCCGCTATCCCGGCCGGCCCCTGACCGTCGCCGTCACGGGGGCCTCGGGCACCATCGGCGTCCAGCTGGCCGCGCTGCTCGGCACCGGGGGCCACACGGTCCTGCGCCTCGTGCGCCGCGCGGCGCGCACCCCCCTCGAGATCTCGTGGGACCCGGAGGCCGGGGAGCTGGACCCCGCCGCCCTGCGGGGCGTGGACGTCGTGGTGAACCTGGCCGGGCGCAGCATCGGCGGGCGGCTCACGGACGCGGCGAAGGAGCAGATCCACGACTCGCGGGTGCTCGGCACCCGGCTGCTGGTCCGGGCCCTCACCGCTCTCGGCGACGAGGCGCCCTCCGCGCTGATCAACGGCTCCGCGATCGGGTACTACGGGGCGGACACGCACGGGGAGACCGTCACGGAGAAGTCCCCGCCGGGCGACGACTTCCTCGCCGAGGTCTGCACGGAGTGGGAACGGGCCGCCCAGGACGCCGAGGCCATCGGCACCCGCGTGGTCACGGTGCGCACCGGGGTGGTGCAGAGCCCCGCCGGCGGCGCCCTCAAGGCCCAGCTGCCCCTGTTCCTCGCGGGACTGGGCGGGCGGCTCGGCTCCGGGGAGCAGTGGCTGAGCTGGATCTCGCTGGACGACGCGGTGGGCCTGTTCGCCCACGCCGTGCTCTCCCCCGGCCTGCACGGGCCCCTCAACGCCGTGGCCCCGATGCCCGTGACGGGCCGCGACTACGCCCGGACCCTCGGGAAGGTCCTCGGCCGGCCGGCCCTGCTGCCCACGCCAGGGTTCGGGCCGAAGCTCGTGCTCGGGTCCGAGGGCGCCGAGCTCATGGCGCTCGCGGACCAGCGGGTCTCGGCGGACCGGGCCATCGACCGCGGCTACCGGTTCCGCCACCCCGACCTGGGCTCGGCGCTGCGGGAGGAGCTCGGCCGCTTCTGACCGGCCCCTCCCCGGGCACCCCGCGCGCCCCAGCCGCCGAAGTCACCACTTCTGCCCGAGCGCACCGCTGGTCTGCGGCGGTCTCGGGCAGAAGTGGTGACTTCGCGTCAGGGGGCGGGGGTCAGAGGCGGCCGGAGACGGGGAACCGCTCCCAGGCGCGGTGGCTCTTCATGAGCGTGACCACCTGCTCGACCACGGCGGCGGCGTCCTTGCCGGAGACCACGCCGGGCGCACCCGCGGGCAGGCCCGCCGCGGCGAGCACCTGCCCCTTGGTGCCCCAGGTGCCGATGGCCTTGGCCTGGCGGAACACCTCGCCGAGCAGCAGGTGCACGCGCGGGTCCACGCCGCCGGACGAGACGGCCCCGGCCTTCGCGTCGAGGCCCTGCTGGGCGTCCGGGGCCGGTGGGACGGCACCGGCCACGAGCACCGAGTCGAACTCGACCGAGCGCGCCGTGAGATAGGTCCGGTGGGCCACGACCTTCCCGCCGCGCCCGACCGGTCCGCCGTGCGGGGCGATGACCAGGGGCACCATCCCGGCGTCGTCGATCGCGGAGACCACGGCCACGAGGTCGTTCTCGTCCGGGTCCGGGCCCACCACGATGCCCACCTGGCGGCCGTCGAGGGGCCACTGCCCGCCGACCTGGGACAGGGCCGGGCTCGGCGTGATCTTCCCGTGCTTGACGGTCGGCTTCGGCGCCGGCAGGCCCAGCCCCTGGGCGACCACGGCGCAGAGCTTCTCGTCCACGTTGGCGAGCGCCTGCAGCTGCCGCTCCTTGACGGACTGCTCCCAGCACTTGCCGAGCTCGAAGGTGTACGCCTGCGCGATGTGCTCCTTCTCGACGTCGCTCATCGACAGCCAGAACAGGCGGGTCTGGCTGTAGTGGTCCTCGAAGGAGACGGGGTTCCCGCGCTCCTTGACCGACTCCGCGACCGGGGCCGGGTGGTCGATGAAGGGGCGGGCCGGCTCGTCGGCGGGGAAGGGGTTGTTCCCGTCCAGCGAGTTCGGGTGGTAGGGCGCGACGCCGGAGTGCACGGCGGTCTGGTGCATGCCGTCCCGGAGCATGTCGTTGACCGGGGCGTGCGGGCGGTTGATCGGCAGCTGCGTCCAGTTGGGCCCGCCCAGCCTGCTGAGCTGGGTGTCGAGGTAGGAGAACAGCCGGCCCTGCAGCAGCGGGTCGTTGGTGACGTCGATGCCGCGGACCAGGTTGTTGGGGTTGAAGGCGACCTGCTCGGTCTCGGCGAAGTAGTTCGACGGGTTGCGGTTGAGCGTCATCAGCCCGACCGGCTCGACGGGTGCGAGCTCCTCCGGGACGATCTTCGTGGGGTCGAGCAGGTCGATGCCCTCGAAGGTCTGCTCCTCGTTGTCCTCGAAGACCTGGACGCCCAGCTCCCACTCGGGGTGGGCACCGGCCTCGATGGCGTCGGCGAGGTCCCGGCGGTGCACGTCGGGGTCCATGCCCATCGCGATCTGGGCCTCCTCCCACAGCACCGAGTGCACGCCCAGCTTCGGCTTCCAGTGGAACTTCACGAGCACGCTGCGGCCCGCGTCGTCGACGAGCCGGAACGTGTGGATGCCGAAGCCCTCCATCGTGCGGTAGGACCGCGGGATGCCGCGGTCCGACATGTTCCAGATGGTGTGGTGCTGGGCCTCGGTGTGCAGGGAGACGAAGTCCCAGAAGGTGTCGTGCGCGGACTGCGCCTGCGGGATCTCCCGGTCCGGGTGGGGCTTGCCGGCGTGGATGACGTCCGGGAACTTGATGGCGTCCTGGATGAAGAACACGGGGATGTTGTTGCCCACGAGGTCCCAGGTGCCCTCGGAGGTGTAGAACTTGGTGGCGAAGCCGCGGGTGTCCCGGGCGAGGTCGGCGGAGCCGCGCGAGCCGAGGACGGTGGAGAAGCGCACGAAGACCGGGGTCTCGACGTCCTTCTGGAACACCGCGGCGGAGGAGATCCTGCTCGCGGTGCCGTAGGAGCGGAACACGCCGTGGGCGCCGGCGCCGCGGGCGTGCACGACGCGCTCCGGGATGCGCTCGTGGTCGAAGTGGCTGATCTTCTCCCGGAAGTGGTGGTCCTGCAGGAGCACGGGCCCGCGCCGGCCGGCCTTCAGGGAGTGGTCGGTGTCGCTGCGCCGAGCACCGTGGGCGGTGGTCAGGTGCTCCCCGCCCTGGGCGTTGAGCGTCGGGTCGATCCCGGTGTCCTGGCCCGTGGGGCTCACGGGCTCGGGCGTGCCCTGGTCCGGCTTGGGCGGCAGGGGCGGACGCGGCGTGGTGGGCTCCGCGACGGGCGCGGTCTCGCTGCCGGGGACGCCGGGGGCCATGGACGACTGCTCCCCGGTCTTCTGCCTCATCCTGTTCAGCCTCTTGCGCATGGTGGACCTCCCGGTCGTCGTCACGTGGTCGGCACCGGCCGGCACCGACCCGCACGGACCGGAACGACCAGCTCACTGATCATTACTGCACTCCCGTGAGGCAGGGCACAAGCCCCCGGGCGCGGCTCCGCGCTGGGTGAACAACCGCCTGCGACCTGGGGACGCGCCTCCCCGCACCGGAAAGGACCCCCTCGGCCGCACGGCCGAGGGGGTCCGGGACGGAGGGACTCAGTCCTCCTCGACGTCGATCCACTCCTGGCGCACGGTCTCCTCGACCACCTCGGTGCGCTCCGTGCGGCGCACGGCCAGGCGCACCCGCTCGTAGGGCACGCGCACCGTCCGCACCACGGGCACCTCCCGGTAGAGGACGACCTCGTCGTCCCCCACCGTCAGCTCCTGGCCGGCGAGGAACGCCTCGCGCTCCTCGTCGGTGACCGGGGTGCGGATCTCCTCGACGTCCTCGGACGCCAGGGTCTGCTCCGCGCGCACCGGCTCCTCCACCACGTACTTGCGCAGCCGGGTCCGCCCGGTCTCGACCCGCTCCGTCCCGACCTGCAGCCGCTCCTCCTGCCGCACCACGGAGGGGCTCTCCTCCGGGCGCCCGCCGCCCACGGCACCGGCGGACCCGAGGTCGCGGCCCTCGTCCCCGGCGACGTGGCGGCCGGCACCGCGCTCCGTCGTGCCCCGGCCCTCAGCGGCCGGGGCGCCCCGGTCCCCCGCGCCCGGTGCGGTGGCGTCCCGGTCGGCCGCCTCCTGGTCGAAGGCCTGCCCGACGGCACCGGACGGCTCGTCGCGCCGGCCGTCACGCCGGTCGCCGCGCCCCCCGCCGCCGCCGACGATCTCGCGGCCGTCGCCGGCCGTGGCGTCCGCCCCGGTCAGCGACTCGCCGGTCCTGCGCACGTCCGTGCCGCCCTCGCGGCCGGAGTCGTCGCCGTGACGGACGGCGTCGTCGTCCCCGGCGTCGATGTTGTAGGCGGGGGCCCCGCCGCGCGGGTCGCGCGTGTCGGTGGGGCCCGAGGTCGCGGGGCCGCCGATGTCGCCGTCCTCCCGCCCGTAGGCGTTGTGGTCCCAGAGCTCGGTCGCCGAGCTGGGCGCGTGGCGCTCCACCCCCGTGTCGTCGGCGTCCCGTCCGCCGGCGCGCCCGGCGGTGGTCTCCTCGCGGGTGGATTCCTGGTCGTACGGGCGGTCGTCGGAGGTGGACATCGTGGGCTCTCCTCGGGATTGCTGTCGTCCTGCAGATTTTATCAGCGTGCTGAGCGGTGACGGAGCCCACTCTACGGGGGACCGGGGACCGGCACGCCCCGGCACCCGCCCTTGTCCACCCGCCCCGGCGGTGCCAGTATCGATGCATGAGCACCTTGACCGTCCTCGCGGCCGGCGGCGCCGAGGCCGTGCGGACGGGAGCGTGGGAGAGCGGTGCGACGGCGGCCGGAGCGGTCGTCGTCGCGCTGATGGCCGCCGCCTCGCTCTCCCTGCTGCGCAGCCCGGCCCAGGACCCCGTGCTGCGCCTGCTGTGGCTGCTCGTGATCCTCGCGTTCCCCGTCGCCGGCGCGGGACTGTGGTTCGCGCTGGGCCGCCGGGCCCCCCGCCCGCAGGACCCGCATCCCGCGTAGCTCCCTCCACCCCGCGGGAGACCCGGCCGAGAAAGGAATCCGCATGAGCTACACCCAGGACGGGCACGGGTTCTTCACCCGGGCCCTCGACGCCGAGGACCGCGGACGGCTCGACGAGGCCGAGACCGCCTACCAGCAGGCCATCGTCCTCTTCGAGGAGGAGGGCGACTCCGCCCAGGAGCTGGCCGCCTGCCACTACAACCTGGGCCACCTCTACCTCGGGATGAACCGCCCCGGCCGGGCGCTCACCGCCTACGAGAACGCCCTCGGGCTCTTCCGCCACATCCCGGGCAGCGGCAAGCACAAGGCTCGCACGCACCTGATCCTGGGCAGCCTGCTGCTCGAGCTCGACCGCGCCCACGACGCCGAGGAGCACCTCCTCGACGCCCTGGGCCAGTACCTCGACACCCCGCACGAGGCGCAGGACCAGGCGCAGTGCCACGTCAACCTGGGGCGGGTGTACGAACTGGGCGAGCGCCACACCCAGGCCATCACCGCGTACAACCGGGCGCTGGACTTCTACCAGGAGACCGAGGCCACGACCACCGACCAGGCGGAGTGCTTCACCGCCCTGGGCCGGCTCTACGAGCGCGCGGGCCGGATGAAGGAGTCCGGGGCCGCCTACGCGGCGGCCGCCCGCCTGCGCTGGTCCGCGGAGCAGCAGCGCCTGGAGCAGCAGCGCCCGGACCAGCAGAGTCCCACCCGGGACGCCGGAGTACCCGAGGGGGAGGACCGCCCGTGAGCTCGAGACTGATCTACGGCTGCATGACCATCGGCGGGTCGTGGGACGACACCCCGGCGAGCGCCGGGACCGTGGACCGCGCCCGCGCCGCGGTGCACGCCGCGCTGGCGGCGGGCATCACCGACTTCGACCACGCCGACATCTACGCCAACGGGAAGTCCGAGGCGGTCTTCGGCGAGCTCCTCGCCGAGGACCCGGAGCTGGGGCGGACGATGACCCTCCAGACCAAGTGCGGGGTGCGCCTGCCGGGCAACACCGCCGCGCCCGGCGCCCCGACCCACTACCGGCTGGACCGGGACACGATCCGGAGCAGCCTCGAGGGATCCCTGCGCCGGCTCCGCGTGGACTCGGTGGAACGGCTCATGCTGCACCGGCCCGACCCCCTGGCCGACCCCCGGGAGGTCGCGGAGGCCCTGGACGAGCTGCGCAAGGAGGGGCTGATCCGCTCCGTGGGCCTGTCCAACATGTCGACCCGCCAGGTGTCCCGCTACCAGCAGCTGCTGACCACGCCCGTCACGGCGGTGCAGCTCGAGCTGAGCCTGCGGCACCGGAGCTTCGTGGAGCAGCAGATCCTGGCCAACCACCCCGAGGGCGCCGAGCACTCGTTCCCGGAGGGGCTCCTGGAGTACTGCGCGGCCGACGGCATCGAGGTGCAGGCGTGGGGGGCCCTGGCCCGCGGCCTGTACACCGGCGCGCCGATCCCCCCGGAGGACCAGCACGCCGCGGCCACCGCGGCGACGGTCCACCGGATCGCCGCCGCGCACGGCGCCTCCGGCGAGGCGGTGGTGCTCGCGTGGCTCATGCGGCACCCCGGCGGGATCCGTCCCGTGCTGGGCACCACCGACCCGGAGCGGATCGCCGCGTGCGCCGGGGCGGAGGAGCTCGCGTCCCGGCTGGGGCACGAGGACTGGTACGCCCTGCTCACGGCGGCCCGCGGCGACTCCGTCCCCTGAGCGCGCGGCGGCCGCCCGTCCCCTGAGCTCGCGGCGGCCGCTCAGCCGGTGGGCTGCGCACCGAGCTCGATCGTGTCGACGAGGTGCCCGCGCACGACCGTCCCGGTGATCCCGCCGCGCTGGGCCACGCTTGGGCGGCGTGGAGGATCGTCAGCCCCAGGACGCAGCGCCGGTCCTCCGGCAGCTCGGCGAAGCCGTCCCGGACGAGCGCGCTGAGCAGCCGGTACGCGGTGCAGAAGCGATGGCCGCAGATCCTGGCCGCCCCGGCCGCGGTCAGCCCGCCCGGGTGCTCCCCCAGCAGCTCCAGCAGCCGGAGTGCCTTGCCCACATGTCCGGCCGGGCGGCTCCCGCCGCCCCCGGGGCCGTCATCGGGGACACCCGGGGTGCGGGACGACGGCCCGGTGGGGCGTTCTCACGGCGGCGCTCCGTTCGCTCCGCGGTTGACATGTGGACCAGCTCACAGCGACCATGTGTCACAGAATAGAAGTCGTTTCCACAATATGAGAGTCAGCTCGTGTTGTGGCCCGGACCGGAGGACCCCATGAGCTCAGCTGCGACGACCGCCGAGACCCCGGCCCCGCCGCCGTCCGTCAGGACGCCCCGCAAGGCCGCCCTGGCCAGCTGGATCGGCAGCGCCCTCGAGTACTACGACTTCGCGGTCTACGGCACCGCCGCCGCCCTGGTGCTCAACCACCTCTTCTTCCCCGCCGAGACGTCCCCCGGCGTGGCCATCCTCTTCGCCATGGGCACCGTGGGCGTGGCGTACATCGTCCGGCCGCTGGGCGCGCTGGTCATGGGTCCGCTGGCGGACCGGTTCGGCCGCAAGTTCGTGCTCATGCTGACCCTGTTCATGATCGGCGGGGCGACCTTCGCCGTCGGGTGCCTCCCGACCTACGACCAGGTGGGGATGCTGGCCCCGGCCCTCCTCGTGCTGTGCCGCGTGGTCCAGGGCCTGTCCGCCGCGGGCGAGCAGGCGAGCGCCATCTCCATGTCGCTCGAGCACGCCGACGAGGACCGCCGGGCGTACACCACCAGCTGGACCCTGCAGGGCACCCAGTTCGGGACCCTGCTCGCCACCGCCGTGTTCATCCCCTTCACCCTCCTGCCGGAGGAGGCGCTGTTCAGCTGGGGCTGGCGCGTGCCGTTCTGGCTCTCCGCCGTCGTCGTGGTGGTCGCCTACCTGATCCGCCGCCACCTGGAGGAGCCCCCGGCCTTCCAGGAGGCCCGCGCCGAGGTGCCCGCCGAGCAGCCGGAGTCCCCGCTGCGGGTGCTCCTGAGGCACCACCGGGCCGCCGTGGTCCGGATCGCCGCGGCCGCCATGATCAACACCGTCAACGTGGTGTTCACGGTGTGGTCGCTGTCCTTCGCCACCTCCGTGGTCGGCCTCGACCGCTCCACCATGCTGTGGGTCTCCGTGCTGGCCAACGCCGTCGCCCTGGTCGTGATCCCGGTCGTGGCCGTGCTCGCCGACCGCATCGGCCGCAAGCCCGTCTTCCTCGCCGGGGTGCTCGGCCCCGCCGTGCTGATGTACCCCTACCTCTCGGCGGTCCACGCCGGGAACTGGCCGCTCATCTTCGTGCTCGGCGCGGTCATGTCCGGGGGCTTCTACTCGATGGCCAACAGCATCTGGCCCTCGTTCTACGCCGAGATGCTGCCGCTGCGGGTGCGCGTCACCGGGCTGGCCCTGGGCACCCAGATCGGCTTCGCGGTCTCGGGCGGCTTCGCGCCCGTCCTCGCCTCCGCCGTGGCCGGTCCCGCCGGCGACAACCGGCTGGGCGTGGCCGTCTTCGTCACGGTCGCGTGCCTGATCTCCGGCGGCGCCGCGCTCACCGCGAAGGAGACGGCGAAGAAGTCCCTCGACGAGATCGACGCGCTGCACACCACGCGCACCGAGGCCGCCGAGCTGCGCGCCCTCGGCACCGGGGAGCGGACCGCCGCGGAGCAGGACGGCTCGGAGCGCACCGCCGCGGAGCCGGCCGTCTCCGGAGCGGGACGCTGATGCGCACCTCGATCGCCACGGTCTGCCTCTCGGGCACCCTCGAGGAGAAGATGCACGCCGCCGCGGCCGCGGGCTTCGACGGGATCGAGGTGTTCGAGCAGGACCTGGTCGTCTCCCCCTCCTCCCCCGAGCAGATCCGGGAGCTCGCCGGGCAGCTGGGCCTGAGCCTGGACCTCTATCAGCCCTTCCGGGACTTCGAGGCCGTGGGCCCGGAGCGGCTCGCCGCGAACCTGCGGCGCGCCGAGGCCAAGTTCCGGCTGATGGACCGGCTCGGCGTGCGGACCGTGCTCGTGTGCTCCAACGTGGCCACGGCGGAGA
This sequence comes from uncultured Kocuria sp., assembly GCF_947500125.1. Lineage (GTDB taxonomy): Bacteria > Actinomycetota > Actinomycetes > Actinomycetales > Micrococcaceae > Kocuria. Next base: position 52,355 of record NZ_CANMRA010000002.1, on the reverse strand, counting down.
TCGACGACGACGAGGTCGTGGCCGGGCAGCTGCGGCAGCTCGGCGAGCTCGCCGCCCGCCACGGGGTGCGGCTCGCCTACGAGGCGCTGGCCTGGGGGAAGTTCGTCGACGACTTCGAGCACGCCCAGCGGATCGTGGACCTCGCCGACCACCCGAGCGTGGGGACCTGTCTCGACAGCTTCCACATCCTCTCCCGCGTCTGGGACCCGGCGCCGATCGAGGGCATCGCGGCGGAGAAGATCTTCTTCGTCCAGCTGGCCGACGCCCCGCTGCTCAGCCTGGACGTGCTGTCCTGGTCCCGCCACCACCGGGTGTTCCCCGGGGAGGGCGACTTCGACATGGTCGGGTTCATGTCCCACCTGGTCCGCGCGGGCTATGACGGGCCGGTGTCCCTGGAGATCTTCAACGACGCCTTCCGTCAGGCCGACGTCAACCGCACGGCCGTGGACGGGCTGCGCTCCCTGCGCTGGCTCGAGGACCAGACCCGGCGGGCCCTGGCCGGCGGGCGGACCCGGGACACGCTCGAGCTCCAGGCGCTGCCCGCGGTGGAGGAGCCCAGCGGCTACGACTTCGTGGAGATCCGCACCGGACGGCTCGGCGAGACCACCCGCCTCCTGCACCAGCTCGGCTTCGCCCTGGGCGGGCACCACCAGTCCAAGGAGAACGTGCAGGTCTGGGTGCAGGGACCGGTGCGCGTCGTCGTCAACGACGCCGTCCCGGAGGGCTCCCCCACCGAGGTCGCCGCGCTCGGCTTCGACGTCGCGGACCCGGCCGCCGCCGTCGAGCGGGCCGCCCGGCTCAAGGCCCTGCCCGTGCCGCGCTCCCAGGGCCCCGGCGAGCAGGTGCTGCGCGGCGTGTTCGCCCCGGACGGCACGGAGATCTTCTTCTGCGAGCGCACGGCGGACGGGGTCCCGGTCTGGCTGGGCGAGTTCGGCGCGGACGACGAGCTCGAGACCGGCGCCCTGGTGACCGGGGTGGACCACCTCAACATGGCCCAGCCCTGGCAGCACTACGACGAGGCCGTCCTGTTCTACACCTCCGTGCTCGCCCTCGAGGCGCAGGCCTCGCAGGACGTCCCCGGCCCCTCGGGGCTGGTGCGCAGCCAGGTGATGCGCTCGGCCAACGGCGCGGTGCGGATGCCGCTCAACGTGGCCCCGACGGCCGCCGAGCAGGGCTCCTTCGTGGGTGCGGCCTACCCCGAGCACGTGGCGCTGTCCTGCACGGACGTCTTCGCCGTGGCCCGGCGGGCACGCCGGCGCGGGCTGCGGTTCCTGCCCGTGCCGCAGAACTACTACGAGGACCTCGACGCCCGCTTCGACCTCGACGCCGGGTTCGTGGCCGCCCTGCAGGAGCTGCACCTGCTCTACGACCGGGACGCGGAGGGCGAGTTCCTGCACTTCTACACGGAGACCCTGGGCACGGTGTTCTTCGAGGTGGTCGAGCGCCGCAACGGGTACTCCGGCTTCGGCGCGCCCAACGCCCCGGTCCGCCTCGCGGCGCAGTACCGGCGCTCGCAGGCGGCCCACCGGGCGCGCACGGAGGCCTGAGCGGGGCGGGTCAGCGGAAGACGCGCGGGCCGGCGTGGGGGGCGAGGAGCTGCTGCTGCTCCGCCGAGATGCGCAGCACCGTCCCCGTGGCGGGCACGAAGAACGCCAGCTGGGTCTCGGCCCGCACGCACGCCCGGCGCGAGACCACGTCGGTGATCTCGAAGCCCAGCGTCAGCGCCCCGCCGCGGGCCGAGACGACCCACACCCGCACCTCCACCGGGGTGTTGCGGTACTCGAGGGGGCGGAGGTACTTGATCCGGTTCTCGGTGATCAGCGCCTGGGTGCCCTCCGGCAGCGCGGAGAAGAAGTCGATCAGCGGGGGCTCCACCTGGTCGCCGGTGCCCACGGGCACGCCCAGGGCCGCGATCCGCGCCTCCTCGAGCAGCCGCACGACCTCCACGTTGTTCACGTGCCCGTACGGGTCCATGTCGCCCCAGCGCATGGGCACCCGGCACAGCACGCCGGACTGGTCCTCCACCGTCATGCGGTCCGTCCTCCTCGGTCGTCGAGCTCGGGTGCGCGCGGCACGCCCGCGCGCACGGCACCGGCGTCCTACATCGTAGGCCCGTGCCACCCCGTCCCGGCGGCGCCGTCCCGTCACACGGCGCCCGCGCCCAGCCACGGGTGCGACAATGTCGGCTGGTCCGGCCCCTGTCCCGGCGACCGACGACCGACGACCGGCGAGGAGCGGCGCGATGCCCCGAAGTGCCCGCACCACCCGCCGCACCGCGTGGACGGCCTGGATCCTCGTCCCGGTGCTCGCGCTGGGGCTGGTCTGGCTGATCGCCGGCTGGGCCGTGCTCCAGCACCCCCGGGCCGACGCCCCGGCGCGCTCGGACGCCCTCCTCGTCCTGGGTCCTCCGGACCGGACCCGCATGGCCGAGGCGCTGCGGCTCATGGACGCCGGGCTGGCGCCGGTGCTGGTCGTGGCGAACCCCGGGAGCCGGGACCTCGGCGACGCCTCGGGGAGGGTGTACTACGCGCGGGCCGCGCAGACCTGCTCTGGGGACGGCGAGCAGGACTACGAGGTGATCTGCTTCCGGCCCGACCCCTCGACCACCCAGGGCGAGGCGATGGAGCTGCGCGCGCTCAGCGAGCAGCGGGGGTGGGACCACGTCAGCGTGCTCACGTACCGCCAGCACGTCGCCCGGTCCCGCCTGCTGCTGGGACGCTGCTACACCGGGGAGCTGGACGTGCTCTCCTTCGACTACCCGGACGTCCCGCGCGGCCTGCTGCGGGAGTTCGTCTACCAGTCCGGCGGCTTCGTGAAGGCCTGGCTCACCCCCGGCTGCGACCAGCAGCTGCCGTGGCGGCCGAAGACCGTGGACTGACCGGCCATGACCGACCTGCAGTGCCCGGCCACCGCCGTCCTCCTCGACGACGCCGCCCCTCCCCCGCCGTGGACCGCCCGCCTGCGCGTGGCCGAGCGGTTCGCGGCCCGTGGCGCCGAGGAGCTGATGTCGCTCGTCGAGGACTCCGCCGACCTGTTCCGCGGGGAGACCTTCGTGGTCGCCGCCCCGGCCGGTGACATCGAGGAGGCGCTGCGGCGGCGGGGCGTGGGCGGGCGGGCGCCCGTCGTCGTCGAGGTGGACTCCGAGGGGTGGCGGGCCGTGCCCGCCCCCTGACGCGGTCCGGGCGGGAGGAGCACCCGGCCGGCGGCGGCCGCCGGGGGCCGCGGCGGCCCGTGGACGGCCCGCCGCACGGGCGGCCCCGTTGTGCTGTCCGGGCCGGACCCTAGGGTTTCCGCTGGTGGGGCCGGCCGGCCCGCCGGAACCGGGAATCCGAGGAGGACGTCACTCTCATGATGGGACCGAGCCATGCGGCCTGCGGGGCGGCCGCGTGGGTGGCGCTGACCGCCGACTACCAGCTGCACCTGCAGGACCTCACCGTCCCGATCGGCTGGGGGGTCCTGGACGTCGGCGACACCGGTGTGCTCACCGGCGCGCTCGTCACCGCCGGGGCGGCGCTGCTCCCGGACCTCGACCACCCGGACGGGACCGTGGCCCGGTCCCTGCGCCCGCTGTCCAGCTGGTTGGCGCGCGGGATCTGCCGGCTCGCCGGCGGCCACCGGCGGGGCACCCACTCCGTGCTGGGGGTGGCGGTGTTCACCGCGCTGGCGGCCGCGGCGCAGAAGATCGGGATCCCGGTGGAGGGCCTCGGCTGGGTGTGGCCGCTCGCCGCGGTGATGTCCGTGCTGCTCATCGCCTTCGCGGTGCAGGTGCTCGCCTTCGTGCCGGACCGGGTCGCGAAGCTCAACTGGGTCGTGGGGATCGGGCTGGGCGTCGTCGTGGGGCTGCACCCGCCCGCGCACGAGTGGTGGTTCCCGGCGGCCGTGGCCACCGGGGTGGTCGCCCACCTCGCCGGGGACCTGGTGACCACGCGCGGGATCCACCTGCTCTACCCGCTGCACATGCCCCTGCCCCTGCCCCGGTCGGTGTACAAGAACCGCTCCTTCCTCACGGTGCCGCTGATCGGCAACGCCGGATCGGCCGCGGAGATCGCGCTGCTCGCCCCGATCACCCTCTTCGCCCTGACGGGCCTGTGGGGGTCGTTCGCCCTGACCACGGGGCTCGTGGTCGGCTGAGCCCTCAGACCACCCGTCCGTCCTCGGCGTGCCGGCGGTTCTGCTTCGCGCGCTCCTTCTTGATCAGCTCGAGCGTGCGGACGAGCCGCGGCAGGGTGATGACGACGAGCCCGCCGACCATGTTCAGCGGGATGACCCACAGCATCCACAGCAGCCACTCCGTGTAGGAGATGTCCGCGCCCGCGTGCATCGCCCCGAAGATGATGGCCGAGTTCAGCGCTCCGTGCAGCATGCCCAGGCCGACGACCAGCAGGCCGTCGATGAGCGCGATGAAGGTGTGCACCACCTCGCTGCCCGAGCCTTGGGCCATCCGCGTGCCGAGCGTGATGGTGCTGCCGGCCAGCAGCGCCAGGGCGGCCGACTCCAGTGTCAGCCCGCCCTCCAGGTACTGCCTCGCCGACTTCTCCAGGGTGTCGTGGAACTGCGGGAACCCCGCCACCACGAACCAGGTGAACAGCCATCCGCCCAGGAGGTTGGTCAGCAGGGTCACCGTCCAGAAGCGTCCCAGCTGCAGCCAGGTGCTGTGCCGGGAGACGACGGCGTAGATGGGCACCAGGAAGTTCTCCGTGAACAGCTCCGAGTGGGCGAGCTGGAGGGCGAGCAGCCCGAAGCCGAACGCGGCCCCGGCCAGCAGGTCGGAGCCCGTGGCCTCCTTGACCGCCAGGTAGGCGAGGATGCCCACGCCCACGTCGATGCCGCCGAACAGCCCGGTGATGACCAGCGCCCGCCACGTGCGGGTCAGGCGTTCCGCACCCTCGGTGACGGTGTTGTCGAACTCTTCGACGAGTTCGTCCTCGAGCGGTTCGTCCGTCCGGCCGAGCTCCTTGCGCTTCTCCTCGAGGTTCGCGTCGTCCGGTTCCATCCCTGCCCCCTGTGTGCTGTCGTCCGTCCCTGGCCGGGATGCGGCAAGCCTACTGGCGCGCGCCCGGGACCACGATTGGCCAACGGGGACGAGTGTGGGTAGGATTGTCGTCGTTGCCCACAGCGGTCCGCCGCTGTGGTCGACGAGCGCGAGTGGCGGAATAGGCAGACGCGCACGGTTCAGGTCCGTGTGCCCGAAAGGGCGTGGGGGTTCAACTCCCCCCTCGCGCACCGCACAGGCGAAGCGGGACATCCGGTGGATGTCCCGCTTCGCCTTTTTCGTGCCCCCGGGTCGCCGCCGCCCCCGGGAGGTCCTCGGCGACCGGACTCAGCCGCCGACCGGGAGGATGCCCGCGTAGTCGGTCTGGTAGCCGGTGACCGGCGCGTGCGGGATCTCCGCCCAGCGCTCCGGGTCCTCCTGCTGGACCTCGCCGGTGGCCAGGCCCAGCAGCAGCTCCTCCAGGGCGAGCACGTTCTGCCGCACGCTCTTGCCGCGGGCCTTCTGGCCGAGGCTGCCCTCCGAGGAGTTGCCCGAGGTCTCGAAGAACACGACCGGGTGGGAGTGGCCCTCGGGGTTGAGCCCGTCGTGGTCCAGGCCGAGCATCATCGCCGAGACGACGCCGCCCTTGATGTCGATCTCGTAGCTGCCGCCGACCTGGTAGCGGTCGATGTTGATGGAGCCGTACTTCGCGAGCTCGTCGTAGACGTGCACGTTCATCTGCCGGGTGAGCCGGTCGTAGGCTCCGCCCTCGAGCCCCGGCAGGGTCGGGCCGCCGGGGGCGAGGGAGATGCCGAGCGAGAGGGTGACGTCGTCGCCGGTCCCGTACTCCTGCTTGAGGCCCTGGTGGTGGATGTCCACGCCCCAGGCCGGGTCGACGGTCGTCCAGTATTCGTAGAACGCGCGGGACTCGTCGGCGGCGAAGCCCTCGGCCGTCCAGTCGCGGTTGAGGTCGATGCGCTGCGGCGCGCCCCCCTCCGGCCCGCCGGAGACCCGGTCCCACAGGACGGTGTGCCGGATGTTGGCCTCGGCGCCGTCCGGGTTGTACATGGGGATGACGTGGAAGGTGAACGTCGAGCGCAGCAGCTCGTACTCGGCCGAGCCGTTGGTGCCGAGATCCTTGAGCAGGGTCAGCAGGGCGTCGGTGCCGTAGGGCTCGTTGACGTGGATGCGGCCCTGGAGCCACACGTGCTCCGGTCCGGAGCCGACGGTCGCGACCCACAGGTCCCGGCCCTGCTCGGAGGTGCTCGTCTCCATCCCGGCCTCCGCCAGGGTGAAGGCGTCCACGCCGTAGCGGCTGGTCCGCTCGAGCTTCTGCAGCTCCTGCACCACGTCATCGGGGGTCAGGATGCTCGAGGTGCTGGTCCGCCCCTCGGTCGAGGGGAAGTTGGCCTCCGCCGCGGCGGGCGCCGCGGCGCCGAGCGGAAGGGCGGCGGCGAGGGCGAGCGCCGCCGCGATCCGGCGGCGCGGGCGGTGCGGGGGACGGGGGGTCGCGGGGCTGGGGGTCGCGGGATCGCGGTGCTGAGGGATCACGTGCTGGTCCTCCGGGGGGTGAGCGGTGCGGCCGGCCCGGCCCTGCGGTGGGCCGCGCCGGAGCGGGGGTGCTCGTGATGCTAATCACGATCGCACACGTCCGTCACCGACCGGCGGGCAACAGTGGAAGTACTGCTCGGTCGTGCCGCACCCCGGCACGGATCGTCCACGGGGCCCGCGCCGGGCGGGCCGGGCTGCGCCGACGCCGCCCGGCGCCCGGCCCCGGACCGGCGACGGACCCCGGGGAGACACCGGCGCCCGCCGGAGGACGGTGACTCGGGCCACATCGGCGGCGGGGTGACGTCCGGCGTCGTCGTCCCCCGCGCCGGAGCCATAGACTGGGTCACTGTGAAAGCACTGCTCCTGGAGAACGTCCACCCCGAGGCCGAACGCATCCTGACCGAGAAGGGCATCGAGGTCGAGACCCGCAAGGGCGCCCTCGACACCGGAGAGCTCGTCGAGGCCCTCGAGGGCGTCGAGCTGCTCGGGATCCGCTCGAAGACCCACGTGACCCGGGAGGTCTTCGAAGCCCACCCGCAGCTGCTGTCCGTGGGCGCCTTCTGCATCGGCACGAACCAGATCGACCTCACGGCCGCCACCGAGCACGCCGTGACGTGCTTCAACGCCCCCTACTCCAACACCCGCTCCGTGGTGGAGCTCGCCGTCGCCGAGATCATCTCGATGGCCCGGCACCTCACCGACAAGAACAAGGCCATGCACGAGGGCGTGTGGGACAAGTCCGCCAAGGGCGCCCACGAGGTCCGCGGCCGCACCCTCGGCATCGTGGGCTACGGCAACATCGGCTCCCAGCTGTCCGTGCTCGCCGAGACCCTCGGCATGCGGGTCTACTACTACGACATCGTGGACCGCCTGCCGCTGGGCAACGCCCAGCGCTGCGACACGCTGGAGGAGCTGCTGGAGCGGGTCGAGACCGTCTCGCTGCACGTGGACGGCCGCGTCGGCAACGACAGCCTGTTCGGGCGCGAGCAGTTCGAGCGGATGCGCCCCCGGTCCCTGTTCCTCAACCTGTGCCGGGGCATGGTCGTCGACTACAACGCGCTGCGGGACGCCCTGGTCAGCGGGCACATCGCCGGCGCCTCCGTGGACGTCTTCCCCAACGAGCCCAAGGTGGCCGGGGACCCGTTCACCTCGGTGCTCCAGGGCCTGCCCAACGTGATCCTCACCCCGCACATCGGCGGCTCCACGCAGGAGGCGCAGGTGGACATCGGACGGTTCGTGGCCGGGAAGCTCTCGTCCTTCGTGACCTCGGGATCCACGACCCTGTCGGTGAACATGCCGCAGGTCCAGCTGGACACCGCCGTCAGCGGCACCCGCATCCTGCACCTGCACCGCAACGTCCCCGGCGTCCTCGCGACCGTCAACAGCGTCCTCGGCGGCCACGGCATCAACATCGACCGCCAGCAGCTGTCCACCCGCGGGGACACCGGCTACCTCGTCACGGACGCCGGCAACGGGGTGACCCGGGAGGTCATCGAGGAGATCCTGGGACTGCCCGAGACCATCCGCCTCAGCACGATCAACTGACGCCCCGTCCCGCCCGTCTCCGGCGCCTGACGGAGGCAGGTGGCACAATGACCGCATGAGCGGCGTCCTGGAGCAGCCTGCCGTCCACGGCAGGAGCACCTACGGAGCGGTGGTGCTCGCCCTCGCACCGGCGGGGGCGGCACCCGGCCCCGACGACGGCGCCCGCGCGGGCGACGACGCCGCCCCGGTCCCGATACCCCCCAGCAGCGGCGCCCTGCACCCGCGCCACCGGGCGGACGCCGCCGAGCTCTTCGCCCGTCTGCACGCCGAGGGCGTGCTCACCGCGCTGGTCACCACGCACCCGGAGCTGTCCGAGGGACCGCCGGCGGACATCGTGGTCGCGGCCGACCCTCCGCGGGAGGACGCCCCGCGGCCGGACGGGCCGGACCGGCACCCGCCGGCCGCCTCCCTGCTGCTCGCCTCCCGCCGGCTGGCGGTGGAGCCCGAGCACATCGTGGTGGTCAGCGACAGCGACCGCCTGGTCCGGGCCGCCGTGGCCCACGGCTTCGGGCTCGTCGTGGGGGTCGACGGCGCGGGCCGGCGGGGGCGGCTGCTCGCCGCCGGCGCCCACCTCGTCGTGGACGGCCTCACGGACCTCGACATCCCGGTCGCCACGGCCCCCGAGGACTCCGACTGGGGCGGCGGCTCCGGCGGGGACAGCCCGTGGAACCTGACCTACACGTGCCTGGACCCGCCGCAGGAGGGGATGCGGGAGTCGCTGTGCACCCTCGGCAACGGGTACATGGCCGTGCGCGGCGCCGCGTGCGAGTCCCGGGCCGACGGCACGCACTACCCCGGCACCTACCTCGCGGGCGTCTACAACCGGGCGCGCTCCGAGGCAGCCGGTCTCGTCCTCGAGCACGAGGACCTCGTCAACGCCCCCAACTGGCTGCTGGTGCAGTACCGCGTCCTGGACGGCTACTGGTTCGAGCCCACCCCGCAGAACGTGCTGGAGCTCCACCAGGACCTCGACCTGCGCACCGGGGTGCTGACCCGCGCCCTGCGCTTCCGGGACGGGGCCGGGCGCACCACGCGCGTGACCACCCGCCGGTTCGTCTCCCAGGACCAGCGCCACCTGGCCGGCCAGGAGACGGTCTTCGAGGCCGAGGACTGGAGCGGGACCCTGACCGTGCGCAGCCTCGTGGACGCCGACGTCCGCAACCGCAACGTCGCGGACGACACCCTCCTCTCCGGTCGGCACCTCGACGACGCCCTCCTCGAGGACCTGGGCCACGGCACCGCCCTGGTCGAGGCCACCACGTCCCAGTCCGGGGTCCGGATCGCCGTGGCCGCCCGCACCCGGGTGCTCCGCAGCGGCGCCGAGGACCGCCTGCTCTCCCAGTTCCCGGCCCGGCCCGCCCCCGGTGTGCTGGGCCACGAGCTGCGGCTGCGGATGGACCCGGGCCGGGCCGTGCGGGTCGAGAAGGTCGTCGCCCTCGTCACCTCGCAGGACCGGGCGATCTCCACGCCGGCGCTCGCCGCGACCACGATGCTGGACCGGGCGGGCGGCTTCGACGAGCTGCTCTCCGCGCACGTGGTCGCGTGGCAGTCCCTGTGGTCCGCGTTCGCCGTGGCCACCGACGCCGGCGGGCAGCAGGGCCTCGCCGTGAACCTCAACACCTTCCACGTCCTGCAGTCGGTGGCGGCCGCGCACCCGGACCTGGACGCCGGCGTCCCGCCCCGCGGGCTGCACGGCGAGGGCTACCGCGGCCACGTGTTCTGGGACGAGATGTTCGTCTACCCCATGCTCACCCTCCGCCGGCCCGAGTGGACCCGGGCGCTGCTCGCCTACCGGTACCGGCGCCTGCCCGAGGCGCGGGCCGCGGCCCGCGCGGCCGGCCACGAGGGCGCCATGTTCCCGTGGCAGAGCGGCAGCGACGGCCGGGAGGAGACCCCGCGGGCGCTGTTCAACCCCCGCACGGGCCGGTGGATGCCCGACCACTCGCGGCTGCAGCGCCACGTGGGGCTGGCGGTCGCGCACAGCGTGTGGCAGTACTACCAGGCCACGGGCGACACCCGCTTCCTGATCGAGCAGGGCGCCGAGCTCGTGGTGGAGATCGCCCGGTTCTTCTCGAGCCTGGCGGTGCACGACCCCGAGGACGGCCGGTACGTGATCACCGGGGTGATGGGCCCGGACGAGTTCCACGACGGCGGCCCCGGCAGGCCGGGCTCGGGGCTGCGCAACAACGCCTACACCAACGTCATGACGGCCTGGCTGCTCGCGCGGGCGGTCGAGATGGTCGAGCGCCTCGGCCAGGACTACGGCGGTCCCCTGTGGCGGCGCCTGGACCTGCGGGAGGACGAGGTGGCCCGCTGGGAGCGGATCCGCACCCGCCTGCGCGTCCCGTTCCTGGCCGGCGGCGTCCTCGCCCAGTTCGAGGGCTACGAGGAGCTGCCGGAGTTCGCCTGGGAGGACTACCGGGCCCGCTACGGCTACATCGGCCGCCTCGACCTCATCCTCGACGCCGAGGGGCTGTCCACGAACGACTACCGGCTGGCCAAGCAGGCCGACGTCCTGATGCTCCTGTACCTGTTCTCCGCGGAGGAGCTGCGGGAGCTGCTGGGACAGATGGGCTACGACTTCCCGGCGGAGGCGGTCCGGGCCACCGTGGCCTTCTACTGCGACCGCTCCTCGCACGGGTCCACGCTCTCCAACGTGGTGCACTCCTGGGTCGAGGCCCGCCGGGACCGCCGCAGCTCCTGGTCCTACCTGACGCGGGCCCTCAACAGCGACCTCGTCGACGCCCAGGGGGACACGGTCCGGGAGGGCGTGCACCTGGGGGCCATGGCCGGCTCAGTGGACATCCTCACCCGCTGCTACACGGGCCTGGAGGTCCGGGACGACATGCTGTGGCTGCACCCGGCGATCCCGCCCGAGCTGCCCAAGGTGTCCTTCTCGATCAGCTACCGGGACCAGCCCATCCAGATCGAGGTCACCCGCTCCGCGCTGCGGCTCTACCTCGGCCCCGGCCCCGCGGAGCCCGTGCGCGTGAACGTCGACGGGCGGGCCCACCTGCTCACCGCCGGAGAGATCCGGCAGTTCCCCGTGGAGGTGCAGGATGCCTGAGCCGTGCACCGGCGGCCACGGGGCCGCGGTCCCCGTGGAGGACCCCGTCGAGGACCCCGCGAATTCACCCGATGGCCACCGGGGGTTCCCCCTCGGTGGCACCGTGGCCGGACCGCCCGGTCCACCATGGGACGACGACACCCCCGCACTCCCCCACCCTGGAGCAGTGATGTCACCAGACACCGTCCTTCTCGACCGTTGCACGACTCCCGGCGTCGCCGATCCCGCGGTGCCGCTCATCGGGCCCGCCACGGGCCGCGCCCTGCACGTGATGAGCTACAACATCCGCTTCCACCACAGCGGCACGCACGCCGGGAACCCGGACCACTGGCCCGACCGCGCGCCCCGGCTGGCGCGGCTGCTGCAGCTCGAGCAGCCCACGCTCCTCGGGGTGCAGGAGGCCCTCCACCACCAGCTGCCGGCGGTGGAGCAGGCGCTGCCCGCCGGCTACCGGATGGTCGGCTACGGCCGCGCCGGGGGCAGCAAGGGCGAGTACTCCGCGATCTTCTACGACGCCCGGCGCCTGGACCTGCTGGAGTGGGACCAGTTCTGGCTCTCCGACACCCCGGAGCTCATCGGCTCCACCACGTGGGGCAACGACATCCCCCGGATCGTCACCTGGGGCCGTTTCCTGGACCGCGGCACCGGCGCCGAGCTCGTGCTCGTCAACACCCACTTCGACCACGACTCCGAGAACGCCCGGGACCGCAGCGCGGAGGCCCTGGTCGAGCTCGTGCACAGCTTCCGCCCGCACACCCCCACCGTGGTCACCGGGGACTTCAACGCGGAGGCGGGCGGGTCCGGGGCCTACACGACGCTCGTGGGCTCCGGGGTGCTCGGCGACACCTGGTCGACCGCCGAGGAGCGGCTGACCCCCGAGTGGGGCACGTTCCCGGACTACGGCGAGGCCGTCGAGGGCGAGGAGCGCATCGACTGGGTGCTGGCCAGCCCCGACGTCCGGGTGAGCCGCAGCGCCATCAACCCGGCCCGCTTCGCCGGGGGCCACCCCAGCGACCACACCCCCGTGCAGGCGCTCGTCACCCTCGGCGAGGACTGAGCGCTACGGTCCTGCGGGGCCGAGGGTGAGCGGGCGCCACGGGCGGGCGCCGTCGGCCTCCGCGCCCATCGACCCCACGGTCCGGGCGGTGCGGGCCAGGGACGCCGCGTCCTCCTCGCGGGAGCGGCAGACGTCCTCGGCCGGCAGCGCGCACCACCGGACCGGGTCGAGGGTGAAGATGTGCGGGGTCCACACCGGGTCGCCCGCGACCCACTCCCCGTCCTCGCGGGCGAAGGACATGCTGACCGTCAGGCCCTCGTTGTTCACCGGCACCCGGGTGGCGTGCTCCGAGAGGCTGTTGCCCAGCCCGTGGACGATCCAGGTGTCCCCGTGCTTCTCGATCGGCAGCACCGAGTGCGTGTGGTGGCCGTAGACGAAGTCGAACTCCCCGCTGTCGGCGAGCGCGCGCGTCACCTCGAGCTGCTGCCGGTCGGGCGCCGAGGAGTACTCCTCCCCGGCGTGCACCGCGGCCAGCACGATCTCCGCCCCCGCCTCCCGCGCCCGGCGCGCCTTGCCGACCATCTCGGGCACGTCCAGCAGGTCCACGCGCCACGCGGCGTCCGGGACGTTGCCGTTGAGCCCGTAGGTCCCGGTCACCAGCCCCACGCCCACCCCCTCCACGTCGAGGACCAGCGGCTCCTGCGCGTCCTGCGCCGTGCGGTACGTGCCGGTGGTGGCGATCCCGGCACCGGCCAGGACGTCGAGGGTCCGCTCGAGGCCCTCCGGGCCGGCGTCCACGGCGTGGTTCGTGGCCGTGGTGCACGCGTCGTAGCCGATGTCCGCCAGCGCCGGGACGATCTGCGGCGGCACCTCGAACGAGGGGTACCCCGAGAAGGGGCCCTCGGGTGCGGCGAGCGGAGTCTCCATGCCGCAGATCGCGAGGTCGGCGCCCTCCGTGAACGGGCGCAGCCCCTCCACCAGCGGGCCGAAGTCCAGCTCCCCGTCCCCGTCGGCCTCGGCCTGCGCCCACAGCCCCGGGTGGAGCAGGACGTCGCCGGTGACCACGACCTCCAGCCGGTCCGGGGCCGGCTCCGGATCCGGCGCCGAGGACGGCGCCGAGGACGACGCCGCCCCGTCGTCGTCCGGGGCGGCCTCCGGCGGCTGCGGGGTGCAGCCGGCGAGGACCGTCGCTCCCGCCAGGAGGAGGGCGGCCAGGCCCGCCGCGGGGCCACCGCGGGCAGGGAGGAGGAGACGAGTGGTCATGGACCGAGGGTAGGCCACCCGGGAGGGGCCGCCCACCCCGGGCCGGTCAGGACAGGACCGTCGACCAGAGCCCCTCGTCCTCGGGCCGGTGCGGGACCTCGGTGCTGGGCACCACCTCGGCGGGCGCCGGGTGGGCCCTGCCCTTCAGCGCGAGCATCTCCTCGAGGTCGTCCAGCGGGGTGGGCGAGTTGTCGGCGCGCAGGTCGACGTCGAGCAGCACGGGGTACTGGAAGCCGGCGAGCGTGTCGGCCACGAGCACCGCGGCGCTCTGCTGCCCCCGGCTGTCCCCGCCCGCGTCCTGGCCCGCGCGCAGGCAGGCCAGCAGCGCACGCGCCATCCCGGTGCTCGTCGGCCCCGGTGCCGCGAGCGCCTCGTCCATCGCGGCGCGCATCGACTCGACGACCTCCGGGCCGGTCAGGTAGTTGCCGATCACCACGAAGTCGGCCCCGGCCACGCCCCCGGCCCACGGTGTGCACAGGCTGCCGGTGAGGTGCGCTCCGGGCCCCGCCACGGGCAGGACCGCCACCTGGCGCAGCGCCAGGTCGGCGTCGGCGTCGGTGAGCCCTGCGATCGCCTCTTCCGCCGAGCCCCCGTGGTGCAGGGTGCGGAGCATCTCGAAGCGCAGCCGCCGGTTGGTCCACGCCTGGGAGGCCACGACCCCGGCGGTGGGCACGAGGGCCGGCACGGCGTTGCCCACGGCGAGCGAGCAGCTCGCCGTGGCGGCCCCGAGCAGACGGGAGTCCGCGCTCCGGGCGATCACGGTGTAGGTCACAGGCACCTCCTGGCCGTCAACTGCGTGACGACCGGTTCGTTGTCGTTGCTTGCCCCGCGCCGACCGGGACGTCCCCCGTCCCGGCACGCCGGGCCCGAGGGTGTGGTGGTGCGCCGTCCCGGATGCATAGGGTGGGACGACACCCACGACCGGGTGCGCACCGGCAGGGCGGCCGAACGGGGCGCCCGCCGGGTCCTCCCGGGCGGACGGCTCATTCCTACCACCGGGAGGCGGCGGATGGCACGCGGAGCACGGATCGTCGCGCTGGGGAGCGCCGTGTGCCTCGCCCTGGGCGCCTGCTCGGCGGGCGAGGGCGTGGACCTGGCGGGGGCGGGAGAGATCGACACCGACGACTATCTCAAGGTGGCCATCGCCGGGGAGCCGGACCAGCTCGACCCCCACAACACGAGCGCCTACTTCTCCTTCCAGATCCTCGAGAACGTCTACGACACCCTGGTGGAGCCCGACGAGAACCTCGAGATGCAGCCCGCCCTCGCCGAGTCCTGGGAGGTCAGCGAGGACCAGCTCTCCTGGACGTTCCGCCTGCGGGAGGGCGTCACGTTCCACGACGGCTCCGAGTTCACGGCCGAGGACGTCGTGTACTCCTACGACCGGATCATCGACGAGCAGCTGGCCAACGCCTACCGGCTGTCCGCCGTCGAGGACGTCGTGGCGGTGGACGAGCACACGGTGCGCATCGACGTGTCCCAGCCGACGCCCGCCCTGCTCGCCGCGATCGGCGGGTACAAGGGCATGGCCATCGTCGAGCGGCAGAACGTCGAGAGCGGGGACGTCCAGCTGGACCCGGTGGGCACCGGCCCGTTCGAGGTGGTGGGCAACTCGGCGAGCACGGCCGTGACCCTGCGGGCCAACGAGGACTACTGGGGCGAGGGCCCCCACGTCCCGGGGGTCGTCTACCGGTTCATCTCCGAGGGCACCACGGCGCTCGCGGACCTCACCGCCGGCGAGGTGCACTGGACCGACTCGATCCCGCCGCAGCGGGTCACGTCGCTGCGGCAGAACCCCGACGTCGAGGTCGCCGGCGTCCCGTCCACCGACTACTGGTACGTGACCATGAACCAGGCGCGGCCGCCCTTCGACACCCTCGAGGCGCGCCTCGCCGTGGCGCAGGCCATCGACCGGGAGGCCATCGCCCAGGTCACCTGGTACGGCAACGCCACCGTGAACCAGACCGCCGTGCCCGAGACGTCCGTCTGGCACCACGAGTACGCGCCCTTCGAGCAGGACCTCGACCGCGCCCGCGAGCTCGCCGAGAGCTCGGGGCTGGCCGGGGAGACCGTCGACCTCATGGTCACCAACGAGTTCCCGGAGACGGTCACGGCGGCCCAGGTGATCGCCGCCAACCTCTCGGAGATCGGGGTCGCCACGGACATCCGCACCCTCGACTTCGCGACCTGGCTCGACGAGCAGGCCCAGGGGAACTTCGACATGCTGCTCCTGGGCTGGCTCGGCAACGTGGACGTCAACGATTACTACTACAACCAGCACCACTCCGAGGGCTCGAACAACGCCCAGGGCTACAGCAGCCCCGAGGTCGACCGGCTCCTGGACGCGGGGCGCACCGAGACCGACCCGGACGCCCGGAAGGAGCTCTACGACCGGGCGGCGGAGCAGATCGTGGACGACGCCAGCTACGTCTACCTGTACAACCCCGACGTGGTCCAGGCGTGGACCCCGGACCTGCAGGGCTACGAGGCCCGCCCGGACCGCGCCATCCGGTTCAAGGACGTCCGGCTCGAGGAGGACAGCGAATGAGCAGCCCGCTCCTGAGATTTCTCGTCAAGCGCCTGCTGCACACCGTGGTGGTGCTGTTCGGCGTGCTGGTCGTGGTCTTCGCCCTCCTCCAGCTCGTCCCCGGCGACCCCGTGCGGGTGGCCCTCGGCACCCGCTTCACCCAGGAGTCCTACGACGCCCTGCGGGAGGCCTCCGGGCTGGACCGGCCCCTGCTCGTGCAGTTCTTCGCCTACATCGGCAACGCCCTCACCGGGAACCTCGGGGTGAGCTTCCGCAGCGGCGAGCCCGTGACCCTCATCCTGCTGGACCGGCTGCCGGCCACGGTGTCCCTCGGCCTCGCCGGCATCACGATCGCGCTGCTCATCGCGTTCCCCCTCGGCACCTGGGCCGCCCTGCGCCGCGGCTCCGCGGCGGACGGCGGGATCCGGGCCGTGAGCCAGTTCGGCGTCTCGGTCCCCGACTTCTGGCTCGGCCTGCTCCTGATCATCGTCTTCTCGACGATGCTGGGGCTGCTGCCGCCGTCCGGGTACGTGCCCTTCACCGAGGACCCGTGGGGCTGGCTCCAGCGGGTGATCCTGCCGGGGCTCGCCGTCGGCGTGGTCTCCGGGTCCATCATGACCCGCTACGTCCGCTCCGCGGTGCTCGACGTCGTCGGCTCCCACTACGTGCGCACGGCCCGGTCCAAGGGCCTGCCCCGCCGCACAGTGATCGGCCGGCACGTGATGCGCAACGCGCTCGTCCCGATCCTCACGGTGGCCGGCGTCCAGGCCGCCACGATGCTCGGGGGCCTCATCGTCATCGAGGTGGTCTTCGCGTGGCCCGGTCTGGGTCGGCTGGTCTTCGACGCCGTCGCGGCCCGCGACTACCCGGTGGTGCAGGGCACCGTGCTGCTGATCGCCCTCATCTTCCTGCTGATCAACCTGCTGGTGGACATCCTGTACGCCGTCGTCGACCCGAGGATCCGTGTGTCATGAGCAGCCCCGAGACGCCCTCCTCCGACCGCCTCGCCCCGGGCGCCGGGGACGGCCGCACCGGGCCCGTCCCGGGGCCCGCCGAGCCGGCGGAGACCCCGGAGGAGGTCAGCCGCACCGGCACCCTGCGGATGCTGGTCTCGAACAAGGTCACGGCCGCCGGCCTGGTCATCCTCGTCCTCGTGGTCCTGCTCGCCGTGCTCGGACGCTGGATCGCCCCGTACGGGGCGAACGACATCGACGTGGTCAACGCCCTGCAGCCGCCCTCGGGCGCGCACCTGTTCGGCACCGACGAGCTGGGCCGGGACGTGTTCTCCCGCGTGGTGCTCTCCGCCCGGATCTCCCTGACCGTGGGCCTCGTGGCCGTGGGCATCGCCCTGGTGGTCGGGGTGGCCCTGGGTCTCGTGGCCGGCTTCTTCGGCGGCTGGCCGGACACGGTCATCATGCGCAGCGCGGACGTGCTCTTCGCGTTCCCCATCCTGCTGCTGGCCATGGCCATCGTCGCCGTCCTGGGCCCCGGGCTGACCACGGCGATGATCGCGATCGGGGTGGTCTACACGCCCATCTTCGCCCGCATCACGCGGGCCTCCACGCTCGCCGTGCGCGAGGAGCTCTACGTCAAGGCCTCCCAGGCCGTCGGGGCGTCCGACGGGCTCATCCTGCGCCGCCACGTGCTGCCCAACATCATGGGACCCATCACCGTCCAGACCTCCCTCTCGCTGGCCTTCGCGATCCTCTCCGAGGCCGCGCTGTCCTTCCTGGGGCTGGGCGTGCAGCCGCCCGAGCCCTCGTGGGGACGGATGCTCTACGACGCCCAGGCCTTCATCTACGACGCCTGGTGGATGAGCGTGTTCCCGGGCCTGGCCATCTTCCTCACCGTGCTGGCGTTCAACCTGGTGGGCGACGGCATGCGCGACGTCCTCGACCCGCGCCAGCGGACCGCCGACGAGATCCGCAGGAGCGCCTGATGCGCACGACCGAGCCCCGCCGCCCCACCGCCCCGGCGTCCTCCGACGGGGACGTGCTGCTCGACGTGCGGGACCTCGCCGTCCGGATCGGCCCCGCGGAGATCGTCAACGGCGTGTCCTTCTCCGTCCCCCGGGGCGGAACCCTGGGCATCGTGGGCGAGTCCGGGTCCGGCAAGTCCATGACGGTGCTCGCGGCCACCGGCCTGATCGACTCCCCGCCCGCCCGGGTGAGCGGGCAGTCCCTGCTGGACGGTCAGGACATCGTGACGATGGATCCCCGGCAGCTGCGCGGCGTGCACGGCAGGCGGGTGGGCTTCATCTTCCAGGACCCCTCCACGTCCCTGAACCCGGTGCTGACCGTGGAGCAGCAGCTCACGGAGGCACCGCGCTTCCACCTCGGCCTCACCCGCCGCGACGCCCGGCGCCGGGCGCTCGAGCTGCTCGAGGCGGTCGGCATCCCCGACCCGCCGTCCCGCCTCTCCTCCTACCCCCACCAGCTCTCGGGCGGGATGAAGCAGCGCGTGATGATCGCCGTGGCCCTGGCCTGCGACCCGGAGCTGCTCGTGGCGGACGAGCCCACCACCGCGCTCGACGTCACCACGCAGGCCCAGATCCTCGAGCGGGTCAAGGAGCTGCAGGAGTCCCGCGGCATGAGCGTGATCTGGATCAGCCACGACCTCGGCGTGGTCTCGGGCATCGCGGACCGGGTGGCCGTGCTCTACGGCGGGCAGATCGTGGAGTCCGCCCCCCTCGAGGAGCTCTTCACCGATCCCCGCCACCCCTACACCCGGGGCCTCATGGCCGCCCGGCCGCAGACGGCCCACGGCAAGGGCGAGCTCGCCGTGATCCCCGGCAGCCCGCCGGACCCCAAGCACCTGCCCCAAGGCTGCCTGTTCTGGGACCGCTGCCCCGTCCGCGGGGACCCCCGCTGCGAGACCGAGCGCCCGCCGGAGACCCCGGTGGGACCGGAGCACGTGGTCCGCACCTTCAACGGCGGCGACGCGGACGGCACCGACCGGCGAGGAGGCACCCGATGACCGACGACCACCGGCCGCTGCTCAGCGTGCGGGACCTGCAGGTCCGCTTCCCCGTCACCACCGACCGCGGCAAGGGCGCGGTGCAGGCGGTGGCGGGGATCGACTTCGACGTCCACCGGGGACAGACGGTGTCCCTGGTCGGCGAGTCCGGCTCCGGCAAGTCCACGGTGGCCAACGCGCTGATGCACCTGGTGGAGCCCAGCGCAGGGACCGTGCTGCTCGACGGCGAGGACATCACCTCGGTGCGGGGCCGGGAGCTCAAGGCCCTGCGCCGGCGGATCGCCATGGTGTTCCAGGACCCGTTCGCGTCCCTGGACCCCCGCCAGCACGTCTCCCGCGCCGTGGCGGAGCCCCTCGAGGTGCACGGCCTCGGCGGGGACAAGGAGGGGCGCCGCCGCCGGGTGGCGGAGCTGTTCGAGCTCGTGGGCCTCTCCCGGCGCTTCCTGGACCGGTACCCGCACGAGCTCTCGGGCGGGCAGCGCCAGCGCGTGTCCATCGCCCGGGCGCTCGCGGGCGAGCCGGACCTGATCATCCTCGACGAGGCGACCGCCTCCCTGGACGTCTCCGTCCAGGCGCAGATCATGAACCTGCTCAACCGGCTGCAGGGCGAGCTGGGGCTCACGTACCTGTTCATCGCCCACGACCTCGCCGTCGTGGAGCACATGAGCGACCACGTCCTCGTGATGTACCTCGGCCGGCTCATGGAGGACGGGGACGTCCGGGACCTCTTCGACGCCCCCGCCCACCCCTACACCAAGGCGTTGATGGCCTCCGCCCCGTCCGCCGACCCCGTGGCGGAGCGGCGGCGCCGGACCGCCCCGCTCGAGGGCGAGGTGCCCTCCCCCCTCGACCCGCCCTCCGGGTGCGTCTTCCGCACCAGGTGCCCGTGGGCGGCCGACGAGTGCGCGGAGACCGTCCCGCCGCCCGTTCCCCCACCCGGTCCGGGGCCGGGCAGCGCCGCCCCGGCACGCCGTGGAGCCTCCCGGGAGCACCTCGCCGCCTGCATCCGGTTGCCGGTGGTGCAGGCCGCCACCCGCGGAGCCTCTCCCGCGGCGGAGACCCGCGCGGGTCCCGGGCGCACCGCGCCGTGGGCCGGCCGCTCCGCCGGAACGTGAGTCACAGCGCAGCCACCACGAACACATCTGGAGGAGACATGGGCAGCACGCCATCCGTCCCGGGGTCCCGCCTGGAGGGCGACCACCCGGAACCCCACCACACGCAGGAGGTCGACCACCGGTCGCCGGGCGAGCAGGCCCCTGCGGAGCACGCCAAGACGCACCGGATCAAGTGGGGCGGGCTCCTCGCGGGCCTGGTCCTGGCCCTGCTCATCTACGTCCTCATGCCCCCGGACCTGGCCCAGCACGCCAGGCTCACGGCCGCGACCGCCGGGCTCATGGGCGTGTGGTGGATGACGGAGGCCATCCCGATCCCGGCCACCGCCCTGCTGCCGCTGATCATCTTCCCGGTGCTCGCGCCGGACGTCGCCGTCGACGACGTCGGCGCCTCCTACGGGAGCAACATCATCTTCCTCTTCATGGGCGGGTTCCTCCTGGCCCTGGCCATGCAGCGCTGGAACCTGCACCGCAGGATCGCCCTGCGCACCGTGCGGGTCATGGGCACCAAGCCGGCCCAGATGGTGGCCGGCTTCATGGTCGCGACCGGCTTCCTCAGCATGTGGGTGTCCAACACCGCCACGGCCGTCATGATGATCCCCATCGGCGTGTCCGTCCTGCTGCTGCTGCCCAACCTGATGAACGACGCCGCCGCCGAGGCCGGCGTCGCCGACACCGACCTGGAAGGCGCCGACCCCCAGAGCGCGAAGGTGAAGGAGGCCGTCATCGCCTCGAACTTCGGCACCGCGCTGATGCTCGGCATCGCCTACGCCGCGTCGATCGGCTCCCTCGGCACGATCATCGGCACCCCGCCGAACACCCTGATGGTCGGCTATCTCCAGGAGTCGCACGACATCACCGTGGGCTTCGGGCAGTGGATGCTCGTGGGGGTGCCGCTGTCCGTGGTCATGCTCGCGATCGCCTGGTTCCTGCTCACCAAGGTGCTGTTCAAGCCGGAGATCGACGAGATCCCCGGCGGCCGGAAGCTGATCAACAACGAGCTGCACAAGCTCGGGCCCATGTCGACCGGTGAGAAGCTCGTGCTGGCCATCTTCGCGCTGGCGGCGTTCAGCTGGGTGTTCGTGCCCGTGATCTTCGACTCCCCGCCGATCAGCGACGCCGGCATCGCCATGGTCGTGGGGCTGCTGCTGTTCCTGCTCCCCGCCGGCGCCCAGCGCGGGGTCCGGCTGCTGGACTGGGAGTCCGCGGTCAAGCTGCCCTGGGGCGTGCTGCTCCTGTTCGGCGGCGGCCTGGCCCTGTCCTCCCAGTTCTCGGACTCCGGGCTCACCGAGTGGATCGGCGCCCAGGTCGAGGGGCTGGGCGCCGTGCCCGTCCTGGTCCTGGTCCTCGTCGTGGCCGCCGGTGTCATCTTCCTGACCGAGCTCACCAGCAACACGGCCACGGCGGCCACGTTCCTGCCGGTCGCCGGGGGCGTGGCCCTCGGCCTGGACCTGGACCCGATGCTGCTGGCCATCCCCGTGGCCCTGGCGGCGACCTGCGCGTTCATGCTGCCGGTGGCCACCCCGCCCAACGCCATCGCGTTCGGCTCCGGGTACGTGACGATCGGCCAGATGATCAAGGGCGGCGTGTGGCTGAACATCGTCGGCGTCGGGCTGATCACCCTCGTGACGATGACCCTCGGGGTGTGGGTGTTCGGCATCGTGTACTGACCCGCCCGCGCCCTCCCGGCGGCCCCGCCCTCAGGAGGCGGGGCCGCCGTCGTGCTCGAGCTCGGCCAGCACCGGAAAGTGGTCCGAGGCCCAGACGCCGCGCGGGCGATCGACCAGGACGCGGGAGTCGAGGACGCGGACCGGTCCGCCGTACAGGATCCAGTCCAGCCGCGGCGTCCCGGCACGGGGCTCCCGGTAGCGGTGGAAGGTTCCCGCGGCGTCGGCGGGCAGGGTGTCCCGCAGCCCACCGGCGAGCGCCGCGTCCCAGGTGCGGGAGCGCCCGGCGGCCGCGTTCATGTCCCCGAGGAGCAGCAGGGGCCCGTCCCAGCCGAGGAGCAGGCCCTGCAGCGCGGCGAGCTGGCGCAGCCGGCCGTGCTCCGGCCACGGGTCGAGATGGGTGGCCGCCGCCCGCCAGGCCACCCCCGTGCGCCGGTCCGTGAGCTCGGCCAGCACCAGGGTGCGGGGGAAGAGGTCCCCCGGCCACTTCGACCCCGGGACCTCCGGCTGCGGGGACAGCCACCGCTGCTCCCACCGCTCGATCCCGAAGCGCGCGGTGTCCACGGCCAGCAGGCAGCGCTCCCCGCGGCCCGCGGCGTCCCGGCCCCCGCCCAGCAGGACGTGGTCCGGCCCCAGGGCCGTCTGCAGCAGGTGCAGCTGCCCCGGGAGCACCTCCTGCAGCGCGGCCAGCTCCGGCCGGTGGGCCCGGAGCACCGCCTGCACCGCCGGGGCCCGGGTCAGCCACGCGTCCGGCGACGCCCGGCGGTACCGCTCCATGGGACGCCGGATGTTGAAGGTCATGGCCGTGAACGCGCCCCGGCCCCGCGGACCACGGGGGTCGGCGGGGCCGGGGCGGGCGTGGGGTGCCACGATCGCCGGTCGGACTACTGCGCGGCGGACTCCGCCGCGCCCTTCTCCGTGCGGGCGCCGCCGTGCTGGAGGTCGCCGCCGCTGTTCTCGAGGTGCGCGCGCATGAACCACTGGAAGAGCTCGAGCTCCTTGACCTGGCCGATGAGCATGTCCTCGGTGATGGGGTCGAGCTCGCCGACCTTCTGGATCGCGTCGCGGTGGTCCTCGATCACGCCGTTGTAGACGAGGTCGAGGGCGGCGAGGTGCTCCACGCCGGTGGCGCGGTGGACCGAGTAGTCGTCCCAGGTGCGGGCCTGGACGAGGTCGCCGGGCAGGCCGGACGGGCCCACGCCCATGGTCGCCATGCGCTCGGCGAGCTCGTCGACGAAGCCGCGCACGAGCTCGATCTGCGGGTCCAGCATCTCGTGGACGGAGATGAAGTTGGGGCCCACCACGTTCCAGTGGGCGTGCTTGAGCGTGAGCTGGAGGTCGTTGAGGGCGTGCAGGCGCTGCTGGAGCGTCTGGGCGACCTCGTGACCGTTCTCGGTGGACAGACCGGGCACGGTGTAGGGGGCGGTGCGCTGGTTCGGGGTGGCCATGGGTTCGTCTCCACGTTTCCGGCCGCCGCCGGGCGGCGGCCTAGCTCGACAACTTCGGGCGGCCCGCAGGAACGGGCCTCTGCCGTCCACTATGGCACGCCCCCCACCCACTGTCAGCACCCTGTCCATTCGCTGTCCGCGATATCGCGAGGACGCGTCCGGACCCGTCACGCCCGTCCTTGCCAGGTCCGTGCGCCACTGGTTGTCTGGACCCATGGACACCACTTCCGGCTCCGGGGCCCAGCTCCCCGACGACCCGCACCTGGCCGAGGACATCGGCGCGGCCGCGGACACACCCGCAGAGGACATGGCCCACGAGCCGATGCCCACCGGACAGACGAACGCGGGCCAGCAGGTCTCCGGCGTGCGCGAGGCCGGCACACCCGCCCACGAGATCAGCGGGGACGACCAGGACCCGGCCGAGGGCGGGTACCGGCCGCCGACCTCGGACTGAGCCCGTGGGCACCCGCGGCGCCAGCACGGCCGGGATCGCCCGGGCCACCGGCATCCCGTGGGAGACCTGGACGGCACGGCTCGAGGAGCTCGGCGCCCGGACGATGAGCCACGCCGAGCTCGCCCGCCGCGTCGCGGAGCAGCTGGACGGCGTGGTCGAGAACCACGAGTGGTGGGCGCAGTCCGTCACGGTGGCCTGGGAGCAGCACACGGGGGCCCGCCGGCCCGGGCAGTCCGGGGACGGCACCTTCGGGGCGGGCGCGAGCCGCACGGTGTCCGGCACCCCGGACGAGGCGCTCGCCCGGTGGAGCGAGCTCATGGCGGGGCGCACGGAGGTCGGCGGCGTCGCGCTCCGGCAGCCGCCCACCACCGCCGTCACCGAGAAGTGGCGCTACTGGCGCGCGCGGCTCGCCGACGGGACCCGGGTCGCCGCGACCATCGGCGCCAAGGGCGGCGGCCGCGCCACGGTGGCCGTCGCGCACACCGGGCTGGCCTCCGCCGACGACGTCGCGCGCTGGCGCATGGTGTGGAAGGACCTGCTGGCCGCATTGTAGAGACCGCGCCGCGCTTGTGAGGCGGCTCACTCCTCGCCTACGGTGACCCAAGTACCTGAGACGAGGAGTATCACATGACCGTGCCCTACCCGCGCCTGCTCGCGCCCCTGGACCTGGGTTTCACCACCCTGCCCAACCGGGTGCTCATGGGGTCGATGCACACCGGTCTCGAGGAGCTCCCCGGGGGGTTCGAGCGCCTCGCGGAGTTCTACGCGGAGCGGGTGCGCGGCGGTGTGGGGCTCATCGTCACCGGCGGCATCGGACCGAACCCGGAGGGCGCCACGCACGCCGGCGGCGCCGTGCTCAGCACCCCGGAGGAGGTGGCCCGGCACCGCACGGTCACGGACGCCGTGCACGCCGAGGGCGGGAGGATCGCCCTGCAGATCCTGCACGCCGGCCGCTACGCGAGGACGCCCGACGCCGTGGCCCCGAGCCCCCTGCGTGCTCCCATCAGCCCGGTGGTCCCGCACGAGCTCACCGCCGAGGAGATCGAGCGGACCGTCGAGGACTTCGCCCGCACCGCCGCGCTCGCCCGGGAGGCCGGCTACGACGGCGTGGAGGTGATGGGCTCCGAGGGCTACCTCATCAACGAGTTCGTCGCCGCCGAGACCAACCACCGCACCGACCGGTGGGGCGGGTCCTTCGAGAACCGGATGCGCCTGCCCGTGGAGATCGTCCGCCGCGTCCGCGAGCGCACCGGCCCGGACTTCATCCTCGTCTACCGGCTCTCCATGCTGGACCTGGTCCCGGGCGGCTCCACGCTCGAGGAGGTCGTGGCGCTGGCCCGGGCGGTCGAGGCCGCCGGTGCCACCCTGCTCAACACCGGCATCGGCTGGCACGAGGCGCGCATCCCCACGATCGCCACGGTCGTCCCCCGCGGCGGCTTCTCGTGGGTGACGCGCCGGCTCAAGGGCGAGGTCGGGATCCCCCTGATCGCCGTCAACCGGATCAGCACCCCGGAGACCGCGGAGCGGATCCTGGCGGACGGGGACGCCGACATGGTGTCCCTGGCCCGCCCCCTGCTCGCCGACCCGGACTTCGTGGCCAAGGCCGGGCGCGGCCGGGCGGACACGATCAACACGTGCATCGCGTGCAACCAGGCGTGCCTGGACCACACGTTCGCGGGCCGGACCGCGTCCTGCCTGGTCAATCCGCGGGCCGGGCACGAGACCCTGCTGCGCCTGGGTCCCACCCGCCGGGCCGAGCGGATCGGCGTGGTCGGCGCGGGCCCCGCCGGGCTGGCCTTCGCCGTCAACGCGGCGGAGGCCGGGCACGCCGTCACCCTCTTCGAGGCGGAGGACCGGATCGGCGGGCAGTTCCTGATGGCCCTGCGCATCCCGGGCAAGGAGGAGTACGCGGAGACGCTGCGCTACTACGGCGTGCGGCTCGCCGAGCTGGGGGTGGACGTGCGGCTCGGGACGCCGGCCGGGCCCGGGCACCTGGGCGGCTTCGACCGGCTCGTGCTCGCCACGGGCGTGGAGCCGCGCGTGCCCGCGATCGAGGGCGTGGAGCACCCGTCGGTCGTGGGCTACCGGGACGTCCTGCACCACGGGGCCCCCGTGGGCCGCCGGGTCGCGGTCCTCGGCGCCGGGGGCATCGGCTTCGACCTCGCCGAGTTCCTCCTGCACTCCCCGGGCGCGGACTTCTACCGTGCGTGGGGCGTCGACACGACGCTGTCCGCCCGCGGCGGTCTGGCCGCGCCCTGCCCCGAGCCCCCCGCGCGCGAGGTGACGCTGCTGCAGCGCTCCCCCGGCAAGCCCGGGGCCGGGCTGGGCCGCACGACCGGGTGGATCCACCGGGCCTCGCTCCGGGCCGGGGGCGTCCGCACCCTGAGCGGGGTGACGTACCGGCGGATCGACGACGACGGACTGCACCTCACCGTGCCGGGGCCCGACGGCACGGAGCCGGTCGAGCAGGTGCTGCCGGTGGACACCGTGGTGCTGTGCACGGGCCAGGAGCCGCTGCGGGAGCTGCACGACGCGCTGCTCGACGCCGGGCACGACACCGGCGCCGTCCCGGTGCACCTCATCGGCGGGGCCGACGTCGCGGCGGAGCTGGACGCCAAGCGGGCGATCCGGCAGGCCACGGAGCTCGTCGCCGCCCTGGGCTGACTGTGAGGGCCCACGACCGGCAGATCCGCGAACTCACCGGACCTGCCCGAGACGGGTGCACTTCTCGCGGCGGCTCGGGCGGGACCGGTGAGTTCGGCGCTGAGCCGGGCGCGTCCGTGCGGGTCCGGGCGCCGGGTGCCACGATGGGGGCAGCCCCGGAGAAAGGATCCCCATGCAGCTCGACCTCCAGCTCGTCAACGCCACGGTCCTGACCATGGAGCCGGACCGCCCGAGGGCGTCGAGTCTCGGCGTGCACGGCGGGCGGATCGTGGTCCTCGACGACCCGGACGTGCCGGCGGCCGAGACCGTGGACCTCGGCGGGGCCACCGTGCTCCCCGGGTTCGTGGACGCCCACTGCCACACCACGTGGTTCGGGCTCGGCCTGGCGGAGGTGGACCTCGCCGGCTGCACGTCCCTGGACGCGCTCTACGCGGCCCTGGAGCGCGGCATGGCCGCGAAGCCGCCGGACGAGGAGTGGCTCATGGCCACCGGCTTCTACCCCGCCACCGTGGGCGGGTCGCTGCCCGACATCGACGTCCTCGACCGCATCACCGGCCGCACGCCGCTGTTCGCCCGGCTCGCGTCCGGCCACGCGGCGATCGTGAACTCCGAGGCGCTGCGCCGGGCGGGGATCCTCACCCCGGGCACCCCGGACCCGGTGGGCGGGCGGGTGGTGCGCGACGACACCGGCCGCGCCACGGGCCTGATCGAGGAGACCGCCCAGGCGGTGGTGCAGGAGCTGTTCCGCCCCTACCCCGTGGCCAAGATCGTGGCGGCGCTCGACCGTGCCACCGCCCGCTACGCCGCCGAGGGAATCACCACGTTCGCGGAGGCCGGGGTCGGCGCCGGGTGGATCGGGCACAACCCCTCCGAGCTGCAGGCCTACCAGCAGGCCAGGGACGCCGGCGCCCTGCACGCGCGGGCCCAGGTGATGCCCGTGCTGGACGTCCTGCACGGGATCGACGGGCTCGGGGACGGCTCCGAGCGCGGGCTCGACCTCGGGCTGCGGACCGGCTTCGGCGACGACGAGCTGCAGCTCGGACCGGTCAAGGTGTTCGTGGACGGCTCGCTGCTCGGGGAGACCGCCGCGGTGACCGAGGCCTTCTGCGGCGGCCACTCCACCGGATACTTCCAGGAGAACCCGGAGCAGATGGCCGAGGCGATCCACGCCGCCTACCGGGCGGGCTGGTCGGTGGCCGCCCACGCGATCGGGGACCGGGCGATCGACTTCGCGATCGACGTGCTCACCCGGTGCCAGGACGAGCACGGACGCCGCCGGGTGCCCAACCGGATCGAGCACGCGAGCATCACCCGCCCCGACCAGCTGCCGCGGCTCGCGTCCGCGGGGATCGTCGTGACCCCGCAGATCGGCTTCCTCCGGCCCATGGCGGCCCAGTTCCGCCGGCTCCTGGGGGCCGAGCGCACGGACTGGACCTACCGGGGGCGCAGCTTCCTGGACGCCGGGGTGCGGATCGCGGGCAGCTCCGACCGCCCGGTCGCCGACGGCGACGTGCTGCGCTCGGTCCAGGCCTGGACCGACCGCCTCGACGGGGACGGGCGGCGGTTCGGTCCCGCCGGCGAGCGGCTCGACGTGCTGGAGGCCCTCGCCGCCTACACGTCCGAGGCCGCGAAGGCCCTGGGGATGTTCGACCGGATCGGCTCGCTCGCCCCCGGCAAGCTCGCGGACCTGGTGGTGCTGGAGGAGAACCCCCTCGAGGTGCACCGGCGGGGCGGGTCGGTGGAGCACATCGGTGTCCGCGCGACCTACCGCGGCGGCCGGCTCACGCACGGCGCGGCCTGAACGGTCCCGGCCGGGCGGTTCCCGGCCGGACGGTTCCTGTGCCGGACGGTTCCTGGCGGGGCGGTGCCGGCGGGCCGGTCCCCGGCCGGGCGGACGGCGCTCAGCCCTCGACGAGGATCCCGTCCTCGTCGGCCCACACCGTCCGGCCCGGGCGGAAGGTGACGCCCTCGATGACGACCGGCACGTCCTGCTCGCCGACGCCGTCCTTGGCGGACTTGCGCGGGTTGGAGCCCAGGGCCTTGACCCCGAGGGGCAGCCCGGCCAGGGCGACCCGGTCCCGGACGGGGCCGTTGACGATCACCCCGGCCCACCCGTTGCGCACCGCGGACTCCGCGATCATGTCCCCCATGAGCGCGGTGCCCATGGAGCCGTGGCCGTCCACCACGAGGACCGCACCCTCGCCCGGGGAGTTGAGCACGGCCTTCACGAGGCCGTTGTCCTGGAAGCAGCGGACCGTGCGCACCGGCCCGGTGAACGCGGCCGTCCCGCCCAGGTCCAGGAACTGGCGCGGGCAGGACATCAGCTGCTCCCCGCGCTCGTCGTAGAGGTCGGCGGTGGTGAACGGGCGCGGATCGGTCATGAGCTGCTCCTGAGGCATCCGGTGGCGGTTCCGGGACCAGCCTAGCGACCCGCGCCGCTCCGATCGGTCCCGGCGTGCTCCGGGGGCGGCCCCGGGGTCTCCTCCCGCGGGGCGCCGACGGTCGTGCCCAGCGGGATCTCCTCGATGAACAGGGACAGCACGAGGCAGCCCGCCGCGACGGGCAGGCCCCACAGGAAGATCGGGGGCAGCGACTGGGCGAAGGCCTGCGCGACCGCCTCCTGCACCGGGGCGGGCAGGGCCGCGAGCACCTGGGGACTCAGGGCGTTGACGTCCAGGGAGGGCAGGTCACGGCCCGCGAGCGCGTCGTCGAGCCGGGCGACGAAGATCGAGCCGAACACGGCGATCCCGAAGGACGCGCCGATCTGGCGGAAGAAGTTCGACGACGCCGTCGCGGCCCCCACCTCCGCGGGCGGCACCGCGTTCTGCACGATCAGGACGAGGTTCTGCATGAGGCAGCCGATGCCGAAGCCGGTCACGACCATTCCCGCGGCCGTCAGGGCGTAAGGGGTGGTCTCGTCGATCAGCGAGAGCAGGACGAGCCCGGCGGCCATCACGACGGAGCCCAGCACGGGCCAGTGCTTGTAGCGCCCCGTCCGCGCGATGCGGCGGCCGGTGCCGATCGTGCCGGCGAGCATCCCGACCGTCACGGGGATCATCATCAGGCCCGCCCCGGTGGCCGACACGCCGTCGACCATCTGCAGGTAGGTGGGCAGGTACGTGATGGTCGCGAACATGATCACGCCCATGCCGACGGCCGCCGCGGTGGGCACCACGAAGTTGCGCACGCGGAACAGGTGCAGGGGGATGATCGGCTCGGCGGCTCGGCGCTCGACCAGCACGAACAGGACGCCGAGCACCAGGGCCGCCGCGGCGAGGCCGAGGATCCGCGGGCTCGACCACGCGTACGCCGTGCCGGCCCACGTGGTGAGGAGCACGAAGGCCACGCTGCCCAGCGCCAGCAGCGCCGTGCCGAGCACGTCGAGCCGCACCCGCCCCCGGGGGACGTGCGGCAGGTGCAGGAAGCGGGGGATGAACAGGAGCGTCACCAGCCCCAGGGGCAGGTTGATGTAGAACACCCACCGCCAGCTCACCAGGTCCGTGAGGAACCCGCCGATCAGCGGTCCGCTCACGGAGGCGAGACCGAAGGCCGCCCCGATCACGCCCATGTACCTGCCGCGCTCGCGCGGGGAGACGAGGTCGGCGATGATCGCCTGCGCCCCGATGAGCAGGCCGCCGCCGCCCAGGCCCTGGAGGGCGCGGAAGACGATGAGCTGGGTCATGTCCTGGGCGGCCCCCGAGAGCACCGAGCCGATCAGGAACACGACGACGGCCACCAGGAAGATCCGCTTGCGCCCGTAGAGGTCGCCCAGCTTCCCGTAGACCGGCAGGCCCACCGTGGCGGCGAGCACGTAGGCCGTGACCACCCAGGAGATCCGGTCGAGCCCGTTGAGGTCCCCGACGATCGAGGGCAGCGCCGTGGCCACGATCGTCTGGTCGAGGGCGGCCAGCAGCACCGCCATCAGCAGGCCCAGGAAGGTCAGCAGCAGCCGGCGGCGCTCCGTCCGGCCGGGGTCCGTGGCCACCGGGTCAGCGGCCACCGGCTCAGCGGTCGATCTTCAGCACGGAGCCGTTCTCGACGTCGACGAACACGTCCACCGAGTTCCCGTCCGGCTCGTCGATCTCGACCTCCCACACGGTCGAGCCGTCCTCCGTCTCCAGCTGCGCCTCGTCGAGGGTGCCGTTGACCGTCTCCAGGGCCGTGCTCAGCCCGTCCTCGAGGGACACCTGGACCCGGGCGAGCTTCTCGCGGTCGTCGCTGTCGAGGCCGCCCTCCTCCTCCTGGCTGATCACGTCCTCGCCGTCCTGCGAGACGTACAGCTCGTGCTCGCGGTCGCCGGAGGCGACCGCGATCTGCCAGCTGGCCGGGCTGTCCTCCCGGGCGATCTCGAACGCCCGGGCGTCGTCGCCCACCGCGTCCTGCGCCGCGGCGACCGCGGAGGACACGACGGCCGCCTCGCCGCCGGCCCCGGCGGTGGAGTCCGCACCGGGACTGCCCGAGGGCGAGGCGCTGCCGGACGGGGCGGCGGTGCCGTCACCGGTGGCGTCCTCCCCCGGGCTCGCGCTGTCGTCGGGGGTGGCGGTGTCCTGCGCCGGGGCGCTGGTGTCCGCCGGGGCGGTGGCGCCGTCCTCCCCCGCGCCGCCGTCGCCCCCGTCGCCGCAGCCCGCGAGGAGCAGGGCGGAGACAGCGAGCGCGGCCAGGGACAAGGGCCTTCTGTGGATGTGCAACATGTTCTGGATTCTGCTCCCCGGCGGACCCCCTGGCAAGGACGTGACCGGGGCGCGGACCCGCCCGGCGCGCACCCCCACGGGGCTCACAGGCGTCGCGTCTACTATCCTGGAGAACGCCTGACCCGGGACCGGGGGCATGCGCACCGCGATCGACGCCAGGAAGGAGGCGGCATGGGATTCCTCGAGAGCCTCGAGAAGAACATCGAGAAGGCCGTCCGCGCCGCCTTCTCCACGGGCTCCCGGAAGCGGGTGGAGGCGGTCGAGATCGCCAGCGCCCTGCGCCGGGAGCTCGACCACGAGGCGTTCACGATCTCCGCCGGCCGCACCATGGCCCCCAACGTCTTCGTGGTGGAGTTCTCCGACGAGGACTTCCCCCGCGCCCAGGACTGGGGCACGCCGCTCGCGGAGGAGCTGTGCGACGTCGTCATCAAGCACGCCCGCAGCCAGGCCTACACCCTCCAGGGGGCGGTGAAGGTGTCCTTCACCCGCAACCCGGAGGTGGAGGCGGGCGAGTTCCGCGTCCACTCCTCGGCCCATCGCACCGCGGAGTCGCCCAACACCCCCTCCACGCCGAGCGGGCAGCGGATCGCCCGCGGCCACCGCCAGGAGGAGGACGAGCCGACGCGGTCCGTGCCCGCGCAGCACTGGATCCCGGTGCTCGACGTCGAGGGCGCGCGGTTCTCCATCAACGCGGACTCGATCGTGCTGGGCCGTTCCGCGGAGGCGGACATCACCGTGGAGGACACCGGGGTGTCCCGCAAGCACCTCGAGATCCGCCGGCAGGGCGAGCACTTCGTGGCCGTGGACCTCGGCTCGACCAACGGTTCCTACGTGGACGGGGAGCGGGTGATCGGCCGCTCCGAGCTGGTCAACGGCTCCGTGATCACCATGGGTCGGACCAGGATCACGTTCCGCCTGCTGACCCCGAAGGGGAACCGCTGAATGTCCGAACTCACCGTCACCCTCCTCCGCTTCGGGTTCCTGGCCCTCCTCTGGATCTTCATCTTCAGCATCGTCGCCAGCCAGGGACGTGACCTGGCGGTCGGGGGGAAGCTCCCGGCGGTGCTCACGAGGTCCCGCGGCGACCGCCGGGGCGCCGCCGAGGAACCGGTGCCGCCCGCCGCGGGTCCCACCACGGGGCAGCGCTCCCGGCCCCGGACCCTGTTCGTCCTCGACGGGCCCCTCCGCGGCCGCAGCTACCCCCTGGGCAACGCCCCCGTGCTGCTGGGCCGCTCCCCCGAGGCCACCGTGCCGCTCGGCGACGACTACGCGTCGGGGCGCCACGCCCGGCTGTTCCCGCAGGGCTCCCGCTGGTTCCTCGAGGACCTCGGCTCCACCAACGGCACCTTCG
The DNA here is from genome assembly GCF_947500125.1 of uncultured Kocuria sp. Taxonomy (GTDB): domain Bacteria; phylum Actinomycetota; class Actinomycetes; order Actinomycetales; family Micrococcaceae; genus Kocuria. The sequence continues at coordinate 20,070 of NZ_CANMRA010000002.1, read as the reverse complement.
TCGGCCAGCAGCGCCTCTCCCGGGCCGTGCCGCTCGACCCCGGGACCCCGTTCCGGGTGGGCAAGACCGTCCTGGAACTGAGGTCCTGACGCATGGCGATCGCCTTCCGCTACGCCGCGCGCTCGGACGTGGGCCGGGTCCGCTCGAAGAACGACGACTCCGCCTACGCGGGCCGGCACCTCGCCGTGGTCGCCGACGGCATGGGCGGGCACGTGGGCGGGGACGTCGCCTCGGCCTCCGCGGTCATGGACCTCACGGGCCTCGACCGGCCCGACCACCACGGCGACGGCGCCACCGTGCTCACGGACGAGATCCAGAACGCCAACCAGAACCTCGCCAAGCTGGTCCTGGGCAACGCCCGCCTGGGCGGCATGGGCACCACCGTCACCGCCCTGCTGGCCGACCAGGACGACCTCGTCGTGGCCCACATCGGCGACTCCCGCGCGTACCGGCTCCGGGGCGACGAGTTCCGCCAGGTCACCAAGGACCACACCTTCGTCCAACGGCTCATCGACGAGGGCCGGCTGCGCCCCGACGAGGCGGAGTCCCACCCGCACAAGAACGTCCTGATGCGCGTGCTCGGCGACGTCGACGCCTCCCCGGAGATCGACGTGGAGACCCTGCGCCCCGAGAGCGGCGAGCGCTGGCTGCTGTGCTCGGACGGGCTCAACGCCGTGGTCCGCCCGGAGACCATCCAGTCCGTGCTGGGCTCCACCGACGACCTCAACCAGATCGTGGACACGCTCGTGGAGCTGACGCTGGACCGCGGGGCTCCCGACAACGTGACCGTGGTGGTCGTCCAGGTCTTCGCGACCGACGACACCGCCCCTGTGCCGCAGGCCGGCGAGGCGCGCGGCGCGGTCCCGGACCCGGAGTTCGCCCGCACCTCGGACGAGATCACCGCGGACGCCGGCGCACCGAGCGCCGACCGGAGCCCGTCCGAGTCCTCGGCCGCCGCGCTGCGCCGCGATCTCGCCGCGCGCCCCCACCTGCTGGTGGGCGCCGCCGCCAACGCCACCCAGACCGGGCGCATCCCCACGGTGAGCGACAGCGTCCTCGAGCGCCGCGCGACCCTCCTCCAGACCTCCGCGCCCGACACGCTGGCCGATCCGCAGGACGTCGAGTCGGCGCTGCACCGGGCGGACGCCACCGGCCCGTCCCCGCGCCGGCGCCGCCACCGGCGCGCCATCGCCGTGCTCGCACTGGCGACGGCCGGACTGATGCTGGTGGCCGGGGGATGGCTCACCAGCGGCTGGATCAGCTCCCAGTACTACGTCGGCGAGCAGCAGGGCAACGTGGCGATCTACAACGGCGTCTCCCAGTCGCTCGGGCCCGTGAGCCTCAGCGACCTCGAGCGCGCCACGGACCTGCGGGTCGAGGACCTCCCCGGCTTCGCCCAGGCGCGGGTGCGCAACGCCATCCCGGCGGGCAGCCTCGAGGAGGCGGAGCGGATCGTGCGCGAGCTGCGCGAGTCCGTGCCCGAGGAGACCACCGGCCCCGAGCCGCGCCCGACCGGGACCGTCCAGCGGGCCACCGCCTCGCCCACCGCCTCCCCGGCCGCCTCGCCCACCGCCTCCGACGGTGGTGCCGGATGAGCGCCCCCGCCGGCACCCTCCCCCGGGAGGAGCAGGTGGAGCCCCGCCAGAAGCCGCGGCGGCTCACCGAGCTGCTCCTGCTCGTGCTCGCCGTGGGCATCGGCGTGGGCGCGAACGTCCTCGTGGACCCCGAGCAGCTCGGCTCGGGGGACCCGCACCTGCTCGTCTCCGGTCTGGTCCTGGGCATCGGCGCCCTGGTCCTGCACGTGGTGCTGCGGCTGCGGGCCAAGTACGCGGACCCCTACGTCCTGCCGATCGTGGTGGCCCTGAACGGCCTGGGGATCGCCATGATCCACCGGATCGACCTCACCACGGACCAGACGGCGGCGAGCTCGCAGGTGGTGTGGACGGCCTTCGCCATGACGGCCGCCGGCCTGGTGCTCTGGTTCCTCAAGGACCACCGGGTGCTGCGGCGGATCACCTACATCTGCCTGCTGCTCAGCGGTCTCCTGCTGCTCCTGCCGCTCCTGCCCGGTCTCGGCCTGGAGCTCAACGGCGCCCGGATCTGGATCTCGGTGGGCGGGCGCACCTTCCAGCCCGGCGAGGTCGCCAAGATCACCCTGGCCGTCTTCTTCGCGGGCTACCTCTCGACCAACCGGGACCTCATCCTCCTGGCCGGCAAGAAGGTCGGCCCGGTGCGCCTGCCGCGGTTCCGGGACATGGCCCCGATGTTCGCGGCCTGGATCATCGCGATCGGCGTGCTGGTGTTCCAGCGGGACCTCGGCTCCGCGATCCTGTTCTTCGGTCTGTTCGTGGCCATGATCTACCTCGCCACGAGCCGGCTGAGCTGGATCGTGATCGGGCTGCTGCTCGTGGCCGTCGGAGGGTTCTTCGCCAGCCAGGCCTTCGGCCACGTCGCGGCGCGCCTGGACTCCTGGCTCAACGCGTTCGACCCCGAGGTGTACAACCGTGCCCCGGGCGGCTCCGGGCAGATCGTCCAGGGCCTGTTCGGGCTCTCCTCGGGCGGGCTCTTCGGGCAGGGGCTGGGCCAGGGCCGTCCGGACCTCGTCTCCTACGCCAACTCGGACATGATCATGACCGCGTTCGGCGAGGAGCTGGGGCTGATCGGCCTGAGCGCGGTGCTCGTGCTGTTCTTCCTGTTCGTCACCCGGGGCTTCCGGGCCGCCCTGGGCACCCGGGACGCGTTCGGCAAGCTGCTGGCGGCGGGGCTGTCCGCGGTCCTCGTGCTGCAGCTGTTCGTGGTGGTGGGCGGGGTCACCCGGCTCATCCCCCTGACCGGGCTCACCACCCCGTTCATGTCCGCCGGGGGCTCCTCGCTGCTGTCCAACTGGATCATCGCGGCGATCATCCTGGCGATCTCCCACACGGCCCGCCGGCCCGTGGTCACCGGCCCGGCCACCGAGGCCGACCTCGCCGAGGTCGCCGCCTACGAGGCCGCGCTGCGGGAGGCGGCACGACGGGACGACCAGGAGCGAGCCGAGCGCCTCGAGCGCCGGCGGGACCGCCGGCCCCGGAAGGAGACGGACGGGTCCGGGGAGGACACGGCGCAGGCCGACGGCGCGCAGGCCGACGGCGCACAGGCCGACCGGGAGGACGGGGCCACCGCGCCGCGGAGCGACGCGTCCGACACCGTCCGCCGTCCGGCGGTGTCCGCCGACACCGCCGCGACCGAGCCGATCACCGCCGCGGGCCCGGGCGGGCGCCGCGACGCCGAGGACGCGGACCACCACGGCGGCACCCCCACCGAGGCGATGTCCCGCCTCACCGACCAGGACCGCAGGGACCCCGGAGGGTCCCGGAGCACCGAGAACGGAGGAGCATCGTGAACCGGGCGATCCGACACACCTGGGTGGCCGGCGTGGCGATCTTCACCGTGCTGCTCCTCGCGCTGACCTACGTGCAGTTCTTCGCGGCGCGCACCCTCGAGGCGCACCCGTGGAACAACCGCAGCCTCTACGACCAGTTCGGCGCGGACCGCGGGGCGATCCTCGTGGACGGCGACCCGAAGGCCTCCTCCGAGCCCTCGGAGGACGACTTCGAGTACCAGCGCGTCTACGCGGACCCGCTGACCTACGGGCACCTGACGGGCTACTTCTCCCTGGTCTACGGCGCCACGGGACTCGAGGCGGCCCTCGGCGAGGAGCTCTCCGGCGCCTCCGACGAGCAGTTCTACGACCGCGTGGTCTCGATGTTCTCCGGGAACCAGCCCACGGGCGCGTCGGTCGAGCTCACCATCGACCCCGAGCTGCAGCAGACCGCCGCCGACGTGCTGCAGGGCCGGAAGGGCTCGGTCGTGGCCCTCGACCCGGAGACGGGCGCGATCCTCGCCATGGTCTCGAGCCCCGGCTACGACCCCAACGAGCTGGCCTCGCACGACTCGGGCTCCGTGATCGCCGCCGCGGAACGGCTCAACGCGGACCCCGAGGAGCCCCTCGTCAACCGGGCCGTCGCCGGGGACCTCTACGCCCCCGCCTCGACGTTCAAGATCATCGACACCGTGGCCGCCCTCGAGTCCGGGGACTACACCACGGAGACCCTGATCCCGAACCCCCAGGAGCTGCCGTTGCCCGGCACCGACGTGACCCTGCCCAACTTCGTGGGCGGCGGGTGCACGGCGCGCGCCCAAGCGGACCTGGAGTTCGCGCTCGAGCAGTCCTGCAACACGCCGTTCGCCCAGATCGCCCTCGATCTCGGGGAGGACAGGATCCGGCAGACGGCCCAGGCGTTCGGCTACGGGGAGCCCCTCTCGGTCCCGCTCAAGGTGACGCCGTCGATCTTCCCCGAGGAGCTCAACGACGCCCAGCTCGCGCTCTCCTCCATCGGGCAGTACGACGTGCGCACCACGCCGCTGCAGGTGGCCATGACGAGCGCCGCCATCGCGAACGACGGCGTGATGATGAAGCCCCAGCTCGTGGAGACCGTGCGCTCCGCGGACCTGTCCGTGATCGACGCGTTCACCCCGGAGCAGCTGCGCCGCTCCACCAGCGCGGACGTCGCCGAGACCGTCACGGACCTGATGGTCGAGGTCGTCGAGGACGGGATCGCCCAGGGCGCGGCCGTGCCCGGGGTGGAGGTGGCCGGCAAGACGGGCACCGCCGAGATCGGCTCGGAGGAGGGCCTCAACGACTCCTGGTTCACCGGCTTCGCCCCCGCCGACGACCCGCAGATCGCCGTCGCCGTCGTCCTCGAGGACGTGGACGTGGCGACCGGCTCCACCCAGACCACCACGGGCGCCAAGCAACTCTTCGAGGCGGTGTTGAACAAGTGAGACCATCGTCGAGCACCGTCCTGGGCGGGCGCTACGCACTGACCGACCGGATCGCGATCGGCGGCATGGGAGAGGTGTGGAAGGCCAAGGACCGCGTCCTGGGCCGCATCGTGGCCGTGAAGATCCTCAAGGAGGAGTACAACGGGGACCCGAACTTCCTGCAGCGCTTCCGCGCGGAGGCCCGGCACACCGCCCTGCTGAACCACCCCGGTGTCGCCAACGTCTTCGACTACGGCGAGGAGGAGGGATCCGCCTTCCTCGTGATGGAGCTGGTCCCCGGCGAGCCGCTGTCCAACATCATCGAGCGGCAGAAGACGCTCGAGCCGGACACGGTGCTCAACTACATCGGGCAGACGGCCCGGGCGCTGGCGGCCGCGCACGCCCAGGGGCTGGTGCACCGCGACGTGAAGCCGGGCAACCTCATCATCACCCCGGACAACCGGGTGAAGGTCACGGACTTCGGGATCGCCCGCCTGGCGGACCAGGTGCCCCTCACGGCCACCGGACAGGTCATGGGCACCGCCCAGTACCTCGCGCCGGAACAGGCCACGGGCCAGACCGCCACGGGGTCCTCGGACATCTACTCGCTGGGCATCATCGGCTACGAGTGCCTGGCCGGGCGCCGCCCGTTCACCGGGGAGTCGCAGATCGCGATCGCCCTCGCCCAGGTCAACGACCCGCCGCCGCCGCTGTCCGAGAGCGTGCCCGAGACCGTGCGGGCGCTGCTGATGTCGATGCTCGCGAAGGACCCCAAGGACCGCCCGGCCACGGCCGGCGCGCTGGGCACCGCCGTGGACGCGATCCGCCGCGGGGACGAGGACGCCGCGGTCGCGGCCGTCCCCGGGATGCGCCCGTTCCTCGACCTGCCCGACGACGACGCCACCCAGGCGTTCGAACCGGTGCGCGACGAGCCGACCCAGGTCCTGGACCGCGAGGGCACCGCGGCCGCCGCGGCCGCCGGCGCCGCCGCCGGGACCGCGCGCCCCATCACCGCCGAGCTGGAGGTCGTCGAGGACCCCCAGGGACCCGGGGACGACGTCCGGGGCCACGGCACCGGCGCGGCACGGTCCGAGGAGCGCACGGACCGCCGCTCGGTGTGGTCCTGGCTGCTGCCGGTGCTCCTGGTGCTGCTCGTCGTGGCGGGGCTGGTGTGGTTCCTCCTGCTCCGCGATCCGGCGCCCGTGGGCCAGGAGCCGTCCCCCACGGGCACCGTCTCCACCTCGCCGGTGCCCGGGGAGCCGTCCTCCGCCGCGGCGGAGGCGCCCGACGCGGCGGACACGGTGGAGGTCCTCGCCGCCCGGTACGAGGGCCGCCCGGTGGACGAGGTGGTGCAGGAGCTCTCGGACCTGGGCTTCCCCGTGGAGCGCTCGGGCCGGACCGCGGACGAGGAGGCGAACACCGTCCTGTCCCTGAACCCCGTGGGGCAGGTGGCGCGGAGCACCACCATCACGGTGGTCTACTCGACGGGCCCGGACACCGTGGAGCTCCCCTCGGGGATGGTCGGCCGGGCCGCCGATCCGCTCATCGACGAGATCCGGCTCCTGGGCGTGAACATCATCCGCTACGACGAGACGACCGAGGACGCCGAGCCCGGGACCGTGCTGCGCACCCAGCCCCTGGGCGGGTCCACCGTCCGCCCCGGCGACACCATCGAGATGTGGGTCGCCGCGGCGCCGGAGACCGCTCCCGCCCCCACCACCGGATCGCCCGCGACCACCGCGACACCGACCGGGCCCGGCCAGGAGGACTGAGCCGTGCCGGGCCGGAACCCCGTCCCTCCCCTGATCAACGACCGCTACGAGGTGGGCGAGACCATCGGCCGCGGCGGGATGGCCACCGTCCACCTCGGCCGGGACCGGCGGCTGGGCCGGCGGGTGGCCATCAAGGTGCTGCGCCCCGAACTGGCCCGGGACGGCACCTTCCACGAGCGGTTCAAGCGCGAGGCGCAGTCCGTGGCGGCCCTGAACCACCACTCGATCGTCTCGGTCTACGACACGGGCGAGATCCTCGCGGAGACCGACGAGGGCGTGGACCGGCCGTTCATCGTGATGGAGTACGTGCCCGGCCGGACCCTGCGCGAGCTGATCCACGAGAACGCCGTCACGCCCCGGGAGGCCGTGGACATCACGCTCGGCATCCTCGACGCCCTGGAGTACAGCCACCGGGCGGGCATCGTCCACCGGGACATCAAGCCGGCCAACGTGATCGTGACCCCGGAGCGGCAGATCAAGGTCATGGACTTCGGCATCGCCCGGGCCGTGGAGGACACGTCACCGGCCCTGACGCAGGCCCAGGCCGTCCTCGGCACCGCGCAGTACCTCTCCCCGGAGCAGGCCCGGGGCGAGTCCGTGGACGCCCGCTCCGACCTCTACTCCGCCGCGTGCGTGCTCTTCGAGATGCTCACGGGGCGGGCACCGTTCGTGGGCGGGTCCTCGGTGGACATCGCCGCCCAGCACGTCCGGGACCGCCCTCCCGCGCCCTCCGAGCTGGATCCCCGGCTCGGCGGGCGCGTCGACGAGTTCCTGGGCAAGGCCCTCGCCAAGGACCGCTCCGCCCGCTTCCAGGACGCCGGGCAGATGCGCCGGGCGCTGCGCGAGCTGCGCCCCGCGGTGCCCGGGGACCTGGACGCCACCCAGCCGATGCAGGCGGTGCGGGGGCGGGACGAGGACACGAAGACCCTCCCGCCCGTTCCGGTGCCCGCGGCGGCGGTGCCGGCCCCGCCCACGGCGGAGGGGACGGCCGTGGCCGCGGCGCCGGTGGCAGCGGACCCCCCGGACCGGGCGTCGACGCCCGGCCGGCGCCGCCGGCGCAGTCCCCTCCGCGCGGCACTGCTCGGGCTGCTCGTCCTCGTGGTCCTCGCCGTCCTCGGGATCGTGGCGCTCCAGTGGATCCAGGACCAGCGCAGCGGGCCCGCGCTCGTCGCCGTCCCCTACGTGGCGGGGATGGACGCGTCGGTGGCCGAGACGGTGCTGCGCAACGCAGACCTCGTGCCGCAGCGCGAGGAGGTCTTCGACGCCGAGGTGCCCGAGGGCGACGTCGTCGGCACCGACCCCGCGGCCGACACCCAGGTCGAGGAGGGCTCCACCGTGGTCCTCGGCGTCTCGAGGGGGCCCTCCGAGGTGGAGGTCCCCGACGATCTCGTGGGCCGGTCCGAGGAGGACGCACGGGAGGCGCTGGAGTCCGCCGGGCTCGAGGCCGCCGGGGCCACCCGCTCGGTGAACAGCTCCTGGGTGCCCCAGGGGATGCTGGTCGCGACCGACCCGGCCGGCGGGACCACCGTCCGGAGCGGCTCGGAGGTGCAGCTCGTGCTGTCCACGGGACGCGTGACCGTGCCGCAGGTCGTGGGCATGAGCCGGCAGGAGGCCGTCGCCGTCCTCGGCGCGGACGCGGCCCGCCTGTCGGCCGAGGTCGTCACCACCCCTCGGGCCGGGGTGCCGGCCGGGCAGGTCCTGGACCAGAGCGTCGACGCCGGCCAGTCCGTGCCGCAGGGCTCGACGATCACGCTCACCGTGGCGGTCGCCCCCGAGCCGACCCGGGCTCCGGCGCCCACCCCGTCGCCCACGACCTCGCCGTCCCCGGAGGCGACCGAGGAGGACGAGGAGCCCGAGGAGAGCCCCGCACCGGAGGACGAGGACGGGTCCGAGCCCACGACCTCCCCGGAGGCCTCCCCCGACGCGTCTCCGGACGCCGCCCCGGACGCCGAGGCCCTCGGCGAGCAGGAGGGCGTCCCGGAACGCGCGGCCGCCCGGGCCCGCGAGGCGCTCGAGCAGGCCGAGGACCGCCGGACCCGGCGCGAGTAGCGGCCCCGGACGCGCATCAGCCGGGCCCGCGCAGCGGCTCAGCCCGCGCAGCGGCCCCGCGCAGGAGCGGCCAGGACGGCGGCGCGCGAAGGCGTGCGGGGTCTCGGGAGCGCGGGGTGCGGTCAGACGGTGATCAGCGGGGACAGCGACGCGGCGGCGCGGGCCGCGCCCTTGAGCCCCACGAGCTCGAGCCAGTTGCCGAGCATGAGGTAGCCGCCCTCCGTGAGGACGGACTCGGGGTGGAACTGCAGTCCGTGCAGCGGGGCGCTCTTGTGCCGCAGCCCCATGATCACCCCGTTCGGGGTGCGCGCGGTGACCTCGAGGACGTCGGGCACGGACTGGTCCACCACGGCGAGCGAGTGGTAGCGGGTCGCCGTGAACGGGCTGGGCACCGTGCCGAAGACGCTCGTGCCGTTGTGCTCCACCCGGGAGGTCTTCCCGTGCATGAGCTCCTCGGCGTGGGTGACGGTCCCCCCGTACGCCTCCGCGAGGGCCTGGTGGCCGAGGCAGACGCCGAGCAGCGGCTGCTGCGTCTGCTCGGCGTGGCGGATCAGGGCGGTGCACACGCCGGCGTCGGCCGGAGCGCCCGGCCCGGGAGAGAGGAGGACGCCCTGGTGCTCGTCGGCGAGCGCGCACGCCGCGGCCTCGTCGAGGTCGTCGTTGCGGATGACCGTGGTCTTGGCGCCGAGCTGCTCGAGGTAGCCGACGAGGGTGTAGACGAAGCTGTCGTAGTTGTCCACGACGAGGATCTTGACGGTCACAGGATCTCCTGGGAGTGGGGTGCCTCTCGGCGGGTGCGCCCGTCCAGCTTACGCGTCCGCGGAAAGGCACGCACCGGGCGGCTAGACTGGTGCACCGGACCCCCCGCCGTGCAGACGGCCCGCTTGGTGACCAGGAGGATCAGTGCCCGAGTCCAAGAACCGCCGCAAGAAGCCCGCCCGCCGCCCGAGCGGCTCCGGACGGACCGCTCCGGCCACCGCCCCGACCGTCGACGCGGAGCTGGCGCGGCTGGCCGCGGAGGGGCTGCCCGGCGGCTCCACCGCCTTCGATCCGGAGGCCGCGGCCAACGCGGTGGCGCAGGAGCTCACCGAGCGCTCCCGGCACGGCTCCCCGGAGACCCACGCACCGACGCCCACCTGGTACAAGGCCATCATGCTGGGCCTGCTGGTGGTCGGGCTGCTGTGGCTCATCCTCTACTACCTCTTCCAGGGCGCCTACCCCGTGCCCGGGATCGGCACGTGGAACATCGCGGTCGGCCTGGCCCTCATGATGGCGGGCCTGATCATGACGACGAAGTGGCGGTGACCTCGGTGCCCCCGGCCGGCCCCGGCCCGGAGGACCCGCGCGAGCCCTCCCCCAAGCCCCTGAAGGACGAGATCGCCGAGTCCCGGCCGAAGGACGGACGGCGGCTGAACCCCGCGACGTTCGAGGTGCGGCTGCGCCGGTGGGCGCTGCTGCTGCTGATCGCGGGACCAGTGGTCTGGTTCCTGGTACAGCAGCTCCGCTAGCACCGGTCACGACCTGCACAGCTGTGGCCCGCGCCCCTTCCGGGGAGCGGGCCACAGCCGTGCGCGCGGGGCGGTCCTGCGGGATCAGGCCTCGGCCGAGACGGCCTCCTGGCCCTCGACGGTCTCCTCGGGGTCGTTCTGGGGCGCGGTGAACGCGACGTCGAGGCTGATGACGACCTTGTCGGAGACGAGCACCCCGCCGGCCTCCATCGCGGCGTTCCAGGTGATGCCGAAGTCCTTGCGGGAGATGGCGGTCTCGGCGGAGAACCCGGCACGGGTCACGCCGAAGGCGTCGACGACCACGCCGCTGAACTCGGTGGCGAGCTCGACGGTGCGGGTCACGCCCTTGATGGTCAGCTCACCCGTGATGGTGCCCTCCTCGCCGTCGAACGCCACAGCGGTCGAGGTGAAGGTCATCGTGGGGTGCTCCTCGACCGCGAAGAAGTCGGCGCTGCGCACGTGGGCGTCGCGGTCCGCGTTCTTGGTGTCGATGGAGGCCATCCGGACGGTGGCGCTCAGGGTCGAGTTCTCGACCGGGTCGGTGATCTCGAGCTGCGCGTCGACCTCGCCGAAGGTGCCGCGCACCTTGGAGATGCCGGCGTGACGGACGGCGAAGCCGACCTCGGAGTGGGCGGGGTCGAAGGTCCAGGAACCGGGAACGAGACCGTTGAGCTGGGACATGGTGTTCTCCTTGGTGAGCGACGAGCAATTGGTTGCTTCGTCAACTACTCTACGAGCACCTTGGTGATGTGTCAACAAGAATGTCGGAGGAATGTCCGGCGGCGCGCGGCCCCGGGCGCTCAGGCCTCGGGGTCCAGGGCGGAGCGGTCGTTGAGCTCGTGGAAGCGGCGGCGGTGGTAGACGAGCGGGACGCCCGTGCCCTCGTGGCCGAGGACGTCGACCACGGCGGCGTTGAACACGAGCGCGGGGCCGGCCTTGATCCGGGCCAGCGGGACGGCGCGCAGGACCCGGGCGACGCTCAGCAGCCGGGGCTCTCCCGTCTCCAGGTACTCCCACGGCATGTCCGCCCCGAAGCGAGGGGCCCCGGAGACGGCGAAGGACCGGGCGAGGTCCAGGTTCTCGGCGTCGAGCAGGTGCACCAGGAAGGAGTCGGCCTCGGCCAGCAGCGCGGCCGAGCCCTGGCGGGCCTGCAACGAGAAGCCGAGGATCGGCGGGACGACCGACACGGATGACACCGAGGACGCCGTCAGGCCGACCGGCCCCTCGGGACCGCGTGCGGTGATGATCGCGACCCCCGCCGGGTGGTGGGCGAACGCCGCCTTGAACGCCTCCCCCACCTGCTCGAGGTCCTCGAGGTGGTCGGCCGGGATCTCGAGGTCGGCGACCTCCGCGGCCGCGCGCTCGGCCGGCCCGCCGGGCCGCGGGACCGCGCTCAGCCGGGACTCCTCCACCGCCTGCTCCGGTGACCGCTCCGGCGCGCCGCCGGTGGGCGCGCCGTCGTCGTGCCCTCGGCGAGGTCGGCGTTCGTGGTGCTGGGCCGCCATGAGAGTCCTTCCGTGAAGTGCCGTGGGTGGATGCCGCCGGGGCGGCCCCACCCGCCCACGCTACGACCGGAACCGGCGCGGGAGACAATCGATTCCGCCGCTGACGGGGCAGGGGACACCCGACGTCACAGTCTTGCACGGGCGCGGTTCTCGTGTCCGGTGCCGCTGTGCCACGGGATCACGGGATCACGGGATCACGGGATCACGGGATCACCGGGCCAGGCCCCGGTAGCCGCGCGCGTAGTGCACCAGCGGGTCGTCCGCCCGCGCCTCGGCGACCCCGCGGCCCATCGCGGTCACCTGGCCGACGACGATCCGGTGCGTCGCGGCAGTGTGCACGGCCACCGTGGAGAGCTCGAACCACGCGAGCGCCCCGTCCAACACCGGCGCCCCCGAGCGCGGCGCGCGCCGGAAGGCCACGCCGTCGAGCAGCCCCTCGACCGGATTGCCGGGGCTCGCGAGCCAGTTGGCGATCCCCTCCTGGTCGCGGCGCAGCACGGAGAGCGTCCACGCGCCGGAGGACTCCACGGCGTCGCAGATCCGCCCCTCCTCGAAGAGGCTCACGAGCATGGTCGGCGGGTCGTAGGAGACGTCGAGGAATCCGGTCACGGTCGCGGCGACGTCACGCCGCCGGTGCCGGGCGGCCACGACCGCCACGCCGGAGGCGATGTCGGCGGCGAGCAGACGGTAGGCGCCGACGACCTCGGCGTCCGGCGCCGCCGGGTCGATCAGCTGGGCCGGTGCGGGATCGGGGAGCTCCATGCCGCCAGTCTGGCACGGGGCTCAGCGGAGCGCCCCGGACCGTCCCGTCATGCGGAGGGTGAGGTTCAGCCGCCCGCCCTTCATGCCCAGCTCGGCGGCCCCGGTGCCGGGACGGACGCGCGGCACCCCGTGGAACGCGTAGCGGGAGGGACCGCCGAAGACGAACAGGTCTCCGCTGCGCAGCTCCACGTCCCGGTACGGCGCCGAGCGGGTCTGCGTGTTCCCGAAGCGGAAGACGCAGGCGTCCCCCAGGGAGAGGGAGACGATCGGCGCGGCGGAGGCCTCGTCCTTGTCCTGGTGCATGCCCATCCGGGCGTCGGCGTCGTAGAAGTTCACCAGGGCGGTGTCCGGCCGGTAGTCCTGCGTGTCCGGGCTGCCGGGTCCGTAGGCCTCCAGCACGGCCCGGCGGCCCAGCTCGGTCAGCCACGGGGGCATGTCCGGTGCGCGTTTGTGCTCCCCGGTGCGCAGGTAGCGGTAGGGCGCCCAGTCCCAGCCCAGCGTCGTGGAGCGCACCGACATCCGGCCGCCGCCCGGGAGCACCGCGTGACGCATGGGCGCCGGTCCCACGGCCCACTCCCGGCAGCGGAGCACGAGCTCCCGCTGCTCCTCGGGCCCGAGCCACCCGGGGACGTGGACGGCACCGGGAGCGATCTCGGCGCGCTCCCGCGGCAGCTCGAACAGCTCGGGCGGCGGGGTCGAGGGGTCGATCATGCTGCCGAGCGTAGCCGCGAGCGCCGACACCGCGCACCGGGCGCCCGGCGCGGAGGGCCGCGCGCCCGGCCCGGCGCCGGTGTGGGGCCCGCCACGGCGGACCCCGGACGAGAGGAGTAGCGTGGAGGGTCTCCCGATCCCCAGGAAAGGTCCGCCGTGCCGCTGCCCCTGTCCGTCATCGACTTCGCCACCGTCCGCCGGGGCGCGTCCGTGGGCGAGAGCTTCGCCGACTCCGTGCGGCTCGCCCAGCACGCCGAGCGGCTGGGCTATCTGCGGGTCTGGTACTCGGAGCACCACAACATGCCCACGATCGCCTCCTCGGCCCCCGCCGTGCTGATCGCCCACGTCGCGGCGCACACCTCCACCATCCGGCTGGGCGCGGGCGGGGTCATGCTGCCCAACCACTCCCCCCTCGTGATCGCGGAGCAGTTCGGCACGCTCGCCGAGCTGCACCCCGGACGCATCGACCTGGGCCTGGGCCGCGCCCCCGGCACGGACCAGCGGACGGTGCGCGCCCTGCGCCGCGACCCCTCGGCCGCCGAGCAGTTCCCGCAGGACGTCCGTGAGCTGCAGGGCTATCTCAGCGACCGCTCGATCGTCCCGGCGGTCAGCGCCGTGCCGGGCGCCGGAACGGACGTGCCCCTCACGGTCCTGGGCTCCTCGCTGTTCGGCGCCCAGCTCGCCGCGGCCTACGGGCTGCCCTACGCCTTCGCCTCGCACTTCGCCCCCGACGCCCTCGTGGACGCCGTGGCCGCCTACCGCGCCGGGTTCCGGCCCTCCGAGCAGCTCGCGGAGCCCTACGTCGTCGCGGCCGTCAACGTCATCGCCGCGGACACCACCGAGGACGCCGCGGAGCAGCTGGGGACCGCCCGGCGCGAACGGGTGCGCGCCATGGTGGGCCGCGGCCGCGACCTGAGCGAGGCCGAGCTGGACATGGTGATGCACAGCCCCGCCGGGCAGCAGATCCTGCACATGCTGCACTGGTCGACGGCGGGCACGGGCGCCGAGGTCCGGTCCTATCTCGAGCACTTCGCGGCCACGGCGGACGCCGACGAGCTCATGATCGCCCCCGCGTCCCCCACCCAGGAGCAGGTGCTGCGCTCCCTCGACATCCTGGCCGGGGCCTGGGGAGCGGGCACCCCGGCGGATCTTCCGTCCCGGGCGTCCCGACTGTAAATTCAGGGAGTCACCGGCGTCCGCCGCCACGGCGCCGACCTCCGGGAGGCGCCACCCCCTGCCGAAAGGTCCTCCCCCATGAGCTCCGTCACCGTCCGACGCACCGTCACCGCCCTGGCCTCGGCGCTCGCCCTCGCCGGCGCGGCCGCGTCCCCCGCCGCCGCGGCACCGCGCACCATCGAGCTCGTCAACCTCGGCGACTCCTACTCCGCGGCCTTCGGCACGGGTGGTCTCCAACAGGTCGACGGCCTTCCCGGCTGCCTCCAGGGCACGGGACGGGACCACGTCGACAAGCTGGCGGCGCACCCCCGCGTCGAGGTGACCCTGGACGCGGCCTGCGCCGGCTACGAGACGCACGAGGTGCGGGGTCTCGTCGACGAGCAGCCCGTGGCCGAGGCCCTCTCGGACGCCGATGTGGTGACCCTGACCATGGGGGGCAACGACATCGGGTGGGCACAGTTCATCCAGGCGTGCAGCGCCCCGTTCGAGGCCGCCGGCGGGCCGGGGACGTGCGACGCCATGCTCGCCGGGGCGCCCGCGCTCATCGCCGGCGCCGCCGGCTCCGCGGCCGGGACCGTCGCCGCCATCGACGCGGCGTCGGACGCGCGCATCGTGGTCCTGGGCTATCCGCCCCTCTTCGACGAGCGGCAGGACACCCCGCTGCTCTCCGCGGAGCGGGCCGCCCAGCTCAACGACTGGACCGACGAGCTCAACGCCGCTCTCGCGGCGGCCGTGGAGGAGGAGGGTGCCGTGTTCGTGGACGTCACCGATCGTTTCCGCGGCCACGGCGTCGGCTCGCCGGATCCGTGGATCCTCTTCGATCTCGAGAGCGAGCACAATCTGCACCCGACCGAGCGCGGCTACCTCTCCGGCTACTTCCCGGGGCTCCTGAGCGAGGTCGCCCGGGCACGCTGACCGGTTCCCGGACAGGACGAAGGCCCCGGATCGGTGATCCGGGGCCTTCGTCCTGTCCGGTGCGTCACCGGGTCCCGGCCGGGGTGCGGCCGGGCCGGCGTCAGGCGTTCTTCGTCTCGTCCTTCACGGACTGCGCCGAACCCTGGGCGGAGGACTTCAGCTGCTGGGCCTCCCCCTGGCCCTGCGCCTTGACCTCCTGGGCGCCGGACTGCGCGGTGTCCTTGACGGACTGCGCAGCCTCCTGCGCCGGCTCCTTCAGGTCCTGGGCGACCTCCTGCGCCATGCCCTTCGCGGACTCGACCGCGTGCTGGGCGTGGGGCTGGACCCGGTCCGCCGCGTCGGAGACGAGCTCCTGCTCCTTCTGCGTGGAGGGCAGCAGCGAGCCGACGAGCCATCCGGCGCCGAGGGCGATCAGACCGGCGGCCAGGGGGTTGCCGCGGGTCTTCGCCCTGGCGTTGGCCGGGGCGTTCTGCACGGCGCCGCGGGCCTGCTCGGCACGGAGGGCCGCCTGGTCCTTCACGTCACCGGTGGAGTAGCCGCCCCCGGTGTACTGGTCGTCGGAAGAACCCATGACGCGCTCCTTCACTCCTTGCACCGTGCCCTGGACCGAGCTGCGGACCTTGTCCTTCTGCCGCTCGACGACGCGCTCGGGCGTCACCTTCTCGGCGACGGCGTCGACGTCGGAGCCGAGTCGAGCGCGGGTGGCCTCGATGTCGGCCCGGATCTGTTCGGGGTTCTGCTGGCTCATCGGTTCTCCTTCTTGGAGGGCTTCACGGTGTCCGGGATCTCCGTGACGGTCTCACGGGTCAGGGGCAGCGGATCCTGGGTCGCGTCCGTCATCTCCCGCTTGCCCTTGTTGAGGTTCTTCTTGCCGAGGGCGGCCAGAACGCCGGCGACGACGGCCCAGACGACCGCCACGATCACCGAGGACCAGACGAGCCCCACCAGGCTGCTCAGCGCCCACATCAGGGCGAGGGACAGGAAGAGCAGGACGAAGTGACCGGCCACGCCAGCCCCCGCGAGCATGCCGGCACCCTTGCCCGCGTCCGTGGCGGACTGCTTGGCCTCCTGCACGGTCTGCGTCGCCTCGGCCTTGGCCAGCGCGATCTCCTGCTGGATGAGGGTGGAGAGGTTGGTGCTCAGCGACTTGAACATCGCACCGAGCGACTCGTGCTCCGCCCTGTCCTCGGCGTCCGAGGGAGGAATGGGGTGGCTCATCGACGGTCGCCCTCCTGTTCCGGGTAGACGGTGCCGGGCACGCGGTCGGTGTAGGTGCGGGCCGCCTCGCCCTGCTCGTCGGAGCGGTAGGCGTAGGGGTCGGCCGGGGTGTAGCCCGAGGTCTCGGTCGCCGTGAGGTTGCGGTCGTAGCCCTGGTCGTAGACGGAGCCCGTGGGAACACCCGTGCCGGCCGACGCGCCCTGGTCCTGCCGGCCGGATGCCCCGAAGTACTCCTTGGCGCCCTGGCGGTCGGTCGCGATCTCGTCGCTGTCCTTGACGCCGCGGGTGGCGCGGCCGGCGAGAAGACCGATGCCGGCGGCCACGGCCAGGAACGTGCCGGGACGGCGGGCCGCGAACCGGCGGACGTCCTCCAGCAGGTCCTTGGCGTCCTTGTTCTCCAGCGACGACGCAACGGACTCCACGCGGCCCGAGACGCTGCCCAGCATGCCGGTCACGTAGTCGGACTCCGGCTTCTCGCCGCGGGACAGGGCGTTGATCTCGTCGCTCACGGAGCGGACGG
The DNA here is from genome assembly GCF_947500125.1 of uncultured Kocuria sp. GTDB lineage: Bacteria > Actinomycetota > Actinomycetes > Actinomycetales > Micrococcaceae > Kocuria. The sequence continues at coordinate 3,131 of NZ_CANMRA010000002.1, read as the reverse complement.
TCGAGGCGAGGCGCTCCTGCTGCGGACCGACCTGCTGCCGGAGGTCGCTCCGGAGCTGGCCGAAGAGGTCCTGCGCCTGGTGCGCGGCCTCCTCCTTGACCGCCACGGCCTGATCCTTGGCCGTCTCCTTGACGCGCTGGCCGGAGTCCGCGGCCTCGCGCTTGAGCTGGTTCGCCTCGGCCTTGCCGTGCTCCGCGGCGACGTCCTTCTTGGAGGAGGTGCCGGTCTCGGCCGGGTGGCTCGAGCCTGCCTCGTAGGGGGTGGGGTCATAGGGGTTGGTGGTCATGATTCCGCCTTTCTGGCACATTTCATAAGTCCACTGATGGTGCGGGCTGGTCCCAGCCTAGGGGGAAGGCCGCGCGGGGCCAAGACCCTCCGCCGGATCGGCGCCCGTTCCGGGCGCTGGTCCGGCGGCGGAGTCTCACGGCGACGGGCTGCCGCCGTTGACGTTGAGGGTCTCGCCGATGACGTAGCTGGACTCGGACGAGGCCAGGAACACGTAGGCAGGGGCCAGCTCGGTGGGCTGGCCGGCCCTGCCGAGGGGCGTCGACTGCCCGAACTCGGGCAGCGCCTCCTTCGGCTGCCCGTCCGAGACCTGGAGGGGAGTCCAGAACGGCCCCGGCGCCACGGCGTTGACGCGGATGCCCTTCGGGGCCAGCTGCTGGCCGAGGCCCTTGGTGAAGTTGTTGATCGCCGCCTTGGTGGACGCGTAGTCGAGGAGGTCCGGTGACGGCTGGTAGGCCTGGATCGACGTCGTGTTGATGATGGACGATCCCTCCGGCAGGTGCCGCAGCGCCGCCTTGGTGATCCGGAACATCGCCACGATGTTGACCGTGAAGGTGTCGGTCAGCTGCTCGTCGCTCAGGTCCTCGAGGCGCTCGACCGCCACCTGCTTGCCGGCGTTGTTGACGAGGATGTCGAGGCCGCCCAGTCCCTCCACGGCGTTCTCGACGAGGGTCTCGCAGAACGTCCTGTCGGTCAGGTCCCCGGGCAGGAGGACGGCCGTGCGGCCGGCCTTCTCGATGATCCCCTTGACCACCTGCGCGTCGGGCTCCTCGTCCGGGAGGTAGTTCAGGGCGACGTCAGCGCCCTCCTTGGCGAACGCGATGGCGACGGCCGCGCCGATGCCCGAGTCCGCCCCGGTGATCAGGGCCTTGCGCCCCGTCAGGCGGCCGGTGCCCCGGTAGGAGAACTCCCCGCGGTCGGTCTTCGGCTCGAGCTCGACATCCAGGCCCGGCTCGGGCTGGTCCTGCTCCGGGGGCGCCAGGACGGGGTAGCGCGTCACGGGGTTCTGGAACGCGAGCTGGTCCACCGACTCGCGGTCGGCGTCCTCCGGGTTCCCGTTGCTCGTCTCGGTCATGTCCACATCCTTTCGTCGTGCGCTGATCTTGACAGCATACTGATGACTACGGTGGGACGACACCGGTTCTCTCTCGGAGAACAGAGGACCCCGTGCTCCCGCGGCGGAGGAACGGCCGAGGAAGCACGGGGTGCGGGAAGGTGATGCCGCGGAGCAGCCGGCCTCAGGCGTCGAGACGACGCAGGAAGGCGTCCAGGGCCTCGTCGAACGCGGCCGGCTGCTCGATGTTGGGGGTGTGGCCGGCCCCGTCGACGACGACGAGCTCCGCCCCGGGCGCCAGCTCGACCATCCGCCGGCCGGCGCCGCCGTCGAAGGCGTCGTCCGCGCCCACCACGACCAGCACGGGGATCCGGGCGCCGCGGAGCAGCTCGGTGAAGTCCCGGCGCTCGGCGCGCCCGCGCATCGCCGCGGCGGCACCCTTCGCGGGGGCCCCCTGGAGCATCGCGAGGACCTCCGCCGCCACCTCGGGGCGCGACTCCACCGTGGACTCGGCGACCATCTTGGCCAGGACGTTGCGACCGTAGGCCTCCATCCCCCCGGTCAGGATGGCGTCCGCGGTGACGTGACGGCGCCTCCGGCCCTCGGCGTCCTCGGCCTCGGGAACGGTGTCGTTGACGACCAGCGCCCGGACCCGGCCGGGGTGCCGGTGCAGGAGCTCCATGGCGATCTGGCCGGACATGGAGAACCCGACCACCACCGCCCGGTCGATCCCCAGGTGGTCGAGCAGACCGGCGACGTCGTCGGCGAACTCCTCCGTGTAGACGATCCCCTCGGTGATCCCCGTTTCGCCGAAGCCGCGCAGGTCGGGGGCGAGCACGCGCCATCCCCGGCCGGCGAACACCTCGATCTGGCGGGACCACATGCTCCGGTCGTAGGCATGACCGTGCAGCAGGAGCAGCACGGGCCCCTCCCCCCGGTCCGTGTAGGTCATGGTGACCCCGTTGATCCGGGCGGTGGCGGGACTGACGTCGGGCATGGTGGGAGACCCCTCTCTCGGGCGTTCGGCAGGAACGCTCCCAGGGTAGCGAACGCTGCCCTCGCGGAGACGTGTCCTCATCCGCCGCGGTGCCGTGCCGAAATCATCTGCCGACGCCGCAGGCCGGTCGCGACCCGGCGTCGCCGGTGCCGAGGGTGCCCTCGTCGGGGCAGCCCGGGGCACAGCACTCCGGGACGTCGGCGTGGTCGTCGGGCCCGGAGCGGGCCGGCATCGAGGGGCGTGTTAAATGCGGGGAGCCCCCGCACGGTGTGCGGGGGCTCGACCCTTTCTGGTGTGGTCCGGCGGTGTCCTACTCTCCCACACCCTTCCGGGTGCAGTACCATCGGCGCTGCGGGTCTTAGCTTCCGGGTTCGGGATGGGACCGGGCGTTTCCCCCACGCTATGACCGCCGTAACTCTGCCTCCCCGCACCCCGCCCGGATCGTGCACCGGTGGTGGTGGGGGGAAATCTGGTCACAGTCTCATGCTGCGGTGATTCAGTTGTGGTTCCGGCCAACGGGTTGTTGGTTGGGAGCCGTATAGTGGACGCGGTGTTCTGTGGTGTTCCCACCCGTGGTCCCAACACGTGTTGGGGGGGGGTGGGGTGTGGTGTAAGTTGTCGGCGTATTAGTACCGGTCGGCTGCACACGTCGTTGGTTCGTGCTTCCACCTCCGGCCTATCAACCCAGTGGTCTAGCTGGGGGCCTCTCACACCAATAGGTGCATGGAAATCTCATCTCGAAGCGAGCTTCCCGCTTAGATGCTTTCAGCGGTTATCTCTTCCGAACGTAGCGAA
>NZ_CANMRA010000001.1 GCF_947500125.1 uncultured Kocuria sp. | reverse complement strand
GCCGCGTCCGAGCCGACGCGCCCCGCCGCGGAGCACGCGACGGGGGGCGTCCCCGCCGCCGCGGCCGCCGCTGCCGGTGGGGCCGCTGCCGGCGGGGCCGGGTCCTCCGCGAGCGACGCCGCCCGTGGCCCCGTCTCCGCGCCCAGCCCTGAGCCGACCACCGGACTCACCGGCGAGCCGACCACCGGACTCACCGGCGAGCCGACCACCGGGGCGGGGTCCGTTCCCGGGACCGCTCCGGCCACGGAGGCTCCCGCCGCCGGCCGGGAGCAGGACGAGCACCGCGCCGCCGACCAGGAGACCACCGCCCACGACGTCCCCGACCACGGCGGTTCCCACCACGACGTCCCCGACCACGTCGACCACGAGGAGTGGCACGAGGACGTCGAGCCGGCCGCGCCCACCGGGGCGGCGGCCGCGACGGCCGCCGCGGCCGCCGCCGGCACCGTCGCGGGGGACGACCACGACTCGTCCGCCCCCGAGACGGCGGTCTCCACCGACGTCTCCCCGTCCTACCGGGCGCCGGCGGGGGTCCCGGACCGGCCGTCCCAGGACAAGCTGGCCGAGGGCAACCTCGTGCTCAAGGAGGTCGACGTCCTGCGGCGGCTCGGGGACGCCCAGCGGCGGCTGTTCGGCGAGGACGGCACGGCGATGGACGTCTCCACCGTCCTCGTGCGGGTGCGGGCCCTGGGCACGTACTACGACGCCCTCACGCACGTGCGCAAGAACGGGTTCTGGGACCAGCGCCGCACCTTCGACCTGATCCCGGAGGAGCTGCTGCACGTGCAGGAGCTCAAGGACGAGTCCTACGTGGAGGGCAACGGTGCCCCGCTGGCGATGATGTTCCGCTTCCGCCCGGGCATCCCCCCGGAAGTGTCCTTCGACTACGCGGACGAGGAGGCCTTCGTGCGCTACGAGGACCGCCTGCCCGCGCAGAACTACCTCGAGGAGCTGCGCATGTACCCCCGCACCGGGGCGCACATCCCGCAGCACATGAACGAGGCCCTGCAGGACTGGAACTACTGAGACCGACCGAGACACCGACCGAGACACCGACCGAGACAGGGGCCGTCCCGACCGTGATGCTGACCTCCGCCGAACGGCACCCGGGCCGGGTGCCGGACCGGGTCCTGCGCGACCTGCCCAAGGTGTGCCTGCACGACCACCTCGACGGCGCCCTGCGCCCGGCCACGGTGGTCGAGCTGGCCGCCGCCGCCGGGCACCGGCTGCCGGCCGAGGACCCCGAGGCGCTGGGCCGGTGGGTGCGGGAGAGCGCCGACTCCGGCTCGCTGCTGCGCTACCTGGCGACCTTCGAGCACACGGTCGCGGTGATGCAGACCCCCGAGGCGCTCGTGCGCTGCGCCCGGGAGTACGTCGAGGACCTCGTGGCGGACGGGGTGGTCCACGCCGAGGTGCGCTGGGCCCCCGAGCAGCACACCGCGGGCGGGCTGTCCATGGCCGAGGCCGTCGAGGCCGTCCGGCTCGGCCTCTCGGAGGGCGTGCTCGCCGCGGAGGACGCCGGTCACATCGTGTCCGTCACCCAGATCCTCTGCGCCATGCGCCAGGCCGAGCGCTCCCTGGAGGTCGCCCGCCTCGTGGTCGACAACCGGGACCGCGGCGTCGTGGCCTTCGACCTCGCGGGCCCCGAGGACGGCTTCCCGCCGGCCCGGCACCGGGCGGCCCTGGAGCTGCTGGCGGACGAGCTCGTGCCCGTCACCCTGCACGCCGGGGAGGCCGCGGGCATCGAGTCGATCCGGGACGCGCTGGCCACGGGCCGCGCGCTGCGCCTGGGCCACGGGGTGCGCATCGCGGAGGACATCGACATCGACTACCTGGAGGACGTCGCCGTCGTCGACCTCGGGCGCACGGCCGGGTGGGTCCGCGACCGGGGCATCGCCCTCGAGGTGTGCCCCACGTCCAACCTCCAGACCGGTGCCGTGGCCGCGTTCGGCAGCAGCCCGGAGCGGCACCCGGTGGACATGCTCTACCGGACCGGATTCACCGTGACCATCTCCCCGGACAACCGGCTCATGAGCGGGACCACGGTCACGGACGAGCTGGCCTTCCTGGTGACGCACTTCGGCTACGGGCTCGAGGACCTGGAGCGGCTGCAGCACAACGCCGCGGCCGCCGCGTTCCTGCCGCTCGAGGACCGCACCGCACTGGACGGGATGATCACCGACGGCTTCGAGGGGATGCACGCATGAGTCAGGGGCACGGCACCGACGACGTCGCGGCGGGGCTGGGCGTCCCGGAGCGGACCGCGCAGCGCTTCGCGGAGCTCGTGGCGGTCATGGACCGGCTGCGCTCCCCGGGCGGCTGCGCCTGGGACGGGCAGCAGACCCACGAGTCCCTCGTGCGCTACCTCGTGGAGGAGGCCTACGAGGTGGTGGAGGCGGTCGAGGCCGAGGGCGGGCCGGCGGCGCACGCCGGGCTGCTCGTCGAGGAGCTCGGCGACGTCCTGCTCCAGGTGGTCTTCCACGCCCGGGTGGCCCAGGAGCGCCCGCGCGCCGAGGGCGGCTTCGACGTGGCGGACGTGCTCGAGGCGCTCACCGCGAAGCTGGTCCGCCGCCATCCGCACGTCTTCGACCCCGGGGCCACCGGGGACGTGGCGGGGGAGCAGTCCCTCGAGCAGCTGCACTCCCGCTGGGAGGACCTCAAGCGGGCGGAGAAGCCCGAGCGGACCGGGCCCTTCGACGGCATCCCGCCGCACCTGCCGGCCCTGGCCCTCGCGGAGAAGACGCTCGCGCGGGCGCGCAAGCACGATCTCGAGCCCTCGGTCCCCGACGCGGAGGAGCCCAGCGCGGAGGAGCCCGGCGGCCCGCGCACCGAGGAGGAGCTCGGCGAGGCGCTGTTCGCGCTCGTGCGCGCCGCCTCGGCCCGCGGCCTCGACGCCGAGCGGGCCCTGCGCGGGGCCGCCCGCGCGTACGCCGCGGCCCGGAGCGGGGACTGATCCCGTCACGCGCCGTGGTCCGCCGTCTGCCCCCGGCGCCGAGTCGCTAGGCTGGAGCCGCCGGGGACGCCCGGCCCCCGCAGGTGCGGGACCTCGGCCGGTGCCCGGCACCGGAGCCCCGACCGCCCCACCGCACACGTTCCACCCACGTCAGCGACAAGCCCAGCACCAACGTCAGGAGCAACCCATGGCCATGATCACCGCAGTGCACGCCCGCCAGATCCTCGACTCCCGCGGCAACCCGACCGTGGAGGTCGAGGTGCTGCTGGAGGACGGCAGCTACGGCCGGGCGGCGGTGCCCTCGGGCGCCTCGACCGGTGCCTTCGAGGCCGTCGAGCGCCGCGACGGCGACAAGAAGGTGTACCTCGGCAAGGGCGTCCTCGACGCCGTGAAGGCCGTCGACGAGGAGATCGCCGAGGCCGTGATCGGCCTCGACGCGACCGACCAGCGGCTGGTCGACCGGACCATGCTCGACCTCGACGGCACGGAGAACAAGGGCAGCCTCGGCGCCAACGCCATCCTGGGCGTCTCCCTGGCCGTGGCCCGCGCCGCCGCGAACGCCTCCGACCTCGAGCTCTACAAGTACCTGGGCGGGCCCAACGCCCACGTGCTCCCGGTGCCCATGATGAACATCCTCAACGGCGGCTCCCACGCCGACTCCAACGTGGACATCCAGGAGTTCATGATCGCCCCGATCGGCGCCGCGACCTTCTCCGAGGCCCTGCGCACCGGCGTGGAGGTCTACCACTCCCTCAAGGCCGTGCTCCAGGAGCGCGGCCTGGCCACCGGGCTCGGCGACGAGGGCGGCTTCGCCCCGAACCTCGAGTCCAACCGCGCCGCCCTCGACCTCATCTCCGAGGCGATCGAGAAGGCCGGCTACACCGTGGGCACCGACGTGGCGCTCGCGCTGGACGTCGCCTCCTCCGAGTTCTTCGAGAACGGCACGTACAGCTTCGAGGGCAAGCAGCTCAGCGCCGCGGAGATGACCACCTACTACGAGGAGCTCGTGCGCGACTACCCGATCGTGTCCATCGAGGACCCGCTGGACGAGGACGACTGGGCGGGCTGGCAGACCCTGACCGCGTCCGTGGGCACCCAGGTCCAGATCGTGGGCGACGACCTGTTCGTCACCAACCCGGAGCGGCTGGCCCGCGGCATCGAGGAGGGCGCCGGCAACGCCCTGCTGGTGAAGGTCAACCAGATCGGCTCCCTCACGGAGACCTTCGACGCCATCTCCCTGGCCCAGCGGCACATGTTCCACTGCATGATCTCGCACCGCTCGGGCGAGACCGAGGACACCACGATCGCGGACATCGCGGTGGCCACCAACGCCGGGCAGATCAAGACCGGGGCGCCGGCCCGCTCCGAGCGCGTGGCCAAGTACAACCAGCTGCTGCGCATCGAGGAGGAGCTCGGGGACGCCGCGCGCTACGCGGGCGCCTCCGCGTTCCCGCGCTACACCGCGAAGTGACGAGCCGCGGCGGCTGACCGGCCGCGCCGGTCCGTCGTCGCGCGGGTGAGCGGCCGTCCCCGGGCGGCCGCTCACCCGTGAGCGCTACACTGGTCCCCGTCCCCGCCCTTCCCCCGTGAGGTCACCATGCCCGCTCCCCGCCCGCGCACCACCCGCCTGCTCGGCGGGCGCGACGCCGCGCAGGGGACGCGCGGGCGCGACGCCGGGCCGGGCGGCGGGTCCGGCGGCGGGTCCAGCGCCGTGGGGTCGCCCGTTCCCGCCCGGACCTTCAGCGGACGGTTCCTGGTCCTCACGCTGGTGGCCGTCCTCATCGTCTTCCTGGCGGCGCCGACCACCAAGATCTTCCTCGAGCAGCGGGCGGAGATCGCCCAGCTCGAGCGCGCCATTGCCGACATGGAGGCCCAGAAGGCGTCCCTGGAGGACCAGGTGGACCAGTGGTCGGACGAGACCTACGTCAAGCAGCGGGCCAGGGACCGGCTCCTCTACGTCATGCCGGGGGAGCGGTCCTACCTCGTGGTGGGGGCCGAGGAGATGGACGGCGCCGTGGTGGACTCCTCCGCGGCCCAGGTCGAGGCCGAGAAGCCCGCATGGGTGGACGCCCTCTGGCAGTCCGTCGTGGCCTCCGCCTACGAGGACGCCGGTCCCGGGGCGGGCACCGGAGGCACCGAGGACACGGAGGACACGGAGGCCGGCGGGGACGCCGACGCCGCCGAGGAGCCGGACGGCATCGCCGACCCCGCGGCCCCCGGGGAGTCCGGCCCCGCCCAGGAGCCCGATGCCGCCCAGGAGCCGGGCACCACGGGACAGACAGAACAGACCGAGCAGAGCGTCCCGGCCGCCCCGGCGGACGGGAACGACGCGCCGCAGGACGCGGCGACGGACAGCCGCGGCAGCGCCGCGGAGTGAGGAACGGCGTGAACCCCCAGCACGGACACGAGCCCGGCGACCGACCCGCGCCCCGGGGGCTCGGGGTGACGGCCGCGACGGTCGAGCCCACGGCCCTGGACCTGCAGGTCCTCTCCCGGCAGCTCGGGCGCCCCGTGCGCGACGTCGTCGAGATCCCGGCCCGCTGCACGTGCGGGAACCCGCTCGTGGCGGCCACCGCCCCCCGGCTGGCCAACGGCACCCCGTTCCCCACCGTGTTCTACCTGGCCCACCCCGTCATCACCGCCGCGGTGTCCCGGCTCGAGGCCGCCGGCCTGATGTACGAGATGACGGACCGCATCGCCGAGGACGAGGTGCTGGCGGCCGCTTACCGGGCCGCGCACGAGGACTACCTCAGCGAGCGCGCCCGGATCGGCGCCCGGGCCGGCACCGGGCCCGTCCCCGAGATCGAGGGCATCTCCGCCGGAGGCATGCCCGTGCGGGTCAAGTGCCTGCACGTGCTGGCCGGCCACGCGCTCGCGGCCGGGCCGGGCGTGAACCCGCTCGGCGACGAGACCCTCGACGCCATCAGCGAGTGGTGGACCCCCGCCGCCTGCCACTGCGACCCCGCCTGGCGCGAGGCCTGAGACCCACCCGCCCCCGACACCCCCGAGGACTCCCCATGCGCACAGGCGCCATCGACTGCGGTACGAACTCCATCCGACTGCTCATCGCCGACACCAGGGAGGAGCAGGGCCGTACGGTGCTCGACGACGTGGTGCGCGAGATGCGCGTGGTCCGGCTCGGCCAGGGCGTGGACGCCACCGGGTGGCTCGCCGAGGCGGCGCTCGAGCGCACGTTCGCGGCCACGGACGAGTACGCCAAGCTGCTGAAGAAGCACGACGTGGAGCAGCTGCGCTTCGTGGCCACGAGCGCGACCCGTGACGCCGGCAACCGGGACGTCTTCCTCGCGGGGATCCGCGAGCGCCTCGGGGTGACCCCCGAGGTCATCAGCGGCGACGAGGAGGCGGAGCTGTCCTTCCGCGGCGCGGCGGCCGCCGTGGGCGGCGCCGATCCCGAGGACCGGGTCCTGGTGATCGACCTCGGCGGCGGATCGACCGAGTTCGTGCTCGGCAACGCCCAGGGGGTGCGCGCCGAGCGCAGCGTGGACATCGGCTGCGTGCGCCTGACCGAGCGCCACCTCGGGTCCAACCCGCCGACCCCCGAGCAGCAGGACGCCGTGCTGCGCGACGTCGACCACGCCGTGGACGTGGTCCTGCAGACCGTGCCCCTCGCCGAGACGACCCACCTGGTGGGCGTCGCCGGCACCATCACGACCGTCACCGCCCACGCCCTCGGGCTGTCCTCCTACGACCCCGCGGCGATCGACGGCGCGGAGCTGCCCGCCGGGCGGATCGCGCAGGCGTGCCGGGAGCTCACGGGCATGACCCGCGCGGAGCGCGCCGCGCTGCCCTACATGCACGAGGGCCGCGTCGACGTCATCGGCGGCGGCGCCCTCGTGTGGCGGCGGATCGTCGAGCGGGTGGGCGCGGCCACCGGTGGACGGGTGGACTCGGCGATCGCGAGCGAGCACGATATTTTGGACGGGATCGCCCTGTCCCAGGTCGGCTGACCCGCCCGGACCCCCCGACCCGGAAGGACACATGTCTTCCAGCGCACCCCGCCCCCGTCCCCCGCGCCACCGCGCCCTCGCCCGGTGGGGCGCGCTGGGCGCGGCCTCGGCCGTGGTCGGCGCGGGCGCCCTGGCCCTGCCCGGGGCGGGCCCCGCCCAGGCGCGCCCCGCGGTGCCCGGGCCCGCCCCCAGCATCCCGATCGAGGACCCCGTCAGCGTGGCGCCCGTGCCCAGCGACGGCGCCACGCGCGCGCCGGACACCTCCCGGATCGCCGAGGACGGGATCCGTCCCCTGCAGTACTGGCTGGACGAGTACGGGGTGCGCGAGGCCTGGAAGGAGTCCACGGGGGAGGGTGTGCGGATCGCCGTCATCGACACCGGGGTGGACGGCTCGCACCAGGACCTCGAGGGCGCCGTGGTGGGCGGCACCGATGTCTCCGGCGGCGGCGCCGCCGACGGCCAGGAGGGGCTCGGCACCGAGCCGGAGCACGGGACCCTCGTGGCGTCCGTGGCCGCGGGCCGCGGGCACGTGGCCCCGGGCGGGCGGGACGACGACGCCCCCGGCCGGCCCGCCGGCATCGTGGGTGTGGCCCCGGACGCCGAGGTGCTCGCCGTGTCCACGTGGCTGGGCGACGAGACTCCGGAGGTCCGCAGCGTCGACGAGCAGCTCCCGGACGCCGTGCGGTGGGCCGTGGACAACGGCGCGGACGTCATCAACATGTCGGTGGGCTCCAACGCGACCTCCTGGCCCGAGAGCTGGGACGAGGCCTTCCTCTACGCCGAGGAGAAGGACGTGCTCGTCGTCGCCTCCGCGGGCAACCGGGGGTCCGGGCTCGTCCAGGTCGGCGCCCCGGCCACCATCCCCGGCGTGCTGACCGTGGGCGGCGTGGGGCGGACCGGGGAGGCGAGCTGGGAGTCCTCCTCGCAGGGGATCTCCATCGCCGTGGCCGGCCCCTCCGAGGACATGGTGGGCGCGATCCCGGGCGACCGGTACGCCTCCTGGGCCGGGACGTCCGCCTCCGCCCCCGTCGTGGCCGGCACCGCCGCGCTGATCAAGTCGAAGTGGCCGGACATGAGCTCCGCCCAGATCGCGAACCGCATCGTCTCCACCGCCCGGGACACGGGGACGCCGGGCAAGGACCCGCTCTACGGCTACGGGGTGCTGGACGTCGAGGCCGCGCTCACGGAGGACGTGCCCGAGGTCGACCGCAACCCGCTCGGCAGCATGGAGCAGTGGGTGCGGGTGCACCGCAGGAGCGCTGAGGTGACCCCCACGGCGAGCCCCGTCGAGAGCTCGGCGCCCGTCACGGAGGAGGTCGAGGCGGAGGTCGCCCCGCCCGAGCCCGTGGCCCCGATGGACGAGACCGGGATGCTGCCCGTGGTGGTGCTCGCCGGGTTCGGGCTGCTCGTGCTCGGCCTCACGGCGGGGGCCGTGGTGCACATCCGCCGCATCGTCGCCGAGGGCCCGGACCGGGGACCGGATGGGGGCCCGGACGGGCGCTCCTGAACCGTGCGCCGGAACACGGGGCGGGCACCCTGCGCGGGGACGGACATCGACAGTCTTCTGAGTAGACTCGGGGGCATGTCTTTCACTCAACTGGCCAAGGACCGTCCTCGCCTGCTGATCGTCGGCGGAGGCTACGTCGGCTTCACCGTGGCGCAGGAACTGCAGAAGCGGATCAAGGACTCCGGCGGAGTCGTGACCGTGGTGGATCCCAACCCGTACATGATGTACCTCCCCTTCCTGCCCGAGGTGGCCGGCGGCAACGTCTCCGCCCGCAGCGCGGTCGTGCCCCACCGGCAGCACCTCAAGGACTGCGAGATCGTCACCGGGCACGTGCTCGGGGTCGACCACGCGAACCGCACCGCGACCGTCAAGGGCATCGACGAGGGCGAGACCTTCGAGCTCGCCTACGACGAGATCGTCATCGCCGGGGGGTCCGTCACCCGTGCCTTCCCGATCGAGGGCCTCGCCGAGCACGGCATCGGCCTCAAGACCATCGAGGAGGCCGTGGCGGTGCGCAACTGGGTGCTCGAGCGCATCGAGGTCGCCTCCCTCACCACCGACGAGGAGGCCAAGCGCCGGGCGCTGACCTTCGTGGTGGTCGGCGGCGGCTACGCCGGCACCGAGACCATCGCCGAGATCGAGGACATGGCCCGCAGCGCGGTCGAGCGCAACGAGCGGCTCCAGGTCTCCGACCTGCGCTTCGTGCTCATCGAGGCCATGGGCCGGATCATGCCCGAGGTCTCCGAGGAGCGCGCGGAGAAGGTCGTGGCGCACCTGCGCAGCCGCGGCATCGAGGTGCTGCTCAACACCTCGCTCGACTCCGCGGTGGACAAGTACCTGAAGCTCGTCAACATGCAGGACAAGTCCCCGGCCGGCGAGTTCGGGACCGACACGCTGATCTGGACCGCCGGCGTGCAGGCCAACCCGCTCGTCAAGAGCACGGACTTCCCGCTCGACGAGCGCGGCCGCGTCCGGGCCGGGGCCGACCTGCGGATCACCGGCGACGACGGCCCCCTCGAGGGCGCCTGGGCCGCCGGCGACGTCTCCGCGGTGCCGGACCTCACCGGCGGGGGAGTCGGCGGGTACTGCGTCCCCAACGCCCAGCACGCGGTGCGCCAGGCGCACACGATGGCCAAGAACATCATGGCCGCCCGCGCGGGCAAGCCGCTCGAGGACTACTACCACGAGAACCTCGGCGCGGTCGCCGGGCTGGGCCTCTACAAGGGCGTGGCCAGCATCAAGGGCCTCCCCGGCCTGCCCGAGAAGGGCATCGAGTTCTCCGGCGTCGCGGCCTGGGCCATGCACCGGCTCTACCACGGCTACGCGATCCCCACCGTGGACCGCAAGGCCCGCGTCTTCACCGAGTGGGCCCTGAACTTCGTGTTCGGCCGGGACACCACCACGCTGCGCCACGAGCGGGACCCGCGCACGCGGTTCCAGGTCGCGGCCGGCAAGGCCCCGGCCCCGCGCAAGGCCAACCTCTGACCCCATCCGTTCCCTGCTCGACCCCGTCCCGGCCTGTGCCGGGGCGGGGTCGAGCCGTTCCCGGGGCGGGACGTCCTGGGACCGCCCCGCCCGTCCGGGTCGTCCCGGCCGTGCCGGGGCGCTCAGGAGACGTCGGGGACGAGGGGCCGGCGCAGCTCGCTGTCCTGGGCGTGGATCATCCGCCGGTATCCGTCCCCGGCCTCGCGCAGCCACGCGACGCCCAGGCCCGGACAGACCTCCTCCACGGTGCCCCGGCAGCGGAGCAGGCCCCGCTGCCACACCTCGACCCGGTCGCCGGGGCGCACCTGGCCCAGGTCGAGGAGTTCGGCGCCGTCCCCGTCCCCGCCGCCGGCGTGGCGGGTCATCGGCTGGTCCACGGGAACCGGCTCGGGCGAGAGGGCCGGCTCCACCTCCCGCAAGGTCACCTGCGAGGGTGCGGTCTCCTCCCGTGACGGCCCGGGCGTGGGGGCGGTCTCGTCCCCGGGTGCCGTCGCGGGACCGGACGTCACCTCGGTGAGGCGCACCGGCGCGGCGAGGAAGTCCTGGCGGGAGTCCAGCTCGGCCGCCAGCTCCTGGCAGCGATCCTGCGTGACCGGGTGGGGCCCGTCCGGATCCGTGAGGTACTCGCGCTCGAGGCGGCGGCAGACGCGGCTGTGCAGCACCTGCAGCTCGGTCAGGTCCAGCTCTGCCAGGTCGGACGGGAACGGGTCGGCGGGGCCCAGGAACGTATCGGGCGCCGAGGGGGCGGCTGCCGGCGGCCAGGACGGGGACGGGGCGAGCTGGGAGTTCATGAGGGCAACCCTTCGACCAGAAGTGGGGGCCCGCTGCTCGACCGGTTCCCAGGCTATGCGGCGGCGCGCTCCGTGACCAGTGCTTTGCATGATGTGCAGTCCCGGAACAGCGCCGGTACGCGTGCGGCACCGGTCCTGCCCGCCGCCCCCGTCCGCGGCTCGGGCGGCTCCGTCCTCCGTCAGCGGGTGTGCACGGGGCGGGCGATCTCGCGGGCGTCGAGCTCCACGGTCAGCTCCTGGTGGCGTTCGAGGGTGACCGGGTGGGCCCCGTCCGCCTCGCCGAGGTACTCCCGGTCGAGCTGGCGCCCGACCCTGCTGTGCAGGACGTGCAGCTCGGCCAGGGACAGCTCGGTGAGGTCGGCCGGGAACTCGTCGTCGGGCGCCAGGTAGGTCCTGCCGGTGGGTCGGGCGACGACCTCGCTCATGCTGCCGTCGTCCTGCGGGACGTCGGGGAGCACCGGTCCGGGGCGGGTGCGGGGCGGTGTCCGCCGTCCGGCGGGAGCCGGCGGGAAGGGGAGAGGGGGTGGTCCACGGGGGCGGCCTCCTGCGGGTGCGACGATGTCGCGGCCGGCTGCTCGACCACCGTGCCAGCTTACTGGATCCGGGCCCGGTCGACGAGAGCGGATCCCGCGGCGGCTCGGGAGCGCCGCGGTGAGGCGATAGGGTGGGGCGGCGGCCCGGTGACCCGATCGGGGCCGGCCCCCATAGCCCAATCGGCAGAGGCAGCGGACTTAAAATCCGCGCAGTGTCAGTTCGAGTCTGACTGGGGGCACAGAAAAACCGCGCAACTGCACGGAACCCGGCCGAATCGGTCACCGTCAACGGTGGCCGATTCGCCGTTTATCCTCCATTTTCTACACGAGAACCGCATGGGCGGTTGTGCTCTGCCCACGCCGTAGGAGAGCGAGTCCCAGGGCCAGCGGGCCCGGGTCCGGCCGGTTGGGCCGGCGGCACTGATGAGTTCTCATTCATGAGCCCAACATGGTCGGCCACATTGCCCGTGCCGGAATGCGCGCCGACCAACGCGATGGCCTTCGCATGCCATGTCACGAGCATCGCCGGCCGGTGTGCACATCTTCGAGACGGGTTGCCGCACGCATGAGGCCCAGAACCGCCAGAACCCAGGAGACCTCCCATGACCGTCCTTGATCAGGAGCAGGCCGTCGCCGTGCTCACCGTCGTCCCCCGCAGGGTGACACCATCACCCGCGTCTTCGTCGAGGGGCCCCATCAGGACCTCGATCCCTTCCACCGTGCCGAGCAGCGCCGTGACGCGCCGTTGGCCGAGAACCCGGATGCCACCGTCACCATCGGCATCAATGAGCGCCCCCTGGACGCGGCGATCGCGACGAAGATGCACTCCTTCGGCCACCCCGACGACACCACCCTCGACGCCGAGCAGACCCGCCAGGCGCTGGAGGAAGCGGAGGACCAGTGGTGACCGTCCTGACCACCGAGCAGACCGCCTGACCGACCACGTGGGATTGCGCTCGCGCGTCGCTACGCTGGCGGCATGGCGCAGACAGGTGTGACCGAGGCGGTGTCCTGCTGATGCCGGCCGACGAGATCCTCCGGGCGGCCGGCTACTCACTGCTGCTGGCCGGGTTCCTGTTCCTCATCCGCTGGTGGGTCGAGACCCGCGGCAAGGACCGGGGCGCCCGGGACCGGAAGGCCGCGCTCGTGCTGGTGGCCGCCTCACTGCTCTGCACGCTGGTCGCCATCATGCTCACCCCGGGAGACAGCTGATGCCGACGTCGCTGCGGCTCAACCTGCTCGCTCTCGGGTTCCTGACCGCCGGGCTGGCGTTCCTGGCGCATGGCCTGGTCGAAGGCAAGGGCACGATGCCCCAGGGCCGGGGTCGTCGTGCTGCCGCGGCGCTGTTCGCCGTCTCGGCGGCGCTGTTCCTGGCCGCCGGCGGTTTCCTGATGTCCGGGGACTGAGCGCCTTCGGGCTGACCGGCTCCGTGGCGGCCCCGCCAACACGTCGGGGCCGCCACGGGCGACGAGCGCCGACAGGGGCGCTGTACGCGGCGAGACCACGCCCCCCGACGTGGCTCGCGCTGTGTCGGGCCGCTCGCAGCGGCTCGCCGACATCTCCAGCTCAGAGAGCCCGACCGCGCCACGGCAGCCCCACTGCTGTGCACAAGCATGGGTTCAGCGGAGCTGCGGGCTGGGCGACTTCGGCGCCTCGACGATCCGCAGACCCGGCACGTCCTCGGCTACCCGGTGGGCGACCGCCCGCCACCACCGGGCCGTGGGTGGCAAGGGTGCGTCCGGCAGGTCGAGGGCCGGCATGTCGGCGTCGCGGTCGTAGACCTCGAAGAGCGGGCCGGGCCCGGCGTGCTCGAGCAGGTGGGCCGCCAGTTGGTCGGCGACCTCGGCGGTGTACGCCTCGATCCGCTCCACGTCGTCGCGCACCCCGTCGGGGATGGGGCGCCGGCCGGACTCCCAGTCGTCGACCGAGCGCACCCCGACGTTCAGGGCCGCGGCGAGCAGCTCGCGCGACAGGCCCAGTGCCTCGCGCACGACCTTCAGCTCGATCGGCGTCATCCGCCCGTCGGCCGGCACCTGCGCCTCCGGGAGTGGCTGCGGGCGGGACTGCGCCCAGGCGGCCAGACCCTCGCTCACGAGCCCTGCACCGTTTCACCGGTGTCGTCGTCGGGGTGGGCGGCGCCGAAGGCCCAGTTCCACGGGGTGGTCAGGAAGTCGTAGGCGTCCTGCGGGAAGCCGTCGGGGTCGATCAGGTCCCGGGCGGCCAGTCCGATCAGGGCGTGGCCCACCGGGATCTCGAAGCTGGTGGCCGTTGCCGCAGCGGCGCGCTCCAGAGCGTCCCCGGACGGCGGCGTGGCATCCGGGCGGGTGTGCCGGTGCATCTGCAGGAACAGGTCCGTTGCGATCGCCTGGGACAGGTTCCGCCACGAGCCGAGGATCTGGTCCAGGGCGTCCTGTCGCCCGGCGGCGGCCGCGGCGCTGACCGCCAGCTTCACGGCGGCGAGACCGAGCGCGTCGTAGTCGACCTCGGCGGGGGTGTTGTCGGTGACGAACTTCTGGTGGAGCTCGGAGGCCTTGCGCAGCGCTTGCGACTCGTCGAGGCCGATGTCGACCGCCTTGGCGAAGACGGCCTGGATCTGCGGGCTCTGAGGGCCGGCCGCGGCGGTGAGGATCTCGGAGTTCTGCCAGATGGGGGTGCTCATCGCGCGGTGCTCCTCGGGGAGTCGGAGGCGGTGAGCGACGTGTTCGCCCGGTGCCTGCTCGTCGCACCGTAGCAGTCGTCCCAACGGCGACAACAGAACCTGCAGGAGCAGGGAAGCGTCTGGCCGCGTTCGCTGCTCGAGCTTGACGATCGCCCGATTGATGTCCTCGAAACGCTTCGGGCAACCATAGGAGGCGAGGACCTTCAGCGCGTCCTCGGCGTTGAAGTCATCAGGGCCCACCAGCCAACGGCAAACCTCGCCGTCCAGGTCAGAACCGAGCCGGCCCAGCGGCAGCGGGTCCATCACGAAGAGCATGTTCGCCTCGGCGGCGTAGCCGGTGGGGCCGGGGAAGTTCACCGCGACGCGACCCGCTGCCTGGATCTTCAGCACCTGGCGGTTCGGGCCCTCGAAGCAGTACTCCCCATCCACCTCGGCGTCCAGTGCGGCACCGAACTGGGCGCGGAACGCCGCGGCGGCGCGCTCGGTCGGGGTGTAGTCGTAGGCGGGCCGGGAGTCCATGTCGTGGAAGCTCGGGCCCCAGTCGCCGGTCGCCTCGGACAAGGTGATGGCCGGCGCCCCGAGCTCGAGCTCGGCCTCGGGGTGGTCCTTGGCTGCGAAGCGGCCGTCGGTGGCGCGCGGGTGCCGGTGGTCTACGAAGGTCGTCATGACTGGTATGTGTGCGGCTGGTCCCGGCTGAGGACATGGCACCGCCCCGCGGCTCGGTGCGAGCGGCGGGGCGGTGGTTCAGCGGGTCACGAGGCGGTAGGACTTGTCCACGGCGCGCAGTTCGTCGGCCTGCTTCTGCGTGGAGACGTAGATCGGCTCCTCGCCCATCAGCCACAGCCGCACCGGAACCTCGCGGTACGGGGACTTCGCACGCAACGCGCGCAGGGTGTCCACTTCCACGTCCAAGACCGACGCGGCATGGCGAAGAGCATCGTCGGCGGACCCGGCGGACCCGGCGGACGCCTGCTGATTGTGAGCTGTCGTCGTCATGGGAACACCCCTCCTCTGGGAAGTTCGTACGGTCATTGTCCTCCTCCTGCCTGGGAGTCGTCCACGCCCGGGGGAGCGCCGGGCGGACGAGCGACCGTGGGATCGCCGTGGGCGACCTCGCGCAAGAGCCCCGAGTACCGCTCGGCGACGACGGCATCGAACATCGTGAGGTCCGCGGTCGGAGCCATCCTCGACTCCAGCAGCTCGTCGATCGCCTTGTCCCCGAACCGCTGGCGGACATGGGGTTTGCCCTCCGAGGCGGCGTCGAGGGCCCATGCGGCACGCTTCCACCACTGGTCGGCTAGGCCACGTAGGCGATCGCCAGAGGCAGGAGCGCTGCCCAAGGGCTCACCCGAGCCAGGACGTCGTCGTAGAACCGCCACCACCGGTCTACGAGGTCACGGAACCAGTCCATCCACCCGACGTTGAGGCCGAGCACGTACAGGGCGATCGCCAGCACCAGCGCCACAGTTGCGGTACGGACCCACCACCGCAGCGGCACAGCCCTGAGGCTGCGCCACGCGCCGTGCTCTAGACCGGTGAGCCGCCGGTCGATGCGCACTCAGACCGTCCGGCGCGGTGGAGGCGGAGAGTGGTCGGTCATGGGGCAACCTCCGGGCTCGAGTCGGGCATTGGTAGAGCGTACCGGCGGCCCTGGCCTGGATGGTGGCCATCGGCGGCTACGGGTTCTCCAACGCTGTGCTCGGGTTGCTCACCCTCGGAGTGTGCTTCATCGGGATCCAGCGCACCCACGTCCGGCACGCCAGACTGGAGGACGAGGGCGACCCGGATCCGCTGCCGGCGGTCTATGACTACGTGACCCAGGCCCAGGGCGGGGTCTTCATGGGGTGGGGTGCCGCGGTGCTGGGATGGGCAATCCCGCTGCTGCTGCTGATTTTCGTCGGGCCGCTCTCTGCCCTGACGCCGGCGCCGATCCTCGGGACGACCGCGCTGATCTACGGCCGGATGGAGATGGTTCACGCCCGGGCCATGGACGCCCGCCGCGGGATGCCGCCGGCGGTCGCCGGCCCCGGATGAGGCGACGCCCACCGGCGCCGGACCGTGCGACGATGCGAACAAGCAAGGTGCTGAGCGTGAAGGAGTGCAGCGTGTCGAGGCGATGGCAGCAGGTGCTCTTCCAAGCTGCGATCATCGTCGCCCTCATCGTGGGGCTGCGCCTGATCCTGGGCGAGTGGAACTGGTGGATGACCGCGATCGGTGTGGCCGCGTTGCTGCTGAGCAACCTGTGGTCCTCGGGGGCTCGTCGCGGCGAGGATATCGACCCGCGGGAGAGGCCATGACACCGGACCGGTCCCTGCGCGGGCACCTGATTGCGATCCTCATCGGCGCGGCGTTCCTGGTGCTGGCGCAGCTGGGCACCTGGCCGCCGGAGACCGGGTTCGAGCCAGCCCTGACCGGGCTCACCATCGCTGCGGTTCTGATTGCGGTGTCGCTGTCGTTCTACGAGTGGCTGCAGGGTCGGCGCCGCCGCGGACGGAGCAGCCAGCCGTGACAGAGCAACGGCAATGGCCTGAGCGTGCGTGGTGGTCTGACGTGCTGATCGACGCACTGAGCATCTTCGTGATCGTCGTTGTCGGATTGCTCTACGGGTGGGGTGCGGCCGTCCTGGTCGGCGTGGTGGTTGTTTCCTTGGGATTGTGGTGGAAACTCGGTCCGTTCTGGACCCGGGAACAGCGATCGCGGATCCGCCGGCGAGCCCAGCAGCGTGCCGGCGACCGGCAGGACAGGCGGGCCCGGCGCCGGTAGCCGACGCAACGAAGTGCCCGGGGCACGTGGTGGGGCGCAAGAGCGATCGTCGGCGGGATGGGAGGCGTCATGTATACGCCCTGAGTCACGAGCCTGCGACGATGCGGCCGCACTCCTTGGTGCCCCACTCAGCCGGCGCCTACCGTCGAGTGCCGGCCCTGCCGAGCGGGTGGGGCCTGGGCCCACCAGAAGCGGAGATCACCATGAGCGACACCCACACGTCCGTCGTCGGACCAGTCCCGGGCGAGGGCATGGACCGCCGGGAGCAGGTCGAGCACGTCATCGCGTCCATCAACGCCCACGATGCCGCAGGGGCTGCATCCACTTACGGCCCGGACGCCGTCGTCTACACCGCTGCCTCGCCTGAGCCGGTACGCGGCCGAGCAGCTATCCAGCAGGACTTCCAGCAATGGATCACCGCGATGCCGGACATGAAGCTGGAGATCGAAGAGGTGGCGATCGATGGCCCCACGGCAGCGATGCGGCTGCTGTTCGTGGGCACTCACACAGGGCCGCTGACGACTCCCCTGGGGGTGATCGAGCCCTCTGGCCGGAGGGTGTCCGTCCCCATGGCCGTCTTCAACCGGCACGACGAGAGCGGGACGACCGAGGTGGAGCACCGCTACCTCGACATGATGTCCATGGCCCAGCAGCTCGGCATAGTTTGACGCACCAGGCGGGGAACGCCCCGGTCTCCGTGGTGGAGTCCGGGGCGTGCGCACGTCACGGGCGGTGGGGTCAGCCGGAGATGCCGAACATCTCGTCGAGCTCCTCGGGGTCACAGCCGAATCCCAGGGCCTCGCGCAGGTCGAAGCGGGCGACCAGGGTGAGCATGTTGGTCGGTGACGCGCCGATGATCTCGTAGCCCATCTGCGCCGGCTCGGGGCGCTCCTGAACCATCTCGCGCACGACCGCGTAGTCCTCGCCGGCTTCCTCATTGGCCCGGCCCTCCAACAAGGCGTAGAGGGAGACCTCCACGACCGCGGTCAGGACCCCGTCCTCGTCGGCGGCCTCGGCAATTGTCATCGGCTTATCCAGCTTGGCCAGCTGCGACGGTCAGGGCATCTGTCAGCGGTAGAAGTCCTCGAAGATCCAGCCGGACAGCGCCATGAAGGCGAACACGAAGATCAGGCGGGCGGCGACAGGAGTTTCGTCCCACCATTCGCGCAGGGTAGGACGGTTCGGGTCGCGATCTGTCACGGTGGATCTCCTCGATGTTGCGCCATCGACCGGGACGGTGGCGGCAGCTGGGGTGGGTGTCGCCGTCGTTGACGGTGAGCGGGTCGACCTCGGCGGGGTCGTCATGGGCTCCATACGTGCGGACACGCCCCGGCGAGCGACCGGGTCAGCGGTTCATGAAGTAGCCCCAGTCTGCGGCCTTGTGGAGATGGGTATCGGTGAAGCCGGGGTGGTGCTCGCGCAGCTGCTGGATCTGCCGGCCGTTGTCGTCGGGGTAGTACGCGCAGGTCCAGCCTTCTTCGATGAGGGCGCTGGAGCGGGCCTTCGCCGCCTCGATCTGCTCCTCGGTGTAGAGGTCGCCCAGCGCCTCGTAGAGCTTGATGGAGCCCAGGCCGGCCTCCTGGGGGTGGGTGGAGTGGCGGCTGTTGAAGTAGTAGATCGAGAACACCGCGTTGAGCGCATCCATCGCCCGGGCCTCGGCCACGAACTCGGCGCGCCGGGCCCGGGCCCTCACCTGCTCCTGCTCGATCCCGGTCAGGGCGGCGTCCAGCTCGGCCTCGTAGCGCTCGGACGGAAAGCCACCGATGGTCTTCTGCATCTGCGCCAGGGACGAGACGCGGTCCTGCTTCCCCGCGACCAGCCGCAGGCCCTGGAAGTGGGCGGAGGAGTGCAGGCGGGACTCGCGCTCCTGCTCGGTCAGCACCTTCGGGGTGGGCGTGCGTCGCGGCGGTGGGGTTGTGGGGAGTCTCAGGGGAGGCGTGGGCGTCGGCCTCTGGGTGCGCGCCCGGCGCCGACCGACATGGTGACCGATGCCGACTCCGACGAAGACGCCGACAGCGAGCCACGACAGCGTCCCGGTGAACGCCCAGAGGACCACCCCGATCCCGACCCCAAGGACCAGGCCCTTCTGGAGCGGCTCCAGGGAGCTCCAGGCGTCCTCCTTGAAGATGCGTCGGCGGGTCACGGGATCACCTTTCGGGCCGGGCGCAGCAGGGTCACTGCGGCCACTGAGATGATGCCGGCCCCGAGGATGAACCCGTGCATGCCGTCGGCCGACTCCGTGAACATGATGGGCGCCGCGGCGATCAGGATTCCAGCCGAGGCCCAGCGGGCGGCGCGGATCCGGGGTTCCGTCACCCGGTGGCCGCGCAGTACCGGCAGCGTGGTCACAGCAAGGGTGAGCAGGACCGTGGACAGAACCCCTGTGACGAGGAGCGGCGCTGTGCCGAGCAGCGGGTCAGGTCCCACGGGGCCTCTCGGTCCTCGGTGCCGGGTTGGTGCGGTACAGCTGGATGAGGGTGAATGCGGAGACGCCCGCGAGCACGCCCACGAGCACCAGGGGGATCACCTTGCCCGACAGCGCGGCAGGGACGAACGGCACGACCGACAGCAGGGACATCATGGCGAGCACTCCGGCGCCGGTGCGGCGCCCGGAGTCGATCGGACGGGTCTCCCGCAGCGCAGGCCAGGCCAGGACAAGTTGGCCGACCACGAGTCCGGCGGGGATGCCCAGGCCGATGATGAAGTAGCCGGCGCCGAACAGGAGCAGGGGGATGTTCTCCACGGTGGAGTCCTTTGGTCAGGGGGTGGGGTCGGCGGCGGGTGCCTGGTACAGCCGCACCAGGGTGAAGACCGATGCGGTGAACAGACCGATCATCAGCGCGGGGCCGTAGACCCCGAGGTCCATGGCCCAGCCGATCAGCTGGACCGCCCAGAACAGGCTCAGGAGCACCAGGAGGATCGAGGCGATGCGGCGCTGGTTGCCGACCGGTCGGCGGCCGCGCCAGATCGGGGCGGCGACGGCGATCAGGGCTGCGAGCAGTGCGGGGCCGATCAGGTACGGGAGGAGGAAGATCAGCCCGAAGATCGTCTCGATGGTCGCGT
The DNA here is from genome assembly GCF_947500125.1 of uncultured Kocuria sp. Classification (GTDB taxonomy): domain Bacteria; phylum Actinomycetota; class Actinomycetes; order Actinomycetales; family Micrococcaceae; genus Kocuria. The sequence continues at coordinate 273,113 of NZ_CANMRA010000001.1, read as the reverse complement.
TGTCGCCCATGGGGGCCTTTCGGTCAGGGCGCGCTGGAGGAGCGCTGTTGGTCAGAACCTAGCGGTGGTGCGGTCGTTCAGGCGGGAACTGGGCCGGTGAGCCAGCCGCGCTCGGTCGCCAGGGTCCGCGCGTTGCGGCCCGAGACGGTCTCCGGGACGTCCCCGTCGCCGCTTCCTCCAGGAGCTCGCAGATGACCGCAGATCCGATTCGACCCGCCAACGCCGGTGCCAGCGGTCAGGCCAAGGCCCGCGCGGTGCTGGACGACGCCCGGCGCCAGATGGCGAAGGACCGCCCCGGGGCGCCTACGCCCGCCGGTGACGTCCTCATCCGGAGGCCGGCCGGAGCTATGGGGATGAGCCAGGTCGACGTCCTGACGATCATGCGTGCCACGAAGATCTCATACTCCCACCGAGGGTTGACCGTGGGGAAGGCGGAGAACTTCCTGCGGGAGGCTCGTCGGTTCCCTGCCAACCGGGCCAAGCTCACGGCCGCGCCGCAGAAGGAGACCTCGGGTCGGGTCATGACACCAGCCGCTGACGCGAAAGCTCGAGCTCGCGCGCTCCGCCGGGACAGGATTCGAGAGGCTTTCAAGGCCCACCGCGCCAACCTCGACGATCCGACCATAGAGGACCCGCGCCGGGAGAAGCTGGCAGGCGACGTCATGGAGACCACTGGGATGTCCAGAGCCCCCGTCTCCCAGGCCATGATCGAGGCCGGTCTGGTGGCTCCGCAGCGCCGCACGGTCACGGCAGAGGGATGCGAGCTGTTCATCGCCGAGCTGTACGGCTCCACCCCGGCGCCGCCGGAACGATGGCCGGCACCCATGCCGCATCCGGATGACCAGTGGCCGGAGGCCCCGCACCAGGCGGCGGCCCGGGAGGCTGCCGCGAGAGCCGCGACCGAGGAGAGAACTCATGCAGCGGTCAAGCCGGCGCGAGCACCGCAGATCCCGCAGTTCCCAGCGTGCCAGCGACTGGTGGACGGAGTCGGTGCGCTCGATGTCCGCGGCGGTGGAGCAGTTGGGCGAGGCCATGCAGTGGCGGGTCGGTGCAGTCACCTGTCAGATGATCGAAGACCGGCTGGCGCAGATCGCGGTGCAGCGACCCGGTCAGTACGGCGGGGCGCACGTGAAGGGCGGGGCGAGCACGGCCAACGTGTGCCGGCGGATCCTGCACGAGGCGCTGCAGATCGCGGTGCACGAGCGTGCCATCCCGTTCAACCCGGCGGATCGTGAAGGACGGAAGTTCAAGCCGGTGGTGAACGCGTTCGCCGTCTATCCTCTATTTTCGACAGGATTCTTTATCTATCCTCCGTTGTCACCGCGTCGGGCTGCACTCGAATTCACCGGAACGCCCGCCCACTAGAGCTGTTCTCGTGGTTCACCGCAGGTGTGCGAGTTGCGGAACCATATCTCGCGCAGTGTCAGTTCGAGTCTGACTGGGGGCACTCGGGATCCACGAACGGCTCTCCCGGTCACCTGTGAGATCCGGATCGTAGGCTGACGGGGTGCATCGCCCGCGCCGTCCGACGGCACGGGCTCCGATGCGCCCCACGACACGAGGAGCACTTCGATGACCGACATCCTTCAGGACGAACGCGCACCAGCGCATCCGGTGCCGGCCCGCCGCTCGATGGTGGTGGTCCCGCGCGTCCACGACGGCTCCGGCACCAGGGTCCGCTACGGGCTGGTGCCGGCCGAGCTGAGTCCCGGCGCACAGATGCTGACGTTCCCGCAGGGGCCGGTGGTCGACCGGGAGGAGCTGCGCGCCGGTGGCGCACTGCTGCTGGAGGAGGAGTTCGGATCGGGCATGTCCGCGGCGGTGATCGCCCCGCTGGGAGTCCTGTACGCCGACCAGCGCAAGGAGGAGCGGATCGACGCCCTGCTCGCCGTCGCGCGCCGCACCGATGCCGAGTACGGCGATGCCCTGGAGCCGGCCGGCATCCCGGGGGTGGAGTGGGTCGATGCGCAGAGCCTGCTCGAGCTGCTGAGGGCCGGCCGGATCGGTGACACCACCACGGCCTCGGCCGTCGCGCTGCTGCTGGCGTGCGGAGAGCTCGTGGACTGACCGGTCGCCGGACCACGGGACGGCCGGCAGCTGGCACGCCCCGGCCTCCCGGACGCGCAGCGGCCCCGCTCCGAGGACGGAGCGGGGCCGCTGTGGGGCCGGTGCCGGATCAGCGGTAGTCGATCCGGATCGATCCTCCCGGGCGCCAGGTGATGGAGCCGCCCTGGAAGTACTGCACCACGGACCGGTCGGCGCGGGTGATCTCACCCGTCCGGGGGAAGCCCAGGCGGCTGGTCGTCCCCCCGAGCGCGACGTAGGCCTTGCCGATCGAGCCCTTGATCTCCTGGGCGTAGGTGCTGGGGCTCCAGTAGATCCGGCCGTTCTGGAACACCTGGAAGGCCCCGCCCGTGCTGGTGGGCGCCTCGTCGGAGGTGGGGTAGCCCAGCGCGCCGGCCGTGCCGCCGGAGCGGTCGTGCCGCCCGCCGATCGAGCCCTTGAGGTAGTGCGCCCCGCTGGAGGTGCTCCAGACGATCCTGCCCTTCTGGAAGGACTGGGAGGTGCCTCCCCGTCCGTCGGAGACGGCCCCGGCGGTGGGGTAGCCCAGGGATCCCCGCTCGCTGCCGGCGCGGGAGTAGGCCGCGCTGGTGGCGCCGGTGACCGCGTGCGCCCCGTGGGCGGAGCTCCAGAGGATCCGGCCGTTCTGGAAGGTCTGGTAGTACCCGCCGATGCCGTTGGTCCGCCGGTCCGCGGTGGGGTACCCGAGGGTGCCCCTCTCGCTGCCCGCCGCGGCGTAGGTCCGGTCGATGGCCCCGGTCAGGGCGTGGGACCCGCTGCGGGAGGACCAGAGGATCCGGCCGTTCTGGAACAGCTGGTAGGCCCCGCCGATGCCGTTGGACCTCTCGTCGGAGCGCGGGAAGCGCAGGACGCCGGCAGCGGTGCCGTTGCGCTTGTAGGCGGACTCGACCCCGCCCCGCACCCAGTAGGCCCCGGTGGCCGAGGACCAGTAGACGGTGCCCTTGGTGAAGGTCTGGCGGACCCCGCCGGCGATGGCCTGCTCGTGGGAGGTCGGCGCGCCCGTCTCGCTCTTGATCCGCTGGTACAGGGACCCGATCGCGCCCTTCGTGGTGTAGGTCGGGGTGGGTGCCGCTGGTGTCACGGTGACGTCGGGCTTCGTGATCCAGAGCGCGTCGTGGGAGTTCAGCGTCTTGCCCCCGGGAAGGGTGGACCAGGCGTCCCCCGAGTCCAGGATCAGCTGCTTGTACTGGTCGGAGCTCAGCGTCGGGTTCTTCTGCTTGAGCAGCGCCAGGGTGCCGGCCACGTGTGGGGTGGCCATCGAGGTGCCGTAGTCGAAGCGGCTGTTGGGCGCGACCGGCGTGGTCCTGCCCGTGTTGCCCGCCGAGAGGATGTGGTGGCCGGGGGCGTAGATGTCCACGGCGCCGCCGTGGTTGGAGTAGCTGGCCCGGACCCGGTCGGAGCCGATGGCGCCGACCGTGATCACGTTGTAGCAGTTGCCCGGGGCGTACTCGATGGCCGGGCGGCCGCTGTTGCCCGCGGCCACGGCCACGGGGATGTTCCGGAACCAGGCGGTGTTGATGGCGTTCTGCAGCGTCGCCGGGCACGATCCGCCCATGGACAGGGACATGTTGATCACGTCGGCGCGCTTGGGCGGGGCGGGGACCCCGCCTACGGCGTCGCCGGCCAGCCACCGCACGGCGTCGGCCATGTCGGAGACGTAGCCGTAGCCGCACGCGCCCAGGGCGCGGGCGTTGAGGAGGGTGGCGTCGGGGGCGACGCCGACGGTGCCGTAGTCGTCGCGCTTGGCGGCCACGGTGCCGGCCACGTGCGTGCCGTGCCAGATGGAGTTGGTGGCCGCGGAGCCGCTGTAGCACTGCCCGGCCGTGGAGTAGGTGCCCGGGTCGCGGGCGTCGGTGTCCCGGCCGTTGCCGTCGTTGCCCAGGAAGTCGGTGGAGACGAAGTCGTAGCCGCCGATGGTCTGGGAGTCCAGGTCCGGGTGGTTGGCGAAGCCGGTGTCGACGACCCCGACCGTGACGCCCTTGCCGGTGGCGGTGTCCCAGGCCTCGTAGGCCCGCAGGTTGGTGAGGGCCCACAGGGACGGGACCCCGGGGTCGGTGGCGGTCGCGGCGACGGAGCCCATGCCCTCCGGCTCCGCCTCGTCCGTGCCGGGGATCCGGGCGGTGGAGACGAGGCGGTCGGGCTCGGCGTAGGCCACGGCCGGGTCCTTGGTGAGCTCCTCGGCCAGCTTCTCGGCCTGGTCGGTCGAGACCTCGCCGGCCAGTTCGACGACGGCCGCGCCGTCGCCCGTGGTCCGGACCTCGGTGGTCTCCTCGGCCTCCGGGACGTCGGCCTCGGCGGCGGCGTCCTCGACGACCTGCTCCGACTCGGCGTCGCTCATGGGGGTGCGGTACTTGACGATCATCCGGTCGGTGATCTCGGGCGGTGCCTCGTCGCTGACCTGCTGGGGGAGCAGGGTCGTGGCGTTCTCGGCGGGGGAGGCCGTGGCGGGCGTGAGAGGAGCCAGCACGAGGGCCAGGGTCAGGGCGGACAGGGTGGGGGCGAGCATGGATCGTTGCATGGGCGAACTCCTGGAATTGGGGGGATCCCGGAAAAGGTTCTCATATGCAAATCAATGCGAACAGATCTAACGGAAGATCACGGCTTCATCACGAAGTGTGACGTTCGGAGGGGGTGGAGCGGTGTTCTCGGACCGGCTCAGGCGGCTCCCGCGAGCACGGTGAGCCAGTGCAGGTGGTGCAGCAACGAGGGGACTCCGGCGGTCAGCAGGGCCACGGCGGCCGCGGTCGTGGCGCGCCCCAGGTGGCCCCGGGCGCAGGCGCGGGCTCCGGGGGACCGGCGGCGCGCGGTCGGCGCCAGGTCGAGCGCGACCTGGGCCAGGCTCCACAGGGCCGTGGCGCCGGCCCCGGCGACGAGGAGGCAGCCGTAGAGGAGGACGGCGCCGGGCAGGTGGACCACGGGGGCGCGCCGCGGCTCAGCCGGCGAGCACGGCGGCGGTCAGGCCCACGGCGAGCACCCCGGCCACCGCCCAGGTGAGGCGGTAGGCCCGGCGGTAGTGCTCGTCGCTGCGGAGCTCGAGCCACGCCGCGGAGTGCCGGGCCGGGGCGGCGCCCGGGGAGGTCTGCGCGCGGTGCAGCCGGCCGAGCGCAGCGAGGTAGCGGCTCCAGTGGAGGACGGCCAGGGCTCCGACGACGAGCAGGACCGGGATCGCGGCCAGCGGCACCCAGTGGGCGGGGGACTCGGGCATGGCGGGCCTCCGGGGCGGGACGACGGTCGTTCCCCCCAGCATGTGTGCGGCAGCAAAGACTTGTCTGTCCGCTCTCCTGGGGGCCACCGCCCGCCCCCCGGCGGGACGGCTCGCACGCCCTCGGCTTAAGCACAGCAGTTCTCCTGCTTCCGTGCGGCTCGCGTTGCTACCCTGGAGGCACATCTCGCACATCAGTGCCACGGAAGGACCCCTCAATGGCCGGCGGAAACCCGCTTCTCCGCGATCTCTCGAAGTCGGGCGCAGGCAGCGCCCAGTCCTACGGGAACCAGTACGGACAGAGTTCCTACGGAACCCCCTACCAGCAGCAGCCCGGCTACGGGCAGACCGGCTACCAGCAGGGCGGCTACGGCCGGCCGCAGCAGGGCGCCCCGTACTCGGCCGAGCGCCTCGACTCGATGTACAACGCCCCGGCCGCCGGGACGAACCAGACCGGCCGGATGACCTACGACGACGTCATCATGCGCACCGCCACGGTGCTCGGCGCCGTGGTCGTCGGCGCGCTCGCCGGCTGGATCATGCCGATCCTCACCATCCCCGGTGCCCTGATCGGTCTGGTCCTCGGCCTGGTCAACGCGTTCAAGCGCGAGCCCTCGCCCGCGCTGATCCTCGCCTACGGCGTGTTCCAGGGCCTGTTCCTGGGCGGCATCTCGGGGATGTTCGAGGCCATGTACCCGGGCATCGTGGTGCAGGCCGTGATCGGCACCATCGCCGTGTTCGTCTCGGTGCTGGTGCTCTTCCGGTCCGGCAAGGTCCGGGCCTCCCCGCGGGCCACCAAGATCTTCATGGTGGCGCTCATGGCCTACGCCCTCTTCGCGCTGGTCAACCTGGGCGCGGTGCTGCTGTTCGGCTTCAACATCCGCACGGACAGCCCGCTCGGCCCCTGGCTGGGCCTGCTCATCGGCGCCGTGGCCATCCTCCTGGCCGCCTACAGCTTCGTGCTGGACTTCGACAACATCAAGCGCGGCGTCGAGGTCGGTGTCCCCGAGAAGATGGCCTGGTCCGCGGCCTTCGGCCTGACGGTCACGCTGATCTGGACCTACGTCGAGATCCTGCGCATCCTGGCGATCATCCGGGAGATGACCTCGAGCTAGGTCCTCGCCCCCCGGATGCACCACCCAACGACGGCCCGGCACCCGCGCACCGCGGGTCCCGGGCCGTCGTCGTGCCCCGGCACGCGGCCGCGGGGCGGGATCGGCGGCACCGGGTCCACAGCCGTACGGGAGCCTCAGCGGTGCCGGGTCCTCAGCGGAACCGGGTCCACAGCGGAACCGGGTCCACAGCGGAGCCGGGTCCACAGGGGTGCAGGATCCACCAGCGCTGCGGGGTGCTCAGTGGTACGAGATCCGGGGCCCGGGCGTGGGACGGGTGGCCGCGTGCTCGGCCGCCACACCGCGGGGCGGGCGGCCCACGAACAGCCAGCCGAGGAGCTTCTCCTCCTCGGCCAGGCCGTAGAAGGCGCGGACGGAGCCGTCCTCGGCCGCGCCCTCGCGGTGGGCCCAGACGGTGCCCCAGCCGGCGGCCCAGAACGCGGCCTCGAGCAGTGGGCGGGCCCCGTGCGCCGCGTGCAGCTGCTCCTTGCGGGGCACGCCCAGGGCGTCGTCCGGGCTGAAGACGAGCGCGCAGCCCAGGCCCCCCGTGCTCGCCCACTTCAGGGCGCCCCGGAATGCGGCGAGCCGGCGCAGCTGCTTGCTCTTGAGCCGCGGGAAGGGCGCGGACATGTTGGGCACCCGGGTCATCCCCGCGAGCGCCGCCGCGAGCTCCGGCGCGGAGCGGCGGGTGGTCACGGCCACCCGCCAGCTCAGCCCCGGATCGGCGGCCGCGGTTCCCGCGGCGGCGCGGAGCACGGCCTCGAGCTCCTCCCGCGGCGGGGCGTCCGGGGTCAGGGCGGGAGCCGGCCGGCGCTGGGCGAGGACGCGGAGGAACGTGCGTGACATGCCGACAGTCTTCCACCGTGCGCGCGGCACGGGCGGGACCGGCGCCTCCCGGGGGCGTCCGGCGGTCCCGGCCGGGCGTCGCCGAGCGGTCGTACGGGCGTGCCAAGATGTCCCCATGCCTTCGACTTCGCACGACGCCGAGCGGCCCCAGCGGCCGGGGCCGAGCAACGAGCTCCCCCCGTTGCACGGCAACGCCGCGGGGGGCGTCGCGGTCTCCGTGCGGGTGGCCGCGGCGTGGTCGTGGCGGCTCATCATCATCCTCGCGGCCGTGGGGCTGCTCGGCTACATGCTGTCGACGATCACGGTGGTCATCATCCCCGTGCTCATCGCGGGGCTGCTTGCCGGGCTCCTGTTCCCGCTGGTGAAGTGGCTGCGGGGACGGCACATGCCGGCGGGACCGGCCTCGGGACTCGCCGTCCTCCTGCTCATCGGACTCGTGGCGGGCCTGCTGGTGCTCGCCGGCCGGCAGATCGTGCTGGGCTTCGCCCAGCTGTCCGAGAACGTGGTGGTCGGCACGCAGCAGCTGCTGGGCTGGCTCGAGGACGGGCCCCTGAACCTCAGCGCCGACAGCGTGAACGACTGGATCGACGACCTCGGCACCACGATCCAGGACAACAGCGAGGCCATCCTCTCGGGGGCCATGTCCTTCGGCTCGACGGCGGGCAGCGTGCTGACCGGCATCATCATCATGCTCTTCACGCTGCTGTTCTTCCTCATGGACGGGGAGCGGATCTGGCTCTTCCTGGTCCGGCTGTTCCCGGTCAGCGCGCGGCGGGCCGTCAACGGCGCCGGGCGCCGGGGCTGGACCTCGCTCGTGCAGTACGCGCGGATCCAGGGCTTCGTGGCGTTCGTGGACGCGGTGGGCATCGGGCTGAGCGCCGCCATGCTCGGCGTCCCGCTCGCGCTGCCCATCGGCATCCTGGTGTTCCTGGGCTCCTTCATCCCGATCGTGGGTGCCGTCCTCACGGGCGCCGTGGCCGTACTGGTCGCCCTCGTGGCCAACGGCTTCGGCACCGCCCTGGCCATGCTCGGGTTCGTGCTCCTGATCCAGCAGATCGAGTCCAACGTCCTGCAGCCGCTCGTGATGGGACGTGCCGTCTCCCTGCACCCCCTCGCGGTGTTCCTCGCCGTCGCCTCCGGCACCATCCTCTTCGGCATCGCCGGGGCCCTGTTCGCGGTGCCGGTGATGGCCTTCCTCAACACGGTGGTGCGCTACCTCGTGAACGGCACGTGGCGGGAGGACGACGAGATCCCGTGGGAGCCGTACTACTTCCCATGGGAGATCAAGAAGCACGCGCGCCGCAACGACCTCACCCGCGACCAGGTCATGGCGCAGCTCCAGCGCTTCCGCCGGACCCGCGCCAAGGAACGCCTGCAGGCCGCGCTCAAGCGCGGCCGCCGGGACGACCGCGCCCGGGCCGCGGCGGGAGCGGTGCCGCGCGACGGCCGGGGGTCCGCCGGCGGCGGTCCGGCCGCGCCCGGGCGGTCACCCGGCAGCGACTAGGATGAGGACCGCGCCCGCCGCCGGCGGGCGCTCACCGTGGTGCGGACCCAGCGGGCCCGCCACGGTCCCGCCCTGACGCCCCGACCGGGAAAGAAGACGCACCGTGAGCCTGGCCGAACTGCCCGTCCGTCTCGCCGACATCCAGGACGCCGCCGCGCTCCTCGAGGGCGTGATCGACCGGACCCCGGTGACCCACTCCCGGGCGCTGTCCCGCCTGGTCGGCTCCGAGGTCAACCTCAAGGCCGAGAACCTGCAGCGCGCGGGCTCCTTCAAGGTCCGCGGCGCCTACGTGCGGATGGCCAAGCTCACCGACGAGGAGAAGGCCCGGGGCGTCGTGGCGGCCTCCGCCGGCAACCACGCCCAGGGGGTGGCCCTGGCCGCGGCCAAGCTGGGCATCACCGCCCGCATCTACATGCCGCTGGGCGCGGCCCTGCCCAAGATCGCCGCGACCCAGGACCACGGGGCCGAGGTCATCCTGCACGGCACCAGCGTGGACGAGGCCCTCGCCGAGGCCCAGCGCCACGCCACCGAGACCGGGGCGGTGTTCGTCCACCCCTTCGACCACCCGGACATCGTGGCCGGGCAGGGCACGCTCGGTCTCGAGGTGCTCGAGCAGGTGCCCGACGTCGACACCGTCATCACCGGCGTGGGCGGCGGGGGACTGCTCGCCGGCATGGCCGTGGCGGTCAAGGCCCGGGCCGAGCAGCTGGGCCGGCCGATCCGGCTCATCGGCGTCCAGGCGGAGAACGCGGCCGCCTATCCGCCCTCCCTCGCGGGGGACGCGCTCGTGACCCTCGACCGGGTCTCGACCATCGCCGACGGCATCGCCGTGGGCAAGCCGGGGCAGCTGCCGTTCAGCATCATCAAGGAGCTCACCGACGACGTCGTGACGGTCTCGGAGGACTCCCTCGCCCAGGCGCTGATCTTCCTGCTCGAGCGCAACAAGCTCGTGGTCGAGCCGGCCGGCGCCGTCGGCGTCGCGGCCCTGCTGGACGGCCGGCTGCAGGCCGCGTACCCGGACCTCGGCAGCACGGTGGTGGTGCTCTCGGGCGGCAACGTGGACCCCATGCTCATGCTCAAGGTCATCCAGCGGGGCCTCTCCGCGGCCGGCCGGTACATGACGATCAAGATGATGCTCACCGACCGTCCGGGCGAGCTCGCGCGCATCTCCCAGCTCATCGCGGTCCAGGACGCCAACGTCACCGGCGTGGACCACACCCGGATCGGCGGCTCGCTCAGCCTGGGCGACGTGTCCATCACCATCGACATGGAGACCAAGGGCCACGAGCACTGCCGCGAGGTCCTCCGGGCGCTCGAGGCGGAGGGCTACCACCCCGTCGTCGACGGGGGCGGCGTCAGGAGCGGCGCCGGCCGGTGAGGTAGGTGACGAAGGCGCTGACGAACGTCGCGAAGACGAAGACGTTGCGCAGGCTGCCGGGCGCGCTCGCGGCCGGGTCGTCCTGGCCCGCGAAGTGCAGCACGACGGCCACGACCCCGAGCACCGCCGTCAGGACCATCAGGGCCTTGGTGCCGGGGCCGGGGCTGCGCAGCCAGTGGGTCGTCACAGCGGCCTCAGCCCTGGAACGGCTTCGCGTCCAGGATCTTGACCGGGATGTCCTTGCCGTTGGGCGTGGTGTAGGACAGCTCGTCGCCGACCCGGTGGCCGGAGATCGCGGAGCCCATCGGGGACTTCTCGGAGAAGACCTCGAGGTCGCTGCCGGCGGCCAGGTCCTCGGCCACCTCGCGGGAGCCGATGAGGAAGGTCATCGACTCGCCCGCGATCTCCGCGGTGACGACCATGCCGGCCTCGACGACCCCGTCGTCGGCCGGGGCCTCGCCGACCTGGGCGTTCTCGAGCAGGTTCTTGAGGTGGGCGATGCGCCCCTCGTTCTTGCTCTGCTCCTCGCGGGCGGCGTGGTAGCCGCCGTTCTCCTTGAGGTCACCCTCCGAGCGCGCCTGGTCGATGCGCTCCACGATCTCGTGCCGGTACGGGCCGGAGATGTGGTCGAGCTCCTTCTTCAGGCGGTCGTAGGCCTCCTGGGTGAGCCAGGCGCCGGTCTTGTTCGTGGTGGTCACAATCTCTCCTCGGTGGACGGGCGGTCGGGCCGCGGCTGACCACCCGGTGATCCGGGCGGGTCCGCGGCGGACCGGGTCGACGGTGCGGGGCCGCCGGCGGTGCGGGGTCCCGCTACGCAAAGACCCCGCCCCGGTGCGGGTCGTCCGTTCGGACGGTGTCCGGCTGCCGGGGACGGGGAGTCCTGCCCCCAGTCTAGGCGGGGCCGGCGGACAAGCCCAAAGAACGGTGTCGGCGGCGACACACCGCGGACACCGGCGCGCGGCTCACTCCTCGACCCAGCAGGAGTCCACGACCGCGGTGGTCGCCAGGTTGGTGGTGCGCACGGCGGCCCGGTGGGAGCTCGTCCCGCCCTCGCTCAGCCGCTCCGCAGGCACGGACCCGACGGTCACCTCGGCCCATCCCACCACGGCGTACTCCTGGTTGAGCGCCTGCACCGCGCACGTCACCACGTCCTCGGGGCGCTTGGTGAGCTCGAAGTCGGCCGTGGCCCGGGCCTCCGAGACCACCGCGAAGCCGATGTCCTTGAACGTGGGGGCGCCCTGCCGGGCCGTCAGCACCCAGACGACGAACACGGCCGTCAGCACGGTGGCCGCCGCCGCGAGCCCGATCCAGCCGCGCGGCCCGATGCGGCGCTCGCGGCGGGGAACTCCGTAGCGGTCGGAGAGCAGGTCGGGGGAGTCGGTGGACACGGCGGCCTCGGGTCTCGGGGGCGGGAGCGGCGGCGCCGGAGCCGGCCGCCGCCCGGCCACTGTAGCCGAGACTCCTGGGAGCATCCCGGGCGCGGGCCCGCCCGGCGAATGCGTAAAATGGGCGGGGGCCCGTGCCTGCACCGGCCGCACCCCGTTCCCCCGACCGTTACCGAGAGGATTCCCCGAGTGACCTCCCTGTCAGAGATGCGCCTGCTGGCCGTCCACGCCCACCCCGACGACGAGTCGAGCAAGGGCGCCGCGACCATGGCCCACTACGTCCGGCAGGGGGTCGAGGTCATGGTGGCCACGTGCACCGGTGGGGAGCGGGGGTCGATCCTCAACGCCGAGCTGGAGGGCCACCCGCACGCCGAGCGGGACCTGACCGGCCTGCGCCGGCACGAGATGGCGCACGCGGCCGCCGCTCTGGACGTCCGCCACCGCTGGCTCGGCTTCATGGACTCCGGCCTGCCCGAGGGGGACCCGCTGCCCCCGCTGCCGCCTGGCTGCTTCGCGCTGCAGCCGCTCGAGCGCGCCGCCGCGCCCCTGGTCCGGCTCGTGCGCCGGTTCCGCCCGCACGTGATCCTCACCTACGACGAGAACGGCGGCTACCCGCACCCGGACCACATCCAGACGCACAACATCTCCGTCGAGGCGTTCCGCGCCGCCGGCGACCCGGAGCGGTACCCGGGCCTCGGTGAGCCGTGGACCCCGCAGAAGCTCTACTACGACCGGGCGTTCAACCTGGAGCGCTTCGTGGCCCTGCACGAGGCCCTCGAGGAGCGCGGCCTGCAGTCCCCGTACGCGGCCCGGATCGCGATGCTGCAGGAGAGCGACCCGGAGGGCCACCGCCCGCCGGCACCCCGGCACGAGACCACCACCAGGGTGCGGTGCCCGGACACGTTCCCGCTGCGGGACGAGGCGCTGCGCCACCACCGCACCCAGGTGGCGCCGGACGGGATGTTCTTCGCCGTCTCGGCCGAGCTGCAGTCCCAGGTGTGGCCGTGGGAGGACTACGTCCTGGCCGAGTCCCGGGTGCCGACCGACCTGCCGGAGCACGACCTGTTCGCCGGGATCGTGGGCTGAGCGCCGCGATGACCACCGTGCCGAACGTGCTCGCCCTGCTGCCGGCGATGGCGCCCAACCCGATCGACGAGGGCACCCTGCGCCCCGGACTGGACCCGAGCCAGGTGACGCCCGGCGTGCTGGGCTTCCTCATGACGCTGCTCCTGGCCGTGGCCGTCATCTTCCTCGTGCGCGACTTCAACCGCCGCAACCGGCGCCTGCGCTACCGCGCCGAGTACGCCGAGCGCCGCGCCGCCGAGGAGCGGGTGGGCGGCTACGCCGAGGCGGACGCCGCCCGGACCGGCGGGGCCGCGGACGCCCCGGACGGCGGCGCCGGGGCCCCCCGGGTCGGGGCGGACCCGGCGGCGCCGGCCGAGGAGCCGGAGGGACCCGACCGGCGCGGCTGAGACCGGGGCCCGTCCACGGGCCCGTGTGCAGGACCCGAGATCCGAGGAGCCCCCGTGCCCAACCGATTGACCGGACAGTCCTCCGCCTACCTGCGCCAGCACGCGGACAACCCCGTGGACTGGCAGCCGTTCGACGACGCCGCGTTCGCGGAGGCCGCCCGCCGCGACGTGCCGGTGTTCCTCTCCGTGGGCTACGCCGCCTGCCACTGGTGCCACGTGATGGCCCACGAGTCCTTCGAGGACCCCGAGGTCGGCGCCTACCTCAACGAGCACTTCGTGCCCGTCAAGGTGGACCGTGAGGAGCGCCCCGACGTGGACGCGACCTACATGGCCGCCACGCAGCTGATCACCCGCCAGGGGGGCTGGCCCATGAGCGCGTTCCTCACCCCGGACGGGCGGGCCTTCCACGCGGGCACGTACTTCCCGCCGCACCCGGCCCACGGCATGCCGTCCTTCCGGCAGGTCCTCGAGGCCGTGGCCGCGGCGTGGTCCACCCGCCGGGACGAGCTCGAGCAGGCGGCGGACACGGTCGCCCGGGCCGTCGCCGGGCAGGCCGAGGACCTGCGCTCCGCCCTCGCCGGGCCCGCCGTGCCCGTGGCAGGGGCGCCCGAGGAGGACGAACCGGACCTGTCCGCGGTGGCCCTCGAGGTGCTCCTGCGGGAGGAGGACCCCGTGCACGGGGGCTTCGGCGGGGCCCCCAAGTTCCCGCCCTCCACGGTGCTGCTGCTCCTGGAGCGGGTCGCCGCCGGCGGGGCCCCGGGGACCGCGGACCGGGCGCACGGGCTGCTCGGGCGGACCCTCGGCGCGATGTCCGGCTCGGCGCTGTTCGACCAGGTGGGCGGCGGCTTCCACCGGTACTCCGTGACCCGGGAGTGGTCCCTGCCGCACTACGAGAAGATGCTCTACGACAACGCCCAGCTGCTGCGGGCCTGCGCACGCGCCGCGGCCCTCGAGCCCGGCGCCGGCCACGGGCGCACGGCCGCCCACACCGCCGGGTTCCTGCTGGACGAGCTGCGCCTGCCCGGCGGGGCGTTCGCCTCCTCGCTGGACGCGGACACGGTCGCCGCGGACGGCGGCGCGCACGGCGATGTGCACGGCGGCGAGGGCGCGTTCTACGTGTGGAGCCGGTCCGAGCTGCGCGAGGTCCTGGGCGCCGACCGCGGCACGGCCGTGGCCGACCTCATGGGCGTGGCGGCCGGGTCCCCGCAGCCCCTGCACCCCGGGCGGGTCCTGGACGGCGCCGAGCAGGCCCTGTGGGACGCCGCCCGCCCCGAGCTCGCGGCCGCGCGGGCCCGGCGCCCCGCGCCGGCCCGCGACGAGAAGGTCGTGGCCGGCTGGAACGGCATGGCCGTCACGGCGCTCGCGGAGGCCAGGGTGCTGCTGGGGGACCCGGCGCTCGTGCTCGCCGCCGAGGAGGCCGCGGCACACCTGTGGGCGGTCCACTGGGACGCGGCCCGCCGGACGCTGGCGCGCACCAGCCACGCGGGCTCGGCGGAGCGCTCGATCGAGGGCCTGCTCGAGGACTACGCGATGGTCGCCGAGGGCTTCCTGGCCCTGTACCGGGCCACCGGGGCGACATCCTGGTACGAGCGGGCCCGGGAGCTGGCGGACGTCGCCGGGGAGCGCTTCTCGCACCCGGCCCCGGACGGTGCGCCGGACGGCCGGGAGGGCACCCCGGAGCGGGTGTGGTCGGACCTGGCGGACGTCCCCGCGCCGCTGCTGGCGGCCGGCGGCTCCGGGCGTGCCGAGCCCCTCGACGACGTCACACCGGCCGGGACGGCCGTGCTCGCCGCGGTGCTCGCGGAGCTGTGGGCCCTCGAGGAGGACGATCGCCGGGTGCGGGCCGTCCCGTCCCTGCTGGGGTCGCTGGACCTGCTGGCCCGCCGCTCGCCCCGCAGCGCCGGCCGGGCCCTGGCCGTGCGGGCGGAGCTCGGGTCCTCCCCGGCCCACGTGGTGCTCGCCGGCGGGACCGCCGAGGACAAGCTCGCGGCCCGGCGCGCCGTGGGACCCGCCGCGGTGCTGAGCACGCGGGTGGTGGACGCCGACGCCCCGGGGGCGCCGGGCTCGGCCCGCGGGAAGGCAGCGCTCGGCGGGCGGTTCACGGTGTACGTGTGCCGGGACTTCGCCTGCCGCGCCCCCGTCCACTCGGTCGCCGAGCTTGAGGAGCAACTGGGCGGGGCGAGCTCGCTCAGCTGAGCATCGCGAGCATGATCGCCACGTAGTGCAGCACGAAGCCCAGCACCGTGAAGGCGTGGAAGACCTCGTGGAAGCTGAACACCTCGGGGAGCAGGCGCGGGCGCCGGGTGCCGTAGACCACGGCTCCGGTGATGTAGGCGACGCCCCCGGCGGCGGTGAGCGCGGCGGCCGGCGGACTGGTCTGCCAGAACTGCGGGAGGTAGACGAGGGCCAGGCAGCCCATCACCACGTACAGCGGGGTGTACAGCCAGCGGGGCGCGAGGGTCCACAGCAGCCGGAAGGCCACGAGCCCGGCGGCGCAGGACCAGATCACGACCAGCAGCAGCCGGGACTGCGCCGGGACCAGCAGCGCGACGGCCAGCGGCGTGTAGGTGCCGGCGATCAGCAGCGCGATGTTCGAGTGGTCCATCCGGCGCAGGACCATGTGCAGCCGCCGGGGCCAGTAGGCGCGGTGGTAGATCGCCGACACGCCGAACAGCAGGATGCCCGTCACGCCGTACACGGCGCACGCGATCCGCAGCTCGGTGCTGGGCGCCAGCAGGATCGCCACGAGGCCCAGGACGACGACGACGGGCGTGAAACTCGCGTGGATCCAGCCCCGCCACGCGGGCTTGCGCTCCACGAGGCCCTCGATCCGGTGCTCGACCGCCCGCTCGAGGCGGCCGGCGGCCCGGCCCGCGGCGCCGTGCGTGTGCTCCATGGTGCTCCCTCCGGCGTGCTGTGCGTGAGTCCGACCGGTCTCCCACCGGGTAGTTTAGGAGGCGTCGCCGGGAGCCGGCCGGGTCCGTGACCACCACCACGTCCGGCGCCGTGGCCCCCACCACGTCCGGACCCACCGGCGGCACCGTGCGCGAGAACCCGGGAGGAAGCACAGATGCGCAAGCCACGGCCGCTCTACCGGTTCTACGAGCGCCGCCTCGCCGCCGGTCTGGACCCGCGCCGGCTGCCCAAGCACGTCGGCGTCCTCGTGGACGGCAACCGGCGGTGGGCCAAGCAGTTCGGCGCCTCGACCGCGGACGGGCACAAGGCCGGGGCGCAGAAGATCGTCGAGTTCCTCGGCTGGTGCCGGGAGCTGGACATCGAGGTGGTCACCCTCTACATCCTCTCGACCGAGAACCTCAAGCGCCCGGCCGCGGAGCTGGAGCCCCTGCTCGAGATCATCTCCGACCTCATGGACACCCTCACCGAGGCGGGCATCTGCCGGGCCCAGCCCGTGGGCGCCCTCGAGATGCTGCCGCCGCGGCTCGCCGCGTGCCTGGCCGACCTCACGGAGCGCACCGCGGGCAACGCCGGACCGCACCTGAACATCGCGGTCGGCTACGGGGGCCGGCAGGAGATCGTGGACGCCGTGCGTGAGGTCCTCACCGACGCCCTCGACGCCGGCGCGGACGTCCGGGAGCTCGCGCAGAGCCTGTCCGTGGAGGACATCTCCCAGCACCTCTACACGCGCGGGCAGCCGGACCCGGACCTGCTGATCCGCACCTCCGGCGAGCAGCGGCTCTCCGGGTTCCTCATGTGGCAGTCCGCCTACAGCGAGTACTACTTCTGCGAGGCGCTGTGGCCGGACTTCCGGCGCGTGGACTTCCTGCGGGCGCTGCGCGACTACGCCTCGCGGCAGCGGCGCTTCGGCGGCTGAGCCGGCCCCTGCGCGCCCGTCGTCGACCCGTGCCGGCGCACCCCGTCGTCGCCCCCGGTCGTCGCCCCCGGTCGTCGCGGGCAATTTCCGCGCCGTTCACCGTTTCTGCTCGCGCGGCGGGGCCGGTCCGCATACGTTGTCCTCAGGTGGACGGCGCGGACGCCGCCCACCGCACCGGAGAGGAAGGGCCGCCATGAGCATCTCCAAGAAGCAGGAGCGCATCGTCGACATCACCGCCCCCCTGGGCGCCGGAGTGCGCTCCTACGTGATCGACACCTCAGTGCTGCTGTCCGACCCCCGGGCGATCCTGCGTTTCGCCGAGCACCAGGTGGTGCTGCCCGTCATCGTCATCACGGAGCTGGAGGGCAAGCGGCACGACCCGGAGCTGGGCTACTTTGCCCGGCAGGCGCTGCGGCTGCTGGACGACCTGCGCGTGGAGCACGGCGGGCTCAACCGGCCCGTGCCGCTCGGGGACCAGGGCGGGAGCCTCGTGGTGGAGCTCAACCACGTCTCGGACACCGTCCTGCCCGTGAGCTTCCGGCTCAAGGACAACGACTCCCTGATCCTGGCCGTGGCCCTGAGCCTCGCCAACGAGGGCAAGGACGTGTGCATCGTCTCCAAGGACCTGCCGATGCGGGTCAAGGCCTCCGCCCTGGGCCTGGAGGCCGAGGAGTACCGGGCCGAGTGGGTCGGCTCCGACGTCGAGTGGTCCGGGACCGCGGCGCTCGACGTGCCCGACGACGTCGTGGACCGGCTCTACGGCGGCGAGGCCGTCGTGGTCCCGGGCGCCGAGGGGCTGCCGGCCAACACGGGCCTGACCCTGCACTCCGTGCGCGGCAGCGCCCTGGCCCGGGTCCGCGCCGACGGCTCTGCCCGGGTGGTGCGCGGGGACCGGGACGTCTTCGGCGTGCACGGGCGCTCCGCCGAGCAGCGGCTCGCGATCGACCTCCTGCTGGATCCCGAGGTGGGCATCGTGTCGCTGGGCGGGCGCGCCGGCACCGGCAAGTCCGCCCTGGCCCTGTGCGCGGGCCTGGAGACGGTGATGGAGCGCCGCGAGCACCGCAAGGTCATGGTCTTCCGCCCCCTCTACGCGGTGGGCGGCCAGGAGCTCGGCTACCTGCCCGGCTCCGAGGAGGAGAAGATGAACCCGTGGGGCCAGGCCGTGTTCGACACCCTCGGGGCGCTGGTCTCGCAGGAGGTCGTCGAGGAGGTGCTCGACCGCGGGATGCTCGAGGTCCTGCCGCTCACGCACATCCGCGGCCGGTCCCTGCACGACGCCTTCGTGATCGTCGACGAGGCGCAGTCCCTCGAGAAGAACGTGCTGCTCACCGTGCTGTCCCGCATCGGCCAGAACTCCAAGGTGGTCATGACCCACGACGTCGCCCAGCGCGACAACCTCCGGGTGGGCCGTCACGACGGTGTGACCGCCGTGGTGGAGGCGCTCAAGGGCCACCCGCTCTTCGGCCACGTCACGCTGACCCGCTCGGAGCGCTCGCCGATCGCCGCCCTCGTCACGGAGGTGCTGGGCGACCTGGACAGCTGAGCCACGGCTGTCCTCGGCTCAAGGTCCGAGGCCCCGCCGCCCCGAACGGGTGGTGGGGCCTCGGACGTTCGGGTCCTGCGGGCGCCGGACACCTCGACACCTCCCCCCGACACCTGCAGGGCCGCGGGGGCCTCAGGGGCCGACGGGCCAGGGCAGGTGTCTGCTCACGTCCGTGAGGTCCAGGCGCACCGCGGCGAAGAGGTCGGCGATGAGGTCCTCGTCCACGGCCTCGATCCGCAGGTCGTGGCCCGTGCCGGCCAGCGGCCCCTCGAGCACCTCGGAGCGGACGCAGATCGCCGTCCGCTCGTCGAGGAGCACCCGGGTGCGGGCCGGGGCGAGGGGGTGGCCCGGCGTCGTCGGGGCGTAGGCGTGGCCGGGGACGACCACGGCCCCGCGCACGCGGCGCCCGTGGTGGGTGCCGGTGCTGACCTGCTCGACCGTGCAGGGCCGCCGCTCCGGCAGATAGGGCGGCACGGGGGCGTCCCCGGCCAGCTCGACCGGGTCGAGGATGGCCTGCCAGCGGCCCCCGCCGAACACGGGATCCCCGTAGGCCGCCTCGGGCCGGCGCTCCACGAGCCCGGAGTCCGTGTACACCGGGGCCACGAGCTGCGGCGCGAGCAGCCACGAGGCCGAGGTCGAGGCGACGTAGAAGTCGTCGCGCGACTGCTCCCGCGTGCCGGCCGTGTAGAGCGGGGCGCCGTCCAGGGCCTCGACGCGCAGCCCGTCCGGGCGGCGGACCCAGGCCCGGACGGGCTCGCGGGGCGCGGCGTCCTGCGGGGTCAGCCAGGACAGGACGAAGCGCACGGTGTCCCAGCGCCAGGGCGAGGAGCGGCTCAGCGCGGCGAACTCGTCCTGGTCGGTGGGCGCGGGGACGGGGGAGCGGTGCATGGCCCCAGTCTAGGGAGGGCCCCGCGCGTCCACAGGCGCCCCGTTCCGGCGCGCGTCCGGGGCTACGATGCCCGGTGTGGGCACCTTCCTGACCGAGCAGTTCACCCGCGGGGACGCCGCCGGGTGGGCCGCCGGGTCGCTGGCGCTGCTCGGCACCGCCGTGCTCACGGTCGCGTGCGCGTGGCTGTGGCGCACCGACGTGCGGGAGCACCGTCTGCCCGGGCGCGTGGTGCGCCCGCTGTACCCCGTGTGCGGGCTGCTGCTGGGCGCGGCGGCGGTGGTGGCCGGCGAACCGGCCCGGCTGCTGTGGATGCTGTGGGGCCTGGTGGTCGTAGGCGGGCTCTACGTCCTGCTCCGCCTGCTCCACCCGGCGGGGATGGGCATGGGCGACGTCCGGCTCTCCGGGCTGCTCGGCATGTGCCTGGGCTTCGCCTCCGTCTGGCACGCCGTGCTGGGGGCAGCGGCCGGGTTCGTGCTCGGCGGTCTGGCCGGGGCCGTGCTCGTGGCGCTGGGCCGCGTCGACGCCCGCTCCCGGGTGGCGTTCGGCCCCGCCATGATCACCGGGGCCCTCGGCGTCCTCCTCCTGCTGTGACCCGGCTCCACCGTGACCCGGCTCCGCCGTCACCGGGCTCCGCCGTGACCCGAGGCCGCCGTCACCGGGTTCCGCCGTGATCCGGTTCCGCCGTCACCGGGTTCCGCTGTGACCCGGTTCCGCCGGGCCCGTTGATGCTCCGACCCGCTGCTGCGCTCATCCGCTGCTGCTGCGAGCGGCCCCGGCCTGCCAGAATGGGCCGGACCCCCGACCCGAGAGCCTGCACGAGGAGCCCGCATGCCCACCCCCGAGTTCGTCCTGTCCCTGCGGGAGAAGATCGGCCACGACCTCCTGTGGCTGCCGGCCGTCACCGCGGTGGTGCTGCGCGACGACGGCCGGGTGCTGCTGGCCCGGCGCAGCGACAACGGCAACTGGGGACTGGTGAGCGGGATCGTGGAGCCCGGCGAGGAGCCGGCGGTCACGGCGGTGCGCGAGTGCCTCGAGGAGACCGGCGTCGTCGCCGTCGTGGAGGAGCTCGTGGCGATCAAGGCGGGGGAGCCCGTGCAGTACCCGAACGGGGACCGGTGCCAGTTCCTGGACCACACCTTCCGCTGCCGCTGGGTCTCCGGCGAGGCCCGCGTCAACGACGACGAGTCGCTCGAGGTCGGCTGGTTCACCCCGGACGAGCTCCCGCCCATGCCGCCCCACCAGCTCGAGCGGCTGCGGGCCGCCCGCGCGCACAGCGGCCCGCCCCGCTTCGTGGTCTGAGCCCGCCCGAAGCGCAACGAGGGGTCTCGAACTGTGCCCGGACACGGCGAGGGGTCGCGTCCGCACGCAATGACGCAGCATTGCCGTGCGGACGCGACCCCTCGGTGCGGAAGGTGCGCGGGACGCGACCCCTCGTTGCTGAGGGAGCGCCGGGTCAGGCGTTGGGACCGGTCATGGTGGTGACGTCCAGCGCCCGGTCCAGCTGCTCCTCGGTGAGCTGGCCGTTCTCCACGTAGCCCAGGGCGATGGTCGCCTCGCGCACCGTCATCTTGTTCGCCACGGCGTGCTTGGCGATCTTCGCGGCGGCCTCGTAGCCGATGGCCTTGTTCAGCGGGGTCACGATGGACGGCGACGCCTCGGCGAGGAAGCGGCAGCGCTCCACGTTCGCCTCGAGCCCGTCGATCATCTTCTCCGCCATCACGCGCGAGGAGTTCGCGAGCAGCCGGATCGACTCCAGCAGGGCCGATGCCATGACGGGGATGCCCACGTTGAGCTCGAACGCGCCGTTGGTGGAGGACAGCGAGACCGTGGTGTCGTTGCCGATGACCTGCGCGCAGACCTGGATGGTGGACTCGCAGATCACCGGGTTGACCTTGCCGGGCATGATCGAGGAGCCGGGCTGGAGGTCGGGGATCAGGATCTCGCCCAGGCCGGTGTTGGGGCCGGAGCCCATCCAGCGCAGGTCGTTGTTGATCTTCATGTAGCTGTAGGCGACGTTGCGCAGCTGGCCGGAGGCCTCGACCAGGCCGTCCCGGTTGGCCTGGGCCTCGAAGTGGTTGCGGGCCTCGGTGATCGGCAGCCCGGTCTCCTCGGCGAGCAGCTCGATCACGCGGGCGGAGAACCCGGCGGGGGTGTTGATGCCGGTGCCCACGGCGGTGCCGCCCAGCGGGACCTCGGCCACCCGCGGCAGGGAGGACTTGATCCGCTCGATGCCGTAGCGGACCTGCGCGGCGTAGCCGCCGAACTCCTGGCCCAGGGTGACCGGGGTGGCGTCCATGAGGTGCGTGCGCCCGGACTTCACGACGTCCTGGAACTCCGCGGCCTTCCGCTCGAGGGACTCGGCGAGCTGCGTCATGGCCGGGACCAGGTCGTTGATCAGCGCGCCCGTGACGGCGACGTGCACGGAGGTCGGGAAGACGTCGTTGGAGGACTGGGAGGCGTTGACGTGGTCGTTGGGGTGGACCTCGACGTCCGTGCCCTCGAGCGCCTGGTTGGCGAGGGTCGCCAGCACCTCGTTGGTGTTCATGTTGGACGACGTCCCGGACCCGGTCTGGAAGACGTCGATCGGGAAGTGCTCGTCGTACTGCCCCGTGGCGACCTTGTCCGCGGCGTCCGCGATGGCCCGGGCGCGCTCGTCGTCGAGCACCCCCAGCTCCGCGTTCGCCGTGGCGGCGGCCTTCTTGATCTGCGCCAGCGCGACGATGTGCTGGGGCTCGAGCGGCTTGCCCGAGATGGGGAAGTTCTCGACCGCCCGCTGGGTCTGCGCACGGTACAGGGCGTTCGCGGGAACGCGGACCTCGCCCATGGTGTCGTGCTCGATGCGGTACTCGGTGGTCTCTGCGGTGGTATCAGCCATGGCGTCAGTCTAGGACAGCCGCAGGTGACGCCCGGCACGCACGCCCCGCGGTGACGGACGCCGGCCGGGCGGTCCGGTTCAGCGGTTCGGCAGCCAGGTGCCGTGCCCGTGCACGAGCTCCGCCTCGCCGTCCTCCAGGTGGTAGAAGACGCCGACCACGGCGACGTCGCCGTTGGAGACCGCGTCCGCAATCACGCGGGACTGCTCCATGAGCCGCGACGCCGTCTGCTTGGTGTGCTCGACGACCGCCGCGTTGACGTCCTGGTGGCCGTGGCGCTGGGTCTCGAGCACGGACGGCATGATCCGCTCGATGAGGTCCCGCTGGAAGCCGCGGGGCATCTGCCCGGAGCCGGTGACGTCGTGCGCGGCGGTCACGGCCCCGCAGGAGTCGTGGCCGAGCACCATGATCAGCGGCGTGCCGAGGTTCGCCACGGAGTACTCGATCGAGCCGAGCACGGCGTCGTCGATGACCTGGCCGGCGGTGCGCACCACGAAGGCGTCGCCGAGGCCGAGGTCGAAGATGATCTCCGCGGCCAGCCGCGAGTCCGAGCAGCCGAAGATCACGGCGAACGGGTTCTGCCCGCCCGCCACGGACTGCCGCCGGGAGGCGTCCTGGTTGGGGTGCATGGACTCGCCCGCCACGAAGCGGGCGTTGCCCTCGCGCAGGCGCCGCCAGGCGGCGGCCGGGGTGCGGGGCGAGGTGTCTTCGGGGCGGCTGTCCGGGTTCATGGCATCTCCGTGGTTCGCGGGGCAGGGGCGTCGGTGAGGTCCTCGGCGACGGCGGCGGCCAGCCGGTCCAGCTCGGCGCCGGGGGCGTCGCCCTTGAGCACCACGGTGGAGCCGTTGACCTCTCCGGTGTACACGGTCAGGGGGTCCTGGTTCCGGGACTCCTCCCGGACGTGGACGTCCCACGGCACGCCCCCGACCTCGACCTCCGCGGTGGCGGGGACGGCCTCGGTCTGCTGGGCCAGCCACGTGGGATTGGCCAGGGACGTCTGGACGAGACCGATGAAGCTGCCCTGCGGGGTGGCCCAGCCGATCTCCCAGAAGGGCACCCCCTCAGCGGCGCCGCCGTTCCACCGGGCGTAGTTGGCGGTCCAGCCCTCGCCCGGCTCCGGCACAACGGGGGTGAAGGGTGCCTCGTCCGCGACGTAGTCCGCCTCCTGCGCCACGTCGACGTCCGGCCGGTAGGGCTGGGCGTCGGGGCGGGGCTGGAGCCACACGAACGGCAGGACCAGCAGCAGGAGGACGGCCATCGAGATGATCATCCCCTGCACGGGGGCGTTGAGCCGCCGGGCCTGCTTCTCCGTGATCTGCGGGAGCGGCTGCTCCGGGGCGTCGGGGCCGGGCGCGGTGCCGGCGGCCGCGGGGTGCTCGGCGGCGCGGGGCTCGGGCGCGCTGGGCTCGGCGGGTCGGTCGGGGGTCGAGGAGCTCACCCGTCCATTGTGCCCTGTCCGGTGCACCCTGTCCGCCGCGCACCGTCCGTCCGGTCCGGACGCACCCGGACGCACCCGGACGCACCCGGTCGCGAATGTGGCGCGCGTCGCGGTGCGCGAGGGAGCGGGCGATATGCTGGGCAGGACGTGGACCGCGCCCGCGGCCGAGCCCGGCCCGGGGGTCCCGCAGAACGTGAACTCGAAGGTGAGGAACAACGTGGCCGAAGAATCCACCGGAACGACCCCCGCGCGCACCAACAACGTGGCCGACCGCAACCTGGCGATGGAGCTGGTGCGGACCACCGAGGCCGCGGCGATCGCCGGCGGCCAGTGGGTCGGCGCCGGCGACAAGCTCGCCGCCGACGGGGCCGCGGTCGACGCCATGCGGTCCCTGCTCTCCACCGTGCACTTCAACGGCACCGTGGTCATCGGCGAGGGCGAGAAGGACGAGGCCCCGATGCTGTTCAACGGCGAGCAGGTGGGCGACGGCTCCGGGCCGTCCTCCGACGTCGCCGTGGACCCGATCGACGGCACCCGCCTCACCGCGCTGGGCATGAACAACGCCCTGGCGGTCATCGCGGTGGCCGACGGCGGGTCGATGTTCGACCCCTCCGCGGTCTTCTACATGGACAAGCTCGTGGTGGGCCCGGAGGCCGCGGACTTCGTGGACCTGCGCCTGCCCGTCAAGCAGAACCTGCACCTCGTCGCCAGGGCCAAGGGCATCAACATCAACCAGCTCACCGTGTGCGTGCTGGACCGCCCGCGCCACCAGAAGCTCGTCGACGAGATCCGTGCCACCGGCGCCCGGACCCGGATGATCCTCGACGGGGACGTGGCCGGAGCGATCGCGGCCTGCCGCGAGGGCACCGGCGTGGACGTCATGATGGGCATCGGCGGCACCCCGGAGGGCATCGTCACCGCGTGCGCCGTCAAGGCCACCGGCGGGATCATCCAGGGCCGGCTGGCGCCCACGGACGACGACGAGAAGCAGAAGGCACTCGACGCGGGCCTGGACCTCGACGCCGTGATGAGCACCGACGACCTCGTCACCTCGGACAACTGCTTCTTCGCCGCGACGGGCATCACCGACGGGGACCTGCTGCGGGGCGTGCGCTACCGCGGCCGCCAGATCACCACCCAGTCCATCGTGATGCGCTCCCGCTCCGGGACCGTGCGGATGGTCGAGGCGGAGCACCTCGCCTCCAAGTGGGAGAAGTACGCCCGCCACTGAGCCCGGCCCCGAGCCCGGCACCGGGCTCCGCGGCCACGCCCTGCGCGGCCGCGGCCCAGGACCCCCGCACCCTCTACGGGTGCGGGGGTCCTCCCGTCCCCGGTCACACCGTGTCCGGCCCCTCCCGCGGCCCCTCCCGGCTCTAGACTGGAGGCCGAACTGCGGGCGCCGACCGCGGTCCCCCAGCCGGGGCGGAGCGCCCGGGTGACGAGGAGGATCCCCACGTGAGCACCACGGTCAGCCCCTGCCCCAACCGCAAGACCTGGGACGCCACCGTCCGGGTGACCGGGGGGCACCCGCAGCAGCTGTGGGGCATCGGGGAGGCGCAGGCCTCCGCCGAGGGCCCCGGTCTGCGGGTCGACCGGGTCATGGTCCACGACGCCGAACAGCGGACCGTGGGCTACGCCCAGCTCTACCTGCGCTCCGAGGCCGAACGGGTGGTCGCCGGGACGGTGCACTGCCACGTCCACCGGCCCGAGGACCTGCCCGTGGTCGCCGCCGCGCTCGGCGACTGGGCGCGGGAGGAGCACTCCGCGGTGCTGCTGCGCTTCCAGGCCGACACCCTCCGCGTCCCCGGCGCCGAGGAGGCGCTCGGGGCCGCCGGGTTCGCGCGCCCCGCCGCGGGGGCCGGGCCGGCGGAGCCGCGACGGCTGGAGGTGCTGCTGGGGGAGACCGAGCGTGACCTCGCGCGGCGGCTCTCGGAGTCCACCCTGGACCGGTGCCGCGCGGCCCTGCGCACCCCGGGCGTGACGGTGCGCGAGGTCACGGCGGGCAGCCGCGTCCTCGCGAACATCGGGCTGCGCACCCGGCTCATCACCCAGCTGCTGGAGGACCTCGGGGAGGACTCGCTGCTGCTCGTGGCCACCGAGGCCGCCGAGGACGGCCGCGAGACGGCCCTGGGCTACCTGTGGTTCGTGCACACCCGCGGCCTGGCGATGATCTACCGGCTCGGCTTCACCCGCCGGGGCCGGGACCTGGGCGTGGACGACGCCCTGCTGCTGACCGGGATCGTGGAGCTGCAGAAGCGGCGCGTCCAGCGGCTCGACGGCGGCGACCCGGACGAGACGGAGGTGCCGCTGGTGATCCGCGAGCTGGCCGAGGCGGAGCGCCCGGTGCTGGGCCCGTGGGAGAAGCCTCTGGGGCGGGGCCCGGCCGGGGAGTTCACGGACGACGTCGCCGACGCCGCGGCCGAGGCCACGGGCACGGCGGTCGCCGCGGAGCTGGGCCTGGGCGAGCCCGCCCCGGCGTCGTCGCCCGACCGCGGGGAGCCGGACGACGTGCCCGAGGCCGAGGACGGCGCGGGCCGCCCGCCCCGGGGCCGCGCCCGGCGGGCCCGGGACCTCACCCGCCGGGTGGTCACCGAGGGGATGTCCGCCCTCCGGGACGCGGCCGGGCGCTGACGCCGGGGAGGTTTCTCCGGGGCCGAGCCGTGCGGCTCCGACCTGTGCCGCACCGGTGTGTCGGACTCCGATCCGTGCAGCGCCGACCCGTGCGGCTCTGGTGCGTCAGGCGCCCACCCGTGCGGCGCTGGCGTGTCCGGAACCGACCCGTGCGGCGCCCGGCCGTCCGGTGGAGGGGGCGCTCAGCCCTCCCGGCGGCGCACCCCGGCGGCGGCCTTCCGGAGCCGGTCCGGCAGCCCCGGAAGGCTCTTGCGGGCCGAGAGCGCGGCCTCCCGGGCGGCGCGCACACCGGTGTACGCGGTGTAGCGCCCGCGGCGCAGCGGCAGGTCCCACGTCCCGGGGTAGGACTCCGGGCGGCCGCCGAAGGACCTCTTGAACTTCGTGAAGCCGTGCCACGGGTGGTCCGGGCCGGCGTCCTCGGGCGCGGTGCCGAAGAGGTCGAAGCGGCTCAGGCCCTTCTGCTTGGCGTCGAGGATCATCCGCACGACCAGCGGGATCCCCGCCGAGAGCTTGCGGTGCTCGAAGTCCATCGCGGCGTGGGCGTAGGTGCGGGTGTCGTCGGAGTCGTACACGAGGGAGGCGCCGATGGGCTCCCCGTCCAGCCGCGCCACGTAGAGGGCTGCCGCGCCCACGGGCATGAGGCTGCGGGCGGCCTCGCGCAGATAGGCGTCCTGCTGGCGGGCGAAGTCCTTGCGCTCGGCCGTGGCCTCGAGGAAGCCCAGCAGCACGTCGACGTCCTCCGGGTCGGTCGAGGTCGTGAAGGTCACGCCCTTCTTGGCGATGTTGCGGTGCAGGTTGCGGTTGGTGGACTTCATGTCCTGGAGGATCGCGTCCTCGTCCTGGGTCAGGTCGATGACCTGGGTGTGCCCGGGCTGGACCTGCCGGGGCGCCGGCCGCAGCCCGCGCCGGCGCAGGGAGGCCTCGGGCGTCTCGAGCCCGTCCGTCACCGCGGCGTCGACGGGCTCCACCCGCACGAACCAGCACCGCTCGGACCGGGCCGTGCGGGCGAGGTCCTCGAGCGCGGCCTCGAAGGCCTGCGGGGTCCGCGCCTCGGGGCCGTACGGGCAGTAGAGGTAGCGGCCGGTCCGGCCCCCCTCGAGGATCGCGAGGTAGCGCCATCCGTCCCCGGAGGCCTGGAACACCTCGTGCCCCAGGTTCCGCTGGAATCCGGCCCATGCGTTCGACTGCAGTATGTTCGCCACGCCCCCACTGTACCGGGGCGTCCGCAGGCTGCCGGCGCCCCGCGAGCCGGGCCGGTCAGGGCACCGAGCAGGTGCCGTTGGGCGTGAGTTCCTGCGCGCCCACGAGGGGCTTCGCCGTGCGCACCGGGACGGTCATCGCGATCCCGGAACCCACCGCCGTGCCGGCCGGCAGGGCCTCCGCGTCCCGTGCGCCGCCGTCCGTGGCCTCCTCGAGCACCCGGTCGACGTCCTCGTGCAGCCGGTCGTAGTCCGGGTAGGTGGGGAAGGACGGGTCGTAGTAGGGCGGGCCGGCGGCGAACTGCACCAGCTCGTGCTCCTTGGCCTTCAGCGCCACGTCCACGAACGAGCCGATCTGGCTCTGCGGGATGTCGGTCTCGACGACCTGCGTCCCCGAGTCCGCGAGGTCCTCGAACCGGGTCAGCACGTTCACGGGGTTGAGCTGCTTGAGCATCGCGGCCTGCACGCAGCGCTGGCGCGCCTGGCGGTCGTAGTCCGTGGCCCCCTCGCGGGAGCGGGCGTACCAGAGGGCGTGGTAGCCGTCCAGGTGCTGGACGCCCGGCTCGATGTACCCGAAGATCTCGTTCGGCAGACCGGTGAGCAGGTCGGTGCCGCCGCCGATGGGCACGCGCCCGCCGACGTCGATGGTGATCCCGCCGAGGGCGTCCACGAGCTGCTCGAAGCCGTTCATCTCGACGATCGCGTAGGCCTGGACCTCGATGCCGAGGATGCCCTCCGCGGCGTCCTTCATGGCCTCGGCGCCGGGGTCGTCGGCGTCGGGGTAGAGGTCGGGGTGGTTGTTCGTGACGTCGGTGTAGAGGGCGTTGAGGATGCACTCGTCGCCGCAGTTGAAGCCCTCGGGATAGACGTCCGCCAGCGGCGAGTCCGAAGGGAAGGGCGCGTTCTGCAGGTTGCGGGGCAGGGAGATGGTCACGGTCCGTCCGGAGTCGGCGTCCACGCTGAGCACCGTCATCGAGTCGGGGCGGCGGCCCGAGCGGTCCTCCCCGGAGTCGGTGCCCATGAGCAGGATGTTGTACCGCCCCTCCGAGGGACGGAAGGGCAGCCCGCCCCCGAAGACGTCGGAGACCGCCCCGCGCGTCACGGACAGCAGGTAGGCGGAGTAGGCCAGCCCGCCCGAGGTGAGGAGCATGAGCGCCACGGTGGCCGCGGCCACCGCCCGGCGGGTCCGCCGCACGAGCAGGCCGGGGCGGACGAGCCGGAGCGTGTCGAAGAAGAGGAACGCCCACCCGAGCGCCAGGGCCAGCAGCTCGGCGATCACGAGCAGGGACGTGAACGAGTTCGTCAGGAACCACACCAGGGGGGTCCGCCACAGGAGCAGGGAGACGAGCGCCAGGGCGGCCGCGGCCCAGACGACCACGTCGACCTTGAGGGCGGCGCGCCCCGTGGCCCGCCGGCCCGCGACGAGCTGCGCGCTGCCGGGGACCACGAGCGTGGACAGCAGCAGCGTCCAGGCGCGCCGGGCCCGGGTGCCGTCCCCGGCGTGCTGGGGGTGGCGCAGCGGGTCCGTGAGCCGGGGCGGGCTCGTCGCGCCGTCGTCGGCGCCCCGCACGGCCGTCACGGCGTCGGGCGGGAGGTCCCGGGGGCGGGAGTCCGCGGCGGACGGGTCGTGGGGCGGGCGGGGGTCGTGCTCAGCGCGGGGGGTGTGGCCGTTCACGGGCAGCTCCGGCGGGGAAGGGCGGGCGGGGGAAGATCGGGGCGGCCGGGATCAGCCGTCGAGGCGGGTGCGCAGGGCGGCGCCCTTGTCCTGGGCGGTCTGCCGGAGCTCGGCGGCGAAGCGCAGGAGTCGCCCGCGCAGCGCCTCGGCCTGCGGGTCCGCGCCGGCGGCGAGGATCCGGGCGGCCAGCAGCCCGGCGTTGCGGGCCCCGCCGATGGAGACGGTGGCCACCGGGACGCCGGCGGGCATCTGCACGATCGACAGCAGCGAGTCCATGCCGTCGAGGGTCTTCAGCGGGACGGGGACGCCGATCACGGGCAGGGGCGTCACCGAGGCGAGCATCCCCGGCAGGTGGGCGGCGCCGCCGGCGCCGGCGATGATCACCCGCAGCCCCCGGTCGTGGGCGCGCTGACCGTACTCGATCATCTCGGTGGGCATCCGGTGGGCGGAGACGACGTCGGCCTCGTACGGGATCCCGAACTCCTCGAGCGCGGTGGCGGCGGCCTCCATCACGGGCCAGTCGGAGTCCGAGCCCATCACGACGCCCACGACGGGCTGCTGCTTCTCGTTCACTGGTGCTCCTGGGCTGCTCGGCGGGTCGGGGCCGCCATCGCGGTCCGGTCTGGGGCTACGCTATCCGTCCCGGCTGGACGGGCCGTGGGAGGCACGCTGTCAGGCCTGACCGTCGCGCAGCACGGCCGCGGCGCGGGAGGCCCGCCGGCGCAGCTCCGGGATCTCGTCCGCGGCGCCGGTGACGTTGACGTGGCCGATCTTGCGCCCGGGACGCACCGCCTTGCCGTAGTTGTGGATCTTGGCCCGGGGCTCGGCGCCCATCGCGGCCCGGTAGGCGCCGAAGAGGTCCTGGTTCGCCCCGCCCAGGTAGTTCTTCATCACCGCGGAGCCGCCGATCAGCCCGGTGTCCCCGAGCGGGAGGTCCAGCACGGCGCGCAGGTGCTGCTCGAACTGGCTGGTCACGGATCCGTCCATGGTCCAGTGCCCGGAGTTGTGCGGGCGCATGGCGAGCTCGTTGACCAGGAACCCCGCGCCGCGGCCGGGGGTCTCGAAGAGCTCCACGGCCATCACCCCGGTCACGTCCAGCTCCGTGGCCAGCGTCCGGGCGGCGTCGGCGGCCGCGGCCGAGACCTCGGGCCGCAGCTGCGGGGCGGGCGCGAGCACCTCGTCGCAGACGCCGTCCACCTGGATCGACTCCACCACCGGCCACGCCCGCACCTCGCCGGAGGGGGTGCGGGCCACGAGCGCGGAGAGCTCGCGGGAGAACCCGACCTTCTCCTCGGCCAGCAGGGGGCCGTCCGTGCGGGCGAACCACTGCGCCGGTTCGGCGCCGCGGGCGTCCTCGGCGGTGCCGAGCACCATGACGCCCTTGCCGTCGTAGCCGCCGCGCGGCGTCTTGAGCACCACCGGCCAGCCGGTGCGCTCGCCGAAGGCGATCAGCTCCTCGACGTCGGCCACCGCCGCCCACCGCGGGTTCGGCAGCCCGAGGCGCTCCACGGCCGCGCGCATCCACAGCTTGTCCTGGGCGTGCACCAGCGCGTCCGGGCCCGGGCGGACGTCGACGCCCTCGGCGAGCAGGGTCCGCAGGTGCTCGGTGGGCACGTGCTCGTGGTCGAACGTGAGGACGTCGACGCCCTGGGCGAACCGGCGCAGCACCTCGAGGTCGGTGTAGTCGCCCACGGGCGCGGTGGGCACGGCGGCGACCGCCGAGACGTCGGGGCCCTCGGCGAGAACGCGCAGCTCGATCCCCAGGGCGGTGGCGGAGGGCGCCATCATGCGGGCGAGCTGCCCGCCTCCGACGACGCCGACGACAGGAACGGTCACAGAAGAATTCACCCGACCAGGGTATCCCGGTCCGCCGGACCCTCCCTGCCCGTCACCGTTCCCGGGCACCCCGGGCGGTCCGCCCCGGATGTTCCCGGCAGCTGTCAGGGAACGGCCGGGGGACTGTGCTGTAACTCTCCGGTGCCGCGGGGAAGGGCCGGGGTAAGATGTGCCGAGGTCCGCCACGGGTGCTCCGCCGTGCCCGCCGACCGCTGCGCCGGCCGGCGCGCACCGCCTCACCACCTGGGAGACCTGAAGCCGCGTGAACCGTCTCGTCGACCGTTTCGATGCCCTGTGGCACCTGTTCGTCAAGGAACTCATGAAGTTCGGTGTCGTCGGCGCGCTCGCGTTCGTCATCAACGCGTCGCTCACCTGGGTCCTGATGCACACGGTCTTCGAGGACGGCCACCTCAAGGCCAAGTTCGTGGCGACGGCCGTGGCCATCGTCTTCGCCTGGGTCGCCAACCGGCTGTGGACGTTCCGGCACAAGCGCCAGTCGGACAAGCGCCGCGAGCTGATCCAGTTCCTCGTGGCCAACGGCATCGGCATGGCCATCGAGCTCGGCTGCCTCGGCTTCAGCTACTACGTGCTGGGTCTCACCAGCGCCTACGCGTCCTTCGTGTCCGGCACGATCATCGGGACCGTCCTCGGCACGGTCTTCCGGTACTTCGCCTACCGCTTCTGGGTGTTCACCGAGGAGCTCGACGAGGACCCGAACTTCGCGGACACCGCGGCCCTCGAGATCGCCCTGATCACCGGCCGCCCGTCCCCGGAGGACGCCGAGCACCCCCACCGGGAGCACGGGAGCCCCCGGGCGGAGAGCCCGGTGCCCCCCGGCCCGGACGCCCACGAGGGCGCGGGACCGGCCGAGGGCCGCTGAGCCGCCCCGCTCAGAAGCCCACGGCGTTCTCGGACGCCAGCACGGACCGCCAGGCCTCGTCGGCCGCGTCCGCCGGGCGGTCCGTGACGACCACGGCCCGGCCCACGGCCAGCACGGCCAGCGCCCGCAGCAGGAACTCGGCGTCCATCCGCCGCCCCGGCACGTGCACCGCCGCGGCCGTGCCCCACGCGTCCTCCCGCCCGGACGCGATCCCGCTCGCGGCCGGCAGCAGCCGGCCGTGCGCCAGGAACCCGTCGGTGCCCGCGGCCCGGAGCGCGTCGCCCTCCGGCGCCGGCTCCTCGAAGCCGTCGTAGACGTCCGCGTGGGAGCGGACCTCGGCGCAGTAGTCCAGGACGTCCCCGGCGGGCAGGTCGCCGCGGTAGCCGAGCGAGAGCGCCGGCCGGTCCAGGAGCACTGCCCGCGCACCGGGCGGCACCCGGTCCAGCAGCGGCGGTGTTCCCCCCTGCGCGTCGACGAGCCCCACCACGGCCCGGTCTCCCGCCTCGGCGGCGCCCTCGAGCGGATCGACTGCTCGCACGGCCGCCCCCATGGTCCACGTGCCCAGGGCGGCCGCGAGACTGCGCCAGTGCGCCTCCTCGCCGAGGGCCACGACGTCGCCCGCCTCGAGGTCCAGCTCGTCCACCCACAGGTTCGCGGTCTTGGCCACCCAGTTGTCCAGGACCCGCCCGGAGAGCTCCACGCGCTCGCCGTCTCCTCCGTACCAGATCAGCGCGGGACGGCTGCTGCTCCGGAGCTTGTCCATCAAAAGGGGGACAGATCGGGGAATCGGGGTGTCCATGGTTCCTCCTCGTGGGCGCCCGCCCCCGGTCGCGGCGGCGGGGCATATGCGTGGGACCGTATTCTTCACGCTCGGGGGGGGACATCGGAAAATCGCGACGTGACGTGGAAAAACGTCTACTCCCAACGGCATTCGTCCCGGCTAGGGTGGCAGGGACGCCCTCCCGGAGAGGGTTGACGCAGTAGTAGTTACACACGTGTAATTGGGAAGTCCGGCAGACGATCAGCAAGGATACGTTCTCCGGGATGCAACGGGCCGGCGCCCCCCGCAGTATGCCAGGCCCGGGCAATCGTGTCGGATGGAAGGAAAGTCATGGGAGAGGCCGCACGACAGCAGGTCGTGGACACCACCCCCCTCGGTGCTCCTCGCCGGAGCATGCGCTCGGTGCCCGAGGACTGGTTCGTGGACCCCGCCGACCCCCGGGCCGCCGAGCGGCACGTCCGCCGGGTGGGTGGCAGCCTCGAGGACCAGGCCACCGCCTACCTCAGGGCCCACGAGACCGTCCAGAACCTCTCCGGCGGGGGAGCGGCGCCCGCCCTCGACCTGCTCGAGGCGCCCGCCTCCGACGAGGGCTCCGACTGGAGCGCCGTGGCCGGGCTGTACGCGGTGGACGAGGACGAGGGGGAGCTCGCGTGGCAGACCGACGCGCTGTGCGCCCAGACCGACCCGGAGGCCTTCTTCCCCGAGAAGGGCGGGTCCACCCGTGACGCCAAGCGCGTCTGCGAGGCCTGCCCCGTGCAGGCCGAGTGCCTCGACTACGCGATGAGCAAGGACGAGAAGTTCGGCATCTGGGGCGGGCTCTCCGAGCGTGAGCGCCGCCGCCTGCGCCGTCTCGCCCGCTGAGGTAGTTTCGGGGAATGAGCTCCTCCGGCAGCGCCACCCGCCTCTGCTCCCGCCAGATCTGCACGCGGGACGCGGTCATGACGCTCACCTACGTGTACTCGGACTCGACCGCCGTGGTCGGTCCGCTCGCCGGGCACGCCGAGCCCCACGCCTACGACCTGTGCGCCGTGCACGCGGACCGGCTCACGGTGCCCCGTGGCTGGCGCGTCGTCCGCCTCGAGCTGCCGGAGGACCGCGCCCGGCGCGAGGACATCGGCGCCGTGGCCGAGGCCGTCCGGGAGGTCGAGCCGCCGGCGCCCGTCCGCGACCGGCCGCGGACGGTGCTGCGCGACGTGTCCCTGCCGCGCTCGTCCTCCTCGCGACCGCCCGCCCCGCGGAGCTCCGCACCGCACGCCGCACCGAGCCCCGAGAACCCCGGCACGAGCCCCCGGACGGACCTCCGGGGAGCAGACCCGGACAGGGACCCGGCGGCGAGCCCGGCGACCCCCGGGACGGGAGAGACGCAGAGCGGTCCGACGGCGACCCCGGAGAGCCCCCGGGCCGCCGCTCCGGCCGCCGCCAGGCACGCCCCGGAGCCGGGCCCCGAGCCGGCGTGGCGCGACGTCCCGGTGCCCGGTGCCCTGCAGCGGGCGCACCTGCGCCGCCCCGCCGCGCGCGGGGGCACCGCCCGGCCCGAGGCCTGAAGCGCGCGTCCCCGGCCCGGTTCCGGACCACGCCGTTGCTCTGCCCCTAGGATGAGCCGCAGACCGCACCTGTCCGGTGCGGGACGCTCTTCCCCCCGGAGCACCAGGAGTCCCCCCCCCCATGACTGTCCCTGCAACGACGCAGCCGACGCACGATCTCCACCCCGAGTCCCGCCGCGGGAGCCGGTCCGCCCGGCACCACGACGCCCCGGCCGGCCATCGCCCGGCCCCCTGGGCGCTGCCGGCGCCCGCCCCCGAACCGGTGCCCCCGGTGGCGGTCGGTCTGGCCCCCGGCCTCGTCGCGATCCTGCGCTGCCCCCTGACGGGCGGGACGCTGATCCCCGTGGACGCCGACCGGCTGATGAGCGACCGCCCGTTCCGGGACGGTGTGCACCCGGTCTACCCGATCACCGGCGGCATCGCCTGCCTGACCCCCGGCCGCTGAGGCTCCGGGTGCGACGCCCTGGGTCACGAAGGAGTTAACATTCGTGACCCCAGGGCTCCGGGTGGGGACGGGGGCGGCCGGCGGACCTATCGTGGAAGCAGTTCCCCAGCGTTCCCCCACCCCCCCCGACGCCCGAGGTGCCTTCCCCCATGCCTTCCCCCGTGCCCCTGTCCCCCTGCCCGGATCCCGTGCTCCCCGCTCCGCGCACGACGCCGGCTCCCCGGCGCCTGCTCGCGCTGGGTGCCGTGACGGTCCTGCTCGCCACCGGCTGCGCGCAGGCCTCCGGGGCCCCCGCGGAGGAGCCGGCCACCCCGGCCTCGGCCGCGCCCTCGTCCCCGGCGTCCACGAGCCCGGCGTCCACGAGCCCGGCGTCCACGAGGCCGCCGGATCCGGCCGCCCCGGCCGAGGTCAGCGTCGCCCCCGCGGACACCGCCGTCGAGCACAACCCCGTGGACCCGGTCGTGGTGCGCGCCGACCGGGGCGAGCTGACCGACGTCGTGCTCGTCCCCGTACCGGGCGGCGCACCCGTCCCGGGGGAGCTCTCCGCCGACGGACGCACCTGGACCAGCACCGAGGTCCTGGGCTTCGACACGCGCTACGAGCTGCACTGGAGCGCCGCGTCCGGCACGGGAGCCACGACGACGGGCACCAGCACGTTCACGACCGTTCTGGCCGCCCACGAGGTCGACGCCCGCCTCAACGTGGTCGACGGCGGGGTCTACGGCACCGGGCAGGTCCTGGAGTTCAGCTTCTCCGAGCCCGTCGTGCATAAGGAGCAGGTCGAGGAGGCCGTCACCGTGCACGGCGGCGGTGACCGGGCGGGCGCCTTCCGCTGGTACTCGGACACGACGGTCCGCTACCGGTCGGCCGAGAAGTGGGCGCCGCACTCGCGGATCACGGTCTCCCTCGACCTGCTCGGACTCGACGTGGGCCACGGAATGGTGGGCAACCACGACCTGCGCCGCAGCTTCTCGACCGGCGCCGAGCACTACGCCCGGGTGGACAACAAGACCAAGACGCTGACCGCCTGGGTGGACGGCGAGGTCGCGGGCACGTTCCCCGTGACCCTGGGCAATGCGGACTGGCCCTCGACCACCGGGCAGAAGGTCATCATGGAGCAGGCGCCGCAGTACCTGTTCAAGGCCGCCTCCCTGGACCTGAAGCCGGGGGACCCGCACTGGTACGAGACCTTCTGGGCCTCCAACGTGTCCCGGCTGACGGCCAGCGGCGAATTCGTGCACCAGGCGCTGCCGTCGGCGATGCCCGTCCTGGGGATCGCCAACGTCTCCCACGGGTGCGTGGGCATGCCCCCCGAGGGCGCGAAGTTCATCCACGACGTGTTCCGCCCCGGGGACGTCGTGGAGGTCGTGGGCACCGGCTACCCGCAGGCCGACCCCGACGACGGCTACGGCGACTGGAACATCCCGCTCGAGCACTACGCGGACGAGGAGTGGCAGGGCGACTGGTGAGTCTCGGCGGCTGAGCCGCTGGCTCCCGCCGGGCTCCTGCTGAGCTCCCGGCGTAGAGCTCCTGGCGGAGGAGCCGGTGGGGAGGGCACGTGGGGAGGCCGGTGGGGGAGGAGCCGCGTCGGCGGTGGGTAGGATCGGGACCGGCCGGAGCGGACCCGCCCGCCCGGACCCCCGAACCCCACCGACCGAAGGACCCGCCCGTGGCCACCCCCAGCAACGACAAGGCCCCCTGGCAGCAGGCCGAGCCGCCCGCGGACGAAGACCGGCGTGAGGAACCCGTGTGGACGGGCCTGCTCCCCGCCGTCGTCCCCGCGGACACCGCGCACGACGACGACCCGTCCGACGAGCACGACGACGCCGGCCGCAGCGAGCACGGCGAGGGCCGCGGCGCCGGACGGCGCCGGACGCCCGGCCGCACCGGCGGGGGGTCCCGCGCCATCGGTGCCGCCGAGGCCGCGGGGGACGACGACCCGGACGAGGAGGCCCGCCGCCGGGCCGCGCTGCGCCGGGACGCCCTGGCGGACGAGCCGCGGCTGCCGCGGCTGCAGCAGGTCTTCCTGGTGCTCGTGCTCCCGCTCGCGCTGCTGGCCGCGGGGGTGCGCGCCGTGGCCACGCCCCTGTTCCTGTGGGCGGAGTACCACCGCCCGGGCTTCCCGGCGGACTCCTACGGCTTCTCCACCGAGGAGCGGATGGTCTTCGGGTCCTACGGACTGGACTACGTCATGAACTGGGCTCCGTCGGGTTTCCTCGGCGGGCTGCAGGACACGGACGGCGCCCAGCTGTTCCTGGGCTCCGAGGTCGCGCACATGACCGATGTGAAGATCGTGCTGCAGAGCGCCCTGGCCGTGGTCGCGGTCCTGGCGCTGCTCGGCATCGTCTCGTG
This sequence comes from uncultured Kocuria sp., assembly GCF_947500125.1. Classification (GTDB taxonomy): domain Bacteria; phylum Actinomycetota; class Actinomycetes; order Actinomycetales; family Micrococcaceae; genus Kocuria. The sequence continues at coordinate 236,214 of NZ_CANMRA010000001.1, read as the reverse complement.
CCTGTACCTGCGGGCGAAGGCGCCGGGGGCCGCGTCGGGGGCCCTGTTCTTCGGCTCGTGGCTGACCGTGGCGCTGCTGGTCGCCCTGGCGGTCGCCGCGGTGCTCGGCTGGCAGCAGTTCTTCGCGCTGTTCCACTCCCTGTTCTTCGCGGACGGGTCCTGGACGTTCCGGGCCTCGGACACCCTCATCCGCCTGTACCCCACCCAGTTCTGGGTGGACGCGGCGATCGCGGTGGCCGGGCTCGCCCTCCTGGGGGCGCTCGCGGTCATGATCGCCACCTGGCCCACCGCCTTCCGCCGGCACCGGGCCCTCGACCGGGTGCGCCGGCGGCAGGAGCTCAAGCGGCGGCTGGCCGGGCGCTGAGCGGGCCGCCGAGCCGGGCGCGGTGGATCAGATCCAGGTGGCGAACCACATCCGCTCCCGCCACTGGGCGTACTCGACGGTCTCCGCGTACCAGATCGGCGCGAAGTGCGCGCTCAGCAGCAGCGCCGCGGCCGTGAACACGCCCACCACCGCGAGACCCGCGCGCCGGCGCCGCACCGTGTCCCCGGGCCGGCCCAGGACCAGGCCGAGCATGCCCGCGAGCATGAGCATCAGGGCCGGCTGCACGGGCAGCGCGTAGAAGTAGTACATGGTGCGCTCGGGGTACAGGAACCAGGGCAGGTACCCGGCCGCGAACACGCCGGTCAGCGCCCCGAAGCGCCAGTCCCGCCGCACCAGCCACAGCCACGCCGCCACGAGCACGGCGGCGATCGCCGTCCACCACAGGAGCGGATTGCCGATGTTGAGGATCGCCTGCGAGCAGTGCTCGACCGCGCACCCGGCCGTGCCCTGCTCCGGGTCCTCGTAGAAGTAGGAGGTGGGCCGGCCCAGGGTCAGCCACAGCCAGGGCAGCGCCTCGTAGGAGTGGTCGGTGCCCAGGCCGCTGTGGAAGCCGTAGGCGGAGGAGTGGTAGGCCCACAGCGAGCGCAGGGGTGCGGGGAGCCACTGGGGGCCCTCGCCCGGGTGCTGCTGCGCCCAGGTGCGGTCGTAGGCGTCCGACGAGGCGAACCAGCCCGCCCACGTGGCCACGTAGACCACCAGGCCCGTCCCGACGACCGCGAAGAACGCGGGCACGCCGTCCTTGAGCACCCCGGCCGGCAGCCAGCGCCGCACCCCCGCCACCCGGCGGGCGTTGAGGTCCCACAGCACCGTGAGCAGCCCCAGCCCGGCCACCAGGAACAGGGCGCTCCACTTCACCCCGACCGCGAGCCCGCAGGCCACGCCCGCCGCGATCCGCCACCAGCGCACGCCGAGCCACGGCCCCCACACCAGGCGGCGCCGCAGCTCCGCCTCCGGGACGCCGCGGCCCGGGGGCACGCCCAGCCGGGCGACCAGGCGGCGGCGCCCGTGCTCCCGGTCCAGCAGGAGCAGGACGAACGCGAGCAGGACGAAGAACATGAGGAACACGTCCAGCATCGCGAGCCGGGACTGCACCAGGTGCAGCCCGTCCACTGCGGTGAACAGCCCTGCCAGCGTGGCCACCGTGACCGAGCGGAAGAGCAGCCATCCGGCGGCGCACACCAGCGCGATGGAGAGCGTGCCGATCAGGGCCGCGGAGAAGCGCCATCCCAGGGGGTCCTCGGCGCCGAACAGCCACATGCCGAACGCGATGAGCCACTTCCCGACCGGCGGGTGCACCACGTAGGAAGGGGTGCTCAGGGCCTCGGGCGGGGTGCCCGCCACGAACAGCTCGTCGGCCCCCTCCGGCCACTGCCGCTCATAGCCGTGCAGCAGCAGGGAGTAGGAGTCCTTCACGTAGTAGGTCTCGTCGAAGACGATCGCGTCCGGGTGGGAGAGCCGGTGGAAGCGCAGCAGCCCGCCGAGCAGGACCACCAGGAGCGGGGCCAGCCACGCGAGACGGGCCACCGCCGCGGGGGTCGGCAGCAGGCGCTCCCGCAGGGCGTCCGGGGCCAGGGAGGACCGCAGGGTGCCCACCGGTGCCGCCCGCCGGGGCTCCCGGGCCAGGACTGGGGCGCGCACCGAGGAACTCACGGTGTCATCGTAGGGGACGCGTCCCACCGCCCGCCGACCCCTGGGGGAGCCCCGCGGGGTGCGCCGTAGAGTGGACCCGTGCACACGGAACCCCACGACGACGCCCCCGCCGACGCTCACATGGACGCTCCCGCCGACTCCGACACGGACTTCGAGGGCGGCTCCAGTGGTGACTCCGACGGTGACTCCGGCGGTGACTCCGGCAGTGATTCCGCAGGGGACGCCGCGGGCCCCGGGCAGGTGGTCCTGGCGGGCACCCCGATCGGCAACCTCGGCGACGCGCCGCCCCGGCTGCGGACGGCCCTCGAGACGGCGGACGTGCTCGCCGTCGAGGACACCCGGCGGCTGCGCCGGCTCACCGCCGGGCTCGGGGTCACCACGCGCGGGCGGGTGCTCACCCACCACGAGCACAACGAGGCCGGTCGGGTCGCGGAGCTGCTCGACGCCGTCCGCGCCGGCGGCACCGTGCTGGTCCTCTCCGACGCCGGGATGCCCACCGTCTCCGACCCCGGCTACCGGCTCGCGGAGGCCGCGGCCGCCGAGGGCCTGACCGTCACTGCGATCCCCGGCCCCTCGGCGGTGCTCATGGCCCTGGCCGTGTCCGGGCTGCCCACGGACCGGTTCACGTTCGAGGGCTTCCTGCCGCGGAAGTCCTCGGAGCGCGCCACCCGGCTGGCCGAGCTCGACGGCGAGCGGCGCACCATGGTCTTCTACGAGGCCCCGCACCGGCTCGAGGTCATGCTCACCGCGCTGCGGGACGCGTTCGGGGCCGGCCGCCGGGCGGTCGTGGCCCGGGAGCTCACCAAGCTGCACGAGGAGGTCGTGCGGGGCTCGCTCGCCGAGCTCGTCGAGTGGTGCGGGCAGGGGCAGGTGCGCGGGGAGATCGCCGTCGTCGTCGCCGGCGCCCCCGCCCCCGAGGCCGCCCGGCCCGAGGACCTCGTGGCCGAGGTCGAGGCGCTCGTGGCCGCCGGGACCCGGCTCAAGGACGCCGCCGGCCGCGTGGCCGCGCGCACGGGCGTGGGCAAGCGGGAGCTCTACGAGACGGTGCTGGCAGCCCGCAAGGGGTAGCGGCGGGCCCCTCCGGTCCGGCCCGGTCACAGCGACGCCGGCGGACCTCACACGCGGGCCCCGCCCCGGTGAGGCCGAGTTGACCAGGGGGCGCGGACGGCGACACGGTGCGGAAACATCGCCCGGCCAGACTCGGACGTGCCGGGATCCGGGCACGTGCGGCGCGGGCCCCGGCGTCCTCCCGTCCGTCAAGCAACGGAGCCATGCCATGTCCTACGTGCTGCCCGCAGACTTCGTCACGAAGATGATCGACGCCGGAGAGGCGAAGGTCTTCATGTCCACCCGCGACACCCTCATCAGGGCGTTCATGGCCGGCGCCATCCTCGCGCTCGCCGCGGCGTTCGCCGTCACCGTCACCGTGCGGACGGGCCAGCCGCTGCTCGGGGCCGTGCTCTTCCCGGTCGGGTTCTGCCTGCTGTACCTGCTGGGCTTCGACCTCCTGACCGGCGTGTTCACCCTGGTGCCGCTCGCGCTCATCGACAAGCGGCCGGGCGTCACCGTCCGCTCGATGCTGCGCAACTGGGGCCTCGTGTTCACCGGGAACTTCGCCGGAGCGTTCACCGTGGCCGTCCTGATGGCGATCATCTTCACCTACGGCTTCTCCACCCCGCCCGACGAGGTCGGCCAGGCCATCGGCTCGATCGGCGAGGGCCGGACCGTCGGCTACGCCGAATTCGGCGCCGCCGGGATGCTCACGCTGTTCGTCCGCGCCGTGCTGTGCAACTGGATGGTCTCCACCGGGGTGGTCGCCGCGATGATGTCCACGAGCGTCTCCGGCAAGGTGATCGCGATGTGGATGCCCATCATGCTCTTCTTCTACATGGGCTTCGAGCACTCGATCGTCAACATGTTCCTGTTCCCCTCCGGACTGCTGCTCGGCGGCGACTTCTCTGTCATGGACTACCTGGTGTGGAACGAGATCCCCACCGTGCTCGGCAACCTCGTGGGCGGACTGACCTTCGTGGGGCTCACCCTCTACGCCACCCACGCCCGCACCGGGGCCTCCCGGGCCCGCCCGGTCCCGCAGGAGGACCGCGTCCCCGTCGCGTGAGCAGGGGATCCCGGCGCCCGGGCCCCGCCGCTCGTCACGCTTGCGGGTGGCCGGCGACGCGTTTCCCGGCCGGCTCGCCGTCGTCCCGCTCTGGTCGCCGTGCTTCCGACCCGGTCGGCGTGCTTCGGATCTGCTCGCTGTCGTCCCGGCCTGTTCGCCGTTCTTCCGGCTTGTTCGCCGATCTTCCGCCCTGTTCGCCGTCGTCCCGAGGAGTCCCGTATGAACCCGATCCTGTCCAAGTCCAGCGCCGCCGAGCTCGTGGTCGCGGCGCGGGTGCGCCGCGGCCTGTCCTGGCGCGAGATCGCCGACGAGATCGGCGCCCCGCACGTCTGGACGACCGCCGCCCTGCTGGGGCAGCACCCCATGACCCCGGAGCAGGCCCGGCAGGTCTGCGACCTCCTGGGGCTGGACGGGACGGTCGCCGAGAGCCTGCAACAGCAGCCGTCCCGCGGCAGCGACCCGGCGCTGATGACGGACCCCACGGTCTACCGCTTCGTCGAGGCGCTCTCCGTCTACGGGCCGGCCCTCAAGGAGCTCATCCACGAGGAGTTCGGCGACGGGATCATGAGCGCGATCAACTTCCGGGTCGACGTCTCCCGCCGCCCCGACCCGGACGGCGACCGCGTGGTGGTGACTTTCGACGGGAAGTTCCTCGACTACCAGTGGTGACTCCACGTCCTCCGGTCCCTCACAGCGCCGAGTCCCCCGTGTGCGTGCAGTTCCCCCCCCCGATCGATCCAGGGGAAGTGCGAGTACACGGGGGACTCGGTCGTGCCGGGTCAGCGCCGAGTCGTGCCAGGTCTGCGCCGCGTCGGGCCGAGGTCAGCGACGGGTCCTCCTGGAGCGGGGCAGCCATCGGGCGCGCCTCGCACCGGGTCCGCCGCGCTCGGCCAGACCCGCCTGCAGCGCCGTGACGTCCTCCGGGCTGGCCTCGGGCGACCACGCCGCGGTGCCCGGCGCGTAGAGGGCCCGCTCGACGTCCCGGCCGAGGCGGCCCAGAGGCGCGGCGGCCGCCGGGACCGCCGCGCCGAGCCGGTCGACGAACGCCCGGGGCGTCTCGGCGGCGGCGCGGCCCACCCCGTGGTCGACCGCGAGGTCCTCGACCTCCGCCCACCCCGCCAGGGCCCGCTGCGCCGCCGGGACCCCCTCGTCGCCCAGGACCCGCAGGCGGCGCCGGCGCCGCCTGGACCGGAGGAGCCGGGGGAGCGCGGCCAGCACGGCCAGCAGCGCGGCGGTCAGCCCGCCGGCGAGCCAGGCCGGCCACACCGCCGGCTCCGCGTCCTCCTCGGGCGCCGGCGCGGCGGAGGCCTCCGGGGTCGGCACGGCCGTCGGCTCGGCCGAGGGTGCGTCCGTCTCGGAGCTGTCCGCCGTGCTCGCCGGGGTGGGGGCGTCGGTCGGTGCGCCGGTGGGCTCCGCGGTGCCCTCGCCCTCCTGGGACTGTCCCTCCCCGTCCTGGGACCCCTCGGCGGCGTAGCCGGGGAGGTCGCCCGTGCCGGGGGTCGGCTCGAAGCGCACCCACCCGGAGCCCTCGAACCACAGCTCCGGCCACGCGTGCGCGTCGCGGGGCAGGACCGCGAAGGCGCCCGGGTCCGCCGCGCCCCCGAAGGGCTCGTCGGCGTCCGGCGCTGCCCCTGATGCCGGGTCCGGCCCGGCGGCCGGGAGGTAGCCGACCGCCACGCGGGCGGGAATGCCCAGCTCCCGGGCCATGACGGCCATCGCCGGGGCGAAGTGCCCGGCGTAGCCCGTGCGCACGGCCAGGAACTCCTCGAGCGAGCCCATGCCGCCGGCGTCGTAGCCCTGCTCGAGCGGGGCGTCCACGTCGTAGCGGAACTCCTCGGAGCGCAGCCACTCCTGCAGGGCCAGGGCCTGGTCGAAGGCCGTGGGAGCGTCGCCGGCCCGCTCCCGGGCGGCGTCCCGGAGGGCGGCCGGGGTCTCGGCGGGCAGTTCGAGGTAGGGGGCGAGCTCCGGGGTCTCCGGCGCGGCGGGGGCCTCGCGCAGCCGTGCGGACGTGGGCTCGGGCGCGATCGAGCGGACCTCGTAGGCGGCGCCCTCCGGCGGGACCTGCTCCCCGTGCACGGTGAGGTCCCGGGGGCTCCAGGCCCAGTCGCCGTCCTCGAGCTCCGCCACGTCCACGGGCGCCCACGGCAGCGGCAGCCAGCGCTCCGACCAGTCCCGCAGCTCCACGGCGGTGGTGCGCTCGGGGCCCTCGCCCACCGGCTGGAGCGCGGTGGGCCCGAGGTCGTCGAGCCCGGGGTCCAGCCCGGTGGCGTCCGGGAACCACTCCGCGCCGGAGAAGTCGGCCAGGGTCAGCACCCGCAGCAGCTCGGGCTCGCCCGTGCTCGTCGTGTACTCGAGGCGCGGCAGCTGCTCCGCGGCGCGCAGGTCCTGGCCCACGGCCCGCAGGGGGCCCACCCCGGAGGCGCGCTCGCCGGCCAGGCCGCTGCCCTGCGGGAACGCCCCGTTGACGAAGCCGGGCACCAGGCCCGGGACCAGCAGGGTCACGGCGAGCACGCCGGCGCCCACCACGAGGGCCCGCGGCCAGCTGCCCGGCGCCGCGGCGGTGCGGGGCTCCCGCACCGCGCCGAAGCGCCGTCCGCCGCCGAGCAGGACCAGGGCGGCGAGCACGGCGGCGGCCGTCCCGGCGGCACCCACGCTCTCCGGGAGCACCAGGGCGGGCACCGCCAGCAGCGCCAGCACGCCGAGCGCGCTGACTCCCGGCAGCCGCAGCGCCACGAGCACGGTGTCCACGAACAGGGCCACGAGGCCCGTTGCGAGGGCCGCGACGAACGCGAGCGCCACGGCCTCCGGGTACGGGGCGGGCCGCTCCGCGGCGACCCCGGCGGCCTCCCGCCACAGCTCCGCGGCGAGGGCCAGGCTCCCGGGGGTGGGGACGAGGCCGAGCAGCGCGGGCTCGCGCAGGAACAGCACCGTGAGCACGAGCACCAGGGCGCCGGCGCCGAACAGGGGCGCCAGCACGCCCGGCAGCCGGAGCGCCCGGGACGTCGTGGTCGCGGCGACCACGACGAGCGCGGCGAGCACCGTCCCGGGCACCCAGCCCGCGCCGTCGAGGACACCGGCCAGGGCCACCAGGGACAGCCAGACCGCCACGAGGACCGTGCCGGCCAGGCCCAGGACGGCGCGCACCGGGCGGCGGTCCCTCGCGGGGACCTCTGGCGGCCCGGCGGTCTCCGCGGATCCCGGGGCCGACGGGGCGCGGACGGCGGCGCTCATCGCCCGGCCCCGGCCGTGCGGGCCGCGGTCCCCAGCTGCGCCCACGCGTCCTCGGGCGCGGCGGAGGCGGGCACGACGACGACGGACCAGCCCGCCGCCTCGAGCACGCCCGCCCCGTCAGGGACCCGGTCGGGGGAGGAGGTCACCAGCACCGCGCTGCCGGCGGCCGCCCGCTGCGTGCCGCGCAGGACCCGCTCGGCGGCCGCCGCGTCGAGGTCCCCCGAGACCAGCAGCACGGGGTGGACCAGGCCGTCGCGGTCGAACCGGTCGGCCAGCGCGTCCTCCGCCGGCACACCGCCGTCCGTCCCGCCGGTCGCTCCCGCCCGGGGCGCGGGCTCGGGGCGCACCCGGGCCAGCCCGTGCCGGGCGTCCTCGGCGCCGTCGTCGGTGACGGCCGTGGCGCGGGTGCGGGCGGGAGCGTCGTCGTCCTCCCCGCCGCGGGGCAGGGGGCGGCCGAAGGTGTCGAGGGCGTGCACGGCGGTCTCGCGCTGGGTGAGGTGCTCGATCACGGCCGCGGTGAAGGACACGGCCCACTCGAACTCGGCGGTGCTGGGGAGCACACCGGCCCACAGCCGCTCCCCGGGCCACGAGGTCTCGTCGCGGTCCAGGACCAGGGTGAGGCGGCGGGTGCTGCGGGGGTCCTCCTGGCGGACCATCAGCCGGCCGTGCTTCGCGGAGGCGGCCCAGTGGACCCGCCGCATGGGGTCCCCGTGCCGGTACTCCCGGGTGGTCACGTTGTCGGGGCCCGGCTGCGGCTGCGCCGTCCGGGACGGGTCGGTGCCGGACTCCCGCAGCCGGTCGGCGCTGATCTCCGGCAGCTCCACGGGGTCCGGCGCCACGTGCAGGGACGTGCGCTCGGAGGCGTCGAGCAGCTCGGCGGCGAGCCCGAACGGGTCCGCGACCCGCACGGTGGCCGGGCCCAGGGCGTACACGCCGCGGCGGCGGGGGCGGACGGTGTAGGCGGCGGGCTCCCCGCCGGCCTCGACGCTCAGCTCGCGGTCCCCGCCCAGCGGCTCCGGCACGGTCTCGTGCACGGCGACCGCCCCGGTGACCGTCCCGCGGCGCCGGGTCCGGTGCCGCACGCGCAGCCGGACCACGGCGGAGTCCCCGGCCGTCACGAGCGCCGGGTCCACGCCGCGCTTGAGCAGCACCCTCGGCTTCACCACGTACAGGGACAGGGCCGCGAACAGCGGGGCCCCGCCGAGGAACAGGGCCAGCGCCAGCACGTCCTTGCGGCCCAGCCAGGTGGCCAGCAGCAGGCACAGGGCGCCCGCCCCCAGGAAGGCCCAGCCGCGCCCCGTGAACCGGGCGCGGGAGTCCACGGGCTGCTCCGCCCGCTCGCCCTCCGCCGTCGGCCCCGGGTCCGGCCGGCGCCTCATCGGGTCCGGGGGGTGTGCTCGGCCGGAACCCGCACCTCGTCCAGGACCGCCCGCACCAGCTCCTCCGCGGAGTCCGTGCCGGCGCGGCGGTCCAGGATCAGGCGGTGGGCGAGCACCGGCACCGCGACCGCCCGCACGTCGTCGGGCAGGACGTACTCGCGCCCGCTCAGGGCCGCCTCCGCGCGGGCCGCGGCCTGCAGCTGGAGCAGCGCCCGGGGGCTGGCGCCCAGCCGGATCTGCGGGTGCGAGCGCGTGGCCTGGCCCAGGGCCACGATGTAGGCGCGCACCGCGTCCGAGACGTGGATGCCACGCACGTGCTGGACCAGGCGGGCCGCGTCCTCGAGGGAGACCACCGGCTGCAGGCCCTCCAGCGGGGAGCCGCCGCCGTGGTCGGTGAGCATCGTCATCTCCGCCTCGGTGTCCGGGTAGCCCATCGAGATCCGGGCCGTGAACCGGTCCCGCTGCGCCTCCGGCAGCGGGAACGTGCCGTCCATCTCCACGGGGTTCTGCGTGGCCACCACCATGAAGGGGGTCGACAGCCGGTAGGTCGTGCCGTCCGCCGTGACCTGTCCCTCCGCCATGCACTCGAGCAGAGCCGACTGGGTCTTGGCCGACGCTCGGTTGATCTCGTCGCCGATCACCACGTTGGCGAACACCGGCCCGGGCTTGAACTCGAACTCGCGCCGGGCCTGGTCGTAGACCGAGACGCCCGTGATGTCCGTGGGCAGCAGGTCCGGGGTGAACTGCACGCGCGAGACCGTCCCGCCGATCGCGGTGGCCAGCGTGCGCGCCAGCATCGTCTTGCCCACGCCCGGCACGTCCTCGACCAGCAGGTGCCCGCCGGCCAGCAGCACGCTCAGGGCCGTGCGCGCCGCCTCGGGCTTGCCGTCGATCACCGTGTTGATCCGGTCCAGGATCGCCTGCGTGTACTGGGGGAAGGACTCCATGGGCTCCTCGGCTTCCTGCTCGCGTCTGCTGCTCCCAGTATGTCCGCACCCGGGGCAGCTCGTAGATTGGTCGGAGCGGAACGAGCCCGCGTGTTCCCCGCCCCGAACCCTTCCCCGTCCTGTTCGCCTGCTCTTCCCGACCTCCCTGACCTTCCTGCTCTTCCCGACCGTCCCGTACTCTCCGTGAGGTGCCGCCCGTGACCGACCCCAACGCCACCCTCCTCGCCGCCTCCCTGTGGCCGGACCCCGCCGCCCGGCCCCACCCCGCCCCGGGCGCGGCCCCCGCCGCCTACGAGCCCGAGCACTACGCCGTGCCCGAGGACGTCCCCGCGGGGGAGGGCACCCGGCGCCGCTCCGCCCAGGCCGACGACGGTCGCCGCCGCAACCTCGCCTACCCGCCCGCGCCGGAGCCGCTGCCGCACCCGGTGGTCGACAACCACACCCACCTGGACCTGCAGGACGGCCAGGTCCAGGTCTCCGTCCGGGACGCCGCGGACGCCGCCGCCCTGGCCGGGGTGGGAGGGCTCGTCCAGGTCGGCTGCGACGTCCCGTCCTCCCGCTTCGCCGTGGCCGCCGCCCGGGCCGACCCGCGGGTGCTCGCCGCGGTGGCGCTGCACCCCAACGAGGCGCCGAAGCTCGCGGCCGCCGGCACCCTCGACGAGGCGCTCGCCGCGATCCGGGAGCTGGGGGAGCACGAGCGGGTCCGGGTCTTCGGCGAGACCGGTCTCGACTACTACCGCACCGAGGGGGAGGGGCGGGAGCACCAGAAGGCGTCCTTCCGGGAGCACATCCGCTTCGCGAAGGAGACCGGCAAGGCGCTGCAGATCCACGACCGGGACGCCCACGCCGACGTCGTCGCCGTTCTGCTGGAGGAGGGCGCCCCCGAGCGCACCGTCTTCCACTGCTTCTCCGGGGACGAGGAACTCGCCCGGACCTGCAATCAGCACGGCTGGTACATGTCCTTCTCCGGGACCGTCACCTTCAAGAACAGCCATGACCTCAAGTCCGCGCTGCGCACCGCCCGCCCCGAGCTCGTGCTCACCGAGACCGACGCGCCGTTCCTCACCCCGCACCCCTACCGGGGCCGGCCCAACGCCAGCTACGTGGTCAACTACACGGTGCGCGGCATGGCCGGGATCCTGGAGCAGGAGCTGGAGCCGCTGTGCGAGCGCATCTGGCAGAACACGGTAGAGGTCTACGGCCAATTCTGACCGGCCGCTTCGTCCCCAGGTCCGCCGACCCCCCACCCTGCGGCGCCCCCACATGGCGAGCCCCCACACAGTGGTCGCCCCAAGCGGCGAGTCCCCACAACCGGGTTGCCGCGTGGCGCCGAGTCCCCAGGCTGTGGCGCCCCCACGCGGCGAGCCCCCAAAGCGGTTCCATTTCCCCATGGATCCTCATGGGGAAACAGAAGCAGCGTGGGGAGTCGGCGGGGCAGGGCAGCGGGGCCGCGAAGGTCAGCGGGTGCCGGGCGAGCGGTGCAGGGCGGCCTCGATCCGGGCGACGGTCGCGGCGGGAGTGCGCACGACGTCGTGCCACCCCACGCGGATGACGGTCCAGCCCGCCTCCTGGATCTCGATCTCCCGCCGCCGCTCGTTGCGGATCACGGTGGCGGCAGCGCCGGCGTACTTCATCTCGCCGTCGAACTCCAGCACCAGGCGTTGCTCGGGCCACGCGAAGTCGGCCCGGTAGGTTCCCGTCCGGCCCACGATCACCCACTGCAGTTCCGGTGCCGGCAGGGCGGACTCCGCCAGCATGAGCCGGGTGAGCGTCTCACCCACCGATTCGGAGCGCGTGTCCATGGCGTCCAGCACGCGCCGCGCCCTGCGCACGCCCCGCCGGCGGGTCCACTCCGGCAGGCGGTTCTCCAGCCGGACCCGGGTGAGACCGAAACGGTGCGCCTGGTCCGCCAGGACCACGGCGTCGGCGAAAGGCAGCAGCCGGGCGCAGTCCAGCAGGGTGCGCTCGCCCGATGTGGCCCGCAGCTCACCGACCGTGACGATGTCGGTCTCGGGCAACGGTTCCTGATGCCTGACGACGTCGGCGTACCCGTTGTGGGTTCCCTGTCCCGGTCGGCTGAGCGTGTGCAGGCGGGCTGGCACACGCCGCAGGTGAAGGCCGTGCACCAGGGCGGCCGAGGCGAGACAGAACACCGGCGGCACGGAAGCAGCGCGGCTGAGCGCCCGGTGCCGGAGCAACGACTGCTCCTCGGGCTTGAGCTGCCGGTAGGCGTCCGACGTCATGTAGTAGCCGGGGTGGACCCGGTGGAGTTCTCCGTCGCGGAGGCGGCGCCGGATCTCGTGGCCGCTGAGGCCGGTGTGGTGCAGCTGGGTGAGGTTCATGAGCTCGGTCATGCCTCGTTGATAGGTCGGCCGGAGGTCCGGTGGTCCGGCGTCGCCGCAGCGAGGAACAAGAAGGCGGATCGGACGGTCAGCACGTCAGTGGGGAGCGGGGATGAGCCCCCGCCGAGTTCCCAACCATGTCGCATATCCCCACGCCGATTCGTGGGGACATGCGACCGCGGTGGGGGCTCGGCGGCAGCGGGAGCTGGGGTGTGGGGGCTCGGCGGCAGCGGGAGTTGAGGCGTGGGGGCTCGGCGGGGAGGGGGATGGCGAGGGGCCGATACGATGGGGCGGTGACAGAATCCAGCGCGCCAGAGCCCGCCGCCCGCACCCTGCTGGGGCCCGCGGAGATCCGCGCGCTCGCGGAGCAGCTCGGCATCCGGCCGACCAAGACGCTCGGGCAGAACTTCGTGATCGACCCCAACACGATCCGGCGGATCATCGCCGCCGCGCGGCTGGGCGAGCACGAGACGGTGCTCGAGGTGGGCCCGGGGCTGGGCTCGCTGACCCTCGGGCTGCTGGACGCCGCCGAGCAGGTCGTGGCCGTGGAGATCGACCCGCCGCTGGCCGCGCAGCTGCCGCACACGGTGGAGCGCCTGCGCCCTGAGCTGGCGGGCCGGCTGAGCGTGCTCGAGCAGGACGCCATGCGCGTCGAGGAGCTCCCCGCCGAGCCCACCGCCCTGGTGGCGAACCTGCCCTACAACGTGGCCGTCCCGGTGCTGCTGCACCTGCTGGCCCGCTTCCCCTCGATCAGCCGCGGGCTGGTCATGGTGCAGGAGGAGGTCGCGGACCGGCTGGCCGCGGCGCCGGGCTCCAAGGTCTACGGGGTGCCGTCGGTGAAGGCCTCGTGGTACGCCGAGGTCACCAAGGCCGGGACCATCGGGAAGAACGTGTTCTGGCCGGCCCCGAAGATCGCCTCCGGCCTGGTGCGCTTCGTGCGCCGCGAGCAGCCGGTGGCGGACGTGGACCGGGAGCTGGTCTTCGCGGCGGTGGACGCGGCGTTCGCCCAGCGGCGCAAGACCCTGCGGGCCGCCCTCGCCGGGTGGGCGGGCTCCGCCGCGGCGGCCGGGGAGATCCTCGAGGCGGCCGGGATCGACCCGGGGGAGCGCGGCGAGAAGCTGGACGTCCACGAGTTCGCCCGGATCGCGCAGGCCGGTGCCGCCGCGGGACTGACCGCCGGGGCGCGCGGCGCATGACCACGACGCCGCCCACGGAGCGCGCCGCCGCGCCCGGCAAGGTCAACCTGTTCTTCGCCGCGGGCCCGCCGCGCCCGGACGGCTACCACGACGTCGCGAGCCTGTACTGCGCGGTGAGCACGGGGGAGACCGTGACGGCCACGACGACCCGGGGCGCCGGGACCACCGTGGGCGTGGCGGCGGTGCCGGGCTCGCTCGTGGCCCAGCAGATCGAGCTCGGGACCTTCTCGCTGGACGCGGTGCCCACCGACGGGTCCAACCTCGCGGTCCGGGCCGCCGAGGCCGTCCTCGCGCGCTTCCCGCCGCTCGCGGGCGGACTGCACCTGCAGATCGACAAGGCCGTGCCCGTGGCCGGCGGCATGGGCGGGGGCTCCGCGGACGCCGCGGCGGCACTGCTCGCCGTGAACCGGCTCGCCGCCCGCGTCTCCGGGGAGCCCGCGCTCGACGACGACGCGCTGCTGGAGCTCGCGGCCGGTCTCGGCGCCGACGTGCCGTTCGCGCTGACGGGCGGGGCGGCCGTGGGCACCGGGACGGGGGCGCACCTGCGGCCGGTGACGGCCGAGGCGCCGCTGCACCTGGTCCTGGTGGCGGCCGAGGCCGGGCTCTCGACGCCCGCGGTCTACGCCGAGCTGGACCGCCTGCGCACGCACGAGAACGTCCCACAGCCCCGGCTGCCGGCGGGCCTCGAGGAGGCCCTGAGCACCGGGCGCGCCGCCGAGCTCGCCCCGCTGCTGGCCAACGACCTGCAGGCCGCGGCCCTCTCGCTCGCCCCGCAGCTGGCGCCCGTGCTGGCCGCCGGTGCGGCCGCCGGCGCCCTGGCGAGCTTCGTGTCCGGGTCCGGGCCCACCGTGGCGCACCTCGTGGCGGACGCCGCCGCGGCCGAGGACCTCGCGGACGTGCTCAGGGGCCGGGGAACGCCGGCTCTCGCGGTGCGGGCTCCCTGACCCCGGGGACGCGGACGCCGCCGCGGCCGAGGACCTCGCGGACGTGCTCAGGGGCCAGGGAGCGCCCGCTCTCGCGGTGCGTGCTCCCTGGCCCCTGGCGTTCGACCGCCGGCGCCTGGATCTGACCTGACCTCCCGGGTCCAGGCGGCGCCGGCGGACGGTCAGCGGTGCTGCGGACCGGTCTCCTGGGCGGGCGCCGGGTCCGCCGCAGGGCGGGTCTGGCGCTGCACGACGAACGCGGGGACGACCGCGGCGCCGCGGCCGCTGAGCCGCTCGAAGCGCTCCTGGAACCGGCGCAGCCGGCCACGGGGCTCCACGGCCAGCACCACGCCGTCGACCCGGTCGGTCAGCGCGGCCAGCTCCGCCGCACCGGCACGGGGCGGGACCGTGGCCACGAGGAGTGCGGGCGTGGTGTCGTCCATGCCCAGCCAGTTCGTGTCGCCCAGCGGACCCACGGAGTCCGTGAGCGTGTCCGCGCCCACGACCTCCACGGTGCCGCCCCACGAGGAGACCACGTTGTCGAGGGCCTGGACGACGACCGCGGCCTGACCGGGCAGGGTCGAGTGCACGGCGATCCGGGAGCCCGGCCGCGGCACCGCGCGGTCCTCGTCCTGGGAGAGCCGGCGCAGCAGCTCGAGGGCGCCGTCCTCGTCGTCCTCAGCGCTCAGCACCACCACGGGCGAGCCGGTCGCGTCGGCCAGGCGGTCGGGCCGGCGCACGGCGCGGTCGGCCCGCTCCCGGAAGGCGCCGGCGAGGGCGCCGAGGACCAGTCCGCCGACCAGCCCGCCGGCGATGAAGAGGAGCAGGCCGGCGGAGGAGGGCTCCTGCGGCGGCGTGGCCTCGCTGATCACGCGGCCCGGGGTCGGGGCGATGAGGGCCAGGGCGGTGCGCTGCTCGCGCAGCTGCCGCAGGCTGGAGGATTCGTCGTCGCTGCGCTCGAGGCCGGCGATGGACTCGTCGATGCGCTGCAGGGTGTCGTCAGCGGTGGTCTGCACGTCCTCGCCGCGGTCGGCCAGGTAGGCGGTGGCCAGGGCGTTGGCCCGCTCGGCGGCCCGGGCCGGGTCGTCGGCGGTCACCGTCACGCGGAGCACCTGGGTGTCGTCCGGGGCGGTGGTCGACATCCGCTCGAGCAGCTCCTCGGCGAGCGCGGGGTCGGCCTCCGCGACGGGGACGTCCTGCAGCAGGGCGGCGGCCCGCAGCGTGATGCGCCGCGAGGCCATCGTGGCCATCTCCGTCTGCATCTCGACGTCCTCGACGCCGGAGTCACCCGTGAGCGGGTTCACCGCGCTCGGCGTGACGGTCATCGAGGCGGTCGCCTGGTAGGTCGGCGGCCACAGCAGGCCCGCCACGAGCGCGGCGGCCAGCACGACGAGCCAGGTGCTGAGGATCGTGGGCCACCGGCGCAGGACGCGGCGCCACGGCGGTGTCGGGTCCGCCGGCTCCGGGCGGCGCGGTCGGGTCGGGACGGTGTCGTCCCGGGTGCGGCGCCGGTCGGCGCCGATGGTGTTGAGTGTCTCGCTCATGTGGATTTCCCCCCTGGTGGATCGCGGGTCGTCTCGGACGTGGCGGTCGTGCCCGGCGTCCGCCCCCCGGCGGATCACCGACCCCGGCCTGTCGGAAGCGCTGCCGAGTCCAGCCCGGCCGGCGGCGTCCCGATCCGATGTCGATCGATTTGAATGTTACAGATGCAAACTCAGCGGGACCACAGCAGGACCCTGGAACTCCGTGGCCTCTTCGGGCCACACGCCTCGGCGTCCGTCCCCCGGACGGCGGCGCGGTGCCGGAGCACGAGCACCGCCGCGGCGCCGGCCACGAGCAGACCGGTCAGCGCCAGGTGGACGAGCAGGCCGGTGGTGCCGGAGCCGAGCAGCGCGCGGACGAGCAGCCCGCCCCCGCCCGTGAGCACCGCCGCGGACGCGGCGATGGCGCCCACCACGGACCAGCGCGGCGAGATGCCGAGCAGCCGCACGGACTGGAACAGGGCCAGCCCCGTGTCGGTGAGCACCGACGCCGCCCACGCCGTGGCCGCCCCCACGAGGCCCCACTGCGGGATCAGCCACAGGTTCAGGGCCATCGCCACGGCCAGGGCGGCGGACTTGTTCATCAGCTGCCACCGGCTGCGCCCGGCCATCAGCAGCAGGGACTGCACGCCGCCGGCCGAGACGGCCAGGAGCATGGCGGAGGCGATGACCACCATCGCGGGGTAGCCGGACTCGAAGCCCTCGCCGAAGAAGGACAGGATCACCGGCCCGAACAGCAGCAGGGTGAGGTAGAAGGGCCAGGCGCCGGCCACGAGCACCGCGGTGGTGCGGGTGAACACGGAGCGGGCGGTGGCGAGGTCGTCGACCGCGAGTGCGGCGCTGATGGACGGGCCGGTGACGATGCGCGCGGTGTGGTCGAGCATGGCGCCCACCCGGATGCACCGGTTGACCACGCCGTAGACGCCCGCCGCGGCGGGGCCCAGGAACGCGGCCACGAGCAGCACGTCGAGCCACTCGAGCAGCGCCTCGACGAAGGCGGTCACGCCGCGGGCGGAGGAGAAGGACCAGAACGCCCGCCGCTGGACCGCCGTTCCCGGCGGGGCCGCGGCCCCGGGCTCGTCGCGCAGGCCCTTCACGTACCGGCGCAGCAGCACGAGGGCGAGCACGGCGACCACGGCGACCGGCACCGTCCACGCGGCGGTGAGGGCCAGCAGCCCTCCGCCGGCGAGGACGACGGCGAGGACGCCGAGCACCCGCAGCGAGGGCAGCACCACGTTCTGCAGGAAGGAGAAGGTCGGCACCCGGTGCAGCCCGCGCAGGGCGCCGAAGGCGAGGTTGAGCACGGCGCCGAGCACCAGGAAGGGCGCGGCGAGCAGGACGGCGGGGCCGACGCCCTCGGGCAGCACCCCCGGCAGGGCCGTGAGCACGGCCGCCACAGCGGCCACGCCCGCGGCGAGCAGGAGCACCGGGCGCCCCGCGATCCGCAGCACCCCGGTCACCGCCGAGCCCTGGCCCCGGGCGGTGAGGGCGGGGACCGCCCGCACCAGCCCGGTGTCGGCGCCGAAGGTGGACAGGGTCGTGGCGATCGCCAGCACGGCCACCACCTGGAAGAACTGTCCCGCCGCCGCCGCGCCCGAGGCGTTGGAGACCACCAGCGTGGCGGCGAAGGCGAGGCCCGCGCCGGTGACCACGAAGGCGAAGGTGAGCGAGCCCGAGCGCGCCAGCGGCTGCGGGCTCACAGCCCCTCCCCGTAGCGCCGGGAGCGCAGCAGCACGGCCAGGCTCAGGCTGATCAGGATGAACTGCACCGCGTCGAGGCCGTAGTAGGTGAAGAACAGGCACGCGGCCATGGGCGCGGAGTGCACGAGCAGCCCGGTGGTGGTGCGGACCTTCAGGGTCATCAGCGTGGTCCCGTGCAGGTAGGCCATGAACAGGCCCAGGCCCACGAGGCCGTAGCAGAACATCAGGGTCCAGATGTAGCCCTGGGTGCCCATCTCGATGCCGACGGTCTCGTCGTAGAGGGGCGCTCCGTAGCCCAGCAGGGGCGAGTCCAGGGTGGCCAGGAAGGTGTCCCGGTACAGGTCGGAGCGGGTGCCCGTGCTGTCGCTGTACTCCTGCCGGCCCGTGATCCGATCGACGGCGCCGCTGGCCACGAGCCAGCCGCCGACGGCGGCCACGCCCGTGATCCCGGCCAGGGCGACCCCGATCCGGCCCCGCAGGGCCATCCGGACCATCACGTACCCGAGCGCCACGGTGATGCCGAGGAACATGCCCCGGTTGGTCGTGGCCACGGCCGGGGCGAGCGAGGCCAGGAGCCCGGCCACGATGAGCAGGTGCCGGGCGCGGAAGCGGACCGTGGTGAGGTAGGCGAGCACCAGGGGCGTGAGGAGCACGAACCCGGAGCCCCACCCGTTGGTGTACGGGAACGGGGCGGCCGGCCGGTTGTAGGGCTCGGGCGCCCCCCAGGGCATCTGGACCTCCGCGAGGGGCGGGAAGAAGTAGTTCTGCACCAGCGCGTTGGAGGTGATGCCCTCCGGCAGCAGCAGGCCGATCGGGGTGGTCAGCCTCGCCTCGGGGATCACGAACGTCAGCAGGCCGAGTCCCACGAGCGTGGCCCATGCGACCACTGCGGCCCGCAGGAACCGGCGGTGGTCCAGGGTCTCCCGGGCGTTCCAGTAGTAGACGACGTAGATCAGCGCGGCGAAGATGTTCACCCAGCGCAGCGCGAAGCCCATCCAGGAGCCGAAGCCCTCGATCTGCACCGAGCTCGCCGCCATCCAGAGCAGGAACACGGCGAGCACCCACGCCGGCCACGGGACCGTGGTGCCGCGGCGGAGCATGAGCAGGAAGAGCATGGCCACGGCGAGCAGCGCCGGGGCGAACTGCAGGGCCCCGAAGGCCCAGATCAGCGGCAGCCCCCAGAACAGGACCAGCAGCGGCCAGGCGGGCAGGGCGGCGGTGGTGCGGCGGACCGGGGCCGGCCGCGCCACCGAGGGGCTCAGGAGCGCCACTGCCGCCTCACACTCCTCGGCCGAAGAAGGACACGGCGTTCTGCAGCCGCTCGGCGCTGACCGCACCCGTCGCCACGGCCAGGGCCCCCCAGGCCCGCAGCTGCCCGCGGTCCCGGCGCAGCGCGGACCGTGCCCACCGCACGGCCTCCCGGCGGTCACCGCGCGCGGCGTGGGCGAAGGCCACCTGGCCCGCCATCAGGGCCGTGCCCCGGTCGGAGGTCTCGAACTCGGGGAACTTGCGCAGCATGTAGGTCAGGGCGCCGGCCATGTCCCCCCACTGCTGGCGGAAGAAGGAGGGCCGGTCCCAGCGCACGGTCAGCACGGTCTCCGGCACGGAGTGCACCGGGGCGTGCCGGGCCAGGCGCAGCAGGAGGTCGTAGTCCTCGCCGTAGGAGGAGGGCAGGTCCTCGTCGGGGAGGCCCACGGGCCCGTACAGGTCGGCGCGGCGGCAGATGAGCGCAGAGGGGTGGATCTCCATCATCCGGTCGGCCAGCAGCTCCGGGAACGTGGCCACGGCCTGCGGGACGCGCAGGATGGTGCGCTCGTGGGAGACGATCTCGATCGCGCCGGTGATCGCCGAGGCCTCGGGGTGCCGGTGCCAGTGCGCCACCTGTCGGGCGAGCTTGTGCGGGGCCCACACGTCGTCGTCGTCGCAGAAGGCGATGATCTCCCCGGTGGCGGCGTGGATGCCGGTGTTGCGGGCGCCCACCAGGCCCGGGGAGCGGGTGTTGGGCACGGTGCGCAGCTCTACCCCGGCCGGGACGTCGACGTCCGCGAGCGGGTCCACCTCGATGCGGTCGAAGACGACGACGACCTGGACGGGGCCGGCGTAGTCCTGCTCGACGATCGCGCGGACCGCCTCGCGCAGCATCTGCGGCCGCCCGGCGGTGGCGATCAGGACGGACACGGACGGGTGGTCGGTGCGGAAGCCGGCGGCGGTGGCCGGGGCCGGGGCGAGGACGTCAGCGGACATGGCGGGTGCTCCTGTCGGTCGGGAGGGCGCCGACGGCGTCGGCGTCCGGGTCGGTGTCGGCGGGCCGGACGGTCAGGCCCCGGTACTTGCGCCGCATGGAGACCGCGCTGATCGCCGCGAGGGCGGCCAGCAGGATCGCGTAGGCGGGCAGGAAGAGCGCGGGGATCCCCCAGAGGAGGAAGATCCAGCAGGTGACCCCCGCGTCGGTGGGCAGGTTGAGGAAGGAGCGCAGCGTCCCGCCCGAGGGCGGCCCGGCGATCCCGCCCGTGCGCCGCAGCTGCTCGGCGAGGATCTGGCTCATGAACTGCCCGACCTCCACGAGCACGAACAGCGCGGCGAGCACCGCCAGGGCCGCGGCCGGGAACGCCTCGGGCCGCGGGTGCAGCAGGGCGGCGGCCGCCACGGCCAGGTGGATCGCCGGGGTCCGGATCGAGTCGACCACGTGGTCGAGCCACTCCCCGGCCGGCGAGCCGGTGCCGGTGAGCCGGGCCACCTGCCCGTCGGCGGAGTCCAGGACGTAGCCGGCCGCGAGGAGCACGGCGACGACGACGCCCGTGGCCGGGGCCGGCGGGGCCGCCACGAGCACGGCCAGCCCCGCCGCGGAGAGAACCGCGCTGAGGGCGGTCACCCCGTTGGGGGTCAGCCCCGCCGCGGCCGCCTCGGCCGCGGCGTAGCGGGCCAGCGGGCGGTTGACCCACCGGGTGTACGCCGGGACCCCCTGGCCGGGCTTCTGCGCGGCGCGCAGCCCGGCCAGGGCCTCCGGGAAGGTGGGCCGGCGCCGCGGGGCGCCGGCGCTGCCGGTGGTGGTGCTCATGCCGCGTCCTCCGGGCGGGGCGCCAGCTCGAGGTCGAAGCTGGCGTCCGGGGTCGCCCGGTAGTCGAGGTGCATGCTGACGCTGATCACGTTGACCCCGGCCTTCAGGGCCGAGGCCGGCACCACGGCGGTGACCGGATCGGCGAGGGCCGCGGTGGTGCTCCGGGCGCCCAGCGTGTAGCTGGTCCAGTCGAGGGAGCCCTCCGGCATGTTGGATCGGACGACCTCCTTGCCGTTGACCCGCACCACGATCCCGTCGTCGGCCCGGGTGGTGAGGAGCAGGTCCCCGAGCGCCGCCGGGTCCGTCACCGTGAACTCCTTGCGGAACTGGGTGGCCACCGGCCGGCGCCCGTCGGTGGTCAGCTCGGTGGCCACCGGGGTGCCCCAGCCGAACGGTGCCTTCCCCTTCAGCCAGCCCGTGACCGCGCCGGCCTCCTGCCAGTCGTCCTCGGGCGCCGAGTCCTCGTGCCGGTAGGACCACTCGGCCCCGCGGGCGATGACGTCGGGCGCCACGGCGGGCGCCTCGGGCTGCTCGCCCTCGGTGACCACGGCGCTCAGGTCGAAGCTGGCGTCGGTGGTGTTGGTCCAGTTGGAGTGCATCTCGGCGGCGATGACGTTCTTGCCGTCGCGCAGCATCCAGCCCGGGACCTCCACCTTGACGGGCTCGGCCACCGCGGTGGCGGTCCGGCGCGGAGCGGTCGCGTACGTCCCGGAGGACAGCAGCCCGTCCGGCAGGTTGCTGCGGGTCACCTCTTCCCCGTTGACGTAGACGGCGATGCCGTCGTCGGCCCGGGTAGTGAGGGTCAGCTTCTCGACCGTGGAGGCGTCGGCCACCTGCACCGACCGGCGGAAGTAGGTGGTCAGCGGGCGGGTGCCGTCGGCCACCAGCGTGGTCTTCACCTGGTCACTGCCCCAGCCCAGCACGGCCGAGCCCTGCTTCCAGGAGGCGTCGTCGAAGTCCGTCGACGCCCAGTCGCGGGCCGGCGGGTTCTCGCGGTCGTGGTGGTAGCGCCACGCGGCGCCCTCGGCCACGATCGCGTCCGGATCGGCCGGCTCCTCGGCGGGCGGCTCCTCGGCGGGCGGCTCCTCGGCCGGGGGCTCCTCGGCGGGGGGCTCCTCCGCGGGCGGCTCCTCCTCGGCGGGCGGCGCCGGCTGCGTGCCGGCGGTGGCCACGGCGGTGAGGTCGAAGCTGGCGTCGGTGGTGTTCGTCCAGTTGGAGTGCATCTGGGCGGAGATCACGTTCTTGCCGGTCTTCAGCGCCGATCCGGGGACCTCCACCGTGACGGGCTCGGCCACCGCGGTGGCGGTCCGGCGCGGGGCCGTGGCGTACGGGTCCTCGGTGAGGGAGCCGTCGGTGACGTTGGAGCGGACCACTTCCTTGCCGTTGACGAAGACGACCACCCCGTCGTCGGCGCGGGTCGTGATGGTCAGCTTCTCGACCTTCGTGGCGTCGGCCACGTCCACCGAGCGGCGGAACTGGGTGACGATCGGGCGGTTGCCGTCGGCCACCAGCGTGGTCTTCACCGAGGCGTCGCCCCAGCCGAGCACGGCCGAGCCCTGCTTCCAGGAAGCGTCGTCGTAGTCGGCGGACGTCCAGTCCGTACCTGGCGAGACGTTGCGGTCGTGGTGGTACTTCCACGTGGCGCCCTCGGCGATCAGGGTGCTGGTGCCGGGCTCGGGCTGCGGCTCCGGCTGCGGCTCGGGGGCCGGCTCCGAGCCGGCCACGACCACCGGGGTGGAGGCCGAGACGTTGCCCGCGGCGTCCGCCGCGCGCACCGCGTACCGGGCGCCGTCCAGGTGCGGGACCTTCAGGGAAGTGCCCGTGGCGGTGCCGACCGGCCGGTCGTTGCGCAGCACCTGGTAGGTGACGCCGGACTCGGGGGCCGCCGTCCAGGAGAGGGCGTCGGAGTCACCGTCCCGGCCGACCTTCAGGCCCGTGGGCGCGGCCGGGGCCTTGGCGTCCCGCGGGGCGAAGCGGAGGAAGCCGCCGGACCACTGCGCCGCTCCGGTGGAGGAGACGCTGCGGTTGATGTCGCCGCCGGTCCACAGGACCCCGTTGCTGTCCATCAGCGCGGCCCAGATGCCCCAGCCGCCGAAGCCCTTGATCTCGGGGTTGAAGCCGGGCTGGTAGCGCCCGCTCTGGGCGTCCCAGGCGCCGATGGCGTTGATCCGGTCCGCGACGATCTTCGGCTGGGTGGCCACGTTGGCCTTGATCCACTTGGTGGCGCCGGCGTTGTACCAGTTGAAGCAGTGGCACGCGCCGAAGACCGTGCTGTCGGTCGAGGTGATCGCCTGGATGTCGCCGCCCTGGGAGGTGATGCCCTCGGAGGTGCGCTGGAAGGTGGAGCGGTCGTAGCCGAACATCGAGTGCTCGGCGCCGCCGGCCCACACGGTGTTGCCCTGCTCGCGCACGGCGAGCTGGAAGCCGTCCTGGCCCGGGTTGGCGTAGTCCACCGGGATGGAGGGCTCCCAGGTCCAGGTGTCCAGCGCCGCGCCGGCGGTGGAGCGCACGGCCGCGAGCCGGAACGCCGAGGCGCCCTGGGACTGGTTGAAGTAGCCGGCCGCGTAGAGCCGGTCGCCCTTCGGGGAGGCGTCCACGCTGGTCACGGTGCCGTTGAACTCGGGGTTCCAGGAGGCGTCGGGGGTGCGCGTGGAGATCTTCACGCGGGCGCCGGCGCGGGCGTAGACCCGGCCCGTCTCCTGTCCGCCGCTCAGGTGGGTGAAGGCGCCGCCCAGGTAGAGCCAGTCGCCCTGCACGTCCAGCGCACGGACCTGCAGCACGCCGTTGGTCAGCAGGTTCTCCACCTTGAGGTTCCAGGCGGTGTCCACCTTGCCGGTCGTGGCGTCCAGCACCACGACGCCGGGTGCGCTCACGCCGTTGACCGTGGTGAAGCGTCCGCCCACGGCCAGCCGGTTGTCCGGCAGCTCCGCGAGCGCCTTGACCTGGCCGTTGAAGACCGGGCGGAAGTCGGTGCGCAGCTCCCCGGTGTTGACGTCGAAGGCCGCGAGGTAGGACTGGGCCACGCGCCCCGTCCCGGCCGCGTTGCGCTGCATGGCCTTGAAGTTGCCGCCGGTGAAGACCGAGTTCCCGATCTGCTCGAGGGCCTGCACCTCCGTGTTCATCTCCTCGCCCAGACCGTCGGCGCGCTCCACGGCGCCCCACTTGGTCGGCTCGGCGCCGCTGTTGGGCAGGGCCCGCTGGGCGATCGCGGCGGTGCCCGAATCGGGGATCGTCTTGCCCTCGAAGGCCTTCTGGTCGACCTTGGGCCGCAGGTACACCTGCGTGAAGGGCATGGCGCCCTTGCCGCCCGTGGCCGGCGACCAGAGGTAGGTGGTCGCCGTGTTGCTGCCGGCCACCTCGTCGCCGTAGCGGAAGCCGCGCTGCCAGTCGGTCTCGGCGGTGTCGGCGAAGCGCATCCGGGCGGTGCCGGTGGAGCCGATGTCGTTCGTGGTGCCGCCGGTCCCGGAGGCCACGCCCGCGCCGTAGCGGAAGGACCAGGAGGTCACCGGGGTGCGGGAGCCGAACGTCCAGTTCCAGTACGGCTTGGCGGTGACCTTCATGCGGCCCTCCTGCCAGGTGGTGCCCGCGGCGTCACGGGCTCGGCGCAGCCGGATGCCGTCGTCGAGGGAGTCGGGCCGCTGCCCGTTCAGGAGGTCGTCGACCGTTTCCGAGGACAGCTGCTTGGGCGCGAAGGCCGCGGTGCCCGTGACCGTGGAGGAGACGTCCTTGGGCGTGCCGACGCCCTGGTAGTACTCCTTCCAGTCGCTGCGGCCGCGGCCCACGAGGACCCAGCCGCCGCCGTCGGTCACCTGGTCGCAGTAGAACTGCTCGGGCGCGGTCATGGCCGGGGTCACCAGCCAGTAGACGCCGGAGGCCGACGTCGGGTCCTTCTGCTTGATCTCCCAGCAGGACGCCGCGGCCGAGGCCGCGGACTTGCCGTCCACCGGCGGCGCCTCGGCGGCGCCCACCGGGGCGAAGGTCAGCAGCGTCGCGGCGACGGCCATCACGGTGCCGATGCTCAGGGTCGCCTTGGTGCGGGCCGTACGCGCCCGGCGCCGGACCCGGTCCGCCCGGGGCGGGGTGTTCGTGTTTCCCATGGTGTGGTTCCTCAACAGGTTCGTGCGGACGGATCAGCAGGTCGGGTCGTCGGGGAAGCCGTGCTGGACGACTTGCCAGGACTCGCCCGGTTGGCGGAAGAGGTCGTAGTTGTGCAGGGCCTTCCGGCCCTTCTGCTTGCCGCTGACGACCACGCCGTCACGGTCCACGACGGTGACCTCGGAGGAGTCCAGGCAGACCGTCACGCGCACGGCCTCGCCCTCGTCCGTGGGCAGCGGGGCGGAGACGGGCTCGCCGACGACGACGGGCGCCCCGCGCTGCTCCCAGCCCTGGTGCTCGAACTCGGCCAGGGACGCGAGGATCTCCTGGAGCGCGGCGCCGGCGGCGGACTCCTCGGCCACCGCGACGGCGGCCGGATCCAGCTCGGCGGGCTCCTCCCCGGCGTCCAGCTCGGCGGAGGACTGCGGATTGCCCGGGTCCGCCGGGGCCGGCTCGTCCGACGGGACGAAGGCCTCGTGGGCCTCGAGCGCCGCCTGGATCTGCTCGACCTCCGGCGCGTCGGCGGCCACGGGTTCGGCCGAGGGCAGGTCCTTGGCGCGGACCTCCTGCGGCGTCTCGAGCTCCACCACGGTGTTGGCCTCGAGGGCCTCCGCCGCCGGGTCGTCGGTGGCGCCGGTGGCGCCGCAGCCGGCCAGGAGCCCGGCGAGCAGGAGCCCGCCCAGCAGCCGGTGCGTGGTACGGACAGTGGGACCTCGAGTGCTCGATGCGCACGACAGGTCAAGGATCATGTCAGCTCCCCCCAGATCTGAACTACCGGCGCCGATGGCCGGCGCCGCGGTGATCCGCCGCAGGTTGTGGGTCGAGGGACCCCCGCGGCCTCCCGGACGACCCCCCGTCCGGATTCATTGGATCGCATGGAGTCTAACCCCGGTGTTAACGATCGGGAACGAGTTTCGATGTCCCCTTTTGTGACCCGCTTTTTCAGATGCAAACGCAGGTTTCTCCGCAGTAGGGTGAGGCGATCACCGGGATTCCCTGGAGCAAATGGGGAGTCCGGACGCAGCACGGGACGGCCGCGGCTCGGGGGAGCGCGGCGTCCGGCGAACGCAGGGGGACGTTGTGGCGGGGGAGACACCAGTACCGGTACCAGCAGGGGCGCGCCGGCGTCGGAGGGCGCAGCTGCCCGTGCGGCAGTTCGCGCACCTCGACGCGATGCGGGCCGCCGCGGTGATGCTCGTGGTGCTCGCGCACGCCGGGCTCGAGCTGGTGCCGGGCGGCAGCGGGGTGACGATCTTCTTCGTCATCTCCGGGTTCATCATCACCCACCTGGTGCTCAAGGAGCACCGGCGCACCGGGGGCTTCGACATCGCGGGGTTCTACCGACGGCGGGCCCTGAAGCTGGCCCCGCCGCTGCTCGTGGCCCTGGTGCTGCCCACCGCCCTGTACGCCTGGCTGGTCCGGCCGGTGAACCTCGGGGACGTCCTGGGGCAGGTCTTCTTCTTCTTCAACTGGCGCTACACGGACTCCCAGGTGGACGTCCTGCCCGGCTCGATCGTGGTGTGGAGCCTGTCCATCGAGGAGCAGTTCTACGTGGCGTTCGCGCTGATCTGGCTGCTGCTGGTGGGCCGGCGCCGGCCGGCCACCGCGCTGGCCGTGCTGGCGGGGATCGCCGCGCTCGCCTCGGCGGGCGCGCGGGTGGCCCTGCACCTGGGCGGGGCGAGCTCGGACCGCATCTACTTCGGCACGGACACCCGGCTCGAGGCCATCGCGATCGGGGTGCTCGCCGCGATCTGGTACGCCCGCGCCACCCGGGAGGGCGCGGCCGGCGCCCCGGCGTGGTGGGGCCGGGACCGGGTCCTGGTGCTGGCCGTGCTGCTCTACCTGGGGTCGCTGCTGATCCGGGACGAGCTCTTCCGCGAGACCGTCCGCTACACGGCGCAGGCGGTCGCGGCCTGCCTGGTGGTGCTCTGGGGCCTGCACGGGCCCACCGGCCGGCTCGGCTCCCGGGCGCTGGCGGGGATGCGGTGGAAGCCCATCCAGCTGCTGGGGCTGGCCAGCTACAGCATCTACCTGCTCCACCTGGGCGCCGGGCACGCGCTCACCGCAGTGTTCGGGGAGATGCCGGGCCCGGCCGGGGTGGCGCTGCGCGTGCTGGTGGGCACCGCCGCCGGCATCGCCTGCTGGTGGTTCGTCGAGGAGCCCGTGGCCCGCTGGCACCACCGCCGCCGCGCCGGCCGGCGACCCGCGGCAGCCGCCGCCCCGGTCCCGGCCGGGCAGCCGTCCGGCTGAGCCCGCACCGGCTCGTCCGCACCTGCCCGTCCGTTCCGGGCGGACGGGCCCACAGATTTCCGCCGCGCGCCCACCGGGGCTCGCGGTGAGCAGACCGAGAGGGACTACCGGCGTCGTCCGGGCGGTCCACCGGGCCGGGGCACAGGAGGCCCCGGCAGGATCCCGAGGGGGGAATGACTGACATGAGCACCGACAAGCACGCACTGCGCGTGGGATACGCGGCCGGAGCGTTCGACCTGTTCCACGTGGGGCACCTGAACATCCTGCGCCAGGCGAAGCAGCACTGCGACCACCTGATCGCCGGGGTCGTCTCGGACGACCTGATCGAGGTCACCAAGGGGCACCGGCCGGTGGTCTCCCTGCGCGAGCGGATGGAGATCGTCGAGCACATCCGCTACGTGGACCAGGTCCACGCCGAGGTGCTGCTGGACAAGCTGGACACCTGGGAGCAGCTGCGCTTCGACGTGTTCTTCAAGGGCGACGACTGGCGCGGCACCCCGAAGGGGGAGCGGCTCGAGCGGGAGTTCGCGGCGGTGGGCGTGGAGGTCGTGTACTTCCCGTACACGGTGCACACGTCCTCCACGAAGCTGCGGGCCGCCCTCGAGGTGCTCTCGCTCCCGGTGGGCTGAGGCTCAGCGCGGCGGCTCCGGCGGGGGCCGGTGCCCGGCGCCGTCGCCGGACCACGGCGGCCGCGTCTGCTGCGGCGACTCCTGCGCACGGGATCCCTGCGGAGGGCGCCCCTGGAGCGGCTGCCCCGTCGGCGGGGTGTGCCCCGGACCGGTCTGCCACGATCCGGGCTGCCCCGGACCGGTCTGCCACGATCCGGGCTGTCCCGGACCGGGCTGCTGCGCGCCGGCCGGCCAGGAACCGGTGCGCTGCGCACCGGCGTGCTCGTGGTCGCCGGGGGCGGTGCCGGGGTAGCCGTCCCGGTCCGCGCGCCGTCGCGCCCGGCCGCGGCGCGCGGCGTCCCAGGCCCACACCACCAGGGCCCCCACGCCGAACAGCGCCACGAGCAGGGCGACGACGGGACCGAGGAAGGGCACGGCCCGCAGCAGCACGTAGATCAGCAGGCCGAGGGCCAAGGCCAGCACCCGCTTGCCGAAGCCCGCCGGGGCGGGGTCCCGCAGCAGAAGACCGCCCGTGGTGTACCCGACCACGACCGGTGCCAGCAGCGCCACGGCGAGCACCAGGCCCAGGACCAGCACGAGGTCGAGGACCACGCCCGTGGCCACGACCGCGGCGGCCAGCCCGGCGAGGGTCAGCCAGCCCAGGGCGATGGCCAGCAGGATCGACACGACGAGGACGGCGAGGAGGGCGACCGCCGTTCCCGCGACGGCCAGCGCGCCCCATCCGAGGCTGAGCCAGGGCCGGGACCGGAGCGTTCCGGCCGCCCCGTTCAGGGTCCGGGGCAGCAGCCACAGCGCGAGCAGCCCCACCACGAACAGGGTCACGAACAGGCGCAGACCGGCGATCAGCAGCGCGAGCGGGCCGGCGGGGGCGGCCGGGTCCTCCTCGACCACCACCGGATCGTAGACGACCTCGCCGGCGATCTCGGCGCCCGGGGCGATCGCGGCCTCTGTCCCGGAGCGGTAGGACAGGTCCCCGTCGAGGCGCGCCGCGTCGGTCACGGTCAGCCCGGGGTCCACCTGGGGCACGGTGACGCCGGTCGTGGGCGCCCACGCGGCACCGACCTCGTCGGCGGAGCCCACGTCCGCCTGCACGTCCCCGCCGATCGCGCCGGCCAGGGCGAGGGCGGCGGCCCCGGCGGTCACGTCGCCGTCGATCGTGCCGGCCAGCAGGGCCTGGTAGGCGCCGAGGAGGACGTCCCCGCCGATCTCGGCCCCGGGGCGGGTCTCCAAGCTGTAGCCGGCCGTGACCAGGTCGTCGGCCACCCGGGCCTGCTCGCCGAGGAGGAGCACCTGGCTCGCCACGCGGGCGTCGTCGCCCACGGTCCCCTCGATCACCACGGTCTGGGCCGCGGCCATGAGGTCGCCCTCGACCGTGCCGTTGACCGTCACGGTGCCGCCGGCGACCAGGAGGTCACCGCGCACGGTGCCGTCGACCACCACGTCCCCGCCGGTCACGTAGAGGTCGTCGTCCACGACCTCGTCGGCCGCCACCACCACGTTCTCCTCCCCGCGGATCTCGGCGGCCCCGGCGGCGGGGGCGGTGAGCAGGACGCCCGCGAGCGCGGTGGCGAGCAGGGCCAGAAGGGTCAGCAGGGTCGGTAGGCGGAGGAGGAACGGGACGGGCGAGGTGCGGGGCACCGGCTGGGTCTCCATGCTCTCGAGTCCACGCCCGGGCCGGGACCGAGTCAAGGAACGGCCCAGTGTGACGGCGCTCCGCCATGTACCCACGCGTAGGTGAAGAGGCGGTCACGGTTGCGGATCGTTCCTGGTGGGGGTGGGACCGCGGTCCTAGCCTGAGGGCGTCGCGCGGCGGGCGCGCGGAGGGATCCGACCGGGGGTGGGTCATGACAAGAAGACTCGGAGCAGGCGTGGTCACGGCCGTCGTGGTGCTGGCGGGGCCGTTGCCGGCGGCGTTCGCGCACGGGGACGACCGGGCGCCGGGACCGCGCGTGGTCGCGGACGGCCTCGACAATCCGCGCCAGCTCAACTGGGACCAGGACGGAGCCCTGGTGGTGGCCGAGGCGGGCCGCGGCGGCACGGAGTGCGTCGGCGACCGGTGCGCGGGACCGAGCGGCGCCGTCACCCTGATCGAGGACCCGGGGCGGGCCGCGCCCACGGTGTCGACCGCCGTCGAGGGGCTGCTGTCCGTGGCGGCGCCGGACGGGACCTTCGCGGAGGCGCCCGCCGGTGCGGACGCCACGGACGTGGCGGGGCAGTACATCATGACGGGCTACGACCCCGAGCGGCTCGACCTCTCGGTGTTCGAGGCCCGGGGCGCGGCGATGTTCGTGGCGGGCACCGAGGAGAACACCGAGGAGAACGGGGAGACGTACCTGGTCTCCTACGCCGACCTGCAGGCGGCCGAGGAGGAGCTCAACCCGGACGGCGCGCAGATCGACTCGAACCCGTACGCGATCCTGTTCGTGGACGAGGACGACGAGGTGTCCCCGGACGGCTACGCGCTCGTGGCCGACGCCGGGGCGAACACCGTGTGGAAGGTCGAGCCGGACTTCTCCACCGCCACGGAGGACACCGCGCCGGAGTACGAGATCACCGCGTGGGCCAGCTGGCCGACCACCGCCCTGCCCGACGGCACGGACGATCCCGAGGGGCCGGCCGAGTTCGTGCCGACGTCGCTGACCGCCGACCGGCACGGCAACGTCTACGTGGGCGGGCTGGGCTCGGTCCGTCCGGGGGAGGCCTCGGTCGTGCAGTTCTCCGCGGACGGCACCGAGCTGCGGCGCTGGGACGGCTTCACCGCGGTGACCGGCGTGGCCGTGGACCGCGGCCACCTTTACGTCTCGCAGCTGTTCGGGCCGACCCCGCCGATGCCTCCGGGGGAGACCCCGGCGGCCGAGGCGCCGTCCACCCCGGGGAAGGTGCCCGGCCAGGTGGTGGTGCTGCACCGGCACCACGAGGACGCCGCGCGGTACGCGATCGACGTCCCGCTCCCGGCGGGCCTGGCGACCGGCCGGCACGGCGAGGTCTACGCCTCGGTGAACAGCGTGGCCACCGCCGAGGGCATCGCGGCGGGCCCGCAGAACCCGTTCGGCGCCGTCGGCGGCGGAGCGGTGTGGGAGCTGGACTTCTCCGACGCCTACCGTCTGGAGGGCACCGAGGAGTAGGACAGGAGGGAACGACGACGGCGGGCGGTGGCGGGTCCAGCCACCGCCCGCCGGCGTCTGATGCGACTCCACGCGCACGTGCCGCACGATCGGTTCCCTGCCCGATGACGGCGCCGGACGACTGAGCTAGTCGGTGCGCACGAAGCTCGCGCCGAGCACCTCGCCGGAGGCGTCGAGGGCCTCCACGGCGAAGTACGGCGCTGCGGGCGGTGCCGGGATCCGGGTCTCGAAGCCGTCCTTGTCCACGACCGCGTGCTCGGTGGCGCCGGCCTCGTCGGCACCGGCCAGGAGCCGCCACTGCGCGACCTCCGTCGCGCCGTTCCAGCTGACGTAGGCGCCGTCGCCGTCGACGACGAGAGCCGGCGGTTCGGCCGGGGTCCCGGTCCACGGCGCGGCGTAGGCCCGGTAGCTGTCGAAGGGGGCGGTGGCTGCGTCGTAGACGACCTCGCCGTCCGGGGTGTACTCGGTGTAGAAGTGCTCCCAGCCCCAGCCGACGAGCAGGTTCCCGTTGTCGAGCCGGGACGCGTTGGCCATGTAGTCGGACAGCCGTGGCTCGGGCGGGTCGAGCTGCCGCGCGATGCCGGCGGTCCCGGCGTCCTCGTCGAGGTCGAGCCACAGCACCCGCGAGTTCTCGCGGGAGGCCGGCGTGGCGGCGTTGTCGAAGAGCCGGATGGTGCCGTCCTGGTCCCGCTGGGCGTCGTGCTGCCAGGCGAAGACGGCGTCCTCGGACAGCTCGAAATCGCTGTCCGCGCCGCCGAGCGTCCAGTTCACGTCGCCGGTCTCCACGTCGATGTTGTAGACGGCGTGAGTGTTGCGCGCCGAGACCAGCAGAGAGCCGACGTCGTCGACCGACACCGAGTTGATGTGGAAGTAGTCGAGCGGGTTCTCCTCGGTGCCCAGGGCGTCGTCCCACTCCTGGTTCACGACGGAAACCTCGCGCGTGGCCGAGACCGGGACATGGTCCAGGGCGCTCCACTCGAACAGCACGTCCCCGCTCGCGATGTCGACCTCCTGCACCACCCCGTCCATGACCCATCCGTCCTGCGGCCCCCCGATCTCCCGGAGATCGGTCCGGGTGGGAACGTAGGCCACCCACAGCATGGTGTCCTCATCGGTGATGCGGAACTCGTGGAAGTCGGGCCCGTCCGCGGCGAGGCCACCGGCGGCCGACACCCGGCGGATCTCCTGGTAGGACGAGTCGACCAGCACGACCTCGCCGTACCCGTAGCCCCCCTCGCTGCTGCCCTCCCACCAGGTCAGCACCGGCTCGTCCTCGTAGGTCTGCACCAGGGCGTTGTGGACGGTGTCGTGGGCGTCGTCGATGTCGTCGAAGCCCTGCAACCACAGCGGATCGCCGTTCTCGTCCAGGACGGCATTGGCGATGGACTGCTCATCGGCCTCCGTGTTCCTCGGTGAGAGCACGACGACGCCGTCGTAGGCTTCCTCAGCGGCCGGCCCCGGGCTGATCTCGGCCCCGAACTCCTCCAGGTCCGGCCTGGTCCGGTAGTCGTCGTAGGCCCCGTCGAAGACGGGGGACTGCGCGACGGGCTCGTCGGTCGGCGAGGCCGAGGGGCTGTCGGCTGTTCCACCGGTGGAGCCGCCGGGGGCGGAGCATCCGCTCAGGACCAGAAGGGTCACAGCGGCTGATCCCAGGAGCAAAGGAGCACGTCGGGGCGGGGTCGGGTGCATGTGACCCAGCTTACGAGCACGCCGGTCCGTCCGCGGCGGGGAGATGCCGGAAGATCAGCGGATGTCCGTGCGGAACCGCTCCGCGACCGCCAGGCGCCGCCGGGCCCGGTGCGGCGGGCCGCCGGAGCGGCGGGCGCCCGCCACCAGGGACAGGGCCACCCCGGCGCAGCGCACCCGCAGTGCGGCGGGATCCACGACGTCGTCGAAGCCGGCGAGCAGGCGCTCCACGGCCGCCGGCGCGTGTGCGTAGCGGTCGTGGACCGTGGGCAGCACCGCGAGGTGGGCGACCAGGCACGCGAGGTCGTCCACGCGGTGGCCCGGGCCCACGGCGTCGACGTCCAGCAGTCCCGTCACCGGCCCGAACTCCCCGCAGCCGTCCGGGCCCACGAGCAGGTTGGCCTCGTAGAGGTCCCCGTGCGCGGGCACCGTGGGGCCGGGGTCCGTGTCCCGGCGGGCGCGGTCGATCGCTACGGCGAGCCGTTCGATCCGCGCGCGCTCCTCGGGCAGGGCCACCGCGGCCGCGTGCCCGTAGGCCAGGACCCGGTCCGTCCAGGACGGGCGGGCGGGCAGCTCGAGCGCGGCGGCGGGCAGGGCGTCGAGCAGGGCGAGCACGTGCTCGGGGTGCAGCGCGGCGGCGCCGTCGTCCCGCACGGACGCGGCCAGCGGCGCGCCGGGCAGCTGCCGGAGCACCACGACGTCCTGGACCGGGTCGCCGTCCGGCGCCGGCACGGGCAGCCCCGCCTCGAGGAGCATCCGGTGCCGGGCGTGCAGGGCCGCTGCCCTCCCCTCCCGCAGCACCTTGAGATAGCGCACCTGCGCGCCGTGGCTCGCCCGCAGCACCGCCCGCCGGGTGGGCCGGTAGGAGACCTCCGTGAGCTCGGCGGGCACGGCGGAGGAGAAGACCTCCCGCCCCACGTCCGCGGGCGAGGACGCCCAGGGCAGGCCGGGCAGCCACGGGTCGTGCGGGTGCCGCCACGCGACGAGCTCCGTGCCCGCGTACCGGCTCCGCACCGAGCCCGGTGACGTGCCGGCGGGCGGGGACGCGGTGCTCACGCACACCACCTCGGCGGTCCGCCGCACGCCGTCCAGGGCCACGACGTCGTAGATCCCGGTGACTCCCGCGCCCGGGCGGTGGTGGACGCGCCGCCGGGTCCAGCGCTGCACGGACAGCCCGGCCGGGGCCAGCGCAGCCTCCAGCACCGGGCCCACGCGGGAGCCCGAGAGCAGGGCGACCGCCTGCTCCGGGCCGGCCACGGGGCTAGACCAGGTCCTCGGACAGCTCGAGCCAGCGCAGCTCGAGCTCCTCGATCTCGTCCTGGACCGCGGTCAGCCGGGCCGTGATCTCGCCCAGACCGGTGTAGTCGGACTGGTCGTGCGCCGCCATCTCCGCGTGCAGGGTGTCGACCTGGGTGGAGAGCTTCTCCAGCTTCCGCTCGATCGCGCCCACCTCCTTCTGCGCGACACGGGCCTGGGCGCCGGAGAGCCGGGGCCCGCCGTCCGCCGTCGTCGTCCCGTTCGGGGACGCCGCCCCCGTGGCCGCCAGCGGGTTCGAGGCGTTCGCGGAGCCGGCGGCGGTGCCGGTGCGGGACTGGGAGGCCAGCTCCAGGTACTGCTCCACGCCCCGGGGCAGGTGCCGGAAGCGGCCGTCGATCACGGCGTACTGCTGGTCGGTGACCCGCTCCAGGAGGTAGCGGTCGTGGGAGACCACCAGCAGGGTGCCCGGCCAGGTGTCCAGCAGGTCCTCCATGGCGGTGAGCATGTCGGTGTCGAGGTCGTTGGAGGGCTCGTCGAGGATCAGCACGTTCGGCTCGTCGAGCAGGATCATCAGCAGCTGCAGGCGGCGCTTCTGCCCGCCGGAGAGGTCCTTGACCGGGGTGGCGAGCTGCTCGTTGGTGAAGCCGAGCCGCTCCAGCAGCTGGCCCGGCGTCATCTCCTTGCCGTCCGCCAGATAGGTGCTCCGCTTCGAGGCGACCACGTCCGAGACCCGGTCCTCGGCCACGTCCTCCAGCTCGGACAGCTGCTGGGTCAGGGTCGCGATCTTCACGGTCTTCCCGCGCTTGACCCGCCCGCTCGTGGGCTGCACCTCGCCGGTGACCAGGCCCAGCAGCGTGGACTTGCCCGCACCGTTGACGCCCAGGATGCCGGTGCGCTCGCCGGGGGCGATCAGCCACGTGACGTCCCGGAGCACCTCCCGGGGCCCGTTGTCCTCGGTGGGGTAGGAGACGGAGACCTTCTCGAGGTCCACCACGTCCTTGCCCAGCCGGGAGACCGCCAGCTGGGACAGGGCCACGGTGTCGCGCGGCGGCGGGACGTCGTTGATCAGCTGGTTGGCGGCCTCGATCCGGAACTTGGGCTTGGCCGTGCGGGCGGGCGCGCCGCGGCGCAGCCACGCCAGCTCCTTCTTCATGAGGTTCTGCCGCTTCGACTCGATGGTGGAGGCCTGCCGGTCCCGCTCCACGCGCTGCAGGACGTACGCCGCGTAGCCGCCCTCGAAGGGCTCCACCATCCGGTCGTGCACCTCCCAGGTGTCGGTGCACACCGCGTCCAGGAACCACCGGTCGTGGGTGACCACGGCCAGGCCGCCCTGGTTCCTGGGCCAGCGGTTGTTGAGGTGGCGGGCCAGCCAGGTGATGCCGTCCACGTCCAGGTGGTTGGTGGGCTCGTCGAGGAAGATCACGTCCCAGTCCCCGGCCAGCAGGGCGGCGAGCGCCACACGGCGCTTCTGCCC
This sequence comes from uncultured Kocuria sp., assembly GCF_947500125.1. Taxonomy (GTDB): domain Bacteria; phylum Actinomycetota; class Actinomycetes; order Actinomycetales; family Micrococcaceae; genus Kocuria. The sequence goes on along the minus strand of NZ_CANMRA010000001.1, from coordinate 201,227 downwards.
GCCGGAGAGCTCGCCGAGCTTCGCGTCCCAGTCGAGATCCTTCACCAGCCCCGAGATCACGTCCCGCACCTTCGCGTCCCCGGCCCACTCGTGCTCCTCGCGGTCGCCGACGACGGCGTGCCCCACGGTCAGCTCCGGGTCCAGCACGTCGGCCTGGTCGAGCATGCCGACCTGCACCCCCGAGCGCACGGTCACGCGGCCCCCATCCGGCTTCAGCCGTCCGGCGAGGAGCTTCATGAGCGTGGACTTGCCGTCGCCGTTGCGGCCCACGATGCCGATCCGGTCGCCCTCGTCGATGCCGAGACTGACGGCGTCGAAGACCGTCTTGGTGGGGAATTCCAGGTGCAGGTTCTCGCCGCCGAGTAGATGTGCCACCCGTCAAGGGTACTCGCGTGCCCGCCCCCGCTCACCCGCTGCCCCGACGCCGCCCCTTTGGGGCCCCTGGGTGCGCCGAGCCCCCAGCATCTCGATCTCCCTCGCGCCGAGCCCCCAATCCAGTCGCATTTCCCCAGGAATGTTCGTGGGGAAATGCGACACGACTGGGAGCTCGGCGGAGTGGGCCGGGCGGGAGAGCCGAGGCCAGTCACTATCCGGCGAGGCATCCCCGGGTGTAGTCGATTCCTCATGCCGGGGGTGGACGCGTTGTGAATGCATGACTCCGCATGCTGTAGGTGGCGTCACGAGGCGCCGCGGGGAAATCCAGCAATTGCGGAGGCACCACCATGGAAACAACACAGAATTCCGATGCATCCCGTTCGTGTCCCGACGGCACGGGAGGACGGACAGCACCGCGCAAGCGGCTCGCCGGAGTCCTGGCCGCCGGGGTCCTGGCCGGATCCACGCTCTTCGTGGGATTCACACCGGCCCAGGCCGTGAGCACAGGCGTGGCGGTGGACAACGGCATCCTGAAGATCGCAGCCAGCCCGGGGAAGAACAACAACATCACCGTGACCCCCTATGTCCAGGGCGGCAAGGCCTACTACAGGGTCACGGACAGCGGGGACTCCGTGGTCGCCGGCAACCAGTGCGTCAGGTTGAACACCTCCACCATCCGGTGTGCCGCGGCGGGCGTCTCGTCCGTCCGGGTGGACTCCGGGAGCGGCAACGACCGGGTGAACCTGACGTCCGTGACCAGGCCGTCGCGTGTCGACACCGGGGCGGGCAACGACGTGGTCTACGGCGGGACCGCCAGGGACATCGTCTACGGGCAGAGCGGCAACGACTACTTGTTCGGCCAGGCGGGCAACGACCACCTGGACGGCGGAACGGGCAACGACTACCTGCTCGGTGGTCCCGGGAACGACGTCCTCGCCGGTCAGGCCGGCAATGACTCCCTGTACGGCGGATCGGGCAACGACTACCTGCTGGGCGGTCTGGGCAACGACCGCCTGCTGGGCCAGGACGGCAACGACATCCTGCGCGGTCAGGACGGCGACGACACCCTCTACGGCGGCACCGGGAACGACACCCTGTACGGCGAGGCCGGGAGCGACAAGCTCTACGGGCAGGCGGGGGAGGACAAGCACTTCGGCGGCACCGGCAACGACTACCTGGACGGTGTGGACGGAGTGGCCTTCAACGACTACCTGAACGGTGAGAAGGGCGTGGACAAGTGCCAGGCCGACGGCGGTGACACCGTGCTCAACTGCGAGTCGGTCAGGAGGAGCGCGGTTCTCGGGTCAGCGGCGTGACGGCTGCGGCGCAGCGGTGGCGGTGGTGCTCGCGCACTGGCGGGACACCGCCTCCACCGGGAGCGCGTCCGCCGACTTCCCACCTCTGGGGTTCGTAGCCCGTTGAGTCCCCAGTCCTGTCGCGTTTCCCCATGAGCATTCCTGGGGAAACGCGACAGGACTGGGAACTCGGCGCGTCGGGCCCCGGAGAGCTGGGGACTCAGCGGCGCAGAACCAGGAACCTGGGGGCTCGACGCACGGGGGACACAGATGGTGGGGGTTCGGCGGAGCGGGGGCATTGGAAGGTGGGGGCTCGGCGCGCGGGGGACGCAGAAGGTGGGGGCTCGGCGGCGGGGCGGGTTGGTGTGCGAACAGAAATTTCTCAGCGTCGACTCATGCGCGGGTGAGAGCATGGGGGCATGGAGCACAACCCGACGGAGCGATCCTCCTCGACCCCGAGCACGCGTCCCCTGGGCACCAGGCTGGACGGCATTCCGGACCTGGAGACCGCCGTCCGCGCCGTGACGGAGCACCCCGGTCCGGTGGAGATCCCAGCGGGACCCGGCCGGCTGGTCGGACGCCACCTCGGCTCGGTGCCGCAGCGCCAGGTCGGGGAGGCGCTGCGCGGAGCGGGCGCCGACCCCCTGATGATCCGGGCGGACATCTCCCTCGACGAGGACATCCCGGACGAGGGCGTCATCGCGGTCCTCGACGACCACCTCTCGCTGGCCTCGGGCGTGGGCGCCGAGTACCTCGTGGTGCCGCGGGCCGGTGTCAGCGGGCGCGGGCGCAGCGAGGACCGGATCTACTCGATGCTCGCTGCGCTCGCGGAGGCCGCCTCGGCCCACCAGGTGCACCTGTTGCTCGAGACGGAGGGCGCCACCGCGGACGAGGTGGAGCTGGTCCAGTACCTGGAGCGCGCCCGGGAGGCGGGGGCCCTGGACGTGGACCCGCACTACCTGGCGTCCGTGGCCTGGAACGTGGCCGCGTCCTCCGAGGCGGGGGAGGGGCCGGCGGCCGCGTTCGAGCGGATGCGGCCCCTGCTCGACCTCGCTCCGCTGATCGTCTCCGGGGTGGACGAGGACACGGTCGAGGAGCTGTTCGCCGCCGTCCCGGAGCTGCGGGAGGCCGCCGCCACGGCCCGGATCATCGTGATCCTGGGGCGCCCGGGAGCGGCCGGGGCCTGACGCCCGAGTGGTAGGGTGACTGCCTGTGCACTGCGTGCACCACTGCCGTTCCACGGCGGTGCTCCGCCTTGGTGTAATCGGCAGCACCCCGGCCTTTGGAGCCGTGGAGTCTAGGTTCGAGTCCTAGAGGCGGAACGTCCGCATCCCGCCAGGAGGCCCGGAAGCCCGAACGCCACGGAGCTGACGAGCCCACAAGCTAGTGAGACGGAACAGAGTTCGGAGCCGGTGAGCCCACCGGCTCCTCTCTGACGATCGACGACCGAGGAGCTGCATCCCGCCGTGAGCACCCCCCAGACCCCTGCGAATCCTCCGGGGGCGGCCGTCGGGCCCGCTGCCGTCATCGTCCTGGCCGCCGGCAAGGGCACGCGCATGAAGTCCAAGACCCCCAAGATCCTGCACCGGATCGGGGGTCGTTCCATGGTCGGGCACTGCCTGGTGGCCGCGCGCAGCCTGCAGCCCCGGCGGCTGGCCGCCGTGGTGCGCTTCGAGCGGGACCTGGTGGCCCCGCACGTCCTCGAGCAGGACCCCGAGGCGCTGATCGTGGACCAGGACGAGGTCCCCGGCACGGGCCGCGCGGTCCAGGCGGCCGTGGAGGCCCTCGACGCCCAGGAGCGGCTGGCCGGCACCGTGGTGGTCACCTACGGGGACGTCCCCCTGCTGACCCCGGAGGTGCTGCAGAAGCTGGTCGCCCACCACGAGGAGCGGGCCAACGCCGTGACCGTGCTGACCGCGGACCACGAGCAGCCCGGCGGCTACGGCCGGATCCTGCGGGACGCCGACGGCTCGTTCCGTGAGATCAAGGAGGCCAAGGACGCCACCGAGGCCGAGCTCGCCGTCGCCGAGATCAACTCCGGCATCTTCGCCTTCGACGCCGACGTCCTGCGCGACAGCCTCGCGAAGGTCACCTCGGACAACGCCCAGGGCGAGATGTACCTGACCGACGTCCCGCTGCTGGCCCGCGAGGCCGGCCACGCCGTGGACGCGCTGAAGATCGAGGACCGCTGGGAGATCGAGGGCGCCAACGACCGCGTGCAGCTCGCCCAGCTCGGCGCCCACCTCAACCGCCGGATCCTCGAGGCGCACATGCGCAACGGCGTGACGGTCGTGGACCCGGCCACCACCTGGATCGACGTGCAGGTGCGCATCGCCGCGGACGCCACGATCCTGCCCGGGACGCAGCTGCACGGGGGCACCCGGGTGGCCGAGGACGCCGTCGTCGGCCCGGACACCACCCTCACGGACGTGGAGGTCGGCCCCGGCGCCCACGTGGTGCGCACGCACGGCTCCGGCTCCGTGATCGGGCCGCGCGCGAGCGTGGGTCCCTTCGCCTACGTGCGCCCGGGCACGGTGCTCGGGGACGAGGGCAAGATCGGCACGTTCGTGGAGACCAAGAACTCCCGGATCGGCACCGGCTCGAAGGTCCCGCACCTGTCCTACGTGGGGGACGCCACGATCGGCGAGCACTCCAACATCGGGGCGGCATCGGTCTTCGTCAACTACGACGGCGTGCGCAAGCAGCGCACCGTGATCGGCGACCACGTCCGGATGGGCTCCGACAACATGTACGTGGCGCCCGTGCACGTCGGCGACGGCGCGTACTCCGGGGCGGGCACCACGATCCGCAAGGACGTGCCGCCCGGGGCACTGGCCCTGACCGAGGGCGCGCAGCGGGTCGTCGAGAACTGGGTCGTGGAGCACCGTGCCGGCACCGCCGCGGCCGAGGCAGCTCAGCGCGCCCTGGGCAACGGCGCGGCCACGGCCGCCCCCGGGACTCCCGAGCACTCCAGCGCAGGAACCGGCGCGGACACCACGGCGCACGCCACGGCCGGGGACACCACTGAGGAAAGCGAGTAACAATGACCGCAATCACCAACGCAGGTGCCAAACAGCTGGTCCTGGTCTCGGGACGGGCCCACCCGCAGCTCGCCGAGCGCATCGCCTCGGAGCTGGGCACGGAGCTGATCCCCACGGACGCCTACGACTTCGCCAACGGCGAGACCTACGTGCGGTTCGGGGAGTCGGTGCGCGGCACGGACGCCTTCCTCATCCAGTCCCACCCGGCCCCGATCAACCAGTGGATCATGGAGCAGCTGCTCATGATCGACTCCCTGAAGCGGGCCTCCGCGAAGTCGATCACCGTGGTGTCCCCGTTCTACCCCTACGCCCGCCAGGACAAGAAGCACCGCGGCCGCGAGCCCATCTCGGCCCGGCTCATCGCCGACCTCTACAAGACCGCCGGCGCGGACCGGCTGATGTCCGTGGACCTGCACACCGCGCAGATCCAGGGCTTCTTCGACGGTCCCGTCGACCACCTCATGGCCATCCCGCTGCTGGCCGACCACGTGCGCTCCGTCGTCGACGTCGACAACGTCACCGTGGTCTCCCCGGACACCGGACGCGTGCGCGTCGCCGAGCAGTGGACCGAGCTGCTGGGCGGGTGCCCGCTCGCGTTCGTGCACAAGACCCGGGACATCACCCGGCCCAACCAGGCCACCTCGAAGGAGGTCGTGGGCCAGATCGAGGGCCGCACCTGCGTGCTGATCGACGACATGATCGACACCGGCGGGACCATCTCCGGCGCTGTGAAGGTGCTGCGCGAGAAGGGCGCCAAGGACGTCATCATCGCCGCGACCCACGCGGTGTTCTCGGATCCGGCCGTGGAGCGGCTGTCCACGTGCGGCGCCCTCGAGGTGGTCGTCACGGACACCCTGCCCGTGCCGCCGGAGCACCAGTTCGAGAACCTCACGGTTCTCTCGATCGCCCCGCTCATCGCCCGCGCCATCCAGGAGGTCTTCGAGGACGGCTCCGTGACCAGCCTCTTCGACGGCAGGTCCTGACCCGGACCCGAGCCACGGCCGACGACGACGCAGCCCCTCGCCACCCGGCGGGGGGCTGCTCCGCCGCAACGCCCTCCATGTTGGGACCCGCCACCGCGGGGCCCGCCGCCGCAGGAACAGCCGCCCCGGGACCCACCGTCCCGGGGAACTCCGTGCCGAAGGGGACAGCCCGCACACCATGACCGGACGACGACACCGCCTCCTGCCGCCGCTGCTGCTGGGCTGCGCCGCCGGGCTGCTGCTCACGGGCTGCGGCCCCGACCTGCGCACCCCGTGGTTCGGCGGCTACGTCAACGCCACGTCCTACCCGTACTTCGACTTCGGCACGGAGGCCGCGGGGCAGTCGCACACGGTGCTCGGCTTCGTGGTGGCCGATCCCGAAGATCCCTGCACGCCCTCGTGGGGCGGCTACTACGGGCTCGAGGAGGCGGAGACCACGCTGCGGATGGAGGAGCAGATCGCGGCCCTGCGGGAGCAGGGCGGGGAGGCGGTGATCTCCTTCGGCGGCGCCGCCCGGGACGAGCTCGCCACCGTGTGCACCGATCCGGAGCGGCTGCGGGAGGCCTACGCCACGGTGCTCGACCGCTACGGGGTGACCACGGCGGACTTCGACATCGAGAACGACGACCTCGGCGACCGGCAGGCCCACGAACGGCGCGCCGAGGCCCTGGCACGGCTGCAGGGGGAGCGGGACGAGCCGCTGGACGTGTGGGTCACGCTGCCGGTGGCCCCGCAGGGGCTGGACGAGGACTCGGTGGACGCGGTGGCCCGGATGCTGTCCGCCGGGGTGGACGTGGCGGGGGTGAACCTCATGACCATGAACTACAGCGAGAGCAAGCCCGCCGAGCAGTCCGTGGTGGCGGCCTCGGAGGAGGCGGCCCGCTCGGCGCACGGCCAGCTCACCGCGCTGTGGGAGGCGGCGGGCCAGGACCTCTCCGCCGAGGAGGTGTGGAACCGGATCGGGCTCACCCCGATGATCGGGGTCAACGATGTCCCCGGGGAGGTCCTGGACCTGGACGCGGCCGCCGAGCTCGCCGGGTTCGCTCGGCAGCAGGGCGTGGGGCGGCTCTCCTACTGGTCGCTGAACCGGGACCGGCCGTGCACCCCGGCTGACGGGGACCCGGCCGAGGCCAACGACTTCTGCAGCGGCCTCGAGGAGAAGGCCGGGGAGTTCACCCGGGTCCTCGGCGAGGGCTTCGGCGCCTGAAGCGCCGGGCCCGGGCGCGCTGACCCCGGGGCTGTCCCCGGGCTGTTCCGCGGGTGTCCTGGCCGCCGAGACACCGGGTGTGCGCGTGCGGGCCTGGACGCACCGGGACCCGCACGCGCCGGTCCTGACGCGCCGAGACGGCCGGCTCAGGCCCATCCGGCGCGGTCCGCCTGCTCCCAGGGCGCGGTGCGGGTGTCCGGTGCTGCCGCGGCGGGCAGGTCGAGCACGCTGTTGGTGCGCTCGGGCTTGTACCAGCCGATCATCCGGCCCTTGAGCGCTTGGAGCAGCGAGGCGTAGAGAAGATAGGCGCGCAGGGGCTCGTAGACGATCCGGTAGACGGGCACGACCAGCAGGTGGGTCCAGGACTCGCCGACCATGCGGATGGCGATCACGCAGATCACGGCGTGGATGGCCAGCACCAAGGCGGCGAAGGCGGCGATGGGCTGCCAGTTGCCGGCGGCGAGGTTGAGCACGGCCATGAGCACGGTCAGGGGCAGGAAGACCAGCGGGATCAGCGTGGCGAGCAGGGTGTAGGGCAGGGCGATCAGGCCCAGGGCGCCGTAGCGGGGACGGAAGAGCATCCCGGCGTGCTTCCACAGGGCCTGGAGGTTGCCGTAGGTCCAGCGCAGCCGTTGCTTGGCCAGCCCGCGCACGGTCATGGGGGCCTCGGTCCAGGCCACGGCGCGGTTCTCCTGGACCACGGCCCAGCCCAGCTTCTGCAGGGTCATGGTGAGGTCGGCGTCCTCGGCGAGCGTGTCGTGGGAGTAGCCGCCGGCGGCCTGCAGGGCCTCTCTGCGCCAGGCCGCGCACGCGCCGGGAACGATGGAGATGGCCCCGGCCACGCCCTCGGCCATGCGGGTCACGCAGATCCCGGAGATGTACTCCAGGGACTGCCACATGGTGAGCAGCCCGCGGCGGTTGCCGACCTTCACGTGCCCGGCCACGGCCCCCACGGGACGCCGGCCCGGGGGAGCGATGAAGTGGCGCGCGAACATCCGCACGGTCTGCGGCTCGAAAAGCGTGTCCCCGTCGAGGGTCACCACGATCTCCCCGCGGGCGGCCATGATCCCGTGGTTGGAGGCGATGGACTTCCCGGCGTTGGGCTGGGTGAGCACCCGCAGGGCGGGCCACTGCTGGGCGACCCGGCGCATGATGGCCAGGGTGTCGTCGGTGGAGCCGTCGTCGACCGCGACGACCTCCAGGTTCGGGTAGTCGCTGGCCCGCAGGGCGGCGAGGGTGCGGGCGACGACGGGCTCCTCGTTGAACACCGGCAGAATCACGGAGACCAGGGGCCAGTCCTCCTCGGACAGCTCGGGCCACTTCCGGCGGGCCTGGCGGCGGTGGCCGATCAGCGCCAGCACCACGTACAGGGCGGACATCAGGGTCAGGGAGCCGATGCCGAACCAGAACAGCCAGTTCATCACCACGTCCGGGGCCACGGTCAGCCCGGCCACGGCCAGGGCGGTGGCGTCGTCCGCCAGCACCGGTTCGGTGTTCGCCACCGGCCGGTAGTCCTCGGGAACGATCGGTGCGAGCGTGGAGAACGTGTACCCCTGGGCCTTGGCCTCGGTGATCAGCTCCTTGAGCGCGGCCACGGTGGCGGTGCGGTTCCCGCCGCCGTCGTGCATGAGCACGATACGGCCCTCGCCGTCGAGCGCGGGCAGGTCCACGCGCTCCCCGGGCGCGGCCTGCCAGTCGAGGGTGTCGTAGTCGAAGTCCACGTGCAAGTAGCCCAGCTGCTGGGCCTCGAGGATGGGAAGCGCCTTGTTGTCGGGGTCGCCGGTGGGCAGGCGGAACAGGTGGGTCGCGTAGCCGCCGACCGAGCGCATGACCCGGTCGGTGCCGATCATCTCCTCCCGGTTTCGCAGGTCGTCGTCCCAGGCCGTGGTGTGGCTCATGGTGTGGTTGCCCACCATGTGCCCCTCCCGGATGATCCGGCGGAAGAGATCCGGGTGCTCGACGACGTTGGTGCCGACCCCGAAGAACGTGGCGGGCACGCCCTCGGCCGAGAGCACGTCGAGGATCTCCCCGGTGTAGGTGGCGTCGGGGCCGTCGTCGAAGGTCAGCATGAGCTGCTTCTCCGGCAGCTCCCCGAAGCGCTCCATGGCATAGGGGCTGTCCCCGACGAGCTCCCGCTCCTCCTCGGTGAGCACCCGGAGAACCTCCTCGCTGAACGGGCTGCGCAGGACCGTCCCGTCGTCCGTCTCCTCGACGAGCCCGATCCGGCTGAAGGGGTTGGCCGAGTCCCCGAGCAGCGGGATGTTCTCCTGGTCCCCGGTGCTGATCAGCTCCCGCGGATAGTCGCGGTCCTGGTTCAGAGGCCGCTCCCAGGGCTGGGCGAGGGCTTGCGGGACGATCCAGGACGCGGCCCCGGCCGCGATGGCCAGCAGCACGACGAGCGTCGCGAGGATGCGATACCAGCGCTTGCCGCTGGGGTCGAAGAACACCGGCGGCACGGCCGTGCTGCCGGTCCGATCGGCGCCCCCGCGGAGCGGTGCTGGTCGGTCGTCAGAGTGTCTGGCCACGGCACGCTCGTTCCCCCGGTCGGCGGTCCGCCCCCTCGGCGGACCGGCCGGCGCATCCCCCCGGATGAGCCGACCGGGTCAGCCTGCCAAGCCGGCACCCCGGTTGTCACAAGCGCAAACGCCGCGCACAGGTTCGCTATTGCATCGCCGCGCATGGAAGTGCGGATGCAAACCCTTGCCACGGCGGGACGTGCAGTTACGGCGTGGTACTTAATCTTCGGGAAGGTCACCGGACCTGGGGACGGCAGTGGCCGGATCCGTCCCCCGATGTGGCGACACACCACTCCACGCACTCACAGATTCGCGACAGAAAAGACCGTCAAAGTCCGTCATGGACGTGAACTGGACCACATTCTGACGTGCTGTTTCGGGCCGTCACCCCGTGCGGGGGACACGCGGCGCGAGCCGCCGGGCGGTTCCGCCGGTCGGGGGACAGCGAGGGCAGGACCGGGGCCGGGCGGGCCTCGCGGACAGCAAGGTGCCCCCGGACAGCGACGTGCCGGGGGACGGGGAAGGACCCGCGGACAGCAATGCACCTGCGGACAGCAGAACGCCCGGCCGGGAAGCCCGGCTGGGCGTTCTGCTGGTGGGAAAGGGTCAGCGGGTGACCCAGTTGCGCTTCGTGATCGAGGACCAGTGGACGGTGTAGCCGTTGGAGAACCGCTGGCGGACCTCCGAGCCGTACCGGTACTCGTCCGTGACCGGGTAGCCGTAGCCGCGCTCGGCCCCGGCGGACTTCCAGCGCTGGCCGATCGCGCCGGACTCCTTCACGACCTTCGCCCCGGTCCGGGGGCTCCACAGGACCTTGTGCACGGCGTTGCCCTTGCGGAAGACCTGGTAGGCGCCGCCGCCGGTCAGCCCGGTGATCTCGCGGGTGGTGGGGTAGCCGAAGCCGTTCTCCCAGCGGTGGGCGGCGAACTTGCGGCCGATGGCGCCGTTGAAGTTCACGGGCCACGCCCCGGTGCCGGCGCTCCAGTAGAAGGTGTGCTTCTTCGCGAAGCCCTGGAGCACGCCGCCGTAGAGGAGCCCTCCGCGCTCGTTGCCGGTGGGGGCCCCGAACACGGACGCCCCGCCCAGGGCGTGGTACTGGCGGCCGATCCCGCCGCGCACCTCGTAGCCGGCGGAGGTGATCGGCGCGGTGGTGGGCGGGGGAGTGGGCTTCGGCGCCGGCGCCGGCGCCGGGGCCGTGCCCACCGTGGTGCGGACGTCCGTGGGCCCCTTGCCGTCCGGGTAGCCGTAGGACGTGACCGTGCCGACCAGCCGCCAGCCCTGCTTGGTTTCGGCCAGCGAGCCGTCCGCGTAGGTCAGGCCGATGCCGATGACGGTCATGTCCGGTTCGGTGAGCACCTTGTTGTGGTCCTTCGAGCCCTTCCACCAGGTCATCAGGTCCGCCACCCGGCCCTGGTAGGAGACCGCGTGGATCTCGCCGACGTGGTGCCAGCCGGCGGCCCGGGGGTCCGTCATGAAGGTGTTCGTGTGGTTGATGACCTCCTGGCGGACCAGGCGGTCGGACTCGCCCTGGGCGATGCCGGACACGCTCGCGGAGTACTTCACGGGGGCGAGGCCCTTGGCCTTGCGGTGGGCGTTGATCAGCTCCAGCAGCTGCTGGGCGTCGGCCGAGCGGGTGCTCGAGGAGACCGTGACGATGTCCGAGCTCGCCGCGGCGGCGGGGGCCGCGGTGAGCATCCCGGTGGCGGGGACCGCCAGGGCGAGGGCGGCGGCGGTCAGCGTCAGCGGGCCGGGGGTGCGGGTGCGCGCCGTGGCGCGGTGCTTGGCGTGGCTCATCGGGTCACCCAGGTCCTTTTCGTGGTGGTCGAGTAGTGCACGGTGAAGTTCTTGGAGAACCGCTGGCGGATCTCGGTGCCGTACCGGTACTCGTTGGTGGTGGGGTAGCCGTAGCCGCGCTCGGAGCCGGCGGCGATCCACTCGCGGCCGATCGCGCCGTTCTCCTGCACCGCGTGGGCGCCGGAGCCGGAGCTCCAGAGGATCCGGTGGACCTTGCTGCCGTTGCGGAACACCTGGTAGGCGCCGCCGTGGAGCAGCCCGCCGCGCTCGGTGATGACGGGGTAGCCGTAGCCGCGCTCGTGGCCGCCGCGCTTCCACGCCGCGCCGATGCCGGTGGTCTCCCGGACCGGCACGGCGCCGGTGGTCGGGCTCCACAGCACCTTGGTCACGGCGCTGCCCTTGCGGAAGACCTGGTAGGCGCCGCCGTTGACGAGCCCGCCGGCCTCGCGGGTGGTGGGGTAGCCGTAGCCGTTCTCCCAGCGGTTGGCGGCGAACTTGCGGCCGATGGCCCCGTTGAAGTTCACCGGCCACGCCCCGGTGGAGGGCGTCCAGTAGAAGGTCTGCTTCTTGGCGAAGCCCTGGAGGGCGCCGCCGTGGAGGAGCCCGCCGCGCTCGTTGCCGGTGGGGGTGCCGAAGACCGAGGACCCGCCGAGGGCGCGGTACTGGTTGCCGATGGCGCCCTTGACCACGTATCCGGCGGGGGCCACCTGGGTGGGGGTCCCGGAGGGGGCCCGCCCGCCGAGGGGCTTGTAGTAGGCGTTGCGCGCCATGTCCCGCAGCTGCGTGGAGCTGCCGCGGTAGACGTTGGCGTCGATCTGCTCGGTGAAGCCCTCGTCGGTGTACTGCCAGAAGTCGTAGGTGGACCACGCGCTGGGGACGATGGGGGCCGCGGTCTCGTACGCGGCGATGTGCATGGGGTGGTCGTTGAACGCACTGGAGTTGCCGGTGCAGTCCCGCCACCAGTAGTAGTTCGTGTAGATGGCCGGCAGCCGCCCGGTGCGGGACTTGTACCGGTTGGAGAAGTCGCGGATCCAGCCGACCATCTCGGACGGCGAGAAGCCGTAGCAGGCGTTGCCGTACAGGGAGGGGTACGGGTTGTTCTCGATGTCCAGCAGACCGGGCAGGGTCCTGCCGTCCGCGGACCAGCCGCCGCCGTTGGCGAGGAAGTAGTCGGCCTGCTTGGCGCCGGAGGAGTCCCGGGTGGGGATCGCGAAGTGGTAGCCGCCGCGGTACATGCCCACGGCCCCCGCGCCGGCGTACTGCTGGGGAAAGAGGCTGTTGCGGATGCTGTCGCCCTCGGAGGACTTCACGTAGGCGAAGCGCGAGCCCTGGTTCCACAGGCTGGTCCAGTTCAGGGACGGCTGCCAGTTGGAGACGTCCGTGCCCTTGATGCCGCTGGGGGCCCAGGAGGCGGCGGCACCGAGGGACTCGGCGGACGCGACCCCCGCGCCCGCCTCCTCCGCGGTGTCGCCGGCGCCGGCAGCAGCGCCGTCGTCGGTCCCGGTGAGCTCCTCGGCGGTGCGGGCGGAGGACGCGGCGAGCCGCTCGAAGTGGTTCTCGGACTTGGCCCACTGGCCCATCACGGCGCCGCCGTGGGGGTCGCCGGGGGTCGGCTGCGTGCCGGCGCGGTCCGGGTCGGGGAGGACGGCCTCGCCGGTGGTCCCGTCCACGAGGGTGGAGACGACCTCGCCTCCGGACTCCACGACCTTGGAGACCAGGTTGCCCTGGCGCTCCTCGGAGAGGGTGGTCGATCGGGTGGTGGCGGCCTCTTCCAGGGCCGCGACCGGGGTCAGTGTGGTGATGGCCAGCACCGCCGCCGTGAGGGCAGCGGGCAGCGTCAGTCGGGGGGGTGCTTTCACGCTGGAACGCCTATCTCGCATGGATCGTTGGGGGAACGACTCGTGCAAGGCCATCGGGATGGGGGGAAGATCCTCAGGAGCCACGACGAGTATAAAGGCGCGTTTGCATAAATAATCAATAACGATGGGCCGTGTTACGCACCCGTACATCTCTGCGCGTAGTGATTGGGTCCGGTGATCCGGCTCGGGGAACGACGACGACGGACCTGCCGCCTTCCCGCTCCCGTCCGCGGCGCGCTCCCGGTGAGCCGGTGAACGCCCTGCTCAGGGCTGTCGCCCGGATACGATGAACCGGACTCGACCCCCAGAGGAGAACCATGGCCCCCACGCGCATCCTGACGGTCTGCACGGGCAACATCTGCCGTTCGCCCATGGCGGCGGTCGAGCTCGACCACGGCCTCAACGAGATCTCGCCCGGCGGCTTCGAGGTGACGAGCGCCGGGATGCACGCGCTGGTGGACGAGGGCTTCGAGCAGCGGGTGGGCAAGCTGGCCCGGGACCGCGGCCTGGAGGCCGCCGCCGCGCACCGGGCCCGGCAGGTCACCCCGGACGTGCTGCGGGACGTGGACCTGGTGCTCGTGATGGCCCGGGAGCACACCCAGCCGGTGCTCCAGCAGTCCCCGCGGCTGCTGAAGAAGGTCTTCACCCTGCGGGAGTTCGCCCGGATCCTGCAGTACCTCTCCACCGACCCGGAGCTCGACCACGCGGTGCCGGCGGACCGCGCCGAGCGCTGGGCGTGGCTGGTGCAGCAGGCGCCGCGGCTGCGTCAGCGGGTGCCGGTGCGCCACCCGGAGCGCAACGACGTGGTCGACCCCTACCGCCAGGAGGACGCGGTGCTCCAGCAGATGGCGGACGAGCTGTTCGAGGCCACGGACGCGATCCTCGCCTTCGAGCGCCGCTACGCGGAGCGGGGGCCGGCGGGCTGATCTCGCTGCGACCCGGCTCTTCCGGGGCGGTGCTGAGGACGGGTGGTGCGCTCAGGCGCCCACGTACGCCGCGAGGTGCTCGCCGGTGAGGGTCGAGCGGGCGGCGACGAGTTCGGCGGGAGTGCCCTCGAAGACGATCCGGCCGCCGTCGTGCCCGGCGCCCGGGCCGAGGTCGATGATCCGGTCCGCGTGGGCCATGACCGCCTGGTGGTGCTCGATGACGATGACCGACTTCCCGGAGTCCACCAGCCGGTCGAGCAGGCCCAGCAGCTGCTGCACGTCGGCGAGGTGCAGGCCGGTGGTCGGCTCGTCGAGGACGTAGACGCCGCCCTTCTTGCCCAGGTGGGTGGCCAGCTTGAGCCGCTGCCGCTCGCCGCCGGAGAGCGTGGTGAGCGGCTGGCCGAGGCTGAGGTAGCCCAGCCCCACGTCGGCGAGCCGGTCCAGGATGGCGTGCGCGGCAGGGGTGCGGGCGTCGCCGTTGCCGAAGAACTCCTCGGCCTCCTCGACCGGCATGGCGAGCACCTCGGCGATGTTGCGGCCGCCCAGGGTGTACTCGAGCACTGAGGCCTGGAACCGCCGGCCGCCGCACTCCTCGCACGTGGTGGCCACGCCGGCCATCATCGCCAGGTCGGTGTAGATGACGCCGTTGCCGTTGCAGACGGGACAGGCGCCTTCCGAGTTGGCGCTGAACAGCGCCGGCTTCACGCCGTTGGCCTTGGCGAAGGCCTTGCGGATCGGGTCCAGCAAACCCGTGTACGTGGCCGGGTTGCTGCGGCGGGAGCCGCGGATGGCGCCCTGGTCGATCGAGACCACGTCCTCCCGGCCCACCACCGAGCCGGTGATCAGCGAGCTCTTGCCCGAGCCGGCCACACCGGTCACCACCGTCAGCACGCCGAGGGGGATGTCGACGTCCACGGAGCGCAGGTTGTGGGTGTCGGCGCCGCGCACCTCCAGGACACCGGAGGGCTCGCGGACCGACGGCTTCAGGGCGGCACGGTCGTCCAGGTGCCGCCCGGTGAGGGTGCCCGCGGTGCGCAGACCGTCAACGGTGCCCTCGTAGCAGACGGTGCCGCCGGCGGTGCCGGCGCCGGGGCCGAGGTCGACCACGTGGTCGGCGATCGCGATGGTCTCCGGCTTGTGCTCCACGACCAGCACGGTGTTGCCCTTGTCCCGCAGCAGGAGCAGGAGGTTGTTCATCCGCTCGATGTCGTGCGGGTGCAGACCGATGGTCGGCTCGTCGAAGACGTAGGTGACGTCGGTGAGCGAGGAGCCCAGGTGGCGGATCATCTTGGTGCGCTGGGCCTCGCCGCCCGAGAGCGTGCCCGAGGACCGGCTGAGCGAGAGGTAGCCCAGGCCGATCTCCACGAAGGAGTCGAGGGTCTCGCCCAGCGCGGTGAGCAGCGGCGCCACGGACGGTTCATCCAGCTCGCGCACCCAGGCGGCGAGGTCGCTGATCTGCATCGCGCAGGCCTCGGCGATGTTGATGCCCCGGATCTTCGAGGACCGGGCGGCCTCGCTGAGCCGGGTGCCGCCGCACTCGGGGCAGGCGGTGAACGTCACCGCCCGCTCCACGAAAGCCCGGATGTGCGGCTGCAGCGCGCTCACGTCCTTGGACAGGAACGACTTCTGGATCCGGGGGATGAGCCCCTCGTAGGTGAGGTTGATGTTGTCGACCTTGATCTTGGTCGGCTCCTTGTGGAGCAGGTCCTCCAGTTCCTTCTCGGTGAAGTCGCGGATCGGCTTGTCCGGGTCGAAGAAGCCGCAACCACTGAAGATCCGGCCGTACCAGCCGTCCGCGCTGTAACCGGGGATCGTCAGCGCTCCCTCGTTGAGGGACTTGGAGGCGTCGTAGAGCTGGGTCAGGTCGAAGTCGTTGACGGAGCCCATGCCCTCGCACCGGGGGCACATCCCGCCGGTGATGGAAAAGCTGCGCCGCTCCTTGACGGTCTTGCCGCCGCGCTCCATGGTGACCGCGCCCGCGCCGCTGATCGAGGCGACGTTGAAGGAGAACGCCTTGGCCGTGCCGATGTGCGGCGTCCCCAGGCGGCTGAAGAGGATCCGCAGCATCGCGTCCGCGTCGGTGGCGGTGCCCACGGTGGAGCGGGCGTTGGCGCCCATCCGCTCCTGGTCCACGATGATCGCGGTGGTGAGGCCGTCCAGGACGTCGACGTCGGGCCGGGCCTGCACGGGCATGAAGCCCTGCACGAAGGTGCTGTAGGTCTCGTTGATCAGCCGCTGGGACTCCGCGGCGATCGTGCCGAACACCAGGGAGCTCTTGCCGGAGCCGGAGATGCCGGTGAACACCGTCAGCCGGCGCTTGGGGAGCTCCACGCTGATGTCCTGGAGATTGTTCTCCCGCGCGCCCTGGACGCGGATCAGGTCGTGGCTGTCGGCCACGTGCCGGGCGGGGGAGTGCGGGTCCTGGCTGGGGGGTGTGCTCATCGTGTCTCCTCCGCGGGCGTCGTTGCCGTCGGGTTCCCGACTGCGCTGCCCGGATCGATCCGACCGATTTTGAGCATACGTCCGGCCCTGCGCCGTGGGCAGGTGGACGCCCCTCGGGACGGGGAGGCGTCGTCGTCATCCGTGTCGAACGCGGCCGGCCGGTGCCATCATGGGCCCATGGAGAGCACCGATCCGAGCAGTCTGGAGCAGCAGGGCTGGCAGGCCCTGTCCTCGACCGGCGAGCAGGCCGCGGCCTTCTACGACGACGTCCTGGACCAGGAGCCGCTGATGCTGCTGCCCGGCGGCCTGCTCCTGGACGACCGCGCGGCGATCGTGGCCTCCCTGTCCGGCATCCCGTGGTCCTCCTACGAGCTGTCCGACCTCCGGGTGCTGTATCCGACGTCCGACACCGCGGTGGTCTTCTACCGCGTGCAGGCCCGCCGGGGAGAATCCGCTCCGTACGAGGCGCTCGTCAGCAGCACCTACGCCCGCCGGGAGCGGGGCTGGAAGCTGGTCGTGCACCAGCAGACCCCCTGCTGAGGCGGCCGCTGGTGTCCCGACGGGTCCGGTCATCACCGCGGTGCTCGACGACACGTGCGGCCACCTGGTCATGATCGTCGGAATGACCGATCCGGAGGCCGCCGGGCAGTGAGCCCTGCGGAGGTCCTGCAACGCGTTCGGGGCGCCTTCCCGCAGGAAGACGCCCCGTGAACGGTTGAGCCGGACACCGGCCGGGATCAGTGCCCCGTGGCGGTGGACCCGCTGTGCGAGCCCGACTGGCCCCAGGCCTCGAGGCCGAAGGTCTCGTGCTCGGGAGAACCCTGACCGTTGGACTGCTGAGGCCGCGAAGCGGGTGCCGCGTCCTCGGCCGCGGGAGCCGTGGGCTCCTGCCGAGTACGGGGTGAACCCGCATGCTGGGCCTCGGAGCCCTCCGCGCGCGGTGCCGTGCCCCACGGCTGCTGGGCAGCCGGTGCAGCGACCACCGGCTGAGCGCCGGTCTTCGGCGCCGCCTGCTCGTCCGAGTTCGCGTAATAGGATTTGCCATAGTATCCGTAGTACCCGGCGTCCGCACCGGTGGTGGGCACGCGGTTGAGCACCACGCCGAGCACGTTGCCGTGGACCTGGTGCAGGTTCTCCAGGGCCTTGGACAGCTCGTCCGTGGTGGTCCGCTGCGCGGTGGCCACGATGATCGCGCCGTCGGCGGAGGCCGTGAGCAGCGCGGCGTCGGTGACCGGCAGCAGCGGGGGAGCGTCCACCAGGACCAGGGCGTCCTCGGCGAGGGTCTCGAGCATGGCGTGCATGGCCTTCGAGGACAGCAGCTCCGTGGGGTTCGGCGCCGTGCGGCCGGCGCCGAGCACCTGCAGGTTCGGGAACTTGTCGTAGGTCTGGAGGACCTCGTCCACCTGCACCTGCCCGGTCAGCACGTCGGTGACACCCACGCCGGGCACGAGCCCGAACAGGTCGGTGATCACCGGCCGGCGGAGGTCCCCGTCCACGACGACGACGTTGCGCCCGGTCGAGGCGATGGCCACCGCCAGGTTCGCCGTGATCGAGGACTTGCCCTCACCCGGCAGGGCGGAGGTGACCACGATCATCTTCGGGGGGTTGTCCACGGAGACGAAGCTGAGGTTGGTGCGCAGCTCGCGCAGAGCCTCGGAGAACTCGTGATGCCCGCGCCCGGAGGAGAAGCCGGTCTCGACGATTTCGCGGTGGTCGGCCAGCCGGTCGTCCGTGGGGATGACACCGAGGACCGCAACACCGAAGCCGTCGCGGATCTCCTCGACGGACTTGATGCGGCGGTCCATCTTGTACCGGGCGAAGGCGTAGAGCATGCCCAGACCGAGACCGCCCACGAAGCCGAGGGCCAGGTTCAGCTTGAGGTTCGGCGAGGACGGCGCCAGCGGCAGCGAGGCGTTGCTCAGCGGCTGGACGGCCACGCGATTGATGGCGTCCTCGTCGCCCTGGCTCTCGAGCTCCTGCACCTGACCGGCCAGCGCCACGACCCAGGCGTTGGCCAGATCGGCTGCCTCGGTCGGGTCCTCGGCGTCGGCGGTGATGCGCAGCTCCGGGGTGTCCACGGGAACGTCCGTGGCAATGCGCTGCAGCAGCTCCTCCGGCGTGGCGTCGAGGTCGAGCTCGTCGATCACGCCTTCGGCCACTGGCTTCGATGTCGCCAGCGACTCGTAGGAGACCGCCTTGGACTGCGCCAGGTTGTTGCCCGCCAGCGCGCTGGCCAGGTCCTGCTCACCGGTGGCGACGACCAGGCCGGACGCCGTGGCCGAGTAGATCTTCGGCTGGATCAGCGTCCAGCCGAGCGCCAGGAGGGTGCACAGCAGCGTGATCAGCGTGATGGCCCGCCAGTGCGTGCGCACGAGCCGGAGGAGGTCCCGTGCATCGAGAGCGGGGGCTTCCCGCTCTGCGTCAAGGTGCTCCATGGTTCTCCTCGGGATCGGCTCGGGGGTGGGGGGAGGGGTAGAAGTCACTCGCGGATGCCGTCCTGGTGCTCGCGGAACCACTCGACGGTGGACCGCAGGCCCTCGTGCAGGGGGATGCGGGCGGTCCAGCCGGCCTCGGCCAGCTTGGTGACGTCCATGAGCTTGCGGGGGGTGCCGTCGGGCTTCGATGTGTCCCACTCGATGCGGCCCTCGTAGCCCACGGCCTCGGCCACGAGACCGGCGAGGTCCTTGATGGTGACGTCGGTGCCGGTGCCCACGTTGACGTGCTCGGGGCCGTCGTAGTGCTCGAGCAGGTGCAGGCAGGCCTCGGCCATGTCGTCGACGTGCAGGAACTCCCGCAGTGGGGAGCCGGTGCCCCAGTTGGTCACCGACTCGGCGCCACTGATGCGGGCTTCTTCGTAGCGGCGGATCATCGCCGGGAGCACGTGGGAGCCGGTGGGGGAGAAGTTGTCCCCGGGCCCGTAGAGGTTGGTGGGCATCGCCGAGATCCAGGGCAGCCCGTACTGGCGGCGGACGGCCTGGATCTGGAGGATCCCGGCGATCTTGGCGATCGCGTAGGCGTCGTTGGTGGGCTCCAGGTGCCCGGTGAGCAGGTACTCCTCCTTCAGCGGCTGAGGCGCCAGCTTCGGGTAGATGCAGGAGGACCCCAGGAACAGGACCCGCTCCACGCCGTGCTCCAGGGCGGCGTCGAGGACGTTGACCTGGATCCGCAGGTTCTCGCTCAGAAAGTCGACCGGGTAGGTATTGTTGGCGAGGATGCCGCCGACCTTTGCCGCGGCCAGTACCACGTAGCGCGGCTTGGTGCGGGCGAAGAAGGCGAAGACCGCGTCGCGGTCCTTGAGGTCCAGCTCGGCCGAGGTGCGGCCGATGAGGTCGGTGAAGCCCTCGGCCTGGAGTCTGCGCCAGATGGCGGAGCCGACCAGGCCCCGGTGACCGGCCACGTAGAACGGGGCGGTGCGATCCAGCGGGCCGGGCGTGAACGACGTCGTCGCGTCAGCGGTCTTCTCGGTGGTCTCTGCTGTCATCGTTGCGCCCTGTCTCACTTGGCCCAGGAGGCGAGGTCGACGGTGTCGATCCAGGCGTCGTTCTCGAGCAGGGCGATGTCGGCGTCGACCATGAGGCGGGCCAGTTCGGGGGCCTTGACGGTGGCTTCCCAGCCGAGCTTGTCCTTGGCCTTGGCGGGGTCACCGATGAGGGCGTCGACCTCGGTGGGACGCAGGTAGCGCTCGTCGAACTCGACGTGCTCGCGCCAGTCCAGCCCGGCGTGGTCGAAAGAGATCTCCAGGAACTCCCGCACCGTGCACGGGTGGCCGGTGGCGAGCACGAAGTCCTCGGGCTCGTCGGCTTGGAGCATCCGCCACATGCCCTCGACGTACTCCGCGGCGTAGCCCCAGTCGCGGATGGCCTGGAGGTTGCCCATGTAGAGCTTCTCCTGGGTGCCGGCCTTGATCGCGGCCACCGCGCGGGTGATCTTCCTCGTCACGAAGGTCTCCCCTCGGCGGGGGGACTCGTGGTTGAAGAGGATCCCGTTGACCGCGTACATGTCGTAGGCCTCGCGGTAGTTCTTGGTGATCCAGTAGGAGTAGATCTTCGCCGCCCCGTAGGGGGAGCGGGGGTAGAACGGGGTGTCCTCGTGCTGCGGCGGCGGGGTGGCGCCGTACAGCTCGGACGTGGAGGCCTGGTAGTAGCGGGCGTCCACGTTGGCCAGGCGCATGGCCTCGAGCAGGCGGACGGTGCCGAGGCCGGTGGTGTCCCCGGTGTGCTCGGGCTCTTCGAAGGAGACCTTCACATGGGACTGGGCGGCGAGGTTGTAGACCTCGTCCGGGCGGATCTGCGCCATCAACGTCACCAAACGGCTGCCATCACTGAGGTCGCCGTAGTGCAGGAACAGCTTCGCGTCGGCCTCGTGCGGGTCCGTGTAGAGGTGGTCGATCCGGTGGGTGTTGAAGGTCGAGGCGCGACGGATCAGCCCGTGCACCTCGTAGCCCTTGGCGAGCAGCAGCTCCGCCAGGTAGGAGCCGTCCTGACCGGTGATCCCGGTGATGAAAGCCTTCTTGGGGGTGGCGTGCATGATCGTCCTTCGGGGGGATGAGGCGTGGGCCGTTGAGGGGACAGCTTTATGCTAGTGAATGAATGGACGAAGCCGGTGATCAGAGCCGGACATGTTGCGTCAAAGATCGGAGCACCTCGTCCCACCGGCGCATCGCGGCGTCCGCGGCGAGGTGCTCGGCGACGTATCCGGGACCGCGCCTGCCGATCTCCGAGGCCAGAGCCCGGTCGCCGCCGAGCTCCTCAGCGGCCCGCAGCAAGCCTGCGGGATCGCCGGAGGGGACAACGCGCCCAGCCCCGGAGGACTCGATCTCGCCGGCGGACGAACTCTCGTCGTCCACCGCAGCCAGGACAGGGCGCCCGGTGGCGAAGTAGGACGTGAGCTTGCTCGGCACGCACATCTCCCGGAGCTCGGGCTTCTCGTTGACGAGCAGGACGTCTGCGGCCGCAAGAGCCGCGGTGTACTCCTCGTCGGGCAGGGGGTCGACGAACTCCAGACTCTCCACACCCGCCGCCAGCTCTTTGAGTCGCGGCAACTGGCTGCCCGCACCGAGCAGGACGAACCGGACACGGGAGTTCCGCTCATCGGCGAGCCGGGCGGCCTCCACCACGTTCTCGAGGTACTGCTTCACGCCCATGTTGCCGGCGTGCAGAACGACCACCTCTTCCTCGGACCAGCCCCGACGAGCGCGGACCGCCGCGGTGTCAATCTCGTGCTGAGGAGTGATGTGGGACCAGTTCCGGTGGATGAGTGCCCGCTCCGGCGCCACACCGAGTTCGTTGACCGCGTGGCGGCGGAACCGGTCGTGGATCACGATCACGCGGTCCATGGCGCGCAGCACCAGGCCCTCGACCTGCCGCATGACGGGGGCCAGCGCGACAGCCGAGGTGTGCACCTCCTCGAGTCCGCGGGAGTACAGGTCTTGAATCCAGATCGCTGTCCCGGGACGGCGCCGGCCGAGCTTGGCGCGGAGAGCTGCAACGCCCGAGGAGAAAAGCCCGGGGTTCACGAAGAGCACCACATCCGGGCGGCCCCAGTTCGCCGCTGCGGCGCGGACGCCGAAGTGGACTTCCATCAGCAGCCGATTGAGCAGCTTCGGTTCCGCGGGTACGTAGTGGCGCAGGCGCAGGATGTGGACCCCGCCGTGAGCCTCTTCCAGCGTCCGGCCGTCGTAGCCGTCATAAACCTGCCACTGCGGGTAGTGCGGGAACCCGGTGATGACCCGGACGTCCCACCCGAGCTCAGCCATTCCTTCGGCCAGGGCCGTGGTGTAGGGAGCATTGCCGCTGGACTCTGGAGCGTAGTTGATGCCGATGATCGTCAAACGAGGGGGCATGGAGATGCTTTCGTCACACTGGGAGCAACGCCGACGGGGATCAGCGGCCCACCGGAGGGGATGGGGTATAAATCAGACGATACATGTGAGCGCATTCAGCTCTGGGACGACGCCCCACGTCGGCCCGTGGTTCAGCTCACATAACCTCCCCGCCCCCCACAAGCAGAGGTATTCATGGCCACCGCCGCTGAGCGCAACCCTGCCGACTCCGACGTTCCTGTCATTGACCTCTCCCAGGCGCCCGGTGAGGGCGAGGCCTGGAACAGGCCTAAGTGGATGATCTACCTGTGGTCAGCCACCGAGCTCGTCCTCGTCACCAACCCGTGGCAGATCAGCTCCGGCCTGCGGACAAAGGCACTCCGCGCCTTCGGTGCCAAGATCGGCGACGGTGTCATCATCCGGCCCCGCACGCGCATCAAGTTCCCATGGAACCTGGAAGTCGGCGACCGCTCGTGGATCGGCGAGGGCGTGTGGATCCACAACCAGGACCAGGTCACGATCGGCCACGATGCGGTCGTGTCGCAGGAAACCTTCATCACCACCGGTAGCCATGCGCACCGTAAGGACATGGGCCTCATCACCCGCCCGGTGACCATTGAAGACGGGGCATGGGTCACCTCCCGCTGCGTAGTCACCGGGGGAGTGACGGTGGGGCGCTCGGCGCTCGTGCAGCCGCTGACATTGGTGAACCGGGACGTCGGGCCGAACGTGGTTCTTGGGCCTCCGAAGGCGGATACCAAGGGCCGGCGCTTTGCGGTCGGGGCGAGGGCGGAACAGCCGTGAAGATACTGCAGGTCGTCACCTACATCAGCCCGGATGGCGCCTATGGCGGTCCTGTGAGGGTGGCCATCAATCAGGCGAAGGCGCTCACTGAACTCGGCCACGACGTGTTGGTCGCGGCCGCATCAGGCGGCTTCAAGGGTCCGCTGCCGACCGAATTCGACGGCTTCCCGGTTCGACTCTTCCCCGCCCGTAAGGTGATCCCGAATTCCGGATTTGCCGGTCTTACATCGCCTGGCCTGCTCCATTGGCTCTCGCGGGCCATGCGCGGCGCGGACGTGGTCCACGTCCACCTGGCACGGGACTTGGTCACGCTGCCCTCGGCCCTCCTCACGCTGCTGGCGAACAAACCGCTCGTCGTCCAGACGCACGGCATGATCGACCGGACCGACAACCCGCTGGCCGTGCCACTGGATTGGTTTCTCACACGCCGTGTCCTAGGAACCGCACGGACGGTCCTGTACCTGACGGAACGAGAGCGGCAGGATCTCAGGGATGTCGCTGGGCAGCATCTTGTGTTGAGGCATCTTCCTAACGGAGTGGACCTCTCGGCTGACGACGTGGCCGAGCGGGCGGTCGATACGGGAACAGTCGCCGAGGTCCTATACCTCGCACGGTTGCACAGTCGCAAGCGGCCAAAGGCTTTCGTCGAAGCGGCCAAGGTGCTGTTGAACAGTGGGATCTCGGCGTCGTTCAAACTCGTGGGCCCGGACGAAGGGGAAGCTTCCGAGGTGCAGCACACGATCGAGGAGTCCGGATTTTCGGACCACATCACTTATGAGGGCTTTCTGGGCCCGGGTGAAACCCAGGCTCGGTTGAAAGAGTGCGACATCTACGTGTTGCCCTCCGTCGATGAGCCATTTCCGATGTCGGTCATAGAGGCGATGGCGGCAGGCAAGCCGGTTGTTATCACCGACACTTGCGGCTTGAGCGAGCAGATCGTTGCCGCTGACGCGGGGTTTGTGGTTGATGGCAGCGGATCGGCTCTCGCTGAGTCGATTCGTGAGCTTGTCAATAACGGGCCTTTACGCTCGAAGATGGGGGCTGCCGCCAGAGGGCTGGTGGAGCGGCAATTCGACCTTCGCCGCATAGGTGCCGATCTTGACACCCTGTACCGGGACGTTCTTCGAGAGGGTCAGGAAGCCGGAGCCCAGTTGGAGCCAGTCCGATGACGGGTCCCAAAATATCCGTGATTATGCCTGTCCGAAATGGGCTCAAATACCTGGAAAACGCCCTAACTGGCATCGAGAGCTTGGAATTTGACTCGTGGGAACTGATTATCGTCGATGATGGGTCCACCGATGGAACAGCGGACGTTCTGCGGGACTGGAGCCGATCTGCTTCGATCCCGCATCTGATCATTGAAAATGCCGCAACGTGCGGGGTGGCTATAGCGCGGAATGCGGCGGTCGCCGAGGCGTCGGGCGAGTTTGTCTGGTTCGTCGATGGTGACGACTCGTGGTCTTCCGACATCCTTTTTCACCTATGGAGCGGAGTGTCGTGCTCGGAGGTGGACATGGTAGTTTGCGACGCCCGGCGAGTAGTGGCCAAGACTGGCCACACCTCCTCGATCCAAGACGCACCGGTGCGCGAGATCATCGCCGGTGAAGACGCGTTGCAGCGCATCCTGCGCGGCGAGCTCCAGGGCCACTTGTGGAACAAGTTAATTCGGAGAGCAAGGCTGGAGAAGTACCCTTTTCCGGCGATGAGAGCCCACTCAGATCTCGCCGGAATCATACGCCTGGTCGTGGCGTCACGCAGGGTCGCCGCTGTTCCGGGGGAAAAGTACTTCTACGACGTCCACGACGGTTCCATATTGCAGTCCGCCGATTACAAGTGGGAAAACCTCATCCAGTGCGCAGAAACGGCCGAGGAGGTTGTGGAAAAAAACGACCTCGGGTCACGACTCAACGACGACCTACGGCTTTTCACCTGGTCTCACGTTATGATCCCCGCTGCGAATAGTGTGCTGTCCGGGGCCAATCGCGACGTGTCCAAAATTCCTTACCGCGCCAACATCACCCCGCCAATGATCTACTCTTCCTGGCGTCGGGGTCATCTGGCCATAACACTCAAAGCGGCGGCGCTTAGGTGGTCGCCGCAAATTTACGGCACGATCTACCGACGTCATCACGCCAAGAAATGGGGTTCCGTGCGACCAGGAGGAACGAACTGACATGACTAATGCAATGACTGGCAACCAGTCCGAAAATCGGGTGTTTGTCACCCTCACCGGCGACTACCCAAATATCGGTGACGCCTTGATCCGCCGCCGATCGCTTGCCTGGGCCCGCTTGTGCGGACAGCCGGTGGCTGCCTTCATCGGCCGGGCGCCGGACATGTGGTGTCGACAAATTGGTCTGACATCCCGAGATGACGTCTATCAGCAGGCCAACATCAGAGCGTGGCTTGTAGCGATGCTACGGGCGCCGCGCGGGTACACCCTTGTCCTTGAGCCGGGTGAGGTGGACTTGAGGCTGAACCAGTACAAGTGGGAAGTCATGGTGCTCTTGTTCGTCATCATGACCCGCTTCAAAGGCGGACGAGTAATCCGACCGCCTCGTTCGTTAAGTCACCCCTCCCGGGCTCTGACCTTCTTGCATAAGTTGGGATTACAGCTGTCTACTGTGAACCTCTGGCGGGAGTCCGATAGCCGGAGACTGGTGGGCATGGGACGTGTGGTGCCCGACATTGCTTTCAGTGAGTCACCCTACGGAGACAAGTCTCCCTCCCGTCACCGGCTGCTGATTAGCCTGCGCGGGTTACGTCCTCGGCCGTCGGCTGCTTGGGAAGAAGCCGTACGACGACTCGCACACGAGCAAGGACTGTCGATTACCTGTGTCGCTCAGGTTCGTCAGGACGAAATCCGGACCGCGGAACTCGCTACCGCCTTGGGTGGTGAGTGCGTTGATTTCGGCAATAGAGATGACATTGAGCAGGAGCAATTGCTCCGCGGGATGTACGCCGAGGCGACTATGGTCATCAGCGATCGGCTGCACGTGCTGATCCTGGCAGCTCTCGGAGGGTGCCTTCCCTGTGAAGTTGTCCCGACGCCCAGCAGTAAAGTCAGGACTCATTTCCAGGCTGCGGGAATCTTGGGTATCACCCAGGACGCTGAGAATGCATCGAGTACCGAAATGCTCAAATTCCTCCATTCCGTGCTCAATCGTCGTGAAGAAATTCGGGCCGGAGTTACGGCTGCTCACGAGCAACTCAAGACCATCGAATCTCAGATCATCGCCGTGCCTTCTCAAGCAGCCCGGAAAGACCCAAACTTTGTTCAAAGGTAGGAACCTCGGTCGGCAGGTCGCCGGTCTCCTATCAGGCAGGGTCGTGGCTGCAGTCGCCCAAACTTGTTCATTAGTGCTACTAGCTCGTTGGTCGAGTACGGGCGACTTCGGACTTGTCATCGCTGTCCAAGCAGGCGTCACGGCCATGGCCTGGATGCTTGGGCTGGGTCTTGGGCCATATATGAGCGTGGTACGAGCGAGGGACAAAAACCACAGGGACGTCCAGGGGATTTACCGACTCAACAGATTTGTCAATTCTGCCCTCGTGGCTCTGCTGTGCGTGATCGTCCTGATGACGATGCTCTGGGACAGTCGCGCCTGGTGGTTCCTTCCTTTTGTCCTCGCCCTCGGATTTCAGCGAGACGCCGCCGTTCTGAACAGCATTGCCGTTGCCGATGGTCAAACCGGACTGTTCTCGAGCAATCTGGCACTTCGGCGCATCCTTGCGTTGGCAATATTTGTTGCCGGAGTATTGTTCTCCCTGCCGGTTGCATTTGCTTTTTCATTATCGATCGCGGTTTCCGAAGCCGTATGCAACTGGCGGTTGCGGCGCAGGATTGATTTCGCACCGGCAAGCAAGCCATCTGTTGACGTGCGGAAGATCCTCCGGGAGTCGAAGCACTATTGGTGGGACACGATAAGTGGCCAGGTGCGCCTATTGGACGTTGTGGTAGTGGGCTTCGTACTCGGGCCGACCGCCTCCGGTCTCCTGGCCGTGCCGTCAAAAATCGGGTCACCGATCATGATGATTCCGACGTCATTGGCAACGTTGGTGCTCCCGAAGACGTCGGCGGCCCGAACGTTTCCTAAGCGCAAGTTTATACTGGGTGCCGGTTTTGTAACGGCTTTTATCGCTACCATTTTGCTTGTAATAGCAATATTTATCGAACCGCTTATCGCCTTGGTTCTCGGCGAGGAGTTCAGCTCAGCTGTCCCGGTCACCCTCATTTACTTTTTCGGTTTTGTGGGGCTGTCTATGATTTATATGGTAAACGCCGCGATGCAGGGACTGCGCCGGCACGCCCTTGTTTCTCGTATTTCGATGACCGGCTCCTTAATCTCGCTGGCCGGCCTATGGTTTGGGAGCGCGTACGGTGGGCTGGAGTCGGGTGCCGCGGGATACGTTATCGGCATCATTTTTCAATTGACGGTGCTGACGGTGTTTTGGGTACGCATACCGTCACGGAAAAACGAAAAAGAATAGAGAGGTTTTGACGATGACTGAGTCGATATCAAAGGTCGTTGCGAATGACTGCTGCATCGGATGCGGCGGTTGCGGCGTTTCCACAGGTGGAGGCGCGAAGGTATTTTTCAATGAGATTGGTCTGTTTCAGGCCGACGTCCACGGCATGGAACCTGACTCCTTGGCCATCGCCAGTCAAGTTTGCCCTTGGGCTGATGAATCGGAAGACGAGACGGCCATGGCGGCACGACTTTTCGACCCTGCGCTGGCTAAGGACGAGCGAATCGGTATGTACAGGAGCACTATGGCAGCGAGGGTCGTCGAACAGGAGAGAGTTGAGGGAAGCAGCTCCGGCGGCATGACGAGTTGGGTTGCGCAACGACTTCTCGAAGAAGGCCTCGTGGACGGTGTCATCCACGTGGGTGGCGCCGCGGGCGACAAGCTTTTCGAGTACCGCGTCTCTACCACGGTCGATGAAATTATCACCCACCGGAAGTCCATGTACTATTCTGTCTCTTTTGCGGAGGTTCTGGAAAGTATACGTGGGGACGGGCGCCGCTACGCTTTCGTCGGCATTCCGTGTTTCGTCAAGGCCGTTCGTTCGCTGGCCGAAATAGATGCCACTTTGCAAGAGCAGATCATCTACTACCTAGGCCTGGTCTGCGGGCACTTGAAGTCCTCCGCATATGCTGAATCCATGGCTTGGCAATTGGGTGTTGAGCCGGATGCCATTGGTCAGGTCGACTTCCGGATCAAGAATCCGAAAGCCGGTTCGAGAGGCTACCAGTTCGGTGTTCGAGCCATTGGAGAAGACAACTACAAGACTTCGTCCCCCATGGAACTGGTCGGCGGTAGCTGGGGCCATTCGGTGTTTCAGCCTAATGCCTGTAACTTCTGTGACGACATCTATGCAGAGACGGCGGACGTGGTTTTCGCGGATGCTTGGTTGCCTAAGTATGAGGCAGACTGGCGCGGTCATAACATCGTAGTGACGCGCAACGAAGTCATTGACGAAATAATTTCGAACGGTTTTACTTCGGGGTTATTGGAGGTTGAACCGCTCGAGGTTGACGCAGTTGCGAAGGCACAGGCAGGCAATTATCGTCACCGACGTCTTGGACTCCGTGCGCGATTGATGGACGACATCAAGTCTGGTCGGTGGGTCCCTCGAAAAAGAGTTATACCAGGGTATGCCGGCATCACTCGTCAGCGGCTGGGGGTAATTCGTCAGCGTCGGCAGCTTTCGGCGGCGAGCTTTGGCCTGTTCCAGACTGCGAAAGAGGCGGGCAATTTGGAGCATTACTTGAAGGGAATGATTCCCCTTATTGCGGCTTATGATCGCTGGAGCAAACCATCTTATGCTAAGCGGGCAGTTGGGAAGGCCAAGAGGAGCTTCTGGCTGATTGCCGCCAAGCACCAAAAGGGAAGGTCCTAGTGCCGAGGGGGGCAGGTTCCTCATCAGTTGGCGCGGTGGGATCATGGATGATGGCAAATCATCCTGCGGCCCCGCTGCTGTTACGCGAGGGCGACCGGGAGTCGCTGCAGAGGCTGGTGCGCTCCACCTTGGTGCGCGCCGGTTTGGCCCAGCGGGGGGCGGATCGTGCTGCTGGCCGCCGAGGGTATCTCCAACACCGAGATCGCGCAGAAGGTCGGCACGACACGCAACACCGTGATCGCCTGGCTGGCCCGCTACGAACAGGCCGGCATCGCCGGGCTGGCCGACCACGACCGATCCGGGCGGCCCCGGCGGATCGATCACCGGGCGATCGTGGCCGCCACCCTGCGACCCTCGCCGAAAAAAACTCGGCGTCACGCACTGGTCCTCCCGGCTGCTGGCGTCCCGGCTGGGCATTGATCACACCACTGTGGCCAAGGCCTGACGGGAGTACGGGGTTCACCGCTGTCGAGAAGACACCTTCAAATTCTCACCGACCCCGAACTGGTGGCCAAGGTCGTCGACGTCGTCGGCCTCTACCTGGCACCACCGGAGAACGCGATCGTGCTCTGCGTGGACGAGAAGTCCGAGATCCAAGCGCTCGAGCGTACCTCCCCGGAACTGCCGAAGCAGCCCGGGAAGCCGGCGGACCGCACCCACGACTACATCCGCCACGGGACCTCCACCGTGTTCGCAGCGTTGGAGATCGCCACCGGTCACGTCACCGCCGCCTGCGAACCGCGGCTCGGGCGCCAGGAGCTCCTGGCCTTTCTCAACCAGGTCGCCCGGGCCTACCCGGAGGCGCCGTTGCACCTGGTGATGGACAACTACGCCGTGCACACGACCCCCGAGGTGAAAGCGTGGCTGGCAGGCAACCCCCAATTCCAGGTGCACTTCATCCCGACCTCGGCCTCGTGGCTGAACCTGGTCGAGGTGTGGTTCGGCATCGCCGAACGCCAGGCCCTGCACCGAGCCGATGCCGCCTCGGCACCCGAGCTGAACGAGAAAATTCGGGCGTTCGTCACCGGTTGGAACGACCGCTGTCACCCCTTCGTCTGGACCAAGACCAGCGCCGAGATCCTCAAGAAAGCCAACCAACCAATCACTTCAAGGACGGGCCACTAGATAGCCCTGACTGACCTACTCCGGCGCTCATGGCCGCAAGTCTCATTGGATGCGGATCGTCAGGGGCGTCACATTACCGAAGCGGCCCGTGTCAGGGCGAAAGGTGTGGGCCGTATTGGTTAGATTCGACGGGTGAATCCCCCCGTAGTCACAACCCAAGCCCGTCGCATCCATTATGTGGACTGGGTCCGTGGCCTCGCCATCGGGCTGGCCCTTTTCTCTCATTGCCTTCTCGCGGTCGAAGGCTGGGAAGCGATCGACGACCAAGCCGACTGGCTCACGGTGCTCCGGGCGGCAACACGGACAGCTACTCCCACATTCATCGTGCTCTTCGGAGCGTCTATCGAGTTTGCCTACACGAGGCGCTGGATCTCCGATCCCAGCACGGTGGTGCGACGTGTGTTGATTCGTGCTCTCAAGTGTTATTGGGCTGCCGCGCTCATTGGTCTTGCGGCTCTAGTGGGCGGGTCGATGACCGCCCCAGGTGTTGTCTCTGGGTTGCTATTCACGGGGTCAATTCTGAATGGCAATATTTACATTTTCTACACCATTGCCATGGTGCTGGTCCTTGCTTTGCTGCCTCTGCGGCAACGGTTTGGAATACTGCCGACCCTCGCTATCACCTTGCTCTGGTGGCCTGTTGCCGCCTTGCTCTCACCGCCGCAAGGGGCATCTGAGGACCTCGTCTTTCTGATGTCTCGCCTTCTCGGCATCGGAGACCTTTTTGGACCGAGTGTGCTGCATGCGTTGCCGCTGGTGGTCACCGGAATGGCGATCGGCCAATGGATCAAGGCGCCGTCTTCACCGGAGGCGAGATGGACCGTTAGTATCATCGCGGTTGCCTGCACAGTTGGGCTTCTGACGGTCGTGCTGGTGGCCGGACCGGTCGGTGCAGTCCGCGGGTTCCTGAGTGACTTCCGCCCAGAGAATCACCCCGGTTACTTCTTGTTCGGGTTATTTAGTGTGGTCGTCTGGTTGACGCTGGCCCGACGGGTGGAGCTCCACACCAGGTTGCTTGACCGCTCTCGGCCAGGGCCATTCGGTGGATCCGCGCTTGTCTCCTTCACCGCAGGCAACATCATCATCAACCTCTTTGCAGCGCAGGTGACTATCCCGAATGCTTACGTAGCTGTTGTTTTTTCCGTCGGCTACCTCGGAGCGCTTTGGTGGGTCCTGCGAACCTGGTCTGTCCTACGAGCCCGTCGTCGCGAATCTTCATCTTTAGCGACCCAAACGACCGATCCGACAGGCGTCGTCTTGAGCTCTCCCAACATCGGTGAAAGGTAACCCGAGCGAATGCGAAGCACTGCCAACGCCTCCGCCTTAGACCAAGCAGTCTCCAGGCTCTTGCCCGATCGCGGCGGCCGGGGCCTGCTTCCCTGGTTCCTCGTCGCCAGCATTGTACTTATGGCCGCCGTATTGGAGTTCCCGCGAACAGCGGTACTGGTGGCAGCCGTGGCGACGTTCGCCCTGGCGGTGAAGTTTATGGGTAGGTCCTTGGTGTCGCCCGTGTTGCTAGTCTCGGGTGGCCTCTTGATTGTCGCCGTCGCTGGCTATTTTCTTTACCCCGCGCTAGAGGACGTCCCCCACGCGGCTGGCATCCGGATGCCAGCGGATCCAGAACGGATCACGACCGGCTTCTGGGCGCTGATTTATGCAAGCTTCGCGACAAGCACCGGAGCTCTGGCCGTCATGCCGTGGGTCAAGCAACCGACAGGGCGGCTCCGCATTGGAAACCTGCACATGCGCCCCCGGATCCGCGCGCTGCTCGTGCTCGCCACAGCGGTTCCCACCATGATGCTCATCGCGACTCGAGGTCTTGACAGTTTGCTGGAACGAAGGTCCTATCTCGCTGAGGGAAGCGCTGGAGGTTTTGGTGGGGCCCTTTCGCTCGCGGGCATTGTATCGATGGCGATTTGCGGGTATCTGCTCCACACTCAGCGCAGTCTCACTTGGCTGCTGGTGTTATTAAATGTCCTGATGTTCACCACACTCATGATATCGACCGGATCTCGGCGCTTTGCAGCTATCCCGGTGTTGCTGGCTATCGGGTATTACGTCGCTCGCCACGACAAAATATCCGGCCGGTTACTAGCACTAGGAGTGTTGGGCGCTCTGCTCCTTGTTCCACTTCCGTTGTACTGGCGGACATTGGACACCCACGGCCTATTCCCCTATTTGAACTCGCTCGGTGACTACCTCGGTTCCGACCTGGGACTTGGCACTGCAGCGAAGACGGTACTCATCAGCGTTCCGCTCATCGGCACCGCCGTGACCACACGGTTGCCATCGGAGGCGCTGATCACGTCCTTGGACCCGCGGCCCGGTGAAAGCGCCGGCTGGTACGACATCGCACAATCGATGCGACTTAACGCCTTCACGCCTACACCCGGTGTGGGCGAGCTACTCCACCACGGGACGCTTACCCTCGTCGTGTTCTTCCTCTTAGTTGGGCTATATCTATCTCTGCTCGACCGACACCTGCAAGTTCTGACTTCCCGGGGGCACCAGCTCATCGCCTTCGCACACATAGGGCTCACGGCACTGTTCCTGCTCTACGTGATTCAGTACAACCTGCGGTCCAGCGTCCGGATGCTCTACTACTCTCTGGCGCTCTTGGCCGCCTACACGCTCTGGCGGTACGCGGTATGGCTGCTTTTGCCGGCCCGGCCCTACCACAGTCCCTATCAGTACAAATCGAAGAACCTACCTGCGGTCAGGCTGAACACTTCAAGCTGACCCCTTAATGACTCCCAGGTGAAACTCCCCGGTCCTGCCCACCGAAATTCCCCACCCGTGTGGTTCCGCTAATGACGGCGGGGCCCCCACGATATTGGCGGTCGCTGACCACTCCCTGCGTGTCCTGGTGAGTTGAGTCCAGTGGTTCACAGCAAGTCCGCATGACGCAGGGCGAGTTCAGGATCGACCACCATGAGCAGTTCCACGTTTCCGTCATCATGGTTGGCGGTCGCCGATAATGGGGGAATGAGCAGTTCCCAGCCCCGTGCAGGGGGCCCGTCCCGGCTCCGATGGTTCACCCTGGCTCAGAAGCTGGCCCATTTGGCTGCCTAGGAGCAGGCCTGCCAGGAGCGGCATGGCGGGGCGTACCTGCGTCGGGAGGGCCTATACTCCTCGCTGATCTCGGGACTGCCCGGGTTTCCTTGAGTCAACGTAAGTCGGGGCAGTGCCAACAGCTCATCCGCGCGTCGGATCAGGCACCGATACCGACCGCCGCGGAACTGGTGCGGCAGATCAGTCCGCACCGTCATCGGGGCCTGGATAACGCCAGGACTGAGAACCATACTGCTCATTGCGGCCACCGCCGCTCCCTTGAAGCCTCGCAACGTCCAAGGATCACGCGGTGGCCGCCTTGACGCCAGGCCCCGCATCACATCCGCGTGGCTCACCAGCATCAGAGATTAAACGGCAGGCTGAGGGCTACGAAGGAAACTCCTCACAGTTATCTAATACCGTCTAAATCTAATACGCGCCTTCTTTGGCCACGACCGCCTTAATCGTCCGGCCGAGTATCAAGACATCCTGCACCGGAGACCAGTTCTCCACGTAGTAGAGGTCCAGGCGCACCGACTGCTCCCAATCGAGGTTCGAGCGTCCGGATACCTGCCAGAGGCCGGTGATTCCGGGCTTCACGCGCAGCCGGCGGTGGACGTAGTCCTCGTACTGTTCCACCTCCGCGGGGAGCGGTGGGCGGGGACCTACTAGTGACATCTCGCCCTTGAGGACGTTGAGGAACTGGGGGAGCTCGTCCAGACTGTAGCGGCGCATCCACTGGCCCGGGCTCGTGACACGGGGGTCGTCCTTCATCTTGAAGAGCAGGCCGGCGCCTTCGTTCTGCTCCTTGAGGCGCTGCAGCACCTGCTCGGCGTCGGTGCGCATGCTGCGGAACTTCAGCATCTTGAAGCGGCTGCCGTCCTGGCCGATGCGTTCCTGGGCGAAGAAGGCGGGGCCCTTGTCGTGCGTTTTGACGACCAGCGTGAGGGTGATCAGGACGGGGGAGAGGACTAGGAGGGCGGCCCCGGAGCCGAGGATGTCCATGAGGCGCTTGGTCATGGCGCGGCTACGGCTCAGCTTGGGGGTTGCCACGTGGATGAGGGGGAGGCCGGCCACCTGCTGCATGTGGATGCGGGGGCCCGCGATGTCGGTGAGGCCGGTGTCCATGACCAGGCGGATGTGGGCGTCGGCGAGCTGCCAGCTGAGGTGGCGGATCTCAGTGGTGCCCAGGGGGACGTTGGAGGACAGGACCACGGTCTCGATGTCGCGCTCGTGGCAGGCGTCGACAATGCCCTCCACGGTGGGGCGCGCACCCGGGGCGAGCG
Organism: uncultured Kocuria sp.; assembly: GCF_947500125.1. Classification (GTDB taxonomy): domain Bacteria; phylum Actinomycetota; class Actinomycetes; order Actinomycetales; family Micrococcaceae; genus Kocuria. The sequence goes on along the minus strand of NZ_CANMRA010000001.1, from coordinate 166,797 downwards.
CGTTGGGCGGGAGGCTCATGCGCTGCAGCTCGGCTGGGATCGGCTTGCGGGTCTCGGGGACGTAGACGGCGGCCGCGTCGAGCCCCGAGGTCGGGTGCTGGCGCAGGGACTTGATGAGGTCGCACGTGCCGGCCAGCCGTCCCACCACCATGGTCTTGGAGAGTGCCTCACCCTTGTACCGGGCCTTGACGAGTCGATCTCGCACCAGAAAGCGGCCGAGGATCAGGAATCCCAGGCCGAGGGGGAGGGCCAGCAGGACGTAGCTGCGGGCCGTGGGGAGGTCGAAGCCGAACGAAATGATGGCGATCGCGCCGAAGAGGATGAGGCTCGAGTGCACCACCTGGCGGGTTTCCTCAAGGCCGTGGCCGATGAGACGGACGTCCCGGGCGCCGCGGGCGCCCAGGTGCATCCACCAGGTCAGGGCCAGAGCGATGCCCACGATCCAGTAGGGGACCGACAGGGGGCCGAGGTCGAGGCCGGCGTTCTCCAGCTGGAACCTGAGCAGGTGAGCGCCGATGAGGGTGACGATCAGCGCCAGGCCGTCGGCCCAGCGCATACGGGTGAGGTAGGTGGATCGCCAGCCAGAACGGGACGCGGCGTCGCGGGCGGCGGCGCGTGCGGCGTTGAGCTGCGGACGCCGGTGGTCGTCCGCTCGGCTGATCTCGTTGACCTTGAGCATGGTGGTGCTCCCTCCCCGAAAAGCACGCGGCCACCTGGGGTTGTCTTCTCCCAGCCCGTGGGGGAGACGGTGGACCGCGCGCTGCATTGCACTTGTCACCAGTTTAGTGGCGCAAATCAATGAAACCGGTTCTATGACGAAAGGTGTTTGCACTTGCACTTGACTGTGCCGGGAACTCGCGGATTGGCATTGTGCCTAGTGGTGACGGGGGTCACGTCGTCGGGTGGGGAAGTCTGCCCCGACGCGGACGGTGCCGTCGCGTGTCCCCCAACCGGGGGACTGTGGTGCCCTTGGGGGTACGGCTCAAGCGGCGCGAGCGTGCGAGCCGGTGAGGCCGGCGGTGCGGAGGTGCTCGGCCTTCAGTCGGCGGAGGTTCAGCGCCAGGCAGCTGGGGGCGTAGGCGGGGCGGATCACCATGGGTGTGCCCTCGTGACCGTGGGCGGCGAGGATCTCCTGCAGGGCGGCCTCGTGGCGCTCGAGGACCACATGGCCGAAGTAGTGCTCGTTGAAGAGGCCGGCCAGTTCCAGGGCGTAGGCCCAGGTGGGGGTGCCGACGTCCATGGACGCCTTCGGGCAGTCCCAGTCGCTCGGGGTGCCGGCGGTACGCAGCTGGGTGCGCAGCACGCGGTCGAGGGCCTCGGGGGTGAAGGCCAGGGTGAGCTCGGCGACGTCCTCGACGATGTCGAGCTCCAGGAGGGTGAGGCCCGCGGGGGAGCAGGACTCGAGGTAGTGCTGGACGTCGGTGGAAATGGGGGATGTACGCATCGGATTCTCGCTTGTCCGTCGAGGGGTACGGATCGGTGGGTGCATTGATCGTATCCACGCGACGGCCCTAGTGGGGGCGGATTTCTGTCCCCACATGGTCCCCATCGGACCGGACAAAAGTCTATTGCCGCGCCCCACTCCCTATGCAGGAAGTGCTTTCGTGTGGACCATTGTCCAGCGCGCACCTCCATGGCGTGTCGGGGGTCACGCCAGCGGACTGTACAAGCCCCGGGCTGAGGCCCCAAGGTCGTCCCCGTCGCCGTGGCGCTGCTGCTGCTGGCCGGGGGACTGTACTCGGCCGGGCTGGGACTCCACGTCGTGCTCGTCGGCGCACTGTACTTCCTGCTCGTGGTGGCGGTGTGGGGAGGAGCCGACGAACCCAGGTGGAGGCAGAGGTCGCCGACGACCGTTAGTGCGCGCCCTCCTCGGTCACCACGGCCTTGACGGTGCGCAGCAGAATCACGAAGTCCTGGACCGGGGACCAGTTCTCTCCGTAGGGGAGATCCGCCAGGACGGTGACCGCGCCGGCGGGGTCGATAATCCTGGGGCGTCATCCTGCCCAATGGGATCGCCCGCGGCGTCTGGGTGCACGGTGCATGGGAATGCCCCGCCGGCGCTTCGACGGGGCATTTCCCGGGTGCGACCGATTGATCAGTGCCTGTTGTCGGCGTACCGGACCTGGTACCAGGTGTTGTGCTTCTTGTACTTGCACACCTCGGACCAATGCTTCACATCGTGCTTCTCGACGTACTGGGCCTTCTTGTGAGCCCAGTTGTACTTCGCGTCGCACTTGTCGGCGGCGTACTTCGCGGCCCAGTTGTGGTGGCTGTGCTTGTAGTACTCCACGCGATGCCACTGCTTGTACTTGTGGTCGTACTTCCAGTGGCTGACCTGGATGTACTGGTCGTGCTTCTTGTACTTCTTGTCAGGCTTCTTCTCAGCGATCTGCAGACTGGCCGGGGCATCGCCGGACCTGTACTCCGAAACGCCTGCCGATGCCGAAGCCGGTGCCACGAAGGCTCCGGTCATGAGCGCGCCGGCCATCATGGCGGCGGCGATCCTCCCGCGCAGATTTTTCATTCTTCCCCCCGATGAGTAGGCAAGATCGAGACTACGCCGCTAGTCAGAGGCTGTTTCGGAGATCGGGTAAAGATCCGGCACCGGGTGCGTCACGGGATGGAACTACTGGGACGTATGCGAATCGATCGGTTCGTCGACTGGTTCGAGCCGACTTCACCGTGGCGAGCGCGGGGGCCCCAGCCTCCAAGCCTGAGTCCGGCTTTCAGTGCGCGCCCTCCTTGGCCACCACGGCCTTGACGGTGCGGAGCAGGATCACGAAGTCCTGAACCGGGGACCAGTTCTCCACGTAGTAGAGGTCCAGGCGCACGGCCTGCTCCCAGTCCAGGTCGTCGCGGCCCGAGACCTGCCACAGGCCGGTGATGCCTGGCTTCACGCGTAGCCGGCGGTGGACGTGCTCCTCGTACTGGGCGACCTCGGAGGGCAGCGGCGGGCGCGGGCCCACCAGGGACATCTCACCCTTGAGCACGTTGAGGAACTGCGGGAGCTCGTCGAGGCTGTACTTGCGCATCCACCGACCCGGTGCCGTGACCCGGGGGTCGTCGGCCATGAAGAACAGGACGCCGCCCTTGGCGTCGTTGGCGGCCATGAGCTCGGCCTTGCGCTCCTCGGCGTCGGTGTACATCGAGCGGAACTTCAGCATCCTGAAGGTCGTTCCGTCCAGGCCGGTGCGCTCCTGGGCGAAGAGCACAGGCCCGCCGTCGTGCGCCTTGACGATCATCGCCAGCGCGAGCATGACGGGGGAGAGGGCCACCAGTGCGGTGACGGCGCCGGCGAGGTCGACGAGGCGCTTGAGCAGCAGCCGGGACCGGCTCATCCGCGGGGTGGAGACGTGGATCAGCGGCAGTCCGGCCATCTGCTGGGTGTGGATGCGCGGGCCGGCGATGTCGGTGAGCCCGGTGTCGAGGACCAGGCGGATGCGCTCGTCGGCCAGGTACCAGCTCAGGTGCCGGACCTCCTCCGAGCTCAGCGGGGCGCTCGCGGCCATCACCAGGGTCTCGATCCGGTGGGCGCGGCACGCGGCCACGATCCCCTCCACGCTGGGCACTTCCCCGGCCGGCAGCATGTTCTCGGGCATCGGCACCCGGGCCAGGTGGTGCGGCAGAATCCGGGACGACGACGGCGCGTAGACCGCCACCGGGTCGAAGCCCGCGGCCGGATTCTGCTGCAGGGACTTGAGCATCTCCACGACCCCCGGCACGCGCCCGACCACCAGGGTCCGGGACATCGCCTCGCCGGCCAGCCGGCGGCGGGTCAGCCCCCGCCGGACCACGCCTCGTCCCGCCAGCAGCAGGAGCGTGCCCAGCGGCAGGGCGATCACCACGTAGCTGCGGGCCATCGGCACGTTGAGCACGTAGGACAGGATGGCCAGGGCGCCGAAGAGCACCAGTGTGGCCGAGACGACCTGCCGGTTCTCCTCCACGGCGTAGCCGATCAGGCGCACGTCGCGGGCGCCCCGCAGCTCCAGCCAGCCCCACCAGGTCCCACCCAGCACGGCGCCCACCAGCCAGTACGGCATGGTGAACTGACCCAGTCTGAGCGCCTCCTGCTCGAAGCCGAAGCGCACCAGCTGCGTCAGGATCAGCGTGGCGGCCAGGGCGGCCGCGTCCACGTGGCGCAGGCTCCTGATGTGGGTCTCCCGCCAGGCGGCAGGTCGCACGGACATGTTCTTCTTGAGCACGTTGGTCACTCCCCCCGAGTGTGATGGGGGCCGGAACACTCCTCCTACGCCCCCCCCGGCGTGGTTCCGGCCCCCATCGATGACTTTACAAGTGCACATCTATGCAAACAGGCCCTTAACTGGGGACAGTCCTGAGTGGCATGACGCGGCACTGGCTTTGCTAGCGTAAATGCAGGTGCATGATCCCGGTCACCAGGGCTGGTGGATGCGGGACGTGTGCGCCAGGGGGTGCCGGTTCGCCGGCGGGATCCGGGGGGATCCTGCCGCACCATGGACGGTGCGCCCAGCGAAGAAGTCGGCCCGGTCACGGGATCCCGGCGGGGGAGCGAGGCGTCGCAGACGCGCAGCACAGGGGGAAGACACATGTTGAAGCACCAGTCCCGTGCCCAGAGCACGGGTCCGATCGAGATCCCGGTCAGCGGTGTCCGGGTGACGCCCATGGACGCCGAGGAGCTGCACCGCTGGATCTCGGCGACGTGGCAGGAGCGGCGCCAGGCCGCGGTCCTCGCCCACAACCTGCACAGTCTCTACACGTGGGAGGTCAATCCGACGTTCCGTGCCTTCTACGAGAAGGCCGACGTGGTGCTGACGGACGGGTTCCCCGTCCTGAAGCTGGCCAAGTGGCGGTCCGGGCGCGAGCTCAGCGCCAAGCGGCACCGCCTCGGCACCCTGGACTGGCTGCCCGGCCTGATGCGGCGCACCCCGGTGCGGCGCGTCGCCGTCGTCGGCGCGACCCCTGCGGGCAACGCCCGCACGGTGGACATGCTCCGGCGGGACGCTCCCGCCGGTCAGGTCGAGGGCTGGCCGGGGGAGGGCTGGAACCCCGCGCTCGAGGACCACATCGTCCGGTCCCTCCAGGAGTACCGGCCGGACTTCGTCATCGTGGGCCTGGGCATGCCGCTGCAGGAGGAGTTCCTGAGCCGGCGCTGGGAAGAGCTGCCCACGGCGATCTACGCGGCCGTCGGCGGCGGGATCGACGAGTACGCGGGCATCCAGAAGCCACCGCCGCGGTGGCTCGGGCCCATCGGGCTGGAGTGGGCGTACCGGCTCGTGACGCAGCCGAAACGGCTGGGCCACCGGTATGTCGTCGAGCCGTGGATCCTCGCCTATCTCCTGGCGGCCAAGGCCGTCCGGCGGGAAGCGGGTCGCAGCGCGGGAGCCTGAGCCGACTGCGCGCCGGGGCCGGGGCCATCTGTCCGGGCCCGCCAGGTCCCATCCGCCGTGCTAGCCTGGTGCGGTTGCCAAGGCGAGGGGACCCGTGCGGGTCCCGTGATCGACGACGGCTGGTTGAACGTTCCCACCCCTTGCGGTGTGTCGCCCTTCGGGGCGTCCCGCGGTGCGTCCAGAACGCGGGGGAGGGTCTGCGGCCGGTATCGCCTGGCCATTCAGACGACAGACCCGACTTCGAGGAGTTCCCATGGTTGACACCATCCGCATCCCCGCCACCACGCGCAGCGACTTCGGCAAGGGCTACGCCCGCCGCATCCGCAACAACGATCAGATCCCCGCGGTCGTCTACGGCCACGGCGCCGAGCCCAAGCACGTGATCATCCCCGGTCACGAGACCATGCTGGCCGTGCGCCACTCCAACGCCGTGCTCGAGCTCCAGCTCGACGGCGGCACCGAGCTGGTCATGGTCAAGGACATCCAGCGCCACGCCACCCGCCCGGAGATCCTGCACGTCGACCTCCTCGCCGTGCGCCGCGGCGAGAAGGTCGAGGTCGAGATCCCCGTCCACGTCATCGGCGAGGTCGAGCCCAACGCCGTGCACAACGTCGAGGAGAACACCCTCACGGTCGAGGCCGACGCCCTGAACGTGCCGGAGGACGTCGTCATCAACCTCGACGGCCACGGCGTGGGCGACCACGTCTACGCCGCCGACGTGCGCCTGCCCGAGGGCGTGACCATGGTCTCCGACCCGGAGCTGCTGGTCATCAACGTCTCCGAGCCCCAGGCCCAGGACCTCGGCGAGTCCGCGGGCGAGACCGAGGCCCCCGAGGGCGACGTCGTCCCCGAGAACGAGGCCTGAGCCTCACCGCTCGACTGATCCTCCGGAGTGCGGGGCGGCTTCCGGGCCGTCCCGCACTTCGCATGACAGCACACTTCTCACCTTCGATGGAGGCACCGATGTCCGACGCATGGCTGGTCGTGGGGCTGGGAAATCCCGGCCCCGAGTACGCCCGCACCCGCCACAACGTGGGGCAGATGGTCCTCGACGAGCTCGCCTCCCGTCTCGGCGGGACCTTCAAGGTTCACAAGGTCCGTGCCCAGGTCCTCGAGTCGCGGCTGCGCCCGGGCGGGCCGCGGGTGGTGCTGGCCAAGCCCATGACCTATATGAACACCTCCGGCGGCCCCGTGGCCGGCCTCGCCAAGTTCTACGGCATTCCCGCCGAGCGGGTCATCGCCGTGCACGACGAGATCGACATTCCCTTTGCCGCCCTGAAGCTCAAGATCGGCGGAGGAGAGGGCGGGCACAACGGCCTGCGGGACATGTCCAAGGCCCTGTCCACCAAGGACTACTACCGGGTGCGCGTGGGTGTGGGCCGGCCGCCGGGCCGGATGGACGCAGCCTCGTACGTGCTCAAACCGTTCTCCTCCACCGAGGGCAAGGAGCTGCCCTTCCTGCTCGACGACGCCGCCGACGCGGTCGAACAGCTCGTCGAGAAGGGCCTGCTCGAGGCGCAGCAGCGGTTCCACTCCCGCTGAGCCGTGCCGCGGAGTCGGTATCGCGTAGGGCTGCCGTACCCGGCTCGGCGGATCGGCCATTGCGTAGTGTTCCGCACCAAAGGTACAAGGCCCTCTGACGAGCCGTATCGTGAGGTTCGTGACCTCTTCGCTCTCGCATTTCTACCCGTTCATCCCGGCTGGTGGAGTCGGCTCTCGGCTGTGGCCGCTTTCCCGGGCTGATGCCCCAAAATTCCTGCTGGACTTGACCGGATCGGGCTCGTCCTTGCTGCGGGCCACTTATGATCGGCTCGCCGGACTCAGTGCCACCGGGGTCATGGTCGTGACCGGGCGCACGCACGCTCCCGCGGTCTGCGCCCAGTTGCCCGAGGTATGCGAATCCGATCTGGTGCTCGAGCCGTCGCCGAAGGACTCTGCGGCGGCGATCGGTCTGGCCTGCATGCTCATCGAGCGTCGAGATGCGGACGCGATCGTGGGGTCCTTTGCCGCGGACCACGTCATCGAGCCCGTTGGGGCGTTTCAGTGCGTCGTCCGGGAGGCGATCGCGGTGGCGGCCTCGGGACGGATCGTGACCATCGGTATTCCACCGAGTTCCCCTGCCACCGGCTTCGGCTACATCCGCGCCGGAGCTCCCCTCGGTCTCGATGACGCACCGCATGCCCTCCAGGTCGAGCAATTCGTGGAGAAGCCGGACGAGACTACAGCCCGCGCCTACGTGCAAAGCGGCAACTACACGTGGAATGCCGGAATGTTCGTGGCACCGGCTTGGCTGATGCTGCGTCATCTGGCCAACAACGAACCCACGCTGCATGCCGGTCTGGCCGAGATCGCCGACGCGTGGGGCACCCCGGCCCAGGACAGCGTGGTGGACCGGGTGTGGCCTGAACTTCCCAAGACAGCCATCGACTACGCCGTGGCCGAACCGGCCGCCGCCGCCGGAGACGTGGCCATGGTGCCTGCGACGTTCACCTGGGACGACGTCGGAGACTTCGCCGCGATCAGCCGGCTCAACCACGTCGACCCGCAAAGCGACCCGCGCGTCACCGTTCTTGGCGACAACAGTCGGGTACTCGCCGACAGTTCCACTGGCATCGTCGTCTCCGACACCGGTCGACTGATCGCGCTGATCGGGGTGGAGGACATCGTCGTCGTCGACACCCCCGACGCAATGCTGGTGACTACGCAGGAGCACGCGCAGCGGGTGAAGGACGCCGTGGCCTCACTCAAGCAACGCGGCAACACGGACGTCCTATGAACGACTCGGCCCTAATCCGCTGGGCCGAGGTGCAGGAAATGCACGGTGTGACGTGCTTCGGGAAAGCCGACCTGAACCCGCGTCCGTACGACAACGCCCCCCCGCGCTCCCATTTTAAAAGGTGAGAGGCCGCTGTTTGGCGAACCATACTCGGCCACCGCAACCTGCTGTCGGTCAATCGATTCCCAGGGTCCCTCGTTACGGATCAGCTTGACCTCGGACAGCAAGCCGCGAACGCCCTTCTACGTGTCAAGCGGCGATGAGGGTTTGTCCGGCTTGGCGTTGTTGGTTGCGCAGTGGGCAGTAGACCCTCCGGGCGATGGAGCGCTTGAGGCACGTGAAGATCTCGGGATTGGAGTGGACCTCACCGATCTTCCCAGCCACGTAGGCCTTCGTCACCGGGTCCAGGTGCCAGCGCACGACCGCGATCATGTGCGGGGCGCTGTTGGCGAAGCGGTCTCCACCCCGGTTGAGTCGGTGCCGGGTGGTCTTGCCCAAGGACCTCGGCAACGGTGCCAGCCCGCAAGGCATGGCGAAGGAGACCTGCTGGTGAGCCGATCGGGGGCGTCCCGGCGGTGATCAGCAATTGCGCCGCGGCCTCGTAGACATCAGCTCGGGCGGGGGAGCAGGTCCGGTGCGAGTTCTTCGACCAGGGCGTGCATGAGTTGCTGGAGGTCGGCGATCTCGTCGTGGAGTTCCAGATAGCGCCGGGCCATGGACCTCATCGCGATTCGTGTAGCCACTACGGGATCCCGGAACCCGGTGACGTCCGGGCGCCAGGCGGCCAGGATGCGGATCAGCTGCATCCGAGTGAGGTTGCGCAGCTGGTCCCGCAGCTCGTCCGTAGCGGAGACGATCTGCATCTGGATCAGCTGCAGGGCAGTGCGCCGGGTGTGGATAGCGGACTTGCGGGCAACCTTGAGCACGCGCAGGGACTCGACTATCCCGTCGCGTGCCCGCGGGGTCACGGTGCGCCGGCGCGCGAAGGCGGCATGGGCGGCGTTCTACGCGTCGATGGGTTGTCGACGACGCGCAGGAGCCGGTTTGGCGTGGTCGCCGGTGGTGACTTCCACGACCTCGATCCCGGCGTTCTCGAGGTGGCACAGCAGCCCGGCACCGTAGGAGCCGGAGCACCCCACTCACATCCGGGCGATGTCCCTGAAGGAACGCATCCAGCGCAACATGGACCGGCAGCCGGCGCGGGCAGTGGAGATCGCCTGGGCGGCGATGACGGTGTCGCAGGCATCGATCACCGCGGCCATGTGCAGATCCTTGTGCATGTCGACCCCGCCGATAACGACCGGGGACGAGGAGCTGGCGGGGTCCTTCATCGCGGGCCTCTTGAGGCCGAGCAGCAACAATTGGTTGCCCTCGGCCGAACCAGACACCCGGACACGACAGTAATGAGACGGATTCCCGTCAGGCCCTTCTTGGGTCACGTGGTTCCGGCGAGACCGATGGGCTTCGCCGGAGGTGCTCCCGAACAACCGAGAAGTCCGAGGAATGACACCGAGCTGGGGTCGATCGGATTGCGGATCAGGATACTGCGAGAGCACCTTCGGCACCAAGGTAGCCCCACGGGGTGATCGCTGTGAGGGTCAGGACGCCCGGGAACACCTGACCCTCACAGTCTTACTAATGGAGTGCTTTAGGAAATGACCAACGGGTTGCGCAAGATAGAGTGCATTCGCCAGAAATTCCCCACGGCTGGAAATCTGTAAGCTTTCACCCCGGCCTGGACGGTGCTCCCTGAGCGGCGAAAATCGATGCCAGAGCTGCCCACCACGCTCCCATAAGACGACCCGGCTGCGCCCCACCAGCGCGGATGACCTGCGAACCACAGGTCGAACGACAAGCTGAGTGGGGGCAACGGGCCGGCCAGCTCGCGGCCGGGAAGGTAATGGACAAGCAATGGGTGCTCAATCGCCGGGGCCGCAGGCGACACCGTCCTTGTTCGCGTCCAACTGCTGTGGATCCTTGCCTGCACTTCTGACCTTGATCCCCTCCGAGAAGTATTCGCGCACCTCGGCACAAGTCCAACGGTGCTCCATGGTGTTTGGATCCAGGCCTGCGTCCTTCATTTCCTGCACGTGCTTGGCCATGCTCGGGGGGACCGCCGGAAGGCATTGGCCGTCCTCGCCGTACTCGGACAGACAACCTCCTGGTGCCCGTCGCGACACGTCACCCAGGACCTCCTCGGGTTTGATGTCCCGGCGCTCGGTCAGACCTTCTGTCCTGTTGCGCGCTTTGGAAGATCGACGGTCGCCCGGGCCCTTCTGACTGGCGACGTCCCTCAACCGGGCCCCCTGGGCCTCCGGCGGAAGCTTGCGCCCGTGGTCCCGGCTGGCCACCTGTTCCAAGCTTTCCGGCCCGGAATCACCGCCGTTTCCGGGGCCAGCCGACGGGGTGGCGCCAGGGGCTTCGTGCCCCACCGCGTGTGCCGTCGGCTGCGGGCCGCCGATGGCACCGGACTGCCACACCAGGCCTGCCAGGAGTATCAGGAGCATCGCAGTGCTCGCGGCGACTGCGAGTCGGAGTCGGATTCGTATTCTGGTATTCATGAGATCCTCACCCACTTGGCCTGGCTGGGAACGCCGTCCGCATCGAGGACGGTCAGCATGTAGGGGCCCGGAGGCACTAGGTTGGGGTTGTCTGGCACCTGGACGGTCCGGGAACTTCCGGATCCGGCCAGGGGCAGATCGATGAGACGGGCATTGGTGTCGGTCTGGTGGGTCGAGGACATCGGTGCCATCAACGACGCTGCGGTTACCTCCCCCTCTACCTCCAGATTCAGGATGTCTCCGTACCCCGCAGTTTCCGGAGCCTGCGTAATTTGCGGCCTTTCCCCGCGGTGCAGGTACGAGGGGCTGTAGACGGAGATCCGGAGTTCAAATGAGTTGTCGGCAGGGTTGGACCCAAGCACTGCTACCCGGCCATCGGGCAGCAGGACGGAACTCGAATGGTAGTTCCGTCCCGTGGGATCCGGGTTTATGGAGAGCCAGTTGTTGGTCTGCGGGTCGTACACGGCTGCCGTGAGGACGTCGCCGGAGCGGTTGTACTGGGCGCCGTTGGCGGCCAATACTGTGCGGTCCGGGAGATTGATCAGGTTCACGTACAGTTTGCCCGGCCCGGGCAGGTTAGGACCAGGCTCGAAGGTCGGCTCCGGGGCGTTGAGGTCGATGATGTCGACGAGATTGATTGCCGGGTTGTTGGTGTCGGTGTTGCCCCCGCCCACGATCATCAGCCGTTGATCCTGGGCGGGGCCGATGAACACCGAGCCCGCTTGATCTCGCATGTCCTTTTCTCGCAATCCCGGAACGTCCCATATTTGGGCGGTCTTCCAGTCATAGATGGATGCCCCGGTCCCGGGCAACCCATTGCCGAATGTGTGACCACCGGTGTAGAACATCTTCCCGTCGTCCAGCAGGAACATGTGTGGGTAGGTCCCCCAGTAGCTCCAGGTCTGCGGCACGCTGCTCTGCGGCAACCAGCTCATCGATGAATATTGGAACAGCTCGGTCAGGGTTGTGCCGTCTCCCGTTTCATTGAGGCCCCCGGCGGCCCAGACGTCACCATTGCCAAGCTTGGTCAGGCTTGGGTACCAGTGTGCTCCGGCCATGTCGGTCACCGGGTGGAACTGGTTGTCCGCCGGATCGAAGTAGTAGCTGAACTTGGAGCCTTCGAAGGCGTTGGGTCCTTCCCCACCTGTCGGGAAGGCTTGTGTGCCGCCGGCCAGCAGAACCTTCCCGTCGGGCAGGGTGACGTGTCCGGCGCAGAACATGTCGTAGGGCACCGGGACGTCCGTGAAACTGTTGTCTCCTGGGTTCCACACCACGGCCTTGAAGGTCCCTGCGGCGAAGTCGTTGCCGTCGTTGCCGGATCCGGCGATCAGCAGCAGCCGACCGTCTTCCAGCAGAGTCGAGTGGATGGCGCGCACCGGCAAGGGGTTCTCGAGGACTTCCCAAGAGCCGATCAGCGCTGGATCCTGTGATCCGGGCGGAGTCTCCAGCGCAACCTGCTTCAGGGAGTAGTTCGTGGTTTTGAGTTCTCCCACTCCGTACAGCGAGACTCCGAAGGAGAGCCGGTCCACGCCTTCGGGGACGTTGTCTATGCGTGCCTGCGCGGTGGTCCAGTCCGCGCTGGGGGGAAGCGTCTTGAGGTCCTTCCAGTAGTCCCAACCGTCGGCGGTGTGGGCGAAGACCGTGATGGAGTTCTTGTCGCTGGTGGACTTGTAGTCGACCGAGACGTCGTAGCTCTGGCCTGCACTGACGGTCGGGGCGCATCCGGCGGCCTCGTCCTGGATCAGCTTCACGTCACCGGAGGTGTGGGAGGTCATGTTGACCGAGTAGGACCTGGTGCCCGTCGCTGACCCCGCCGGCACATCGGTGTCGATTGTGCGTTCCGTCTGGTGGGTGCCCAAGCCTACGGACAGGAAACACGTCGGAACGGTGGACCCCGCACTCAGCGAGCCGTTGACGATCAGTTCTCCGTCCCCGGGTGGTGGTGGTGGCGGTGGGATTTCCATCAGGGAGTAGTTGGTGGTTTTGAGTTCTCCCACTCCGTACAGCGAGACTCCGAAGGAGAGCCGGTCCACGCCTTCGGGGACGTTGTCTATGCGTGCCTGCGCGGTGGTCCAGTCCGCGCTGGGGGGAAGCGTCTTGAGGTCCTTCCAGTAGTCCCAACCGTCGGCGGTGTGGGCGAAGACCGTGATGGAGTTCTTGTCGCTGGTGGACTTGTAGTCGACCGAGACGTCGTAGCTCTGGCCTGCACTGACGGTCGGGGCGCATCCGGCGGCCTCGTCCTGGATCAGCTTCACGTCACCGGAGGTGTGGGAGGTCATGTTGATCGAGTAGGACCTGGTGCCCGTCGCTGACCCCGCCGGCACGTCATTGGTCATCTTGACCTTCGTTTTGTGAGTGCCAAAGCCCACGGACAGGAAACACGTCGGCACGGTGCGGCCTTCGGCCAGCGTGCCATTGACGATCAGCTCGGTGGGTTCAGCGGCCGCCGGCGCAAGCGGTAACAGCACAGAGGTTGCGCCGAACAGAACGACCATTGTGAGCGCCAAGGAACGTATCCAGTCCCACAGGGCTCCAGGACGACTCTGAGGCGTTCCGGCCGCGTTCATCCTCCCATTGCGGTGCCCCTGCCCGCCATGAACTGTTGGTGGCGTGTTCCAATGCCGATGCATGCGAGCCCCCCGAATGGTGATGGCGACGCTGTCCGCAAGGATCCAGAAAGCGCGGATACTTCGAGCGGTGAGTCGTCACAGAGACGGACGTGCCTCTTTGAGCGTCCGCTCATATCAGACTCCAAACATTCAGGACGTAGTACCCACACAAGTGGGGACAACCACGCTTTCACTGGGGGCGAGAGCCGATTCTCTCAATATTTGTCAGGTTTCCAGGGGGAAGCATTATCCGCAGACGAGGAAACTGGTTGTCATCTCATGCTGCGTGCAACGATGACGTTCCCAACCGGTGCGAGATTGATGGTGTCAGCTCAAAGGGGACTGCCTGGCTTCCTTGACCTGCCAACGGGAGCCGTGGCAGTCCAGCGGCCCGTTGACGTGTTCGTTGCTACCTGGTTGTCCAAGGTGGTTCGCATCGGCGAAGTGGACGCGCACCGTGGTCGGCTCCCTGAACAGAGCACAGGCGGAGGGCTTCCTGCCGCAGTCCCACGTCAGCGACCGCCCCAGCCTATCCAGCAGTGGCGTGAAGGCCGTTGCCCGAACGTCTTTCATGGTCGGGAAAATGTGCCCAGTGAGGGCTGGGGTGTTCTACTTCGGCAGGATCAGTTCGTAGGTCCCTGTGGACGGCCGTGTGTGTTGGCTCCGAAGTCACACGGCGTCGAGCTTGTCGACCACCACGCCCTGGGCGCGCAGCTTCTTGTAGTGGGCGTTGCGCACGGCCAGCAGCGTGCCGCCGATGACGGCCGCGATCGCCGAGCCGGTGAGGATGCCGACCTTCGCGTGCTCGTTGTGCGGGTTGCCGATGCCGAAGCTCAGCTCCGCCACGAGCAGCGCGACCGTGAACCCGATGCCGGCCACCATGGCCAGGCCGCCCAGGTCCAGCCACGTGTAGTCGTCGTCCTTGGTGGCCGGGGTGAACCGGTCCATGAGCCAGGCGGCGCCGAAGATGCCGATCAGCTTGCCGACCACCAGGCCCAGGACGATGCCGATCGCCACGGGGTCGGTCAGGGACGTCACCACGCCGTTGGCCCCGCCCACGGCCACGCCGGCGGCGAAGAACGCGAACACCGGGATGGCCAGCCCGTTGGACAGCGGCCGGAAGCGGTGCTCGAGCGTGGGGGCGAGGCCCAGCTCGGGGACGTCGCCGCGGATCACGCGGGGCTTCACGTGCAGCACCGGGACCATGAAGCCCAGCAGCACGCCGGCGATGGTGGCGTGCACGCCGGCCTCGAGCACGAAGAGCCAGGTGAGGACGCCGATGGGCATGAGGATTACCCACGCGGCCCAGGGCCGGGTCAGGAAGAAGATCATGAAGCGCTGGGTCAGGACGTAGAACAGCGCCAGGGGGACCAGGGCCAGCAGCAGGAACTCGGTCTGCACGCCGTCGGTGTAGACGAAGGCGATGATGACGATCGCGATGAGGTCGTCCACCACGGCGAGGGTGAGCAGGAAGGTGCGCATGGCCGTGGGCAGCGACGCCCCGACCACCGCGAGCACCGAGACCGCGAAGGCGATGTCGGTGGCCGTGGGGATCGCCCAGCCGTCGATGGTGGTCGGGTCCGCGTTGCTGATCCGGTTGACGGCCACGTAGATCAGCGCCGGGACGATCACCCCGCCGAAGGCGGCCACGATGGGCAGCATCGCCTTCTTGAGGTTGCGCAGCTCGCCGTCCACGAACTCGGTCTTGAGCTCCAGGCCCACCAGGAAGAAGAAGATCGCGAGCAGGCCCTCCGAGGCCCACTCGCCCACGGTGTGGTCCAGGCCGGGGAAGTCGATGCCGATGTGGGTGTCCCGCAGACCGAAGTAGCCCTCCGCCAGGGGGGAGTTGGCGATCACGAGCGCCGAGAGCATCGCGACCAGCAGCAGCACGCCGCCCACCAGGTCCTTGCGGAGGAAGTTGCCCAGCCCGGGCCCGTGCTCGTCCGTCTCGGCTGCGCTCACAGTCGGACTCCTGTTCGTCGTCGGGGAAGATCAGAGGTCAGTCTACGACCGTGCTGTGATCGGGCTGACTGTCCTGTCGGGAGTGGTGGGCGACCGCGGAAGCACCGAAGGGCTCAACGGTTCGCGAGCCAGGCCTCGGCTTCCTGGGACTGCAGGGACAGGGCCTTGCCGATGAACGGCTCGGCGGCCTCGGCCACCATCTTGCCCACGAACGGGATATTGGCCTTCACCACGCAGTGCACGTGCACGTCGGTGGCCTCGCCCTGCGGGGTGAGGGTCTGGGTCGCGGAGCCGGAGACCGGCAGGGCGGCCACGGAGATCTCGGTGCGCACCACCCGGATGCCGTCGGCGTCGGCGGTGTGGTAGGTGTCCACCTGAGTGAGCTGCACCGAGGAGCCCACGAACTTCCGGGCCATCTCGGGCAGCCGGTCCGCGGCCATGGTCCGCACCGTGGTCACGGCGAACTGGGCCTCGACGTCCCCGGCGACCTCCACCGACTCCAGGGTGGCCCCGGCGCGATGGGTCACGTGCCGGATGAACTCCTCGTCGGAGAAGGTCACCACGACCTGGTCGACGGGCGCGGGGACGATGGTGGAGGCGGTGACGGCCATGGAGGGCTCCTCGGTAGCGGCGGATGGGCAGCGGCGGTTGCGTGCTCCCATGGTAGGCGGGCGCCGGGCCTCCGGGCCGTGGGCGCCGGGTCCAGCTTTCCGGGCCCTGCGCTCCGGGTTCTCCACTCCGGACCGGGCCCTGTCGGGGCCCGGGAGTAAGCTGGGACCCGCGAACGTTGGCTCCGACAGCCTCTGTGCTCCACCAGCACCCCACTCAGCGTCCCAGGAGACTGCTCACCCATGACCTTGTCCGGACTGCTCGCCGCCCTCGGGGCGGAGCGCTCCTTCGCCAATCTCCGCACCCAGGCCGGCCTGCCGCCGGGGGAGCGCAGCGCCGAGACCGTGATCAGCGCCCCGGACGGGATGCGCGCGGTGCTCACCGCCCAGCTGCGCGGCGCCCTCGACGACGCCCCGGCGCCGGCCGACTCCCGCGCCCCGGTGCTGCTGGCCGTGACCGCGACCGGCCGCGAGTCCGAGGACCTCGCCGCGGCCCTGGGCGCGTACCTGCCGGGGGAGGAGGTCGCGGAGTTCCCGGCCTGGGAGACCCTGCCGCACGAGCGGCTCTCGCCCCGTTCCGACACCGTGGGCCGCCGCCTGGACGTGCTGCGCCGGCTGGCCGGCCGGGACACCGAGCGCCCGCTGCGGGTGCTGACCGCACCGGTCCGCTCCGTGCTCCAGCCCGTCGTCGAAGGCCTGGGGGACATGGACCCGGTGCGCTTCGCCCGCGGGGAGGAACTTGACTTCGACGCCGCCGTGACCGCGCTCGCCGAGGCCGCCTACGCCCGGGTGGACATGGTGACCCGGCGCGGGGAGTTCGCGGTGCGCGGCGGGATCATCGACGTCTTCTCCCCGGTCGAGGACCACCCGGTGCGGATCGAGTTCTTCGGGGACGAGGTCGATGAGCTGCGCTGGTACGCCGTCGCCGACCAGCGCACGCTGACCACCGGGGACCACCCGGACCGGCTCGTGGCCCCGCCGTGCCGCGAGGTGCTCATCACCTCGTCCGTGATGTCCCGGGCGGCGAAGCTCAAGAACTCGCTGCCCGGGGCCGAGTCGATGCTCGAGCGGATCGCCGGCGGCATCTACGTGGAGGGCATGGAGTCCCTCGCGCCCCTGCTCGTGGACGGCCTGGTGCCCATGCTGTCCCTGCTCCCGCCCGGCTCGCTCGTGGTGGTCATGGAGCCCGAGAAGGTCCGCACCCGCGCCCACGACCTCGTGGCCACCAACGAGGAGTTCCTGCTCGCCGCCTGGGACTCCGCCTCGGACGGGCAGTCCGCGCCCATCGACATCAGCTCCGCCGAGCACGCCGTCCGGGCCGACGACGGCGAAGGGCGCACCCTCGCCTCCGGGTCCTTCCAGACCCTCGCCGAGGCCAGGGCCACCGCGCTGGAGACCGGTCTCGGCTGGTGGGCCGTCACCGCGCTCAACGTCAACGCGGTGGCCGGCCAGGACGTGGACGCGGACACCTCCGCGGAGGACATCGCCCTGCTCGACTCGGACGCCGACACCCTCAGCGTGGCCGCCCGGGACCCGCTGGGCTTCCACGGCGACGTCGAGGCGATGCTCGAGTTCCTGCAGGGGCGGGTGGCCGACGGCTGGCGCGTCGTCGCCGTCACCGAAGGCCCCGGCCCGCTGACCCGGATCGCGGAGCTGCTGCACGAGGCCGGGATCCCGGCCGCCCGCCGCGAGAACCTCGCCGAGGAGCCGCAGCCCGGGATCGTGGAGCTCACCACCGCGGTGGCTGGCAAGGGCTTCGCCCTGGACGGGCCGCGGATCGTGCTGCTCACCGAGGCGGACCTGCTGGGCAAGGCCAGCCCGTACACCACCAAGGACATGCGCAAGCTCCCGGTGCGGCGCAAGCGCAACGCCGTGGACCCGCTGGCGCTGAGCCAGGGCGACTTCGTGGTGCACGAGCAGCACGGCATCGGCCAGTTCGTGGAGCTCATCCAGCGGCCCATCGCCGGGGCGATGATCAAGCCCGGGCAGCCGAAGCCCGTGCGCGAGTACCTGGTGCTCGAGTACGCGCCGTCCAAGCGCAACAGCCCGCGGGACCGCCTGTTCGTGCCCACCGACCAGCTCGACCAGGTCACCAACTACGTGGGCGGGGAGGCCCCGACCCTGTCCAAGATGGGCGGGACGGACTGGAACAAGACCAAGCGCGCCGCGAAGCGGGCCGTCCGGGACATCGCCAACGAGCTGATCCGCCTGTACTCGGCGCGGATGGCCTCCCGCGGCCACGCCTTCGCGGAGGACACCCCGTGGCAGCGCGAGCTCGAGGAGGCGTTCCCCTACATCGAGACCCCGGACCAGCTGACCACCATCGACGAGGTCAAGGCGGACATGGAGCGGGAGGTCCCCATGGACCGGCTGATCTCCGGGGACGTGGGCTACGGCAAGACCGAGGTGGCCGTGCGCGCGGCGTTCAAGGCCGTGCAGGACGGCAAGCAGGCGGCGGTGCTCGTGCCCACCACGCTGCTCGCCCAGCAGCACGCCGAGACCTTCACCGAGCGGTTCTCCGGCTTCCCGGTGCGCCTGGCCGCGCTCTCCCGGTTCCAGTCCGCCAAGGAGACCAAGGAGACGCTCGCCGGGCTCAAGGACGGGTCGATCGACGTGGTGATCGGCACGCACCGGCTGCTGTCCAAGGAGGTCCAGTTCAAGGACCTGGGCCTCGTGGTCATCGACGAGGAGCAGCGCTTCGGCGTGGAGCACAAGGAGAAGCTCAAGGCGATGCGCACCAACGTGGACGTCCTGGCGATGTCCGCGACCCCGATCCCGCGCACCCTCGAGATGTCGCTGACCGGCATCCGCGAGACCTCCACCCTCGCCACCCCGCCGGAGGAGCGCCACCCCGTGCTCACCTACGTGGGCGCCTACACCGACAAGCAGGTCTCCGCCGCGGTGCGGCGCGAGCTCATGCGCGAGGGCCAGGTGTTCTACATCCACAACCGGGTGTCCTCGATCGAGCGCAAGGCGAAGGAGATCGCCGAGCTCGTGCCCGAGGCGCGGATCGCCGTGGCGCACGGGCAGATGTCCGAGTCCCGGCTCGAGCAGATCATCGTGGACTTCTGGGAGAAGAAGTTCGACGTCCTGGTGTGCACCACGATCGTGGAGACCGGCCTGGACATCGCCAACGCCAACACCCTGATCGTCGACGGCGCGGACCGCTACGGGCTCTCCCAGCTCCACCAGCTGCGCGGGCGCGTGGGTCGCGGCCGGGAGCGGGCCTACGCCTACTTCCTGTACCAGGCCGAGAAGCCGCTCTCCGAGACGGCGCTGGAGCGGCTCAAGGCCGTCGCCGCCCACAACGAGCTCGGCGCCGGCATGCAGCTGGCCGTCAAGGACCTCGAGATCCGCGGCGCCGGCAACCTGCTGGGCGGGGAGCAGTCCGGGCACATCGCCGGGGTGGGCTTCGACATGTACCTGCGCCTGGTGGGCGAGGCCGTCGCCGAGTACCGCGGCGAGGAGGACGAGCGTCCCACCGAGATGAAGATCGAGCTGCCGGTCAACGCCTACCTGCCGCACGACTACGTCCCGGGGGAGCGGCTGCGCCTGGAGGCCTACCGCAACCTCGCCAACGCCGCCACGGAGGAGGCGATCCAGGAGGTCGCCGACGAGCTCGTGGACCGCTACGGCGAGGTCCCCGAGCCGGTCCAGAACCTGCTCGAGGTCGCCCGGTTCCGGGTGGCCGCCCGCGCCGCCGGCCTCACCGACGTCGCGGCCCAGGGCAACATGGTCCGCTTCGCCCCGGCCGATCTCCCCGAGTCCCGGCAGATGCGGCTCACCCGCCTCTACCCGGGCGCGCAGATCAAGACGGTGCCCGGCACCGACACCTCCCAGGTGCTGATCCCCAAGCCCAAGACCGAGCGGATCGGCGGCAAGGACCTCGTGGACGGGGCGGTGCTCGCGTGGGCGCGCGGCGTGGTCGAGTCCGTCTTCGCGAAGGAGCCCGCCACGGCCTGAGCCGGGCGCGCCCCGGCAGCGGCCCGGCCGGCCGGGCACGCCAAAAGGTCCCCTCCCGCGGTGCGGGAGGGGACCTTTGTGCGTGGATGCCCGCGCCGTCAGGACCTGCGGTGCGAGGGACTTCGGCCTCGGGGCCGGAGCGGTGACGGTCTCCAGGGCGCGGGACTCCGGCGTCGGTGTCGTCGTCCCCTGGGCCCTCGGGGTGCGGGCCCCGGCATATCCGGCCGGTGCGGTCCTACTCGGCGGCCTTGCCGTACTTGTCGTCGTGGTGGACGGCCGCGGTGCGGGCGTCGCGCTCGCGGGCGTCCCGGGGCCCGTCGTCGAACGAGGCGGCGATGCGGCCCCGGTGCATGTCGGGCACCTCGGTGGAGGAGGGGACGTCCATGAGGACCGTGCGCCCGCCCTCGGCCTTCTTGGCGGTGCTGGACTGCAGGATGCTGACCGGGACGAGCAGCGCCAGGGCGTAGAGACCCAGGCCGACGATCCAGACCAGCGGGCTGTTGGGGTAGCTGGCGAACGCGATGAAGCTGCCGATCATGATGGCCATGCAGACCACGAGGAAGACGAGGTTGTTGACCGTGCGCCCCTGGCCCGAGTGCGAGCGCACGGTGCCGCCGCTGCGGCCGGTCGACGCGTCCGCCGAGGTGCTGGTGGGCGACTGGGCTCTGTTGGCCATGGATCCGATCCTTCTTCACGGTGGGGGCGGCCACGGACGGCCGCGATGCATTCGGGTCCAGTCTAATCGCACGGGCCGACAGCCCGGTCGCTGTCCGTGACGACCTCACGTGGCCACTTCACGTGGCTACTTCACGTGGCTACCTCACGTGGCCACCTGGCGTGACCGCGTCCCCACCGGAACGCCGACGGCCCCCGCCCGCGCCGTCGCGGGAGGGGGCCGTGCGTCGTCGTGCAGGGTGGACTACTGGGTCGCTTTGCCCAGCGTGTCGTCCTTGTGCTCGGAGCGGACCTGGGCGTCCCGGGCGCCGATGTCCCGGGGACGGTCCGGGAAGCTCTCCGCGGTGGTGGGCACGCCGGCGACCTCCGTGGTCGGAGGGACGTCCATGGCGATGGTGCGCCCGCCCTCGGCCTTCTTGGCGGTGCTCGTCTGCAGGATGCTGACCGGCACGAGCAGCGCCAGGGCGTAGAGGCCCAGGCCGACGATCCAGATCAGCGGGCTGTTGGGGTAGCTGGCAAAGGCGATGAAGCTGCCGATCATGATGGCCATGCAGACCGCGAGGAAGACGAGGTTGTTGACCGTGCGCCCCTGGCCCGAGTGGGAGCGGACGTCGGCGCCGCCGCTGCGACCGCGGGGCGCGGCGTCCTCCGAGACGCTGGTGGACGACTGGGCTCGGTTGGCCATGGATCTCATCCTTCTTCACGGTGGTGGCGGCCGTCGCCGGCCGCGGAGGCGGTCGCGGTCAGTCTAGTCGCTCGGGCGCAGCACGCGGAGGTGCGTCGCGGAGGGCGCAGCGGGCTCAGACGCTATGGGGGTAGGCGGTGCCTGGGTCTTGTGGCCGGGGCCCCGCTTATGCAGAGTACGTGGATCGCCCTGACCGGTGTGGGTCGGGGTGCCGACATGCATAGGAGGCCCCGGTGTTCACCGAGCGTACAAGTCTGGGACTGGATGTCCATGCCCGCAGCGTGAAGGCCTGCGCGATCGACTCCCTGACCGGGGAGATCATGCATCACACCCTGGCCGCTGACACGGTCGTGGTGGGCGAGTTCGTCGAGGCTCTGGCCCGCGAGCACGGCCCGGTCCAGGTGACCTATGAGGCCGGACCGACCGGTTACGAGCTCGCCCGGACCCTGATCGAGGCCGGCCATCGGGTCCAGGTCGCAGCGCCCTCGAAGCTGTTGCGGCCTTCCGGGGAGAGGGTCAAGACCGACAAGAACGACGCCTGGCTGCTGGCCCGGCTGGCCCGCAATGACGACATCACCGAGGTCACGGTCCCCGACCGGTCCCGCGAGGTGGCACGGGACCTGGTGCGGGCCCGGGACGACGTGCGCCGGGACCTGATGAGCGCCCGTCACCGGCTGGGGAAGTTCCTGTTGCGCCACGGCCACATCTACACCGGTGGTGAGGCATGGACCGGGAAGCACGAGGCCTGGATGCAGCAGATGGCCCGCCAGGACAGCGCCGTGTTCGGTGAGCTCTCCCGCAGCGTGTTCGACGACTACTCCGACGCGGTCGCCCACGCCCTGGCCCGCCGGGACCGGTTGGACGCGAAGATCCTGGCCCTGGCCGCCGACTCCGCGTGGACCACGACCACCCGGCGCCTGGCCTGCCTGCGCGGGATCTCGACCCTGACCGCGTTCTCCCTGGCGGTGGAGATCGGCGACTGGGACCGCTTCACGGGTCGCAACATCGCCTCCTACCTCGGGCTGGTGCCCTCGGAGCACTCCTCCGGGCAGACCCGTTCCCAGGGCCGGATCACCAAGACCGGCAACGCTCACGCCCGCCGGCTGCTGATCGAGGCCGCCTGGCACCACAAGCCCCAGTACCGGCCGGGCAAGACGATGCGGGACCGGTGGGCCCTGGCACCGGCAGCCGTGGCCGAACGCGCGGACGCGGGCAACCGGCGGCTGCATCACCGCTGGCAGGTGCTCAGCGAGCACAAGAAGCGTCACACGGTCGCGAACACCGCGATCGCTCGAGAGCTGGCCGGCTGGTGCTGGTCGCTGGCGACCATGGAGGCCTGACCCACAGACCCGTTCACGGACCCGGTCACGGGGAATCTCCTGCGTGCCGCGCGCCGAGGAGACCAGCGAGTGGGCTGTGAGCAGTCACGAGATCCTCGTGGCCACGCTCGACCTCAGACCAGCATCGCTCCTCGCGCCGAAACCAGCGTCATGCGGTCACCAACCCGCGGATATCAGACTGACCACGCGTCGAGACAACACGCCCGCAGAGACCACCCCCACCCCACCGTGAACGACGAAGCGGGGCACTCACCGATCAATGAGTGCCCCGCTTCACCCTGCCCTCTTGACAAGCAGGAACCCCATATCAGCCCAGCAGCGCGGGACCGCTGCTGGCGCCGATCCGGGAGGCGCCGGCCTCGATCATCGCCAGGGCGTCTTCGCGGGTGCGGATCCCGCCGGAGGCCTTCACCCCGATGTCCGGGCCCACGGTCGCCCGCATCAGGCGGACGTCCGCCACGGTGGCTCCGGCGGTCGAGAAGCCCGTGGAGGTCTTCACGTAGTCCGCGCCTGCCGCCACGGCGGCCTCGCAGGCGAGGACCTTCTGCTCGTCGGTCAGCAGGCACGTCTCGATGATCACCTTGAGCCGGGCCCCGCCCCGGTGGGCGGCCTCGGCGACGGCGCGCACGTCCGCCTCGACCCGCTCGCGCTCGCCGGCGCGAGCGGCGGCGATGTCGATGACCATGTCGATCTCCTCGGCCCCGGCGGCCACGGCCGTGGCCGTCTCGAAGGCCTTGACCTCCGTGGCGGAGGCGCCCAGCGGGAAGCCGACCACCGCGCAGGTCAGCACGTCGCTGCCCGCCAGCTGCTCCCGCACGAAGCCGGTCCACACCGGGTTGGTGCACACCGAGGCGAAGCCGTACTCATGGGCCTCCGCGCACAGGGCGGCGATCTGCTTGCGGGAGGCCTCCGGCTTGAGCAGCGTGTGGTCGACGTACGGGGCGAGCTGGGGGGTGGTCACGGGCGGCCTTTCGACGGTCGGGCGGGTCGCGCCCAGCCTACCGGCCGCCGCCGGAACGTCCGCCCGAGGCCCGGTGGAGAGCACCGCCGAGCCCGGCGGCCGTGACCATTCCGTCACCATTACATCAGGAAAGTGTTCGCTAATCCGGAACATTCTGCTACATTCAGTGCACGCGGACCGAAGGTCCGCCTGACCTGCGACGTCGGCGGTTGCTGAGCGGTCGCAGGGGTGCGTCGGGGTACCCCCGGTTCCCCTGACCCCCGCTCCGGCGCGCCCCCGCAATCGTCCTGCGCCCGCGTGCGGCCGCGGTCGGGGCGCCTACTGTGCGTCGTCGTCGGTTCCCGTCCCAGAGAGGGCCTCCGTGAGCTGCTTGAGCATCGCGCCCATCCGGAACCGCTCGGGCACGAGCGGCTCGATCCCGAGCTCCAGCAGCGGCGCGGCCGTCACGGGCCCCACGGTCGCGGCGAGCATCCCCGCGCGGAACGCGGCCAGCAGCTCCTCGTGCAGCCCCAGCTCCTCCGCCGTGCTGAAGAGGGCGTCCACGGCCGGGGCGGCGGTGAACGTCACGGCGTCCACCCGCCCGGCGGCGGCCTCGCGCACGAGCACCGGCACCTGACCGGCGTCGTCGGCGGAGGCCCACCGGTAGGGGGTCACGGTCAGCACCCGGGCCCCGGCGTCGGTGAGCCGGCGGCGCTGGACCACGTCGGCGATCCCGTGCAGCTGCAGGCCGATCGTGCGCCCGGTGAGGTCCCCGCCGTGCTCGGCCAGGACCAGGTCCACGAGTCCGGCGGTGGTCTCGTCCGCGGACATCCCGGCGTCCTCGAGGCCCAGGCCGCGCACCGCGCCCCGGCCCTTGGGCCCGCGCACGTAGACGGCGGCCTCGCGCAGGCACAGCAGCAGGTCGGCGTCGAAGCCCTGGGCCACCGCGGCGTCGTGCCAGCGGCGCAGTCCATAGCCCGTGGTCAGCAGCACCAGGTCCGGGCGGGCCTCGAACATCGCCCGGGAGGCGGCCGCCAGCCCGGCGTCCTCGCCGACCGGCTCCACCCGCAGCGCGGGGGCGTGCAGCACGCGGGCGCCGCGACGCTCGAGGGCCGCGATCTGGTCCTCGGAGCGTCGGTGCGCGGTCACGCCCACCACCCGTCCGGCCAGGGGCAGGTCCTCAGCAGCCATGGGCGCTCACCTCCGCGAGGAACGCGTCCCGCTCGGCGGTCGCCAGGCGGACCACGGGCCCCACCACGACGACGGCGGGCGAGCCGCAGCCCGCCGCCGCGGTGTCCGCGACCGCGTTCGTGAGCGTGGTGATCGTGGAGCGCTGCCGGTCGGTGAAACCGCGCTCGACCACGGCCAGCGGGGTCCCGGGGTCGGCGCCGTTGCGCACCAGCCCGGCCACGAGGTGGGGGAGGGTGGCCACCCCCATGAGCACCACGAGCGTGCCCCCGCCCGCGCCGAGACCCGCGAAGTGGGCGAGCTCCGCCTCGGAGAACGGCACGTGCCCGGAGGCGACCGTGAACATCCGGGACACCTCGCGGAAGGTCACCGGGATCCCGGCCGCGCCCGGCACCGAGACCGCGCTGGTGATGCCCGGGACCACGTCCACGGGGATGCGGTGGGCGGCGCACGCGGCGAGCTCCTCGGCGCCGCGGCCGAAGACGTAGGGGTCCCCGCCCTTGAGCCGCACCACCGAGCGGCCGGCTAGGGCGTGCTCCACCATCAGGTCCTGGATCTGCGACTGCGGAACGGGGTGGTGGCCGGGGGTCTTGCCCACCGGGATGATCTCGGCGCCGGGGGCCGCGGCCGCCACCGCGCCCGCGGGGGCGAGCCGGTCGACGAAGACCACGTCGGCGTCCTGCAGGGCCGCCACGGCGCGCACGGTCAGCAGGTCGTCCGCGCCGGGGCCGCCGCCCACCAGGGTCACGCGGCCCCCGGTGCGGGCCGCGGGCTCCTGCACCACGGGCACCCGGGCACCGGCGGCGTGCAGCGTCTCACGCCAGCGCTGCGCCGCCGGGCCGACGACCACCGCGAGGGCGACGCCCGCCAGGTCCGCCGGAGCGAGCAGCGCGGGCTCGGCCACGGAGCGGACGGCCGCACCGGCCGCCTCGTACCGGTGCCGGGCGCGCCGGGCGTCGTGCGGGTCACCGAGGACGAGCACCGGGACGTCGGTGAGGTCGGCGGTCAGCAGCATGCGGTCCTCCAGGGGGCGAGCGGGGGGTCGTGCGTCCCTACCAGGATGCGGCACTCGTGTTTCGGTACGGTTGCCCCCGTGACGCCGTGTGACGCGGGCGCCCTGCTCCGGGCGCCGATCGTAGGCTGGGAACCATGACGACTTCCGAGCCCCCCGTCCTGCTCGCCTGCGCCCACGGCACCCGGTTCCCGGCCGGGCGCACCGCCGTGCAGCGCCTCGTGGACGCCGTCGCCGCCGAGCTGCCGGACGTCGAAGTGGTGCCCACGTGGGTGGACGTGCAGACCCCGGACCTGGCCGAGCGCACCCAGCAGTGCGCCGGGCGCCCGGCGGTGGTGGTCCCGCTGCTGCTCTCCGCCGGCTACCACGTCTACGTGGACGTGGCCGAGGCGGTCGCCGCCGACGACCTCCACCGCGTCTCCGCGGCCCTGGGCCCGGACCGGGCGCTGGCCCGGCTGCTCGCCCGGCGGGTGCACGAGGCGTGCGCGGCCGCCGGGGCGCCGCTGGGGGAGCGCGACGCCGTGGTGCTCGCCACCGCCGGCTCCTCGGACCGCCGGGCGGTGGCCGACTGCGCCGCGGTGGCGGAGCTGCTGGCCGAGGAGCTGGACCGGCCCGTGACCGTGTCCTACCTGGCCGCCGCGCGCCCCCGCGTGGCCGAGGCGGTCTCGGACGCCCGGGCCGGCCTGGCGGACGGGGGCCGCGTCGTCGTCGCCAACTACCTGCTGGCGCCCGGCTACTTCCTGGACCTCTCGCGGGCTGCTGGCGCGGACGTGGACACCGAGCCGCTGGCCGTGCCGGACGGAGAGGTCCCGCCCGAGCTCGTGGACGTGGTGGTCTCCCGCTACCGCTCGGTCTGATGCCGCGTCCGGAACTGACGCGGGAAAGCGATTCCTCCGGCATTCCCCGGCTAGCGCAGCGCACGGACGTCAGCAGGCGATGAAACTCCGCCACATGGACACTCGTACCGTCCAGCCCTCCATCAGGCCCTGCTGCCCGGCATAGCACCGCCGGCGGGTGAAGGAACCCGATGTTGGCGTTCGAGGTCGCTGACAAGTTGTGCGCGTCCCCCTCCCTCGGCGCCCGCAGTGGAAGGCCGACGCGTCGCCATGCGTCAGCAGTCCCGGATTCGGCTCTCGAGTCATCGAGTTCACTTGGTCACGGTGTGCAACACAGTGTCACGCGGAAAGGAATCGCGACCATCGGACTGTCGACGAATCGGGGGACACAAGCACCGGCCGATGCCCACTGATCTGCCCACAGTCAAGCTGCTCCCCACGAGCGTCCAGGGCGATCTTGCCTGCGGTGACAAGGAAACAGTAACAACTCTTGCACACGCAATGAATGAATAGGACTCTATTCGCGTTCCAAAAATGAACGCCATTCCCTGATTGCTTTGGTGAATCCGCGCACATCGCGATCAACTTCCTGCCACGATGCCTGCAGTGACCCAAGGTGGTCATCAACCTGTGGCCGGGGGGCTGCGGGCAACTTGGTTCTGCACTTATCTCCGGGGGAAAATCATGTTTGCTAGCTTCGCTGCGGTACAAACCGGGCCAAGAATGCATTTCGCGCCAATGCGTCTGCTGTCGGCGCTACGCTTGTCGGCCTCACGGCCCGCGCCCCACCCCGTCCGGCGAGTGCTGCAGCTGAGTATCCCCGTTGCCGTCGTCCTAGCGGTTTTTCCAGCACTGACCCACCACGTATGGCAGGTGCTGCTGGCTGGCGGCATGCCCGCCGCGATGCTGCTGGCGGTGACGGCATGCGCCATCGCCGGAATTGCTCTGCGGGCCGCACCAGCCTCTGGGGAGCCGAACGTTCACGATCGGCAGCTCGACGTCATCCTGGCCGTGTTCTTCATCGGCGGGGGCGTGTGGCTGACGGCGGCGTGGCCGGAGCGATTCGGGATCGACCAGACGCTGACCGGACATCAGATCATCGCGGCCACCGCGCTCCTCACCGGCGGCTACCTGCTAGTGGCCGGAACCCGGCTGACTGCGCGACTGCGGTTCGTCCTGCTCTTGCCGTTCATCGCCATGCCGCAGATCACGGAGCGCCCAGCGGTCCTCGGGTTGCTGGTGGCGGGAGCCATCGTGAGAACGCTGCTGCTGGCGATCGTGCGGTTCCGCCGGAGCAACCGGACCGCCCCAGCGGTCAGCGCCGACGACGGACTGGACTCCATCCAAAGCGCACTGCTGCCGCCCGCCGCCGGCGAACACCAAATGTCGACCGTCAACGCTGCTCTCCGCCTCGAAGGACGCGGAGCCGCGCACATCACCAACCGACGGTCCGGCGACAGCACCGCTAAGATCCACGCCGGCCGCACGGTGGCCACCGAGTCAGGAGGCTGGCGATGAGCAATGACCCGGTGGACCCTGCCGTCACACGCCACGCTCTGGATCTCGAATGGCTGGACCGCAGCATCGCCGGCCTCCGGCAAGCGGCTCCGGAGATGTCAGCTCATCGTGTTCTCTCTCAAGGCCAGCAGATCGTAGTCGTCGCTCTCGTTCTCCTGGTCGTCGGCGCCGCGATCCTCGACCTCATCCTCGCACTGCAGATCCTGGTCGCCGTGGCAACCCTGTGGTACGCGGCCACACTGGTGTACCGGCTCGTTCTGGTCCGCCGCGGGCTCCGTGGCAAGGAACTGATCCGAATCTCCGACGCCGACGCGCTCGCCGTTCGGGCTTCGGAGCTACCGATCTACAGCGTCCTCATTCCCGCATATCGGGAACCAGACGTGATTGCCAAGATTATCGACTCGGTCTCCGCATTGGACTACCCCGCAGACAAGCTGGATGTACGTTTGTTGCTCGAAGCCGACGATGCGGAGACCATCGCGGCCGCTAGGGCCGGGGTTGCAGCGACGATCAGTCCAAGTATCAGCATTGTGCTGGTACCCCCGGCCGACCCTCGTACCAAACCCAAGGCGTGCAACTTCGGGCTTCAATCGGCTACCGGTGATCTGGTCACCATTTTCGACGCGGAGGATCGACCGGAACCCCTTCAGCTTCGCCGGGCAGTCGTTGCCCTGGATCGACTCGGTGACGGATACGCGTGCGTGCAAGCTCGCCTCGGCTATTTCAACGCAACACAGAACCTCATCACCCGGTGGTTCACGATCGAGTACGGGACCTGGTTCCGCTTCATGCTGCCCGGGCTGGTGTCGCTGGGCGCACCCATCCCACTCGGTGGCACGAGCAATCACTTCCGGACCGGACTGCTGCGCGCGCTGGAAGCCTGGGACCCGTACAACGTCACCGAGGATGCCGACCTCGGCATCCGCTTGGCACGCCTCGGATACTCGGTGGGTGTCCTCGATTCGATCACGGAGGAGGAGGCCAACTCCGATTTCGTCAACTGGATCAAACAGCGCAGCCGTTGGTACAAGGGGTATTTCCAGACCTGGTTGGTGCACATGCGCCGACCCGTCGCCGTCCACCGCGAGCTGGGTTGGCGTGGCGCCCTCGGATTGCACCTGTTCGTGCTGGGAACGCCTCTAACGGCTCTGATGAACCCGGTCTTCTGGGCCTTGGCGATTGCCTGGTATCTGAAGGAACCGGAGGGCGTTGCCCTGTTGTTCCCGCCCGCGGTCTACTATTTCGCTCTCGCCTGTTTCATGATCGGCAATGCGGCGGTCATCTACGTGAATCTGTTGACGACCCGCGTGATCAACAAACCAACCCTGCTCGGCGCGGCGCTACTGGTGCCCGGCTACTGGGTGATGATGAGTGTCGCCGCGGTCAAGGCCGCCTACCAGCTGGTGTTCAACCCGTCGTACTGGGAGAAGACTTCGCATGGTCTCGACCTCGCGCCGAGTTCAGGTCTGGTCGTGGTCAAGGCATGAGAAACGCGAGCATGACGCTGCCTCGCCATGTCCCCGAGCCCGGCACGAGCTCGGGCGGCGGGCGACGCCCTCGCACCCGTGAGCCGCTGTTGTTGTTCGGCGCTGCCGCAGCGGTGTACCTACTGGCCGGCGCGGTGATGATCCATTTCAACATCGTCTTCAATGATGGACTCAGCCGAGTCGGAAACGCCTACTACGTGTTGTTCAGCCGGGACCCCCACCTGGGCGCGATCGGGTTCGTCTGGAACCCCCTGCCCTCGCTGTCGGTGTTACCACTCCTGCCGCTCAAGTCGTTGTTCCCCGCTCTCGTCACACACGGAGCGGCCGGTGTCATTCAGTCGGCGCTGTCCATGGCCGGTGCTGTGGCAGTCCTGTCCAGTTGCCTGCGCAAGCTGGGTGTCCGGCGCAAGCCCCGGTGGATTCTCGTCGCGCTCTTCGGCCTGCAGCCGATGATCGTTTTCTACGCCGGGATCGGCATGAGCGAGGCGATGTTGCTGCTGTTCCTGATGCTCACG
Organism: uncultured Kocuria sp.; assembly: GCF_947500125.1. Lineage (GTDB taxonomy): Bacteria > Actinomycetota > Actinomycetes > Actinomycetales > Micrococcaceae > Kocuria. The sequence goes on along the minus strand of NZ_CANMRA010000001.1, from coordinate 136,756 downwards.
ACCTCGGCACTGATCTCGTGGATGCAGCACCGTGAACCCGGCCAGCTGGTCGCTGCCGGCATCGTCCTCGGGCTGGCCTACCTGGCCCGGTACGAAGCCGGCGCGCTGGCGGTCGCCGTCACCGCACTGGTGGCCGCAGTCACTGTACTGAGCGCCTCCGGTCGGCCGGCCGACCGGCTGTCCTTGGCTTTCAACGACGCGGTGTTAGTCGCAGCGCCCTTCCTGTTCACCTTCTTCCTGTGGGCCGGCGTTGCCAAGGTTCTGATCGGCATGTGGTTCCCACAGTTCAGCTCCCAATACGGCAACAGTGAGCAGGTCTCGAAAGGTGCAGAGGGCATTCAAGGGGCCACGGGCACGGGACTCCTGGAGGTCTCCGGTTATCTGGCACGGCAGAGCCTCGCACTAGCGCCGCTGCTCGCTGTGCTCCTCCTCGTGACCGTGGTGCTGATGATCCGCCGACGGAACCCATTGCCGCTGGTGCCCATCGTGGTGTGCGGCTCCGTAAGCGCTTTCTCAGGGCTGGTGTTGCTGATGGGTGCCTCCTTCGGATGGTTCCGTTTCCAGATCGCGGTCATCCCGCTGACCGTCCTTCTGGCCGGTGCGCTCATCGGCATGCTGTTCCCGCAGACCGCCGACCGCAAGGTCGGATCCATCGATCCCCGAGACGGTCGCGGAGCCCCGATCGTGGCCACCGGGGCTGTGTTGCTGGCGGTCGCGCTGGCCATCCCGGTACAGGCCCGTGTGATGGTGGACCCGACACTGAACATTGCCCGTGAAGAGGCGCCAACGTTGGGTAGCTTGTTCTACCCCGACCGGCCCACCAGTGATCCGCGTCTGCTGCAGACGTTCGGCGCCGAGCAGAAAATCGCCGCCTGGATAGATCGAGAGGACCCCGGTGAGGGAACCGTGCTCGCCGACTCCGCCTACGCATATCCGATCATCATGAACAGCGCCGAGCCTCAGCAGTTCGTGATCACATCGGACTACGATTTCCAGTCCCGCCTCGAAGACCCCCATGAGCAGGGCATCGAGTACATCCTGGTCCAAGCGGACAGATCGGCAGATGCCGTCCAGATCCGTTGGCCCACGATCTTCGCCGATGGCGCAGGACTCGGCAATCTGGTGACCAGCTGGGACACTCCCCAGGGCGAATGGCGCCTGTATGCGGTGGACTGATCCGGCGTCTCCACGTGACGGACTCCGTCTGGTCCTGCTGGAACTTGATGGCAGCGGGCGCGTCAGCCGATTCCCCGCAGCACTCATCAGTTGTCCATGGGCTCATCCCCTGTTGTCCGGCGTCTTGACTGTGAGACCGACCGGTGCGGCCGCAAGAGAGGCGCATACGGGTGGCTGCAACAGGGATGTGCTTCGTCTAAGTCCCGAAGGAGTGCCATGCGAGCTGTCGTGCACCGGACTTTGCAGCTGATCGACTTGCTATGGCGGGAGATCGCCAAATTCGGGGCCGTGGGCGGAGTCGGATGGGTGATCGACAACGGCCTCTACGCTTTGTTGTGGCATGGGCCGATGTCTGAGAGCACGATCAAGGCTCGCATCGTCTCCACCACCGTAGCCACTCTATTTTCCTGGTTCGCCAACCGATATTGGACGTTTCGACACCGCCGCTCCGACCGACCATGGCGGGAGTTCGTGCTGTTCTTGGTGATGAACGGTGGAGGTCTGGGCATCGTGGTGCTGTGCCAGTTCGTCTCCCGGTACGTGCTGGGATTCACATCCTTCACGGCTGATTTCATTGCAGGCGGAGTCATCGGGCTGATTCTGGGCATGATCTTCCGGTTCTTGGCCTATCGATACTTCGTGTTCAACCAGGTGCTGGACCAGCAACCTGGCGTCGAACACGATCTGGACATTATCGACGTCGGCTCCTTCGGCTCCCCGGGTGCTCCCGGCACCGTCCAGCCCCGTTGGTAGTACTGGATCACACCCAGTCTCGGACATTGGCCCATTGTTGGTCGTTCGCGGTCTGGGAACGACCAGCGAACCGCACGGGAGTGCGTGTTGTTTCGTGCAGTACACCGGGCGTCCTTGGCGGGGTCTGCCCATGGAACGCTGATGGGCCGCATCGAAGGAGACAGATCGTGGACAGCCGTCATCCCACCCGACGCAAATTTCTCGTCACCGCGGCCGCCATCTCGGTGATCTCTGGGACGGTGCATACCGGTCTAGCAGCATGCCGAAGGCCGTCGGTGGACCTGGTCGACGATGAAGCCACCGCCGAAACACGGTCGCTGTTCGCCTTCTTGAAGGGGCTGGAGGGACAGGGACTGGTGTTCGGTCACCAGAACGACATCTCCCATGGTTCTACTTTCGAGACTCCCGACGGGAGACGTTCCGACACGCTGAGGGCCGTGGGGGACCATCCCGGACTTTTCGGCTGGGACACTCTTATTCTCCAGGGCAAAGAAGCTCCCGGTGTCCAAGGTGCCGCACCGCATCAGAACGAGGCCGGGTTCATCCGCGCGCTGCAGGACGCCCACCGGTTGGGCGGCATCTCCACGATCAGCGCCCATCTTCCCAATTTTGTCAACCACACCGACTCCAACGACACCAGTGGAGATGTGGTCAGCCACATCCTCCCGGGAGGGGACCGGCATTCCTCGTTCCGGTCATTTCTCGATGGCCTTGCGCGTGTTTGTCACGGTGCCGTGACCGAGGACGGAACCCCCATACCGATCATCTTCCGTCCATGGCACGAGAACAACGGTGACTGGTTCTGGTGGGGTACGAAATACACCACTCCTGGCGCGTACATCGAACTCTTCCGGTTTACAGTGGAATACCTCCGCGACGCATGTTCGGTCCACAACCTTTTGTACGCCTATTCGCCAGGAGGGGCATGGGGCGGTGACCCGAGAGGTTATCTGTCCACCTACCCAGGCGATCGTTTCGTCGACGTGCTCGGATACGACAGCTACGACCCGTCCGCCGGTGGGACCAAGTTCTTGTCGGCACTGATCGCTGACCTGCGCATGGTCGTGGAGCAGGCCGACAGTCGTGGCAAGGTGCCTGCGTACACCGAGTTCGGCGAGCACGGTGAGGAGAGCCGGAATCCCACGTGGTTCACCGATCTATTGGCAGCGATCACAGCAGACCCTGTTGCCAAGCGCATTGCCTACATGCTGACTTGGGCGAACTGGGGCGGTGCGGACCGCGCCTACGTGCCGTTTCCTCCTCACGATGGTCTCGGGGCGCATCCCTTGTTGCCCGATTTCCGTCGGTACGCGGCGGATCCTTTCACGCTTTTCGCGGACGATCTGGCGGGAGTCTTCTCAGCGAAGACCAGAGCGGTCAGAAGCCGTCCGTTCATGCACCTGGTCACCCCTACCGACGGAGAACTGATGGTCACCACTGACATCGTGGTCAGGGCGAGCATCACCGGAGCCGCCAGCGCGGAGGTGTTTTGCAGCGCGGACCACGGTCCTGCTGTGCACATGACGCCGGACACGGACGGTTTCTGGTCCGCCATCTGGGAGATCGATCCTGCCCGGCCCCAGAACCGGTCGGTCACCCTCAGCGTCATGGCCTTGATCAACCGTCGCAGCCACACCGACTCCGCCATCGTCCTGCTCGGCGAGCAATCCCCATTGCCCCATGGCTGAGTGGACGACTTCGAAGGCTATGCCGGTGACGACGCGACACTTTCGGCAAAGTACATGCACTTCGACTCGAGTACTATCGCCCTCACGACCACGCACACAGGTTCCGGTGACTACGGGTTGGCCTTCTCGTACGATGTCGGCGCCTTCGAGTACTCCGGAATCGGCAAAGCGGTCGGGCAGGACTGGTCATCCTGCACCGCTGTGGAACTGTGGATGCAGGGCGACGGGTCCTCGAACGCCGTCACTCTGCAGATCGTCGCGGACGGGGCATACTTCGAGCACCGTCTCGATTTGGACAAGACGTCCGGCACAATGGTCGTTGCGCCTTTCGCAAATTTCGTTGCCGCTCCATGGGACACCGACCACAAAGGACAGTCCCTGGACCCGACGCGTCTGACGCACGTCACGCGGTGCAATCTGTACATCGGGAAGGGCGGAGAGCGCACGACCGGAACCGTGTACTGCGATGACATCCGGGCGGTGTGAAGTCCTTCGAGGATGAGCTGGCCGGCGAAGCAACGGGGCCACCGATGCATGTGGACGACGAGGCACAGCTCAGGTTGCCGCGGACGTATTCCACGGGTGCTGCGCCGGAATCACGCCCGGGTGAGGTCGGCGTCCTCGTAGCGGACCATCCTCGAGCCGGTGAGCAGCTTGTGGCCGAACCACAGGACCAGGAACAGCGGCAGGCCGATGTAGGCGGTCAGGGCGGCCATCAGGTCCATGTCGCCGATGAACGCCTGGTAGTTCTGCCCGAGGATCACCACGGCGCACAGCACGAGCGCCACCACCGGGCCCAGCGGGAAGAACCGCGCCCGGTAGGGGAGGTCGGCGAGGTCGTGGCCCTGGACCGTGTACGCCTTGCGGAACCGGTAGTGACTCCACGCGATGCCCATCCACACGATGAACCCGGCCAGGCCCGAGGCGCTGACCAGCCACACGTAGGCGTCCCCGTCCCCGATGAAGGTGGTGAGGAAGGACGCCCCGCCCACCAGGGTGGTGGCGATCAGCGCGTTCATGGGCACGCCGCGGCGGTTGACCTTCGCCAGGAAGCGCGGGGCCTTGCCGCCCTCGGCCAGGGCCCAGAGCATGCGGGTGGAGGCGTAGAGCCCGGAGTTGCCGGCGGAGAGGATGGCCGTGAGGATCACCGCGTTCATCACGGAGGCCGCCGCGAGGACCCCCGCGTTCTGGAAGACCAGGGTGAACGGGGAGATGGAGATGTCCTCGACCCCGCTCGTGAGCAGGTTGGGGCTGGTGTAGGGGATGAGGAAGCCGATCACGGTGATGGCGCCCACGTAGAAGAGCAGGATGCGCACGAACACGGTGCGGATGGCGCGCGGGACGTTCTTCTCCGGGTCCTCCGCCTCACCGGCGGCCACGCCCACGAGCTCGGTGCCCTGGAAGGAGAAGCCGGCCACCATGAAGATGGCCAGGATGCCGAGGCCGCCGCCCACGAAGGGCGCCTCCCCGGTGGTCCAGTTCTCGAAGCCGGGCGACTCCCCGCCCAGGATGCCGACGATCATCAGGATGCCGAGCCCCAGGAAGAGCACGACCGTGACGACCTTCACGAGGGAGAACCAGAACTCGCTCTCGCCGTAGGCCCGGGCGCTCAGCGCGTTGAGCGCGAAGAGGATCGCCAGGAAGGACCCGGACCAGATCCACGAGGGCACGTCCGGGAACCAGTAGCGCATGATCAGCGCGGCGGCCACGAGCTCCGCGGCCACGGTGATCGCCCAGTTGTACCAGTAGTTCCAGCCGATGGCGAAGCCGAAGGACGGGCTCACGAAGCGGGTCGAGTACTCCTCGAACGCGCCCGAGACCGGCAGGTAGGTGGCCATCTCGCCCAGGCTCTGCATCAGCAGGAAGACCATGAAGCCGATGACCACGTAGGCCAGCAGCGCCCCTCCCGGCCCGGCGGTGGCGATGGTGTTGCCCGAGGCCACGAACAGGCCGGTGCCGATGGCACCGCCCATCGCGATCATGGTCAGGTGACGGGGCTTGAGGCTGCGGCGCAGCCGGTCCTGGGACGGCAGCTGCTCCTGGATCTCAGGAGCGCTCTGCTCGGCCCGAGGGCGTGCGGTGATGGTCACGCGGAATCTTCTCCTCTGGTGCGGTGGACGGACCACGGAAGGAGGAAGTGGGGGGCGCCGTCCCCCCGAACGGTCCTGGCCGATTATGGGGGAGACGTTGCGAACCCAAAAATCGGCGAGGGGCGGCGCGCGGCGCCTCCCCCTAGGATGAACGGGTGAAAACACGGACGGGACCGGGCGAGGCCGCGCCGCGCCGCGGTTCCCGCTGGGCCGTGGATGTGGCCATTCTCACCGGGACCCTCCTGGCGCTGGTCGCCGCGTCGCTCGCCGTCCGCTGGGCGTGGCAGCCGGCCCCCGCCCCCGAGGAGCAGGTCTCCTGCGCCCCCTACGGACTCGAGGACGTGAGCATCGCCCCGCGCGGCGGGAGCGGTCCGCTCTCCGACGGCCCGGTGCGCTCCGGCGGAATGCGCTGGGCGGAGGGCCCCTCCGACCGGCTCGACGTCGCCTTCGAGCACGACGGCACGACCAGCAGCTACCACGTCTTCGCCGAGGGCATCGACTGGAGCGAGCCGGTGGGCGTGGTCTTCCGGCTCCACGGGGATGGCGCCTACGAGTACCACCACCCGCAGCACAAGGTCTCCTGCCTCGCGGAGGTCGCGCGCTCGCACAACGCGGTGCTCGTGGCTCCCCGCACCCCGGACCGGCAGGGCGAGCCCACCTGGTGGGAGGACCTCGACGGCAACGCCGAGTGGTTCCTGGCCCTCGCCGAGCAGGAGATCTTCGCCGAGTACGACCTCGACCGCTCCCGCACCTGGCTGCACGGCTACTCCGGGGGCGCCGAGTTCATCAGCTACGAGCTGCTGGCCGACCGCGCGGACTTCCTGGCGGGCGGCGGCGCGGTGCTCTCCGGCGGGGGCGGCGCGCCGTCCTCCGGCTCCTCGGAGCCGACCGACGAGCAGCTCGAGCAGCTGGTCCTGCACTGGGACGTGGGCCTCGAGGACGACGGCACCGACCCGTGGGCCCCGTTCGACGCCCTCTCCGCGGCGGCCGCCGGGCACGCCTGGTACGAGGACGCCGGCTACGAGCGGACCAGCGTGCGCTACCGCGAGGGCGTGGACCACTTCGAGCTGCCCGAGGCCCGGGTGCTGGACGCGGCGATGACCGCCGGGGAGCGCTCGCCGGAGCGCGCGGCAGGGGACACGTGACCGATCTCTCGTCGTCGTCCCTGGTCAGGGCGGCATCCGCGGATTCGCGCGGGACGACGGGGGAGACGGCGCCGCCGCGGCAGGCCTCCGGGCCCCCGCCGGCTTGCAGATGCAACAGCACCGACCGTACGGTGCAGTAAGTAGAACTGGCAGGGGAGCCGGTTCAGGGGGAAGGCCGATGTGGGGGCATCGAGGCCGCACAACCGCTCTCGGCACCGCGCTGATCGGCGCGCGTGCTCCCGGGAGCCTTCCAGCCGGTCCGACCGGTCCCTGGGCTCGTTCTTTCTGTCGGCACCGGCCGCTGCGCAGATCCGCGGCGGCGGAAACATCGATGGGGGAATCAATGACAGTGCGCCCAAGCACGCGCAGCGGCTCGACCCGCCAGGGGAGCGGACGGCACCTGCTCGAGGACCGGTACCCGGAGCAGGACCGGCTGGAGGACGGGGAGGTCCTCGACCGCGCGCTGCACACGCAGCCCCTGCCGCAGGTCCCGGGCCGCGCCGTCTTCCCCGTCTCGTCCGCGCCGGCGCCGCGCACGCTCGTGGACATCGTCATGGACACGGTCTCGCGCCACCCGGACGCGGTGGCCGTCGACGACGGGACCACCGAGCTCAGCTACGCCGAGTTCCTCGAGCGCGTCGAGGCCCAGGCCCAGCGTCTGTGGGACCTCGACATCGGCCGCGGGGACCGCGTGGGCATCCGCGTGCCCTCCGGGACCGTGGACCTCTACGTGGCCGTCCTCGGCACGATCTTCGCCGGCGCCGCCTACGTCCCGGTCGACTTCGACGACCCGGACGAGCGTGCGAACACGGTCTGGGAGGAGGCCGGGGTGTGCGCCGTCTACGGCGCGGGCCTGGCCCTGCGACCGCGCAGCGGCGTCCGGCCGGCCGCGGACTGCCGCCAGCCCGGTACGGGCGACGACGCCTGGATCATCTTCACCTCCGGGTCCACCGGCAAGCCCAAGGGCGTGGCGATCAGCCACCGCTCGGCCGCCGCCCTCGTGGACGCCGAGGCCGAGCTCTACCTGCCCCGGCGCCCGCTGGGCCCGGGCGACCGCGTGATGGCGGGCCTCTCCGTGGCCTTCGACGCCTCCTGCGAGGAGATGTGGCTGGCCTGGCGCTCCGGCGCCGCCCTGGTCCCGGCCCCGCGCGCGGTCGTGCGCTCGGGCACCGACCTGGGCCCGTGGCTCGTCGAGCGGGACATCACCGCCGTCTCCACGGTGCCGACGCTCGCGTCGATGTGGCCGGCCGAGGCGCTGAGCCGCATCCGCCTGCTCATCTTCGGCGGGGAGGCGTGCCCCAACGAGCTCGCCGCCCGTCTCGCGCACCCCGGCCGCGAGGTCTGGAACACCTACGGCCCCACCGAGGCCACGGTCATCGCGACCGGAGCCGTGCTCACCGGCGAGCCGCCCGTGCGCATCGGCCTGCCGCTGCCCGGGTGGGAGCTGGCCATCGTGGACACCGCCGGCAACCCCGTGCGCTGGGGCGAGGAGGGCGAGCTGATCATCGGCGGCGTGGGGCTGGGCCGCTACCTGGACCCCGCCAAGGACGCCGAGAAGTTCGCGCCCATGGACTCCCTCGGCTGGGAGCGGGCCTACCGCTCCGGCGACCTCGTGCGCGCCGACCCCGAGGGCATCGTCTTCGTGGGCCGGGCCGATGACCAGGTCAAGATCTCGGGCCGGCGCGTGGAGATGGGCGAGATCGACGAGCAGATGACCCGACTGCCCGGTGTGCAGGCCGGCGCCGCCGCCGTGCACACCACCCCGGCCGGCAACCAGGTCCTCGTGGGCTACCTCGTGGCCGACGCCCCCGGATCCGTGGACCTCCAGGTCGCCCGCCGCCTGCTTGCCGACCGCCTGCCGGGCCAGATGGTGCCCGCGCTGACCCTGATGGACGAGCTACCCCTGAAGACCTCCGGCAAGGTGGACCGCAAGGCCCTGCCCTGGCCGCTGCCCTCCGCCGGCGCCGCCGCGGAGGACTCCCGGATCGACGCCGAGCTCGAGTGGCTCGCCGCCCTGTGGGCGGACCAGCTCGGCCCCCTGCCCATCGACGAGGACAGCGACTTCTTCGTCCTCGGCGGCACCTCCGTGGCGGTGGCCAAGCTGGTCTCCGAGCTCCGGCGCACCTACCCGGACGCCGAGATCGCCGAGATCTACCGCAACCCCACGCTCGCCGGGATGCACGAGTACCTGACCACGCTGGCCCGCGTCGACGTCGTCGCCCAGGACGCCGCGCGCGCCCGCCGGGTGGCCGACGTCCCGCGCTGGAACGGCCTGGTGCAGGTCCCCTTCCTCACGGCCCTCTACGCCGTCTCGGGGCTGCGCTACGTGGTCGGCGCCGCGATCGTCGTCTGGCTGCTCTTCAACCTGCTCGGCGCGGGCTGGGTCCCGAACCCGCCGCTGCTGCCGCTGGTGGTCGGCTGGCTCGTGCTCTTCGCCCTGCCCGGCCGGCTCGTGCTCACCGCTCTGTTCATCCGGCTGCTGACCTTCCGGCTGCGCCCCGGCGCCCACGCCCGCGGCTCCTGGACCCACCTGCGGGTCTGGATGGCCGAGCGGATCCTGATCTTCAACAAGTTCGAGCCCCTCATGGGCACCCCCGTGATGGTGCTGTTCTTCCGGCTGCTCGGCAACCGGGTGGGCCGGCACGCCCACCTCGACACGATGCCCCCCGTCAGCGGCATGGCCCGCATCGGCGACGGCGCGGCCGTCGAGCACGAGGTGGACCTCTCCGGCTACTGGCTCGAGGGCGACGTCTTCCACCTCGACGGCGTGACCGTGGGCGAGAACGCCCGGATCGGCACCCGCACGCTCCTGAGCCCGGGCGCCGTGGTCGAGGCCGGCGCGGAGGTCCACCCCGGCTCCCACGTCACCGGCACCGTCCCCGCCGGCCGCCTGCAGGGCGGCTCCCCGCTCGTGGACCTCGGCGCCGCCGGGGAGTCCTGGCTCGAGTGGGCCCCCCGTCGCAGCAACCGGTTCCTCATCGGCCTGCTGTACGCGCTGGGCCTCGGCACGGTCGGGATCCTGCCCGTGCTGGCCGTGGTCCCCGGCGCGCTGATCGTCTACACCCAGGTCAGCGGGATCGAGTTCTACGAGCTCGTCTTCCCCGTCCTGGCCCTGTGGGTGCCCGTCTTCGCCGTGCTCACCGTCCTCGTCTACCTGGCCGTGCTCGTGCTCGTCGTGCGGGCGCTCGCCCTGCTGATCCGTCCCGGCCACCACGCCGCCGACGGGACCGTGGGCTGGGCCGTGTGGCTCACGGGCGTGCTGCTGCAGAAGAGCCTCGTCTCCACCTACCCGGTCTACGCCTCCATCGCCACGCCGTTCTTCCTGCGGCTCCTGGGCGCCCGGGTGGGCGACCAGGTGGAGATCTCCACCGTGGAGACCCTGCCGCACCTCACCACCTTCGAGTCCGGCTCCTTCATGGCCGACCACTCGATGGTCAGCTCCGCCCGCGTCGGCTTCGGCTGGATCCACGTGGGCCCCTCGACCGTGGGGGAGCGCTCCTTCGTGGGCAACTCCGCGATCGTGGGACCGGACCGGGACGTCCCCGAGGACTCCCTGGTCGCCGTGCTCTCCTCCGCCCCGGCGGACGCCGAGCGCGGCACCTCCTGGCTGGGCCGGATGCCCGAGCCCATCACCCGCGTCAGCGACGCGGCCGACGAGGCCGTCACCTACCGGCCGCGCCGGAGGCTGGTCGTGGCCCGCACGCTCGTGGAGTCCCTGCGCGTCCTGCCGTTCATGGTCACCGCGTGGCTGGACCTCGCGATCGTGTTCGTGCTCACCACCGTGTACATGCGGGCCGGGGGAGGCCTCGACGGCATCGTCTCGGCGCTGCTGTGGGCCACGCCCGTGGTGCTCGCCGCCGGCGTGCTGGCCGCCCTGGTCCCCGTGCTGGTCAAGTGGGCCCTGATGGGCCGCTTCCGCGAGGGCGAGCGCCCGCTGTTCAGCTCCTTCGTGTGGCGCAACGAGCTCGCCGACACCTTCGCGGAGTCCCTGGCCGTGCCCGGCCTGATCCGGCTGGCCGTCGGCTCCCCGGTGTTCAACGCCTGGGCCCGGCTCATGGGCGCGAAGATCGAGCGCGGCGTGTGGTGCGAGACCTGGTGGCTGCCCGAGTTCGACCTCGTCCACCTGGGCCGGGGCGTGTCCGTCAACCGCGGGACCGTGCTCCAGACCCACCTGTTCCACGACCGCATCATGCGGCTGCAGCCCGTGTCGATGGAGGCGGGCTCCACCCTGGGGCCCAACAGCTTCGTGCTGCCCGGCAGCACCGTGGAGGCCGGCGCCACCGTGGGCCCCGGCTCTCTGGTCATGGCCCAGGAGACGGTTCCCGCCGGCAGCACCTGGGGCGGCAACCCGATCCGCCCGCTGCACGCCGACGTCGTCGGGGCCGTGCCCGCCGGAGGTGCGACCCGTGAGCGCTGAGCACGCGGCCGCCACGCGTGGCGGGGGCACCGCGGTGCTCAACGTTCCCGGCGCCTCCGGGAAGCGCACCCGGCGGCGGCTGGTCGGTGTGGACGCCGCCCGGGGCTTCGCCCTGCTCGGGATGGTCGCCGTGCACACCCTGCCCTACTGGGACGCGGAGAACGAGCGGGCCTCCCTGAGCTGGTCCCTCTTCGCCGGGCACTCGGCCGCGCTCTTCGCGACCCTCGCCGGGGTGAGCCTCGCGTTCCTCTCCGGCGGCCGCACTCCGCACACGGGCCGGCGCCTCGCCGGGGACCGGGCGGGGCTGGTGGGCCGCGCCGCGGTGATCGCCCTCGTCGGGTTCCTCGTGGGCTTCGTGGCCCCGCCGGTGGACAACATCCTCATCTACTACGGGATGTTCTTCCTGCTCGCCATCCCGTTCCTGGGTCTGCGCATCCGGCACCTGCTGATCAGCGCGGCGGCGTTCACCCTCGTCGCTCCGTTCCTGATGCAGTGGGCCGTGGACGTCCTGCCCGCCCACGTGTACGGCAACCCCACGCTGTGGAACCTGGTCACGGAGCCGGTCACCGTCCTGTCCCAGCTGCTGCTGACCGGCACCTACCCGGCCCTGCCGTACATGGCCTACCTGTGCGCGGGGATCGCCCTGGGCCGGATGAACCTCACGAGCCGGCGGGTGCAGCTGTGGCTCGTGGGCGCCGGCGCGGCGCTGGCCCTGCTCTCCTGGACGGTGTCCATGGTGGCGCTGCTGGTCCTCGGGGTCTACGACCGGATCTGGGAGGCCACCCCGTGGCTGTCCGAGGAGCAGATCGACGAGATCCTCGTCTTCGGCCCGGACCCGTCCCTGCCGACCACCACGCTGTGGTGGCTCATGGTGCCCGCCCCGCACAGCAACACGCCCGTGGCGCTGCTGCTGAGCCTGGGCATGGCAGCGTTCGCGCTGGGGGCGTTCCTGCTCCTGGCCCGGCTGATCGGCAAGGCGCTCACGCCGCTGGCGGCCGCCGGGTCCATGACGTTCACGCTCTACACCCTGCACCTGCTGTTCCTGGCCACGATGGTCTACGAGCTGCACCCGGGGTTCTGGTTCTGGATGCAGGTGGCCGTCTTCGGGCTGCTGGCCGTGGCCTGGCAGCGCGCGGTGGGGCAGGGCCCGCTCGAGAAGCTGGTGGCCCGCACCTCGAAGCGCATCTCGAGGAGCGTCGCCGCCCGCTGACCCACCGCGCGGCCCCGCCGCTCCGGCCCGACCGCTGAGTCCCCAGCCCGGTCGCATTTCCCCACGCATCCACGTGGGGAAATGCGACCGGGCTGGGGACTCGCTGCATGGGGGCGCTGGTGGCTGGGGGTTCGGCGTGGCCGGGGCGCACGGGGGCCTCACACGGGCGGCCCGGCGCTGTGAGTGAACGTGCACCGGGGCGTTACCCCTCCCGTCGGGGCCGGAAACACGGGGTTCGTAGCGTGGGAGCACCGCACGCCGCCGTCGCCGTGCTCCGCCCCGCTCGCCCAGGAGGTCACCCGTGAGCTCAGAACTGCACCCCGACCCGGCCACCACGGCGGCGGCCACGCCCGCGCCGCCGCTCGCCCTGCGCGAGCGGCCCGGCCGCTGGCTGGACGGCTACCGCCCCGAGGACCCCGCCTTCTGGGAGTCCACCGGCCGGCCCATCGCCCGCACGAACCTCCACTGGTCCATCGTCGCGGAGTTCCTCGGCTTCGCCGTCTGGCAGCTGTGGGCCATCACCGTGGTCTTCCTGCCCGGCGCGGGCTTCGCCTTCAGCGACTCCCAGATGTTCTGGCTGATCTCCATCCCGTCGCTGGTGGGCGCCACGCTGCGCATCCCCTACACCTTCATGGTGGGACGGTTCGGCGGCCGCAACTGGACCATCGTCTCGGCCCTGCTGCTGCTGGTCCCCACCGTGGGCCTGGCCCTGGCGGTCGGCAACCCGGGTACCCCGTTCGGGGTCATGCTCCTGCTGGCGGCCGCCGCCGGCTTCGGCGGCGGCAACTTCGCCTCCTCGATGGCCAACATCACCTTCTTCTACCCCGTGCGGGAGAAGGGCTGGGCGCTCGGGCTGAACGCCGCCGGCGGCAACCTCGGCACCGCCGTGGCCCAGCTGGTCGTCCCGATCGCCGTCTCGCTCGTGGCCCTCGGCGCCACCGGGCTCTCCGTCGCCGGGTGGATCTGGGTGCCGTTCATCCTCTTCGCCGCGTGGGGCGCCCGGAAGTACATGCACAACCTCTCCCACGCCAAGGGGGACGTGGCCGGTTCCCTGGCCACGGTCAAGGAGCCGCACTTCTGGATCATGTCCTTCCTCTACGTGGGCACCTTCGGCTCCTTCATCGGCTTCTCCAGTGTGTTCCCGAAGCTCATCGCGGACACCTTCCCCGAGTTCTCGTCCTTCAGCGTGGGCGCCGCGGCCCTGTCCCTGGCGTTCCTCGGCCCGCTGGTCGGCTCGGTCTCCCGGCCCTACGGCGGCAGGCTCGCGGACCGCTTCGGCGGCGCGCCGGTGACGGTGGCCGTGTTCGCGGTCATGGCGCTGCTCGCCCTGGCCGTGGTGCTCACCCTGCCCCTGGCCAGCTTCTGGCTGTTCCTGGGTCTCTTCCTGCTGCTGTTCACCGCGGCGGGCATGGGCAACGGCTCCACGTACCGGATGATCCCCTCGATCTACCGGGTGCTGGGGCTGCGGCAGCAGCAGCACGTGGCGGTCTCCACCGAGCGGAAGGCCTCGGCGGCCCTGGGCCTCATCGGGGCGGTCGGTGCGTACGGCGGGTTCATGATCCCGCAGGCGCTGAACCTCTCGAACACCACCACGGGCGCCTACAGCGCGGCGTTCTACGGCTTCGTGGGCTTCTACCTCGTAGCCCTGGCCGTGACCTGGTTCTGCTACCTGCGCCGGGGCACCGAGATGGGCGACAGCCACATCTGAGCCACCGCCCCCGCGTCCCACCCCCGGAAGGAACCGCCCGCATGAGCACGACGGCGACCCACTGCCCCTACTGCGCGCTGCAGTGCGCGATGACCCTGGACACGGGGTCGGACACCGCCGCCGAACAGGGGTTCCCGGAGGTGCTGGGACGGGATTTCCCGGTGAACCGGGGCGGGATGTGCCGCAAGGGCTGGACGTCGTCGGAGCTGTTGGCCGACCCGTCGCGGCTCACGGCGCCGCTGCTGCGCGGGGCGGACGGGGTCTTCCAGGAGGTCTCCTGGGAGACGGCCTTGGACCGGATGGCCGGGGAGTTCCGGGCCGCCCAGGAGCGCTGGGGCCGGGACGGGGTGGGGATCTTCGGCGGCGGGTCCCTGACCAACGAGAAGGCCTACCAGCTGGGGAAGTTCGCGCGGGTGGCCCTGCGGACCTCGCGGATCGACTACAACGGCCGGTTCTGCATGTCCTCCGCGGCGGCCGCCGCCAACCGCTCGCTGGGGATGGACCGCGGCCTGCCCTTCCCGGTGACCGACCTCGACGACGCCCACACCGTGCTGCTGCTGGGCACCAATCCCGCCGAGACCATGCCGCCGTTCGTCCAGCACCTGCAGCACGCCCAGCAGCACGGGGGCCTCGTCGTCGTCGATCCCCGCCGCACCGCCACGGTGCGGATGACCGAGGACGGGGGTGGGCTGCACCTGCAGCCCACCCCCGGATCGGACCTGGTCCTGCTGCTGGGGCTGGCCCACGTGGTCCTGCACGAGGGCCTGGCCGACCGCGACTACCTCGAACGGCGCACCCGGGGTCTCGAGTCCTTCACCACGAGCGTCACCGCGTGGTGGCCCGAGCGCGTCGAGCAGGTCACCGGCGTCCCGGCGGAGCGGATCCGCCGGGCCGCCCGCCTGCTGGCCCGCGAGCGGAGGGGGACCTACGTCCTGACCGGGCGCGGCGTGGAGCAGCACGTCGACGGCACGGACACCGCGACGGCCGCGATCAACCTGGCCCTGCTCCTCGGCCTGCCCGGCGTCCCCGGGTCCGGCTGGGGCACCCTCACCGGGCAGGGCAACGGCCAGGGCGGGCGCGAGCACGGCCAGAAGGCGGACCAGCTGCCCGGCTACCGCAGCATCACGGACCCCGCCGCCCGTGCCCACGTGGCCGGCGTGTGGGGCGTGGACCCGTCCGACCTGCCCGGCGCCGGGATTCCGGCCGTGGAGCTGCTGACCACCCTGGGCACCGAGCACGGTGTCCGCTGCCTGTGGGTCAACGGCTCCAACGTGGTGATCGGCGCCCCGGACGCGGACGCCGTGGTCCGCGGCCTGCAGGCGCTGGATTTCCTGGTGGTCTGCGACTTCTTCTTCTCCGAGACCGCCGAGTTCGCCGACCTCGTCCTGCCCGTCCTGCAGTGGGCCGAGGAGGAGGGCACCATGACGAACCTCGAGGGCCGGGTGCTGCGCCGCCGCCGGGCGGTGGACCCGCCGCCCGGGGCCCGGGACGAGCTGTGGATCATGGCCGAACTGGCCCGCCGGCTCGAGGCCCCGGGCACGTTCGGCACCGCACCCGAGGAGGTCTTCGAGGAGCTGCGCCTGGCCTCGGCCGGGGGCAAGGCCGACTACTCGGGCATGGCCTGGGCCGCCCTGGACGCCGACGAGGCCTGCTACTGGCCCTACCCCGCCGGCAGTTCCGCGGGCACGCCCCGAGCCTTCCTCGAACGCTTCGGCCACGAGGACGGCCGCGCCGTGCTGGTCCCCGTGCGCCCGCGCGCCGCCGGCCGCGCCGTGGACCCGAGCCCGCGCCGGAACCGCCGGGAGCCCCTGCACCGGGCGGGGACCCTGACCCTCGTGACGGGCCGGTACCTGGAGCACTACCAGTCCGGGAACCAGACCCGGCGCGTGCCCTCGCTCCACGAGGCCCGCCCCGAGTCGATGATGCAGATTCACCCCGCGACGGCCGCCTCTCTCGGCATCCGCAACGGTGCCGTGGTCGAGCTCACGAGCGCCCGCAGCCAGGCCGTGGCCCTCGCCCAGCTCACCACGGACATCCGTCCCGACACCGTGTTCCTGCCCTTCCACTACGCCGGGAACCAGACCGCCAACAAGCTCGTGTCCTCGGACGCCGTGGACCCGATCTCGTCCATGCCCGAGTTCAAGGCCGGTTCGGTCACCGTCCGCGCGATCGCCCCCGAGGAGAGGGTCCGATGAGCACGCACCGCCCCTCCCGCCCGGCGGGAGCCCCCATGCGGCCCGGCGAGCACGTGGTCGTGATCGGCTTCGGCCCCGTGGCCGCGCGCTTCGTCGACGACGTCGCCGACCTCGCCGCCGCGGGCACGATCCGGCTGACCGTGGTCGGCGGGGAGCCCGACCCCGCCTACAACCGGGTCCTCGTGGGCGAGCACGCGATGGGCCGGGCCGAGCGCGCCACGATGGGGCTGGCCGACCCCGAGTCGCTCGCGCGGTCCGGGATCGACGTCCTGCTCGGCACCCAGGTGACCCGGATCGACCGCTCCCGCCGGATCCTGCGCCTCACGGACGGACCGACGGGGGAGACCCGTGAGCTCGGCTACGACCGCCTGGTCCTGGCCACCGGCGCCCGCCCCAACCTGCCCGTGCTGCGCGGCATCAACCCCGACCCCAACGCCTACGAGCACCTGCCGGCCGGGGTCACGGCCCTGCGGGACCTGCGCGACGCCCGGGCCGTGCGCGAGGTCGTCGAACGCCGGGGCCGGGTGGTGGTCCTGGGCGGCGGCGTGCTCGGGCTCGAGGCCGCGCTCGCCGCCGGTGAGGTCGGTTGCCCGGTGACCGTGGTCCACCACGCCCCGTGGGTGATGACCCGCTCCCTCGACGCGGCCGGTGGCGCGCTGCTGGGCCGGGCGCTCGCGGACGCCGGCGTGGGGGTGGTCTCCGGGACCCCCGCGCGCGAGGTGCTCCTGGACGAGGACCGGCGCTTCCGCGGCCTGCTCCTGGAGGACGGCCGCGAGGTCCCCGGCGAGCTGCTGCTGCTCTCGATCGGGGTCACGGCCCGCACGGAGCTCGCCGAGGGCGCCGGCCTGCGCACCGCCCGCGGTGTGGTGGTCGACCACGAGCTCGAGGCCGACGTGGAGCAGCGGGTGTTCGCGATCGGCGACTGCGCCGAGGTGCTGTGCCAGGACCCGTCCTGCCAGGTCTGCCCGGGCCGGGAGGGCATGGGCCCGTCCGGACTCGTGGGCCCCGGGTGGCGGCAGGCGGAGTGGCTGGCCGCCCGGTTCCGCGCCGAGCTCGAGGCCGTGGCCGAGGGCGGCACGGCGGTGCTCGCGCCGCTGACCGGCGGGCCCGCCGGCGCGGTGCGGCTCAAGGCGCACCAGGTGGAGCTCGCCTGCGCCGGGGCGGTCGGCGGGCTGCCGTGGGAGATCCGTGCGGACGGCGGGTCCGTGGTGCAGTGGGCGGACGGCGGGGCGGGGACCTACGCGAAGCTCGTGCTCGGCCCGGACCGCACGCTGGAGGGCTACATCGTGCTCGGTCTGCCCCGCGCCGCGGCCGGCATCGGGCTGCTCCACGACCGGGGCGAGACGGTGCCCGAGGACCCGAGCGTCCTGCTGCGCCTCGACGGCCCGGACGCCGGGGGCGAGGAGAGCCCGATGACCCCGGAGTCGACGGTCTGCCACTGCGCGGGCGTCACCATGGGCGGGATCACCGACGCCGTGGGCCGGGGCGCCGCCACGGTCGAGGAGGTCAGCTGCGCCACCCGCGCCTCGACCGGGTGCGGGGGCTGCAAGGACGCCGTGCGCCGGCTCGTCGAGGAGCACGCGGCCGCGGTGTGACGGGGCCCGGCGGTGCCGGGGACCGGTGCGCCGTCGATCCGCCGTCGGTGTGCTTTCGCACAAGGGTGGACACCGTGGCGGGCCCGTCCCGGTTGGCCCGGGTGCCCCGGGGTGCGAAGATGGTCGCGCCCGTGGCCCGTCTCCGGGCCCCGACCCCGAGGACCGGACCCGACGAACAGGACGACCACCCATGAGGGAGCGCACCACCGAGAACCCGCCCGCGGCGGGCGGCACCGGCCGCGCCGCCCGGCGTGGAACCCGGCGCTCGGTGGGCGTCGACGCCGCCCGCGGGCTGGCGCTCGTCGCGATCATGTGCGTGCACATCCTGCCCATGTCCTACGCCGCCACGGGGAAGCCCACCGTGACGTGGATCCTGTTCCCCGGCGACTCCCCGGCCCTGTTCGCCCTGCTGGCCGGCACGGGGCTGGCGTTCACCTCCGGCGGCCGCCGGCCCTTCCGGGGCCGCGAGATGACCGCCGCCCGGGTGGGCATCGTGGTGCGCGCGCTGCTGCTCCTGCTCCTCGGGCTGCTGATCGGCCTGCTCATGCCGCCGGAGCCCCCGGCGTACAACATCCTGATCTACTTCGCCGCGTACTTCCTGCTCGCCCTGCCGTTCCTGGGGCTCGGGTCCCGGGCCCTGTTCGCCGGCGCGGCGGTCTTCCTCGTGGCCGGTCCGCTGCTGCTGCACCTCCTGGGCGACTCGCTGCCCGGGTTCTCCCTGTACAACCCGACCTTCGCCACCCTGGCCGCCGAACCGCTCGCGGTGCTGGGGCAGCTGCTGCTGACGGGGACCTACCCGGCCCTGCCGTACCTGGCCTACGTGCTGACGGGCATGGCCATCGGCCGGCTCAACCTCCGCCGCCGCGACGTCCAGGTCCGGCTGCTCGTGGTGGGCGCGGCGCTCGCGGTGACCGCGAAGCTCGTCTCGCGGCAGCTGCTCTACGCGGGGGACGTCTACACGCGGCTGCTATTCAGCGACCCGGACCTCACCGCGGCGCAGCTCGAGAGCCTGCTGGTGTACGGCCCCACGGGGACGCTGCCGACCACCTCGCCGTGGTGGCTCGTGCTCACCACACCGGACGTCAACACGCCGTTCTCCGTGGCGTGGAGCCTCGGGGTGAGCCTCGCCGTCGTCGGGACGTGCCTGCTCCTCGCCCGCCGGCACGGCGCGTGGCTGCAGCCCCTGGCGGCCCTCGGCGCGATGACGCTGACCCTGTACACGGCGCACCTCGTCTTCCTGTCCTTCGAGCTGTTCTACACCGCCCCCGCGCTGTGGCTGATCGCGAGCCTGGTGCTCTCCGTGCTGTTCGCCCTAGCCTGGCAGCGGGCCTTCGGCGCGGGCCCGGTGGAGCAGGCGATGAACGCGGTGGTCCGCCCGGTCCGCCGGGCCGTGGCTCAGACGTCCAGCCGGTAGCCGCGTTTGATCACGGTCACCACCAGGGGAGCGGGCAGGATCCGGCGCAGCCGCGAGATCACCATCTCCAGGGCGTGCTCTGTCTCCAGACCCGGCACCGCGGACAGCAGCAGCCCCCGGGAGACCACCGACCCGGGGTGCGCCGCGAGCGCCCGCAGCACCGCGACCTGGGCGTCGGAGAGCGGGACGAACACGTCCTCGAGCGCAGCGCCGGTGCTCATCAGCCGCAGCGTCCCGTGCCGGGTGGGCACCACGAGGGTGCGCTGCTCGATCGCGTGGGTGCACACGGCCCGGACCAGGGCCCCCAGCCGGAAGCGCTCCGGCACGAGCGGCTCCACCCCGGCCTCGCGCAGCGGCCCGGCGCACACGGGTCCCACTGCGGCGGCCGTGACGTCCGCGCGCAGGGCGTCCACGAGGTCCTCGTAGCGGCCCAGCTCCTGGGCGGTGCTGAACAGGGAGTCCACGGCGGGGGCGGCGGTGAAGGTCAGCACGTCCAGGCGGCGCTCGCAGACGTCGCGGATCAGGGCGGGCAGGCGCTCGCCGTCGTCGGCGGAGAGCCACCGGTAGGGGGCCACGGTGTCCACGCGCGCCCCCGCGGCCACGAGCCGCTCCAGCTGGAGCTCGTCGGCCATCCCGTGCAGCTGGACGGCCACGCGGGCGCCGGCCACGCCGTTGGCGAGGAGCCGGTCGACCACCGAGGAGGTCCGCTCGTCCTCGGAGGCCTCCGCGTCCTCGAGCTCGAGGGAGAGCACCTGGCCCCGGGCCTTCGCCCCGCGGGTGAGGACCCGCGCGGCCCGGAACGCGTCCCGCAGGTCCTCGCCGAGGCCCGCGGCGTCGGCGGCCTCGAACCACCGGCGCAGCCCGTAGGCCGTGGTCACCACGACGATCTCCGGCCGGTGGGCGAGCAGCGCGCGGGTGTCCTCGACCACCCGGGTGTCCTCGGCCACGGGGGAGATCATCAGGGCGGGCGCGTGCACCACCTGCGCGCCGCGGCGCTCCAGGGCGGCGATGAAGTCCGTGGCGCGGCGGTGGGCCGTCACGCCGACGCGGAACCCGGTCAGCTCACCGAGCGCGCCGCGAGCGCCGTGGTCACCGGGGGCGGGGGCGGAGGGGGCAGTGGTCATGCTCCGAGCGTAGGTCGGTCCTGTGACCGTGGTGTTTCCCCAGGTTTCCGATTCCGCACCGGCCGCTTTGCACCGTCGCGGCGACTGTGCGGAGCGGGGAGCGTGGCTCTGGGGACTGATTCCGGATGTGGAAGACGTGGGCCCCGCCACCCCGATGGGTTCGAGGGTCTTCACTGTCATGGCCGTCCCGCCGCAGAAGGAGCCGGTCGTCCAGCGGGGACGGATCACCGCAACACCGGCCGAGCGCCGGGCCGCCGCCGAGGACCGCGGGGACGCCGCCGTACCTTCACGGACTTCGAGGGTGAGCCCTACATCATGGCCACCAGCGGGGAGGTCCTCGAGCAGGAGTGAGGACCGGGGCCGGGTCGCCCGGCCCCGGGGGGCGGCCCCTGCACGAGCGTGTCCTCGTGCAGGGGCCGCCTCTGTCCATGTGCGGACAGGGGCGGCCCTGCTCTCCGGGACGTCCGATTCTCGGCTCGGTGGGGTCTCTACTCCTCCGGCATCAACTGCACCTCGGCGGCCTCGACGTAGGGCTGCTGGTCGTGGTCGGCGTAGAGCTCGTCCTCGAGGTCCTTCTGCTTCTCGTCCTCGATGGTGGGCAGGTCGAAGGCCTGCTGGACGGTGCCGGTGACCTCCACGACCTGGCCCTCCTCGATGTCGACCTGGTCCATGTCGTAGAGCACCAGCAGCCGGTCCACAGTGGTTCCCGCGGTGCCGGCGATCACGAAGGCGTCGTCGTCGATGACTTGGCCGACCTCGGCCGTGAGAGTGACCTCCTGACCGACGTAGGTCTCGCGGTCGTCGTAGAAGTCCTGGTCGTAGTTGCCGATGAAGGTGTCCCCGGCCGTGGGATTGTTCTCCGGGGCGGGGGAGGACTCCAGAACCTCGCCCTCGGTGACGTCCTCGACGTCGGTGCCGGTCTCGGGGCCTTCGGTGCTGCACCCGGCCAGGCCCAGTCCGGCGACGGCGGCCAGGGCTGCGGCGGCGGTGCGGGCGGTGGGGCGGCGATCACGAGTGGTCATTCGGTGCCTCCTGGATGAGTTGCTGCGGTGGGCCCGGTGCGGTGGGACCGGTGCGCGGCGAACCTGCGGTGGACCGGCCGACCGTAAGCACCCTGAGTGGTCCTTTTCAACAGCCGAGGCGCCAGTGGACCGGACCCGGCCGGAAACGTGACCGGCCCGTGACGGTCTCCGGTGTGACTTCGCCGGATGTGCCGAGGAGACACTCAGGCGCGGCGGCGGCCGCCCCCACTGACGGCCTGCCCGACTGCCTGACGCTTTACCCGCCGGCCGGGTCTGCCGCGGGGAGGACGTGGGCGACCCAGCGTGCCACCTGCTCGGCGACGAGCTGGGGGCGGGTCAGGGGCAGCATGTGGCCCTCGTCGGGGAGGCTGAGGAGTTCGCCGTCGGGCAGCGCCCCCATCAGTCTGCGCAGTTCTTCCTCGGACACCTCGGGGTCCGCGCTGCCGTGGATGACCAGGGTGGGCACCGTCAGGTCCGGGGCCATCCGGCTGCCGTCATGGCTGATGCTGGCCAGCGTGGTGCGGGCCAGGGCGCGAGGCCGGCTGTTGAGGAAGTCCTCCCGCACCCTGGCGACGAGTTCGCGCGGAGCCTCGGAGGTGAAGGCGAACCGGCGGACGAGCCGGTCGGACAGGACCTCCAGAGACCGGATCCGCTTGCCGACCAGCACGACGGTGCGCAGCACCTTCATCCAGCCCAGGCGCAGGGCCGCCTGCACCGGTGCCGGCAGGTCGCGTGCCGGGAAGCCGGGGAAGGTGACGGTGGATCCGCCGGAGCCGGCGAACACGGCCCCGGCGACACGGTCGTTGCCGCAGTGGTGGGCGCGGGCGACGACGATCCCCCCGCCGAGGCTGTTGCCGACCACCACGGCGGCCGAACCGTCGGGGACGACGGCGCGCAGCACCGCGTCGAGGTCCTTCGCATGGGCTTCCATGGAGTAGTCGCCGCTGCGGGCGTCACCGCTCTGGGCGTGCCCGCGCAGGTCGTAGGCCACCACGAGGTGCTCCGCGGCGAGCAGGTCCGGGACCGTCCCCCAGGAGTCGCTGGAGAGACCGAGGCCGTGCACCAGCACGACGATGGGGGCGTCGGCGGGCCCCCAGATGTGCAACGCCAGCCGGGTCCCGTCGAAGGATGTCACGTCGGTCATCGCTGCACTGCTCCTCGGATCGGTGCGGGCTGCCTCGCCCGTGGCCATGCCCCACCCTAGAGGGACCGGCACGGCTCGCGGCAAGGGAAGGGACAAGGAACAGCCATGCGCCCGGGCGGTCACGGTCAGGCGCCGGTCCGGCCGGCGGGTCAAGCCGCCCAAGGACCGCAGGACCCGATCGGCTCGGGGTCGATGCTGGGGGATTCAGCTCCCGGTGTGCCGGCGCGCCCAGCGGAGCACGAAAAGACCGGCGACCAGGGAGCCGCACATCCCGGCGAACAGGTCCACGACCGTGTCCGTGTAGCCCACCAGCATGCCCTGCGGGCTGATCTGCTCGACGACCCACTCGTAGTACTCCCACAGCACCGCCGCGGCCGATCCGACCAGGGTCACCCACAGCACCGGCGCCCACCCCCGGACCGAGCCCCCGGGCCGGCGGGCATCGGGCAGCAGGCCGGCGTCGACCAGCAGGAAGTAGGACACCGCCGCCAGGCTGCCGGGGGTCAGGACGTGGACGACCGTGTCGAAGTGCGGGATTTCTGCATACCAGTGCTGCACGGACCCCCACATCGCCAGCAGCACCAATACCGCGAAGGCCGCCACGAAGCCGGTGGGCACCTTCGCCCGCCGGGTCAGCAGCAGCACCACCGTCACCGCCGCGAAGCGCAGCATCCCGTCCCAGCGCTGCATCAGCCCCAGCCCCAGGGCACTGGCCACGGCCACGGCCACCGCCGTGAGGAACACCCACGATCCCGCTCTGCTTCTCGTGCTCATCCGCTCACGCTACGGCCCGGGACCTGAGGACCGCCAACACGGCGCCGGCGGCGCACGGTCTGCCGGTACCGCATCCCCTCCGTGAGCCGGATCCGGCGTCCGGGAAGCACCCTGACTCTGTCGCCCCGGCTCCCAGGGGATCCCGCTAGGGTCGCCGGATGATTGAGTCGGCCGAGCGTCAGCAGCACATCGTGGACACCCTCGTGGAGGCCCTGGAGGACCTCATGCACGCGAACCCGCTCGCGTTCCGGACGCGGTTCCGGAAGATGGCCGCGGACCCGTACGCGTTCTACCGCGGCAGCGCGGCCCTGTTCTACGCCGACATGGGGCAGCTGGAGGACGCCTGGGCGGACGAGCGCACGAGCCGGGTCTGGATCCAGGGGGACCTGCACGCGGAGAACTTCGGCACCTACATGAGCAGCGAGGGCCGGCTGACCTTCGACGTCAACGACTTCGACGAGGCCTACGTGGGGCACTTCTCCTGGGACCTGCGCCGCTTCGTGGCCTCGCTGTCCCTGCTGTGCTGGCAGAAGGCGCTTCCCTCCGAGGTCGCCCGCGACCTCGCACGGACCTATCTGCGGGCCTATCTCGACCGCGTCCGCGACTACGTGGCCGACGGCAGCGCCGACTTCGCCTTCCACCTCGACAACGCCGAGGGGCCCGTCCTCGACGTGCTGCACGCCGCGCGCACCGCCCGCCGGACCCGGTTCCTGGAGTCGATGACCGTCATCGACGCCTACGAGCGGCACTTCGCCGAGGACGGCTCCACCCGGCACCTGGACGAGGCCGAGCAGCAGAGGGTCGAGGCGGCCTTCGAGGACTACCTGGGCACCGTCCCGGAGGACGACCGGGCCCGGCGCCGGGTGTTCTACAAGGTCAAGGCCATCGTGGGGAAGAAGGGCTTCGGCATCGGCAGCGCGGGGCTGCCGGCCTACAACCTCCTCATCGAGGGCTTCGACGAGGCGCAGGAGAACGACATCGTGCTCACCATGAAGCAGGCCAAGACAGCCGCCCCCAGCCGGATCGTGACCGACGAAAGGGTGCGGCAGTTCTTCGCCGACGACGGCCACCGCGCCGTGGTGAGCCAGCGGTCGCTGCAGACCCACACCGACCCGCTCCTGGGCCACACCGTGCTGGAGGGCCAGGCCTTCGTCGTCTCCGAGCTCTCCCCCTACACGCTGGACCTGGAGTGGGGCGACCTCACCGAACCCGACCAGATCGCCCCCGTCCTGCGGGACCTCGGGCAGGCCACGGCCAAGATCCACTGCTCCACGGACGAGGACGGCGACCACGACCTCGTGCCGTTCCGCACGGAGACCGCCATCATGGACGTGCTGGAGGGCCGGGAGGAGGAGTTCGTCGAGGACCTCGTCGACTTCGCCGAGGACTACGCCGCCACGGTCCGGCACGACCACGCCCTGTTCGTCGACGCGTTCCGGGAGGGCGGGATCAGCGCCGTGCCGGCCGTCTGACCCCCGGTCGTCTCACTCGGCGGCCGCGGCGGCGTCGGCGCCCTCGCGCACGGGGATGCTCGGGCCGGTCAGCAGCACGGGGCCCTCGCCCACCTCGGCGGCGGCGCGCTCGGCGTCGGTCGCGGGCCGGCGCTGACCGCGCTCCAGCACGTAGTCCTGGGAGTCGTCCGGGGCGGCGTCGTTGACGAAGGAGCGGAAGCGGCGCAGCCGCTCGGGGTCTGCCAGCGTCGCGGCCCACTCGTCCTCGTAGCGGTCCACGTGCCGGGCCATGGCGGCCTCGAGCTCCTCGCCGATGCCCAGGGAGTCCTCGACGACGACGGCGCGCGCGTGGTCGATCCCGCCGTCGAGCTCCTCCTGCCACCGGGCGGTGCGCTGCATCCGGTCCGCGGTGCGGATGTAGTACATGAGGTACCGGTCGATGTACCGGACCAGGGTCTCGTCGTCCAGGCCCTGGGCCAGCAGCTGGGCGTGGGCGGGGTTCGCGCCGCCGTTGCCGCCGGTGTAGAGGTTCCAGCCGTCGGTCGTGGAGATGATGCCCACGTCCTTGCCGCGGGCCTCGGCGCACTCGCGGGCGCAGCCCGAGACGCCCATCTTGAACTTGTGCGGCGAGCGCAGCCCCCGGTAGCGCAGCTCCAGCCGCACGGCCATGCCCACGGAGTCCTGCACCCCGTAGCGGCACCATGTGGAGCCCACGCAGGACTTCACGTTGCGCAGGGCCTTGCCGTAGGCCTGCCCGGACTCGAAGCCGGCGTCCACGAGCTCCCGCCAGATCTCGGGCAGCTGCTCGAGCCGGGCCCCGAACATGTCCACGCGCAGGGCTCCGGTGATCTTCGTGTACAGGCCGTGCTTGCGGGCCACCTCGCCGAGCACGATGAGCTTCTCCGGGGTGATCTCCCCGGCCGGCACGCGCGGGACCACGGAGTAGGTGCCGTCCTTCTGCATGTTGGCCAGCGCCCGGTCGTTGGTGTCCTGCAGGGCGCCGCGGCCGGCGTCGAGCACGTACTCGTCCCGCTGGGAGGCGAGCACGGAGGCGACCACGGGCTTGCAGATGTCGCAGCCCAGACCGGTGCCGAAGCGGGCGACGACCTCGTCCCAGGAGGACAGGTCGAGGGCGCGCACGGCCTCGAAGAGCTCGGCGCGGGAGAGCTCGAAGTGCTCGCACAGGGCCTTCGAGATCTCCACGCCGGCCTTGGCCAGCTCCCGGTCCAGGGTCTTCTTGAGCATCGGGACGCAGGACCCGCACTGCGTGCCGGCCCGCGAGCACGTCTTCAGCTCACCGATCTCGTGCACGCCGCAGGAGATCTGCTCCCGCACGGAACCGGTCGTGACGTTGTTGCAGGAGCAGATGACGGCGTCGTCGGGCAGGTCCCCGGCCGGGGCGTCCCCGCCGGACGCCGAGAGGTAGGCACCGGGCTCGCCGGGCAGCTCCCGGCCCAGCAGCGGGCGCAGCGCGTTGTACGGCTCGGCGTCGCCCACGAACACCCCGCCCAGCAGGGTCTTCGCGTCCTGGGTCGTGACGACCTTCTGGTACATCCCGCGGGCGGGGTCCGCGTAGACGACCTCGAGGCAGTCCTCGGTCTCGCCGTAGGCGTCGCCGAAGGACGCGACGTCCACGCCGGAGAGCTTGAGCTTGGTCGCGGTGTCGAACCCGTCGAAGCTGGAGCGCCCGCCCGCGAGCCGGTCCGCGACGATCTCCGCCATGGTGTTCGCGGGGGCCACGAGCCCGAGGCACTCCCCGTTCCAGGAGGCGACCTCGCCGATCGCCCACACGTGCTCCGCGGAGGTGCGGCAGGCCTCGTCGATCACCACGCCGCCGCGCGGGGCGGTCTCCAGGCCCGCGTTGAAGGCCAGCCGGTCCCGGGCCCGGATGCCGGTGGCCACGATCACCAGGTCCGCCTCGAGGTCGGGGGAGTCCCGGAACTCGACGGCGCACACCTCGCCGTCGGACTTGCGCAGCCCCACGCCGGAGGGGCGCTCGCCCAGGTGCAGGCGCACGCCGCGCGCGGAGATGAGGGCGTTGAGGGAGCGGCCGGCGCCCTCGTCCAGCTGGGCGTTCATGAGCCACTTGCGGGAGTGCACCACCGTGGCCTCCGCGCCGAGCTCCTGGAGCCCGCCCGCGGCCTCGAGACCCAGCAGGCCCCCGCCGATCACCACGCCGTGCGGGGTGCGCCCGTAGCGGGCGCGCAGCCGCTCGACCTCGGCGCGGATCCCCGCGACGTCGTCGAGGGTGCGGAAGACGAACGCGTGGTGGGCGCCGGGGACGTCCAGGCGGGCGGCGTCGGAGCCGGTGGCCAGGACGAGCTCGTCGTAGCCGGTGACGGTGCCGTCGGCCGCCGTGACCGTGCGCGCCGCGGGGTCGATCTCCCGGGCCTTCACGCCCTGGCGGAGCTCCACCCGGGGGTCCTGCCACACGGTGCCGCCGCCCAGGGTCAGGTCGACCGCGCCGTCGGGACCCGTGAGCGCCTTGGACAGCTGGACGCGGTCGTAGGGGGTCCACGGCTCGTCGGCGAACACGGTCAGGCGCACGTGGTGGTCCTGCGCGGAGAGCACCGCCTCCGCGAAGCGGTGGGCGGCGGGCCCGCCGCCGACCACGACGACGTGCTGCGGGGACTGCGGTGAGAAGGGGGAGCGCGGCACGGGGACCTCCGGGAACGGTGAGGGGCTGGGGCGTCGCTGCCGACTCTAGGAGCGGGGGATTGCCCCGCCGTTGCCCCTCCGTTCCGGTCGCCTTTCGGCTTCCTCACCACGGCGCCCGCCCCGTGTGAGCGGGCTTTGACCGGCGCGAAACGGCGCCGGCGCGTGCCGGTCATCCGCCCCGCCTAGCGTCGAGCACGACGCGTCGAGCCCGACGATCCGCCCCGATGATCCGCCGAGCCGCAGGAGGCCCCCGTGAGCACGACCCTGACCCCGATTCCGACCCCGATTCCGACGCCGGCTCCGGCGCTGGGGATGACGGCCGTGACCGCGGCCGCCACGGCGCCGGACGCCCCGGCCCGTGCCGCCGGGACCGCGTGGCACGACGTGTGCGCGCTGGCCGACCTCGAGCCCCTGTGGGGCGAGGCCGCCCGGGTGGCCGGGCGCCAGGTGGCCCTGTACCGGGTGGACGCCGAGACGGTGCTCGCGGCCGACCACCGCGACCCGCGCACCGGGGCCTGCGTGATGGCCCGCGGCATCCTCGGCTCCCGCGGCCCGGCCGTCACGGTCGCCTCGCCGCTGCACAAGGAGGTCTACGACCTCGCGACCGGCCGGTGCCTCACCGGCGACGGACCCGCCCTGCCGGTGCACCCGGTCGAGGTGCGGGACGGACGGGTGCACATCGGTCTGCCCGGCTGACGGCACGTCGTCGGCGTTCTCCCAGGAGCCTCTCCGTAAGATGACCGGGTGACACGACAACACCCCTGGCGCGGTCTGCGGTGGCCGTGGCACCAGCACCGCCACCGCGGCGAGACGTCCCGGCGCTCCCGGCGGCGGCTGGGCCTGCTCGCGGCGGGCGCCCTGGCGCTGGTGGTCCTGCTCGTCGCGACGGTGGCCCTGCTCGTCGGCCGGGGCACCGAGGAGCCCCCGGAGGCCGCGGCCCCCGAGACCGTCTCCTGCGCCCGCTACGGCCTCGACGGCGTCCGCGTGACGGCCCGCGGACCCGGCGGGCCCACGGACGCGGCGGTGCTGGACGCCCGCGTGTTCGGCCCCGGGCAGGATCGGCAGGACCGCTTCCAGCAAGAGTTCGAGCACGAGGGCATCACGAGCTCCTACCACGTCTTCGCCGAGGGCCTGGACTGGGACCGGCCGGTGGGCGTCGTGTACCACTTCCACGGGGACGGGGCCTTCGAGTACGAGAGCCCCGAGTACACCTCCTCCTGCCTGGCCGAGGTCGCCCGGGAGCACAACATGCTGCTGGTGGTCCCGCGGACCCCCGACCGTTCGGGGGACACCACCTGGTGGGAGGAGCGGGACCACAACGGGCGGTGGTTCCGGGCGCTCGTCGAGGAGCGTCTCGAGCCGGAGTACGACATCGACCGCTCCCGGACCTGGCTGACCGGGTACTCCGGCGGGGCCCAGTTCATCAGTCAGGAGCTGCTGGCGGACCACGTCGACCTCGTGCCCGGCGGCGGCGCGATCATGATGGGCGGCGGGCAGGCCCCGGACTCGCCCTCCGCGGAGCCCACCCGCGAGCAGCGCGAGGAGCTGCGCCTGCGCTGGGACGTGGGCGCGGAGGACGACGGCACCGACCCGCAGGCCCGGTTCAACGCCCTGGCCGCGGCCTGGGACGGGCAGCACTGGTACGAGGAGCAGGGCTACGACCACGCCCGGATCCGGATCCGGGATGGTGTGGACCACTTCGGACTCCCGTACGCCCGCATCCTCGCGCGCCAGCTGGGCGCCGCCGAGGAGCGCGCCGCGGCCCAAGATGATTCCTAGCACGAGCGCCGACCGGCGTTTGCTCGAGTAAGCTTGGTGATGCACCGGCGCGCCGTGAGTCCGTCCGCCAGGACACTCGAGCGGGCACCGGGCGCCGTGCCGGGGGGCACGCACCGATCGATCCATGGGGGACCGAATGTCCGCACACCGCACGCCGCCGCCGGGGACGGCTGCCACCACCCAGGTCCTGAGCGGGGACCCGGGGGGCGACGCCGCCGGAGGCGCCCGCCCGGGTCGGCGTCTGCTCGGCGTCGACGCCGCCCGGGGCCTCGCCCTGTTCGGCATGGTCGCCGTGCACACGCTGCCGTCCTGGGACGAGCAGACCGGCGCGGCGAACCTGTCCTGGACCCTGTTCGCCGGCCACTCCGCCGCCCTGTTCGCCACGCTCGCAGGTGTCAGCCTGGCCTTCGCGTCGGGCGGGCGCACGCCCCGCACGGGACGGCGGATGACGGCCACCCGGTGGGCGCTGGCCGGACGGGCGGGCGTGATCGCCCTCGTCGGCTTCCTGCTGGGCTTCCTGGCGCTGCCCGTGAGCAACATCCTCATCTACTACGGACTGCTGTTCCTGCTGGCCGTGCCCTTCCTGCGCCTCCGGACACGGTCACTCCTGCTGTGGGCCGCGCTCTTCGCCCTCGCCGCGCCCTTCCTCATGCAGTGGTCCCTCGACGTGCTGCCGGGGCTCGAATACGCGAACCCCAGTCTCGTGGACCTGGTCGTCGACCCGGGCACCGTCCTCTCCCAGCTGCTGCTGACCGGCGTCTATCCCGCCCTGCCCTGGATGGCGTTCCTGCTGGCCGGACTGGCCATTGGACGCACCGACCTGACGAGCCGGAGGGTGCAGATCCTCCTCGCGGGGGCCGGGGCCGCCGTGGCCCTGCTCACGTGGGGGTTCTCCGTCCTCGCGCTGCGGGTGCTCGGCGGCTACGAGGCGATCGTCCAGGGCACGCCCTGGATGGACCGGTCGGCGATCGACGAGGTGATGGTCTTCGGCGGGGACCCCTCCTTGCCCACCGACACCCTGTGGTGGCTGCTGATCCCCACTCCGCACTCGAACACACCGGTGTTCCTGGTGCTCAATGTGGGCCTCGCACTGTCCGTCCTCGGCATCTGCCTGCTCCTGGAGCGGGTGGCCGGCCGGGTCCTCGCACCGATCGCCGCGGCGGGCGCGATGACGTTCACGCTCTACACGGCCCACCTGCTGATCCTGTGGCCGGAGTACTACGACCTCGCCCCCATGGCCTGGACCTGGGGCCAGATCGTGACGTTCACGGTGTTCGCCCTGCTGTGGAAGCGGGCCCTGGGCCAGGGACCGCTGGAGAAGGTGGTCACGCGCTTCACCCGGGCCATCTCCCGGGGGGTCCTCGCCCGGGGCGGCGACGGGACGCAGCGGCCGGCGCCTTGGAGCGCCCCGCGCGGGCCGGGCCGGAGGTAGGACCCGGCGCCGTCAGAGGCCCAGGGCGGACTCGAGCTCGGCGCGGATCCGGGCCAGCCGCTCCTGCGCCTCGGCCAGGGCAGCCGGCAGCCCCGCCCGGCCCACCACCGGGGAGACCACCTCGAGGTAGCACTTGAGCTTCGGCTCCGTCCCGGACGGGCGCACGATCACCCGTGCGCCGTCCGCGGTGAGCAGGCGCAGGCCCTCCGTGGGCGGCAGCCCGGTGCCCGGGGCGGCGAGGTCCACGACCTCCACGACCTCGGAGCCGCCCAGCGCGGCCGGAGGGTCGTCCCGCAGGGCGGCCGTCATGACCGGGATGCGGGCCAGGTCCGCCACCCGGATGCTCAGCTGGTCGGTCGCGTGCAGCCCGTGGGCGACGGCGAGGTCGTCCAGGACGTCGAGCAGGGTCCGGCCCTGCGCGCGCAGCTCGTCGGCGAGCACCGCCACGGCCACGGCGGCGCTGATCCCGTCCTTGTCCCTGACGACCTCGGGGGCCACGCAGTAGCCCAGCGCCTCCTCGTAGCCGTACACCAGCCCCGGGACGCGGGCGATCCACTTGAACCCGGTCAGCGTCTCCCGGTGCTCGATCCCGGCCGCGGCGGCGATCCGGCCCAGCAGCCGGGAGGAGACGATCGAGTTGGCGAACACAGCGCCGGCGCGGCCCGCCCAGCGCGCCGCGGCGGCGTGGCCGAGCAGCGCGCCGACCTCGTCGCCGCGCAGCATCCGCCAGTCCTGGTCCGCGCTCCCGCCCGCTGTGCTCCCGGCCCCGGGCACCGGGACGGCCACGGCCACCCGGTCCGCGTCGGGGTCGTTGGCGAGGACGAGGTCCGCGCCCTCCGCGCGGGCGGCGGCCAGGGCCAGGTCGAGGGCGCCGGGCTCCTCGGGATTGGGGAACGCGACAGTGGGGAAGTCCGGGTCCGGCTCCGCCTGCTCGGGGACAGGGTGGACGTCGGCGAGACCGGCCCGCCGCAGGGCCTCCGTCGTCGTGCGCCCGCCCACCCCGTGCATCGCGGTGAGGACGATCCGCAGGGACCGCTCCGCGCCCGGGGCGGCGGGGACGACGGC
The DNA here is from genome assembly GCF_947500125.1 of uncultured Kocuria sp. Classification (GTDB taxonomy): domain Bacteria; phylum Actinomycetota; class Actinomycetes; order Actinomycetales; family Micrococcaceae; genus Kocuria. Next base: position 104,916 of record NZ_CANMRA010000001.1, on the reverse strand, counting down.
GTCGAGGTAGTCCTGCTCGACGCTGCGCGGCAGGACGGTCCACCCCTCGCGCGCCCGCGGGATCTCCCCGACGGGGCCGACGGCCGCGATCCGCTCGGCGATCAGCCGGTCCTGCGGGGCCACGATCTGGCAGCCGCGGGCCTCGGGCTCCACGGCCCGCCCGCCCAGGTAGACCTTGTAGCCGTTGTCCGCCGGCGGGTTGTGGCTGGCCGTGACCATGACGCCCACCTCGGCCCCGAGGGCCCGCACCGCCCACGCGAGCACGGGGGTGGGCAGCGCCGAGGGCATCAGCAGCGTCTCGATCCCGGCGGCCGTGAACACCGCGGCGGTGTCCCGGGCGAAGACGTCGGAGCGGTGCCGGGCGTCGTAGCCGACCACCGCGCGGGGTCGCCGGGCGGACGCCACCGCGGCGGCGTCCGCGGTGGCGTCCGCCGGGGTCTGCACGGCCAGGACGTGGGCGGCCAGCCCTGCGGCGGCGCGCAGCACCACCACCCGGTTCATTCGCATGGGCCCGGCCCCCATGGCCGCCCGCAGCCCCGCGGTGCCGAACTGGAGGGTGCCCGAGAAGCGGTCCGCGAGCTCCGCCCGCGCCGCGGCGTCGCCGGTCCCGGCGGCCTCGACGAGGCCCGCCAGCTCGGCGCGGGTGACGGGGTCCGGGTCGGCGGCGCCCCACGCGCGCGCGGCGTCGAGGAGCTGCGGCTCGGTGCGGGAGTCGGTGGTCATGGCGCGGCCTCCTGGCGGTGATCGGGTGCGCGGGGCGCCGGGCCGGGAGTCCGTCCCGGCCCGGGGCCGGTCAGAGCTGGGCGACGATGCGGGCGAGGAGCCCGGAGATCCGGGCGCCCGCGGCCCGCCCGGCCTCGAGGACCTCCTCGTGGGAGAGCGGGGTCGCGGAGATCCCGGCCGCCTGGTTGGTCACGAGGGAGATCCCGAAGACCTCCATCCCCGCGTGCCGGGCGGCGATGGCCTCCAGGGCGGTGGACATGCCGACGAGGTCGGCGCCCAGCACCCCCGCCATCCGGACCTCGGCCGGCGTCTCGTAGTGGGGGCCGGGGAACTGCGCGTAGACCCCCTCGTCGAGGGCGGGGTCCACCCCGCGGGCCAGCTCCCGCAGCCGCGGCGAGTACAGGTCCGTGAGGTCCACGAACGTGGCGCCCTCGAGCGGGGACCGGCCCGTGAGGTTGAGGTGATCGCTGATGAGCACCGGGGTGCCGGGACCCCAGGACGGGTTCAGCCCGCCGCAGCCGTTGGTCAGGATCATGGTGCGCGCCCCGGCGGCGGCCGCGGTGCGCACGCCGTGGACCACGGGGCGCACGCCCCGGCCCTCGTAGTAGTGGGTGCGGGCGCCGATCACCAGTGCGTGCCGGCCCGCGGCGGTGCGCACGGAGCGCAGCGTGCCGACGTGGCCCTCGAGGGCGGGCGGGGTGAACCCGGGGATCTCCGCGGCCGGGATCTCGGCGACGGTCTCGCCGATGAGCTCCGCGGCCTGGCCCCAGCCGGAGCCGAGGGTCAGGGCGATCTCGTGCGTGTCGACCCCGGTGGCGCGGCGGAGGGCGTCCGCGGCCTCCTGCGCGAGCTCGAAGGGGTCGTCCCGGTCGGTGCTGTGCTCTGTGTCCACCCGCCACAAGCTACCGCATGGTCCGGAGCGGCGAGGTGCGGCCGGGCCGGTTCCTCTCGCGCAGCGGCACCTGCAAGAATGGCCGGGTGACTGCACACAGCGAATTCTCCATCCAGAAGCTCGTCATCATCGGCGGCGGTCCGGGCGGCTACGAGGCCGCCCTCGTCGCGGCCAGCCTCGGCGCGGACGTGACCATCGTCGAGCAGCAGGGCCTGGGCGGGTCGGCGGTGCTGACTGACGTGGTCCCCTCCAAGACGCTCATCGCCTCCGCCGACGCCATGACCCGCTTCGCCGAGGCCGCGGACCTGGGGGTGCACGTGCGCGGCGGCAGCATGGACGGCGACGAGATCAACCACCTCGGCGTGGACCTGGAGAAGGTCAACACCCGTCTGCTGCGCCTCGCGGCGTCCCAGTCCCGGGACATCAAGCGCGGGCTCGAGCGGGTGGGGGTGAAGGTGATCGCGGGCACCGGCCGGCTGCTGAGCCCCACCAGCGTGCAGGTCACCACCGAGGACGGGCTGGAGTACACCCTGGACGCGCAGGCCGTGCTGCTCGCCGTCGGCTCCCTCCCGCGCGAGCTGCCCTCCGCGAAGCCGGACGGGGAGCGGATCTTCAACTGGAAGCAGGTCTACCACCTCACCGAGGTCCCCGAGCACATGATCGTGGTCGGATCCGGCGTCACCGGGGCGGAGTTCGCCTCGGCCTACCGGGGCCTCGGGGCCGAGGTCACCCTCGTGTCCTCCCGGGACCAGGTGCTGCCCGGCGAGGACGAGGACGCGGCGGCGGTCCTCGAGAACGTGTTCGAGCGCCGCGGCATGAACGTGCTCAACCGCTCCCGCGCCGACTCCGTCGAGCGCACCGAGAACGGGGTGATCGCGACCCTCTCCGACGGGCGCAAGATCGCCGGCTCGCACTGCCTCGTGGCGGTCGGCGCGATCCCCGCCACCGACGACCTCGGCCTCGAGGAGGTCGGGGTGGCCCGCGCCGACTCCGGGCACATCAAGGTGGACGGCGTCTCCCGCACCACCGTGCCGGGCGTCTACGCCGTGGGCGACTGCACGGGCGTGCTCCCGCTCGCCTCGGTGGCGGCCATGCAGGGCCGGATCGCCGTGGCGCACCTCATGGGCGACGCCGTGAAGCCGCTGCGCACCCACCTGGTCGCCTCCAACATCTTCACCTCGCCGGAGATCGCCTCCGTGGGCGTGAGCGAGAAGTCCATCGAGGACGGCACCTACCAGGCGGACACCATCATGCTGAAGCTGTCCACCAATCCCCGCGCCAAGATGATGGCGGTCGAGGACGGCTTCGTGAAGATCTTCTCCCGCAAGGGCTCCGGCACGGTGATCGGCGGCGTGGTGGTGGGCCCCCGCGCCTCCGAGCTGATCTTCCCGATCGCGCTGGCCGTCACCCACAAGCTGCACGTCGACGACCTCGCCGACACCTTCACGATCTACCCGTCCCTCACGGGCTCGATCTCGGAGGCCGCCCGCCGCCTGCACGTGCACGTCTGAGTCCCGCACCGCACGAGAACGGCCGCATCCCCGACGGGGATGCGGCCGTTCTCGTGCTGCCCGCAGCTCAGCGGCGGGTGACGACGTGCGCCATGTCGACGTCCTTCGTCTCCGGGGAGAACCAGAGCGCCACGAGGGTCAGCACGGCGCCGAACGCGAGGTAGAGGCCGACGGAGCCCACGCCGTAGCTGGCGTTGAGGGTGACGGCGACGTACGGGGTGATGGCCGCGCCGAGGATCGAGGCCACGTTGTACGCGACGCCGGAGCCGGTGTAGCGCACGTTCGTGGGGAACAGCTCGGGCAGGATCGCGGACATCGAGCCGAAGGTCAGGCCCATCAGGGTCATGCCGACCGTGAGGAAGAACAGCACGCGGACCATGCTGACGTCCTCGCCGGTGCCGACCGCGGCCGGGTTCATGAGCATCCCGAAGCTGAGCCCGAAGAGCAGGATCACCGAGGTGATGACCAGCTGCGAGCTGCGCCGGCCGTAGCGGTCGGCCACCCACCCGGAGACGGGGACCATCGCGGCGAACAGGAGCACGGAGAGCAGCTGCAGCACGAGGAAGTCCCGGTAGGGGATGCCCAGGCCGCCGTTCTCGGGGCTGCCGATGCCGTAGGAGAGGATCCAGGCGGTCATCAGGTAGAAGAGCATGTAGGTGGCCAGCATGATGAACGTGCCCTGCACGATCTGCAGCCAGGAGCTCCGGAAGGCCTCCACGATCGGGGCCTGGACCTTCTCGCCCTGGTCCAGGGCCTTCTGGAAGACCGGGGTCTCCTCGAGCTTGAACCGCACCCACAGGCCGAGGACCACCATGACCACGGAGGCCAGGAACGGGATGCGCCAGCCCCACGTGAGGAACGGGTGGTCGGTGCCCTGGTCGGCGACCGAGACGAAGCCCATCACGAGGGTCAGCACCAGGAAGAAGCCGTTGGCCAGGATGAAGCCGAACGGGGCGCCGAGCTGGGGCCACATGGCGGCGCGCGCCCGCTTGCCCTCCTCGGCGTACTCGGTGGCCAGCAGGGCCGCGCCGGACCACTCGCCGCCCAGGCCCAAGCCCTGGCAGAAGCGCAGGATCGTCAGGATGAGCGGGGCCCAGATGCCGATCGAGTAGTAGGTGGGCAGCAGGCCGATGAGGAACGTGGCGACGCCCATGGTCAGCAGCGCGCCGATCAGCGTGGCCTTGCGGCCGATCCGGTCGCCGAAGTGCCCGAAGATCACGGAGCCGATCGGGCGGGCCACGAAGGCCGCGGCGAAGGTCGCCATGGAGGCGAGCAGCTTGGCCGTCTCGTCCTCGCCCGCGAAGAACAGCGCGGGGAACACGGCAACGGCCGCGGTGGCGTAGACGTAGAAGTCGTAGAACTCGATCGTCGTGCCCACGAGGGACGCGAGGATCACCCGGCTGCGGGGCACGCGGTCGGACAGGGGGAGGGAGGGGGCGGACGCACCGGTGGCGTCCTGCCCGGTCACCGAAGAGGACATGGGGAAACCTCGGTCGTAGCAGTGGGCGGGGACAAGATCACGATGGTACGCCGCGGCGTCCGCATGCCGGGTCCCCTGTCTCACATCCTGGGACGCCGATCGGTCCAGGGCTCGCGGACGGTGAGGGCCGCCCGGGCCTCCTCGCCGCCGGGGGCAAGGGGGACGTCCAGGATCCGCCAGCCGGGCAGCGGGTGGCCGGGGAGCCGGCCGGCGCCCACGCGGTCCACGGCGGGATCGCGGGAGAGACCCGCGCCCAGGGCCTTGAGCAGGGACTCCTTGCGGGCCCACACCCGCGCGACGGCGGCCGGCCGGCGCCGCCGGCGGGTCCAGGCGAGGCGGCGCCGCTCGGCCGGGTGCAGGACCAGGGACATCTGCTCGGCGCCGGCGAGGTCCGGGATGCGCTCCACGTCGATCCCGAGCTCCCGCGGTCCCGTGGCGAGCAGGACGTGCCCGCCGCTGGAGGAGAGCGAGAAGTGCAGGCCGGGCACGGCGGGCTTGCCGCGCCGTCCGGCCGCTCCGGGGGCGGGCCCCAGCGGCACCGCGGCCGGCTCGGTCCCGAGCCGCTCGGCCAGCACGGCCCGCAGCAGGCAGCGGCGGGCGAGGAACGCCTCGCGGTCCTCCTCGCGCAGGAACCCGTCCCGGCGGACCCGCTCCGCCGGGTCCAGCCAGGACGCCTGCACGGTGCGCGCCCACGGCACGAGATCGGGCACGTGCGCCCGGACCAGGGTCACGTCCCCGGCCCGGCGGGGCGCGGGGAACGGGGCCCAGAGCGGGTCCGGAGGAGCCGTCACGGCGGGGCGCTCACGGGCCGGGGCTCACCGGGGCCCGCCGGGCCCGGCGCACGCCGCGAGGTCCGCGAGCAGCCGGTCCCGGTTCCCGGCGAGCGGGTGGTGGCCGCCGGGGTACTCCCGCCGCTGCACGGGCCCGGTGCTGACCGGGCGCCAGGCGTCCATGCCGGCGGCGTCCACGGTCTCGTCCTCCGTGCCGCGCAGCAGCAGCAGGGGCGCCCCGACCGGGGCGGGGAGCCGGTCGTGGGCCATCGAGAGCCGCAGGTCCGCGCGCAGGGCGGGCAGCTGCAGGGCCAGCAGCTCGGGGTTCTCCAGCACGGCCTCGGGGGTGCCGCCGAGTCGTCGCAGCCACCGGGCGAGCGCCTCGTCCGCGGCCGGGTCCGGCGCGGCGAGCCCGGCCCGCAGGTCCTCGTCCTCGACGTCCACCGCCCCCGGGGCGGTCTTCGCGGACAGCGCGAGCAGCGCCACGGGGACTCCCTCCCGGTGCTCGAGGAGCGAAGCGAGCTCGGCCGCGACGGAGGCGCCCATGCTGTGGCCCAGGACCACGAGCGGGACGTCCGGGGACCCCGGCACGGAACTCCAGGCGGCGGCGGTCACGGCCTCGGCAGCCTCCGCGGCGAGGGCCGCGACCGAGGGGGCCGCCGGCTCCCGGAAGCGGTTCTCCCGGCCGGGGTACTGGACGCCGAGCACGTGCACGTCCTCGCGGACCAGGAACCGCCAGTAGCCGGCGGCCGCGCCCGAGGGCGGGCAGCAGAGCACCCGCAGCCGCGGCGCCCGGGCGGGCGCGCCGCTGCGCAGCCGGTCCTGCGCGGAGAGGTCCACGAGGCAGCGCGCCGGGGCTCCGGCGGGGCGGGTGCTCATCGGGTCCGGGCTCCCCGCGTCAGGAGATGGTCGCCAGGACGGCGCCGGCGGAGACGGTGTCCCCGGGGCTCACGGAGAGCCCCGAGACCGTGCCGGACTTGTGCGCCGTCAGCGGCTGCTCCATCTTCATGGCCTCGAGCACGAGCACGAGATCGCCCTCGGCCACCTCGTCGCCGTTGTCCACCGCGATCTTCACGATGGTCCCCTGCATCGGGGAGCTCAGGCTGTCGCCGCTCGCCGCGGCGGCGCCGCCGCCGCGCGCCGAGCGGGACTTGCGGGGCTTGGCCGCGGTCCCGTTGGGCTTGGCCGCGCCGGGCAGGGCGGGCAGCACGACCTCGAGGCGCTTGCCGGCGACCTCGACGACGATGGCCTGGCGCTCCTCGGCCTCGGGCGCGGCCTGCGGGACGCCCTCGAAGGGCGGGATGGTGTTGTCGAACTCGGTCTCGATCCAGCGCGTGTGCACGGTGAACGGGGAGCCGTCCGCGGGGGCGAAGGCGGGGTCGGTGACCACCGCGCGGTGGAAGGGGACCACGGTGGGCATGCCCTCGATGCGCAGCTCGTCCAGCGCTCGGCGGGAGCGCTCGAGCGCCTGCTGCCGGGTGGCCCCGGTGACGATCAGTTTGGCGAGCATGGAGTCGAAGTTCCCGCCCACGGTCTCCCCGGCCTGCACGCCGGAGTCTACGCGCACGCCGGGCCCGCCGGGCAGGTCCAGGGCGGCGATGGTGCCGGGGGAGGGCATGAAGTGCCGGCCGGGGTCCTCGCCGTTGATGCGGAACTCGATCGAGTGGCCCCGGATCTGCGGGTCGTCGTAGCCGAGGACCTCGCCGCGGGCCAGCCGGAACTGCTCGCGCACCAGGTCGATGCCCGTGACCTCCTCGGAGACGGGGTGCTCGACCTGCAGGCGGGTGTTGACCTCGAGGAACGTGATCGTCCCGTCCTGGCCCACCAGGAACTCGCACGTGCCCGCGCCCTGGTAGCCGGCCTCGCGCAGGATCGCCTTCGAGGACTCGTAGAGCAGGCGGTTCTGCTCCTCGGACAGGAACGGCGCCGGCGCCTCCTCCACGAGCTTCTGGTTGCGCCGCTGCAGGGAGCAGTCGCGGGTGGAGACGACCACCACGTTGCCGTGGGCGTCGGCGAGGCACTGGGTCTCCACGTGGCGCGGGGCGTCCAGGAAGCGCTCCACGAAGCACTCGCCGCGGCCGAACGCCGCGGTGGCCTCGCGCACGGCGGACTCGTAGAGCTCCGGGATGTCCTCGCGGTCGCGGACCACCTTGATGCCGCGGCCGCCGCCGCCGAAGGCGGCCTTGACGGCCAGGGGCAGCCCGTGCTCGTCGGCGAACGCGAGGACCTCCTCGGCCGAGGTGACCGGGTCGGTGGTGCCCGGGACCTGCGGGGCGTCGACCTTCTCCGCGATGTGGCGGGCAGCCACCTTGTCGCCGAGCTTGGCGATGGCCGCGGGCGGGGGCCCGATCCAGGTCAGGCCGGCCTCGAGCACGGCCAGCGCGAACTCCGCGTTCTCGGACAGGAAGCCGTAGCCGGGGTGCACGGCGTCGGCGCCCGAGCGGGCGGCGACGTCGAGGATCTTCTCGGCCACCAGGTACGAGTCCGCGGCGGTGGACCCGCCGAGCCCGTACGCCTCGTCCGCCATGCGCGCGTGCAGGGCGTCCCGGTCCGGGTCGGCGTACACGGCCACGGAGGCGATGCCCTCGTCGCGGGCGGCGCGGATCACCCGCACCGCGATCTCTCCGCGGTTGGCGACGAGCACCTTGGTGATGGGGCGGATGGCGCCGTCCGCGGGGTTCTTACCGGTCACGTCTCACTCCTTGTCGAATCCTCCGATGCACTGTATTCCCCGCCGCGAGCAATCGCCCAACCACCCGGCGGCGCTCCGGAAATGCGACGCCGTTTCTGTAGGAGTCCTACAACTGCGGCGGGGTCCGCCCGGCCCCGGGCGGTCCCGGCGGTGCGGGGTCTCAGCGGTGGGCCGTCCACAGCTGGGGCACGCCCACCCCCGCCCGGGCGAGCAGCGTCCGCAGGGTGCTCAGGGACAGGCCGACGACGGCGTGCACGTCCCCCTCCACCCGCTCCACGAACGCGGCGCCGAGGGAGTCGATGGTGAAGGACCCGGCCACCTCCAGGGGCTCGCCGGTGGCCACGTAGGCCGCGACCTCGGCGTCGGACATCTGCGCGAAGAACACCTCGGCGCGGGCGGGCGCGCCGCCGCTGTAGCCGGTGCCGCCGTCCGCCGGGCTCCGGGTGTCCACGAGCCAGTGGCCCGTGTGGAGGACTCCCGAGCGCCCGCGCATGGCCCGGATCCGGGCGGTCGCCGTCTCGGCGTCCAGGGGCTTGCCGTGCACCTCGCCGTCGAGCTCGAAGACCGAGTCGCAGCCCACCACGAGGGCGCCGGCCGCCTCGGGCAGCGCCGCCACGGCCTCCGCCTTCGCCCGGGCCAGGACCATCGCGGTCTCCTCGGCGCCGGTCACCCCGCGCTCCCGGACCACGGCGTCCTCGTCCACGTCCGAGACCAGCCGGTCGTGGCCGATCCCGGCGTCGGCCAGGAGCTTGGTGCGGGCGGGGGAGCGGGAGGCGAGGACGAGGCGGGGAGTCACCGTCCCAGGATACGCAGGCCGCGCGCGAGGGGCCGCGCGGCGCCCCTGTCCACGCGCGAGGGGCCGCGTCCCGGCGGCGGGACGTCTCCCCGCCGCCGGGACGCGGCCCCTCGGGCGCGCCCGGGCTCAGTACCCGACGACCACGCGGCCCTCGATCTTGCCCTTCTCCATCTCGTCGAGGATGGCGTTGACGTCCTCGAGCGGACGGGTGCTGTAGGTCGGGTGGATCAGGCCGCGGGCGTAGAAGTCCAGGGCCTCGACCATGTCCTGGCGCGTGCCCACGATCGACCCGCGGATGGTCAGGCCCTTGAGCACGATGTCGAAGATCGGCGCGGGGAAGTCCCCGGGCGGCAGGCCGTTGAACACGATCGTCCCGCCGCGGCGGACCATGCCGATCGCCTGGCCGAACGCGGCCGGGTGCACGGCGGTCACCAGCACGGCGTCCGCGCCGCCCGGGATCTGCGCGAGCACGGCCTCGGCCGGGTCCTCCGCGAACGCGTTGACGGTGATCTCCGCCCCGTGCTTGCGGGCCAGCGCCAGCTTGTCGTCGGCGACGTCGACCGCCGCGACCCGCAGACCCATGGCCACCGCGTACTGCACGGCGAGGTGTCCCAGGCCTCCGATGCCGGAGATCACCACCCACTCCCCGGGCCGCGCCTCGGTCATCTTCAGGCCCTTGTAGACGGTGACCCCGGCGCACAGCACCGGCGCCACCTCGTACGGGTCGGAGCCCTCGGGGATGTGCGCGGCGAAGCGGGCGTCCACCAGCATGTACTGGCCGAAGGACCCGTCGATGCTGTAGCCGCCGTTGACCTGCTCCTCGCAGAGCGTCTCCCAGCCGGTGCGGCAGTTGCGGCAGTGCCCGCACGCCGAGGCCAGCCAGGCGTTGCCCACGAGGTCGCCCTCCTGCAGGTCCGTGACGCCGGGGCCGAGGGCCACGACCGTGCCCACGCCCTCGTGGCCCGGGACGAACGGCGGGGTGGGCTGGACCGGCCAGTCGCCCTGGGCGGCGTGCAGGTCGGTGTGGCACACGCCGGTCGAGATCAGCTTGACGAGGACCTGGCCGGGGCCGGGCTCGGGGACGGGGAGGTCCTTGACCTCGAGGGGCTGCCCGAAGGCGGTGACCACGGCGGCGGTCATCGTTGCGGGGACGGTGGTGGCGGACTCCTGGACGGTCGGGGCTTGCTGGGCGTTCATGGTGCTCCTCCTGGAACGGGGCGGACGGACGGGCGGTGGCGGTGGGCGGCGAGAGGCCGCTGCGGCCTAGAAGAAGCCCTGGGCGTCCTCGGAGTAGGAGACCAGCAGGTTCTTGGTCTGCTGGTAGTGGTCCAGCATCATCAGGTGGTTCTCGCGGCCGATGCCCGAGGACTTGTAGCCGCCGAACGCGGAGTGCGCGGGGTAGTTGTGGTACTGGTTCACCCACACGCGCCCGGCCTGGATGTCGCGGCCGGCGCGGTAGGCCAGGTTGCCGTTGCGGGCCCAGACCCCGGCGCCGAGGCCGTAGAGGGTGTCGTTGGCGGTGGCCATGGCGTCGGCGTAGTCGGTGAAGCGGGTCACGGACAGGACGGGTCCGAAGATCTCCTCCTGGAAGATGCGCATCGAGTTCTCGCCCTCGAACACCGTGGGGGAGACGTAGAAGCCCTCGGCGAGGTCTCCGTCCAGGACGTTGCGCTCGCCGCCCGCGAGGACCTTGGCGCCCTCCTGCTTGCCGATGTCGATGTAGGACAGGATCTTCTGCAGCTGGTCGTTGGAGGCCTGCGCGCCGACCTGGGTGTCGAGGTCCAGCGGGTTGCCCTGGACCATGCCCTTGACCCGTTCGACGCCGTCCGCGAGCAGCCGGTCGTAGATCGAGCCCTGGATGAGGGCGCGCGAGGGGCAGGTGCAGACCTCGCCCTGGTTGAGGGCGAAGAACGCGAAGCCCTCCAGGGCCTTGTCGTAGAAGGAGTCCTGGGCCGCGGCCACGTCCTCGAAGAAGATGTTCGGGGACTTCCCGCCCAGCTCCAGGGTCACGGGGATGATGTTCTGGGAGGCGTACTGCATGATGAGCCGGCCCGTGGTGGTCTCGCCCGTGAAGGCGATCTTGCGGATCCGCGGGCTCGAGGCCAGCGGCTTGCCGGCCTCCACGCCGAAGCCGTTGACCACGTTGACCACGCCCGGGGGCAGGATGTCCGCGAGCAGCTCCATGAGCACCATGATCGAGGCAGGGGTCTGCTCGGCGGGCTTGAGCACCACGGCGTTGCCCGCGGCCAGGGCCGGGGCGAGCTTCCACACGCCCATGAGGATCGGGAAGTTCCAGGGAATGATCTGCCCGACCACGCCGAGGGGCTCGTGGAAGTGGTAGGACGTGGTGTTGTCGTCGAGCTGGGAGAGGGTGCCCTCCTGGGCGCGGATCGCCCCGGCGAAGTAGCGGAAGTGGTCGATGGCCAGGGCGATGTCGGCGTTGATGGTCTCGCGCACCGGCTTGCCGTTGTCCCAGGTCTCGGCCACGGCGAGCATCTCGAGGTTCTGCTCCATCCGGTCGGCGACCCGGTGCAGCACCAGCGCCCGCTCCGCGACCGGGGTCTTGCCCCAAGCCGGGGCGGCGGCCCACGCGGCGTCGAGCGCGGCGTCGATGTCCTCGGCGGTGCCGCGGGCCACTTCGGTGAAGGGCTTGCCGTTGACCGGGGAGATGTTCTCGAAGTAGCGGCCCTGCACGGGCGGCACCCACTGCCCGCCGATCCAGTGCTCGTAGCGGGGCTTGAAGGTGACCTTGGAGCCCTCGGTGCCGGGCTGCGCGTAGACGGTGGTGAGGGACTGGGTTTCGACGCTCATGGTGACCTGCTCCTGGTGCGTGACGGTGCGAGTGGCACGGGCGCGGACCGTCTCGTCCGCGCCGCTGTGTGATGCAGCTCACGCTACGCGGGGCCACGTTGCACGCACGTTGCACGCACGATGCACCGGGTCCCGGGCCAGGTCAGCGGCGCAGCCGCTCCAGCTCGAGCACCGCCCCGGCGCGGGCGGGGGAGCGGGCCGGCAGGAGGCGCAGCAGCAGCTCCCACGCCTCGGCGTCGTCGGCGGCCTCCGGCAGCGTCAGGTACTCGCGCACGGCCTCGGCCGAGCCGTCGGCCAGGACGGCCTCGCGCAGGAGCCCGGTGACGCGGTGGCGCAGCGCCACCACGGACGGGGCCTCGGAGTGCGGCAGCAGGGCCCCGGTGTACTCCCGCAGGGCCCGCCGGTGCGAGCCCCGGGCGAGCAGTTCGAGCACCCGGCCCGCGTCCGAGGCCAGGGGCGCCTCGAGCCGGTAGGGGCGCGAGGCGATCGCCGGGCCGCCCCGGGGCTCGAGCAGCCGGCGCAGCCGCAGCACCTCGGCCCGCACCGTGGTCTCCTGCGCCCGGCCGGCCCACAGCTGCACGGACAGCTCCGCGGTGCTCAGCCCGGCCGGGGCGCGGGAGAGCGCCAGGAGGATCTCGGCGTGGCGTTCGGTCAGCTCCAGGGGGCGCCCGTCCAGGAGCAGCGCGGGCGGGGCGTCGCCCAGCACGCGCAGGAACGCGCCGGAGGCGGGGGCGGCGCCGCGGCCCGCCGCGGGGGACGGTCCCCGGGTCTGCGCCGCGGAGCGCAGGGCGAGGGCCAGCTCGGCCCGGGCGGCGCGCACCGCCGCACCGACCAGCGCCCGCGTGGCGGGGTCGGCGGCGGCGTCCCCGCCGGTGAGGTCCACCGCCCCGAGCAGCGCCCCCGTGACGGGGTGCAGCAGCGGGGCCGCCGTGCAGGACCACGGCCGGGCCTCGGGATAGAAGTGCTGGTCGCGGTGCACGGTCACCGGCCGGCGCAGGACCAGTGCCGTGCCGGGGGCGTTGGTGCCCACGGCCGTCTCGGACCAGTCGGCGCCCTCGACGAAGCCCATCGCCTCGGCACGCCGCCGCGTCGCGGCGCTGCCCCGGACCCGCAGGAGCACCCCGCGGGGGTCCGTCACGGCCACGACCAGTCCGGTGTCCTCGGCCAGGGGGGTGAGCAGTTCGTCGAGCACGGGCATCAGCAGTCGCAGCGGGGCGCGGGCCTCCCGGACGTCGGTGTGGTCCAGCACCACCTGCGGGGTGCAGCGCTCGGGTGCGGCGAGATGGCCCAGCGAACGGGCCCAGGACAGGCGCAGCTGCGGGTCCGTCGTCCTCGGTCCGTCCGTCGGTACGCCCACGCGCCACCCCCTGCTCGATGCTGTGACCCAGCTCTCATGCCGCTCCTCAGCGTAGCCCGGGACGCGTCCGGCACCAGCGAGGGGCGGGGAACTGCCGGAATGCGTCGAGCATTCCCCCAGTTCCCCGCCCCTCGCGGTCGGGACGCCCTGCGGTGCCGGGCGTCAGCGGGCCGCCGCCGGAGCCTCCTCCGGGTGCGGCTCCGCGCCGCCTGCCGCGCCGGCGGTGCGGGACCCGGTGCCGGGCTCCGCGTCCTCGGGTGCGGCGTCCTCGGGGCCGGCACCGGCGGGGACGGCGTGCTCAGGTGCGGCGTCCTCGGGTGCGAACGGGTCGCCGGAGCGCGGGGCGTCGTAGAGCCCGCGGTCCAGCAGCCCCTCGCGGTGGGCGACGATGGTGGGCACCAGGGCCTGGCCCGCCACGTTGAGCGCGGTGCGGCCCATGTCGATGATCGGGTCCACGGCCAGCAGGAGCCCCACGCCGTCGAGCGGCAGGCCCAGCGTGGACAGCGTCAGGGTGAGCATCACGGTGGCGCCCGTGGTGCCGGCGGTCGCCGCGGAGCCCAGCACGGACACGAGCGCGATGAGCACGTAGTGGGTGACGTCCAGGTCGATCCCGTAGAACTGCGCGACGAACAGGGCGGCGATCGCGGGGTAGACCGCGGCGCAGCCGTCCATCTTGGTGGTCGCGCCGAGCGGCACGGCGAAGGACGCGTAGGCGCGGGGCACGCCGAGGCTGCGCTCGGTGACGCGCTGGGTCAGCGGCATGGTGCCCACCGAGGACCGGGAGACGAAGCCCAGCTGCACGGCCGGCCAGACCCCGGAGAAGTACTGCTTGACGGAGAGCCCGTGCGCCTTCACCAGCACCGGGTAGACCACGAGGGCCACGACCAGCAGGCCGGCGTAGACGGTCGCGACGAACGCCACGAGCCCGCCCATCGAGGTCCAGCCGTACTCGAACACGGCCCGGCCGATCAGCCCGAGCGTGCCCAGCGGGGCGAGGCGGATGATCCACCAGACGACCTTCTGCACCACGGCCAGCGCGGAGCGCACCACGGCCAGGAAGGGCTCGGCCGGAGCGCCGACCTTGAGCGCCGCGATGCCGACGGCGGCCGAGACCACGAGCACCTGCAGCACGTTGAAGCCGAGGGAGGTCCGGACGGTCTCCGGGTCCACCACCGAGGAGGAGACCTCCAGGCCCAGGAAGTTGGCGGGGACGATGCCGGTGAGGAAGCCCAGCCACGAGCCCTGCGTGCCGGTGTACGCCTCGGCGGGCGCGGCGGCGCCGCTGCCCGCCCCGGGCTGGACGACCAGCCCGAGCACGAGCCCGACCGTCACGGCGATCAGCGCGGTGATCCCGAACCACAGCAGCGTCTTCCAGGCGAGCCGGGCGGCGTCGGAGACCTCCCGCAGGTTGGCGATCGAGGAGATCACCGCGGTCACCACGAGCGGGACCACGGCGGCCTTGAGCAGGCTGACGTAGCTGGTGCCGATGGTGTCCAGCGCGGTCATCAGCCAGTTCGGGTCCGTGTCGGGGTCGCCGCCGAGGGTGTCGGCGACGGTGCCCAGGGCCACGCCCAGGAGGAGGGCCAGCACGATCTGCGTGCCGAAGGAGGTCATCCACCGGGGCAGACGTCGATTGCTTTCTGCGGAAATCATGTGCCCACGATAGGGCGCGGAAATATACATCACCGAATGACGGTGACGAAATGTGACGCGGATATGACGCGGATCACAGGGCGAGCGCGTACTCCAGGGTGTCCAGGCCCACCGAGCCGAGGCGCAGCGCACGCGAGTGGAAGTCCTTGAGCAGGAAACCCGGTCCCGCCGCGGCGCGGGCGGCCTCCCGCGCCTGCTCCCACAGCTGCTGGCCCACCTTGTAGGACGGCGCCTGCCCGGGCCAGCCCATGTAGCGCATCCACTCGAAGCGCAGCATCGGGTCCGCCATCACGATGTTCGAGCGCAGGAACCGCCACCCGTCCTCGGGGGTCCAGACCTCGCCGGGACGGGCCCCGCCGAGGGCGGCCCCGAGCTCCGCGGGGACGCGGTAGCCGCAGTGGAAGCCGACGTCGAAGACCACCCGCGCCGCCCGCAGCCGCTGGGAGTCCAGCATCCCCATCCGGTCCCCGGGGTCCTGCAGATGGCCCAGCTCGTCCATGAGCCGCTCGGCGTACAGCGCCCAGCCCTCCCCGTGGCCCGAGACCCACACGCCCATCCGCCGCCACCGGTTGAGCTCCCCCGAGTTGGCGAGGGCGGTGGAGAACTGCAGGTGGTGGCCGGGAACGCCCTCGTGGTACACGGTGGTGGTCTCCTCCCACGTGGTGAACGTCGCAGTGCCCTCGGGCACGGACCACCACATCCGCCCGGGGCGGGAGAAGTCGGCGCTGGGCATCGAGTACCAGATCCCGCCGTCGTGGGTCGGGGCGATGCGGCACTCGAGCCGGCGCATGGGCGCCGTCAGCTCGAAGTGCGTGTCCGCGAGGGCGTCCACGGCGGCGTCGGAGAGGTCCTGCATCCACGCCTGCAGCGCGTCGGTGCCGTGCAGCTGCCGCGCCGGGTCCGCGTCCAGGGCCGCCATGGCCTGGGCGACCGTGGCGCCGGGGGCGATGCGGTGGGCGAGGACCTCCTGCTCCGCCACGATCGTGCGCAGCTGCTCGACCCCCCAGGCGTAGACCGTGGCCGGGTCCAGGACGGCGCCCAGGAACTCCTGCAGGCGCAGCGTGTACACGTCGGGGCCCACCGCGTCCGTGCGGGGCGCGTCCACGGCGAGCTCCTTGCCCAGCACGGCGGCGAGGCCCCGGTAGGCGCGCCGCGCCGCCTCGGCCGCCTCCGCGACCTCCTGCCGCAGGGCCTCCGGGACGCGGGGGCTGCGCCCCAGCCGGTCGAAGAAGCCGTGCCGGGCCGCGTAGCCGGTGCACTGCCGGGACGCGTTGCGCAGCTGCGCGGCGGAGGCCGAGCGGCCGAGGGAGCGGGCGTGCCGCAGGCCCAGGACGTAGGAGTCCACGGCGGCGGGCACGGCGCGCAGCCGCCCGGCGACGTGCGCCCAGTCCTCGGCGGTGCGCCGCGGCAGGTCGTCGAAGACCTCCCGGATCTCCTGCACCGGGGAGGAGATGTTGTTGACCTCCCAGCCCCGCAGCCCCTCGTCGAGCAGGAGCAGGTCCAGGCCGAGGCGCTCGCGCAGGGCGTGGCCGGTGATCCGGTCGACGTCGTCGGCCGGGTCCGCGCGCCCGAGCTCGGCCAGCGTCCGGCGGGCCGCGTCGGCCCGGGCCTCGAGCCCCTCGGGCCCGAAGTCCCGGTACTCGCTCTCGTGCCCGGGGAAGCCGTGCACGGTCGCCTGGGCCGGGTCCAGCTCCATGGACCGCGCGAACCAGCGCTCGGCCACGGCGTCGACGGCCGTGGGCTCGCGCCGCCCGGTGCCGAGGGGCGCCGGCCCGCGGCCGGGGGTGGACGGAAGGTCGGGCCGATGAACGGTCATGCACGTCACCCTAGCGCCGGGCGCTCCCTAGACTGCGGACCATGACCGCCCCTGCGCCGCGCGCGAGCTCCGCCCCTCCTGCCGTCCCGGACGGACCCACGGGCGCCGCCGGGACCGCGCCCGCCCTGCTCGTGGTGGTCGCCGGCGTGGTGGGCGCCCTGCACGTGTGGAAGCTCGCCCCGGCGCTGCCCGTGCTCTCCGCCGAGCTCGGCCTGAGCCTGGTGCAGGGAGGGTTCCTGCTCTCCACCGTGCAGGTGGCGGGCATGCTGCTCGGCGTGGTGGTCGGCCTGTTCGGGGACCGCATCGGGCTGCGCCGGGGGCTGGTCCTCGGGCTGGGCCTGCTCACCGCGGGCTCCGTGACGGGTCTGCTCTCCACCGGGTACGGCCCGCTGCTGGGCTCCCGGGTGCTGGAGGGCGTGGGGTTCATGCTCGTGTCGATCTGCGCCCCGGCGCTGATCCGGCGCACCGTGGCCCCGGCCCGGGTGTCGCTGCTGGTGGGGCTGTGGGGCTGCCACATCCCGGTCGCCGCGGCGCTGTCCCTGCTGCTCGGCGGCCTGCTCAGCGAGACCCTCGGCTGGCGCACCTGGTGGGCGGCCGCCGCGGCCGGCTCCGCGCTCCTGGCCCTGCTCGTGCTCGCCGTGCTGCCGCCGGACCCCGCCCACGTGGTGGTGCACGGGGTGCGGCAGCGCCTCGGGCTGACCCTGCGCGCGCCCGGGCCGTGGCTGGTGGCCGCGGTCTTCGGGCTCTACACCGCCCAGTGGAACGGGGTGGTGCAGTTCCTGCCCTCCATGTACGCCGAGGCCGGGATCGAGGCGGCCGCCGCGGCGGGGCTCAGCGCGCTCGCCGCGGGGGTCAACGTGGTGGGCAACCTGGGCGCGGGCCGGGCCCTGCAGCGCGGAGTGCGTCCCGTGGTGCTGTGGTGCACGGGCTTCGCCGTGCTGGGGCTGGCCGCCGTGGTCGCGTTCGGGCTGGCGCCGCTGCTGGACGAGGGGGCGCGCTTCGGCGCCCGGTACGGCGCGGTCCTGGTCTTCTCCGCCGTGGGGGGAGTGGTGCCGACCACGGCGATCGCGAGTCTCATGCGGGTCGCCCCGACCCCCACCACGGTGGCCACCACGCTGGGGCTGGGCCAGCAGTTCAACGCCCTGGGCCAGTTCGCCGGCCCGCCCGCGGTCGCGTCGGTCGCGCAGGTGACGGGCACCTGGGACCTGACGTGGGCCGTGACGGCCGTGCTCGCCCTCGCGGGCCTCGCGGTGGCGCTCGTGGCCTCGCGGCGGATCCCCCGGGAGCCGTGAACGGTCACCGGCCGGCCCCGAAGGGCCCGGGCCGGGCACGCCGGCTGTTCGCCCCCGGGAGCGGGAGGCCGCTCCTGCCGGCGGGGCCCTCCGGGCCCACCGCTCGGAGCTCACTCCTCAGGACTCACTCCTCCGGGCTCACTCGTCCCGGGCTCACCGCTCCCTGCTCATTCCTGCCGGCTCACTCCTCCGGGCGGGTCCGCCGCCACGCGCCGCGGCCCGGGCGCAGCCGCAGGCCCAGCCGCATCCGGCGGAACTGGTCCCGCCGCCCCGGGGCGCCCTTCGCGGAGGCCTCGCCCCCGTCCGGGCGCGCGAGCAGGACGGCGGTGACGGCGGCGATCTCCTCCGGGGTGGGGTTGCCGGCCGTGAAGCGCAGGGACGGGACGCCCTCGACGGGCTCGCGGGGCGTCACAGCGGGATGTTCCCGTGCTTCTTGGTGGGCGTCGTCGCGCGCTTGTCGCGCAGCGCCCGCAGGGCCTTGAGCACCTGGACCCGGGTCTCGGACGGGGGGATCACCGCGTCCACGTAGCCCAGCTCCGCGGCCTGGTACGGGTTGAGCAGGCTCTCCTCGTACTTGCGCACCAGGTCGGCGCGCAGCGCCTCGACGTCCTCGTCGTTGTCGGCGGCGGCCTTGAGGTCCCGGCGGTAGAGGATCTCCACGGCGCCCTGGGCGCCCATCACGCCGATCTGCGCGGTGGGCCAGGCCAGGTTGATGTCCGCGCCGAGCTTCTTCGAGCCCATCACGATGTAGGCCCCGCCGTAGGCCTTGCGGGTGATCAGGGTGACCAGCGGGACGGTCGCCTCGGCGTAGGCGTAGAGCAGCTTGGCGCCGCGCCGGATGATGCCGTTGAACTCCTGGTCGGTGCCGGGCAGGAAGCCGGGCACGTCCACGAGGGTCAGGATCGGGACGTTGAACGCGTCGCAGTGCCGCACGAACCGGGCCGCCTTCTCGGAGGCCGCGATATCCAGCGTGCCGGCGAACTGCATGGGCTGGTTCGCCACGACGCCCACGGTGTGCCCCTCGACCCG
The DNA here is from genome assembly GCF_947500125.1 of uncultured Kocuria sp. Classification (GTDB taxonomy): domain Bacteria; phylum Actinomycetota; class Actinomycetes; order Actinomycetales; family Micrococcaceae; genus Kocuria. Next base: position 86,094 of record NZ_CANMRA010000001.1, on the reverse strand, counting down.
GGCGTAGCCGATCATCACGTTGGGGGCGTAGAGCGCCTGCATCTCCAGGAAGTGCCCGTCGTCGACGATCGCCTCGACCACCGCGCGCATGTCGTACGGCTGGTTCGCGGAGTCCGGGACCAGCGTGTCCAGGGCGAGGTCCACGTCCGTGACCTCGTCCTCCTGGTCGTGGTCCAGCAGGGGCGCCTCCTGCAGGTTGTTGGCCGGGAGGAACTCGAGCAGCTCGTGCACGAAGTCGAAGGCGTCCTGCTCGTCCTCGGCGAGGTACGTGGCCGTGCCCGTGGTCGCGTTGTGCTGGCGCGCCCCGCCGAGGGTCTCCATGTCCACCGACTCGCCCGTGACCGTCTTGATGACGTCCGGGCCGGTGATGAACATGTGCGAGGTCTTGTCGACCATCACGATGTAGTCGGTCAGGGCCGGGGAGTAGGCCGCCCCGCCCGCGCACGGGCCCATGATGAGCGAGATCTGCGGGACCACCCCGGAGGAGCGGACGTTCATGTTGAAGATGTCCGCGAACATCGCCAGGGAGGCCACGCCCTCCTGGATCCGCGCCCCGCCGCCGTCGTTGATCCCGACGACCGGGCAGCCGTTGCGCAGGGCGAACTTCTGCACCTTGACGATCTTCTCCCCGTTGGCCTGGGACAGCGACCCGCCGAACACCGCGAAGTCCTGGGAGTAGACCGCCACCAGGCGCCCGTCCACCGTGCCGTAGCCGCTGACCACGCCGTCGCCGGGCAGCTTCTTGGACGCCATCCCGAAGGCGGTCGAGCGGTGGGTCGCGAGGGCGTCGAACTCCACGAAGGAGTCCTCGTCCAGGAGCATCTCCACGCGCTCCCGGGCGGTGTTCTTCCCGCGGGCGTGCTGCTTCTCGATCGCCGCCCGACCCGCAGGGGCCTCGGAGCGGGCCCTGCGGTCGTGGAAGTCGGCGATCTTGCCGGCGGTGGTCGTCAGGTCGTGGGTCACAAGCACCTCGTGGTCTGGTACGCGGCCGGCCCGGCGGGCCGAGCGGTCCGGTCCGGGGTGGTCTGGGGACCTGCTCACTCTAGTCCGCGGCCGCCGGGGCCTCCGTTGTAGAACTCCTACAAATTCCGTGCCCCGGGCCGGGGCGCCCGGGCAGGGCTCAGCCGACGCGGCCGAGGACCACCTTCCAGGGCCGGACGGTCCGCTCGGTGACCACCCCGTGGCGCACCAGCGGGTCCTCGTCGGTGAGCCGCTCGACCGCCCCGGCGTCCTCGGCGGCGAAGACCAGCAGCGCGCCGGGCGCGCCGTCGTCCTCGAACGGCCCGGACGCGAGCAGGTGGCCCTGCTCCACGAGCCCGCCGAGGTACTCCCGGTGCTCGGGGCGGCGGGCGGCCAGGACGTCGGCGGGGCCCCCGTAGACGTAGGTGACGGCGAACGTCGTGCGGTTCTCGGCTGCGCTCACGGTGGCTCCTTCGGGTCGTGCCGCGGCCCCGCCGGCGGGACGGGACCGTCCAGCCGCTTCCCGGGGAACCGGGCTACTACTGTGGATGTGGTCCGAAGACTACGCGGACGGCGCCCGGCCGGACAGCACCGTCCGCCCGGCACCGCGACGACCGACCGGCGACGACCGACCCGCGACGACCCACCCGAGGAGAACCGTGCCCGACCCCCGCGCCGCCGACCTGCGCGCCCCCGCCGTGCTCGCGGCCCTGGCGGACCTCGGCCTGGGGCGGATCGACGTCCTCGACGAGGTCGGCTCCACGAACGAGCACCTGACGGCCGCCGTCACCCGGCAGGCGCGCGGGCCCCGCCCGGACCGGCCGTGGACCGACCTGTCCCTCGTGGTCACCGGGCACCAGAGCGCGGGGCGCGGCCGGCTGGACCGGGTGTGGACCACCGAGCCCGGCACCGCGCTGACCTTCAGCGTCCTGCTGCGCCCGGCCGACGACCGCGGCCGGGCGCTGCCCACCCAGCACTTCCCGTGGCTGACCCTGCTGATGGCCTCGGCCGTGGTGGACGCCCTGGAGGGACTCGCGGCGGCGGGCGCGCGGATCAAGTGGCCCAACGACGTCCTGGTGGACGGGCGCAAGATCGCCGGTCTGCTCGCGGGCCTCGTGCTGGACGAGCAGCGCTCGCCGGCGGTGGTGCTGGGCACCGGGATCAACGTCGCCCAGGCGGAGCCGCCCGTGGCCACGGCCACGTCCGTCCGGCACGCCACCGGCCGCGAGGTCGAGCGCGCCGCCGTCCTGGGGGCCGTGCTGGGCGGGTTCGTCCCGCTCTACCGGCAGTTCTGCGCCGACCCGGCCGCCGCCGTGCGGCCCGGCGGCCCGCTGCGCGCCCGGATCACCGAGCGGATGGAGACCCTCGGCCGCACGGTGCGCGCCGAGCTCCCCGGCGGGGCCGCCCCCGTCACGGGCACCGCGACGGGCCTCGGCGAGCACGGGGGGCTGCTGGTGCGCGAGGCCGGCGGCGCGCAGCGCGAGGTGACGGCCGGGGACGTGGTGCACCTGCGCCCCGCCCCGGACGCCCCCGGGACGGCCTGAGCGTGCCCGCCCGTCCCGCCCTGCAGCCGGGGGAGCGCGTGCTCGTGTCCACGCGCGCGCACGGCGCGCGGCTGACCCGGCCCTTCCTGGTGCTGCTGCTGACGGTGTTCGCGCTCTCGACCGCCCAGCGGGCCCTCGAGCTGCGCTGGCGCCCCGTGGCGGAGCCGTGGACCACGGTGCACGCCGGGGTGGAGCTCACCCTGCTCGTCGCGGCCGGCTGGGTCGTGCTCCGCAGCTGCCTGCGCCCGCTCCTGCGCTGGTGGCGCACCCGCTACGTGCTCACCAGCCGCCACCTCGTCCTGCTGCGCCCCGGCGGGGCCCGCAGGACCGTGTCGCTGCCCCTGCACCAGCTGCGCCGGGTCTCCGTGGAGCGCCGGCGCAGCCCCGCCCTCGGCCGGCGCGACGGGCGCGTGGTGGCCGACTTCGGGCCGCTCGGCGGGCTGCGCCTCGAGCACGCCCCGGAGGCGCAGCGCCTGGCCGGGCTCATCCGCCGGGCCGCCGAGGACCAGTGGGCGCCGGGCGGTGACGCCGGACGGGCCGGAGATCCCGGCACCGGCGGGGGTGCGCCGGGGCTCCCTCCCACTAGAGTGGACCGCGACGCGGTCGTGGCACCACGCCCGGGCCCGTCCGTCGCCCCGCGCCGACCGTGGAACCGACGGGCCGTCCACCAGGAAGAGGAGTGACGTGTGGCGAGTGAGGACTCGGAGACCCAGGGCGAGCCGGCGCTCGGCCCCCAGACGGCGCAGCTGAACCTGAACCTGCACAACCCCGTCCAGGCGAACCTCTACCGCTCGGACGAGTCCAAGGCCGCCGTGCAGGCCCTCGAGCAGACCCTCCTGGGCTCGGAGCGCGATCTGCGCCGCCGGGAGGCCGCGCGCCGGGGCGGGCTGTCGCTGCTGTCCGCGCGGAAGGTGTGGCGGGCCCTCGGCTTCCCGAACCTCACCGACGACGACCTCTGGTTCACCGAGCAGGACTCCGAGGCCCTGCGGGTGCTGTCCACGATGGTGCTCGAGGAGAAGGTCACCGAGGAGGCGGCCCTGTCCCTGGTGCGCTCGATCGGGCAGATGACCGACCGCATGGTGGTGTGGCAGGTCGAGGCGCTCGTCGAGGACATGGTCGTCCACCGGGGCATGACCGACGCCGCCGCGCGCCGGCAGCTGCTGCACCTGCTGCCGGACCTCATCGACGCGATCGAGAACCTCCTGGTCTACTCCTGGCGGCGCCAGATGAACGCCGCCGTGCAGCGGCTGGCGATGCGCGTGGAGCGCCCGGACGGCTCGACCGCCACCGGCCCCACGGACGACGACGGGGCGTCCTCCATCCTCCCGCTCGCGCGCGGGGTGGGCTTCGCCGACCTGGTCTCCTACACGTCGCTGTCCCGGCAGATGAACGAACGGACCCTGGCCAACCTCGTGCAGCGCTTCGAGAACCGCTGCGCGGAGGTGATCGCCGTGGGCGGCGGCCGGCTCATCAAGACCATCGGGGACGAGGTCATGTTCCTCGCGGAGACCCCCGAGGGCGGGGCGCAGATCTCCCTCGCCCTGTCCCGCGCGATCCGGGACGACCCCGAGCTCCCGCAGGCGCGCGTGTCCTTCGTGTGGGGGCGCGTGCTGCCGCGGCTCGGGGACATCTACGGGCCCACGGTGAACCTCGCCTCCCGGCTCGTGGCGCTGACCGACCCGGGCTCCGTGCTCGTGGACGCCTCGACCGCGGCGGTGCTCTCCGGCGACGACCGCTTCATCCTCCTGCCGCAGCCCACCCGCAACGTGCGGGGCTTCGGCGACGTCCAGCCCGTAGCGCTCTCCCAGGGCGCCGGCCCCGGGCTGGAGGTCGACTTCGAATGAGCGCACCCCTCGTCATCCGCGCCGGCGCGTCCACGGACCGCGGCCTGCGCCGGGAGTCCAACGAGGATGCCCTGGTGGTCACGGCCACGATGTGCGCCGTGGCGGACGGCATGGGCGGGCACGAGGCCGGGGAGGTGGCGAGCGCCCTGTGCGTGCGCACCCTCGGGGCGTCCCCCCTGTTCCAGCTGGAGGACTTCCGCTCGTTCGAGGTCCTCGAGCCGGAGCCGCCCCGGGACATCGCCCGGTTCCGCGCCACGGTGGAGCGGGAGCTGCGCCTGGACCCGGAGATCCCCGACGACTCGATCGAGGCCGTCCGCCGCGTCCGCTCGGTGCTGTGGCAGGCGGACCAGCACATCCAGCACGCCGTCGAGGGCCGGGCGGGCACCACCGTCACGGGCGTGTGGCTGCACCGGATCGACGGGCGCATGCTGTGGATCGTGTTCAACACGGGCGACTCCCGGACCTATCAGCTGGTCGCGCCCGAGCCGGGGGCCGACCCGGGCGACGCCGGGCCGGCGATCGAGCAGCTGACCGTGGACCACTCCGAGGTGCAGTACCTCGTGTCGATCGGGCAGCTCACCTCGGCGCAGGCGCTCGTGCACCCGCGCCGCAACGTGATCACCCGTGCCCTGGGCACCGGCCAGGTCTGGGAGCCGGACGTGTGGGTGCTCCCGGCCCGGCACGGGGACCGGCTGATGCTGTGCTCGGACGGGCTGACCAACGAGCTGAGCCCCGCCCACATGGCCCGGGTGCTCGCCTCGGTGCCCCACCCCAAGGAGGCGGCCGACGTGCTGCTGCAGGCCGCGCTGCGCACCGGCGGGCGGGACAACGTCACGGTGATCGTGGCCGACGCCGTGCGGCCGGGGGAGTACGCCCCCGGGTTCTGAGCCCCGCGCCCCGCGGGGACGCGGCGTCCCCCGAAGTGGGGGACATCATCAGCCGTCACATCGGGACCGCCCCCACCGGCTCTGTTTACCTTTGAGAACATGGTCGTCTCGCGCCGCTCCTTCGTCCTCACCGGCCTGGTGCTCACCGCCTCGGGGGCCTTCGGCGGCATGCTGCCCGAGCCGTCGGCGGGGCGGCGCCCGTTCGTGCTGTGGGGCTCCTCCTCGGCGGCCAGCGCGCTCCACCGCGACCGCCCGCGGGGCTACCCGGCGGTGCGCATCGACGCCCTGCTGTCGCAGCTGCTGGAGGCGCCGGGGACCTCGCGCGCCGTCAGCGGCGACCGGTCGTGGCAGACCCTGGCGATGCGCAGCCGCGCCCACCCCTACCTGCCGCGGCTGGGCTCCGGCTACGGGGTCGGCCGGATCCCGGCCCACGGGGAGCTGGTGGTGCCCACCGTGGACGGCCGGGTGCCGAGCGTGCACGAGCCGGTCCCGGGCACCGTCTCGGGGATCCCGTGCACCATCCGGGCCGTGGCGCGGGACGGGGACACCGTGGTGCTGCGCCGCGAGGTGCCCGGGGCGGAGCGCGACGTGGCGCCCGCGTCCGCGGCACGGTGGCGCACCGCGCTGGAGGAGCGCCACCGCGGCCACGTCCACCTGCTGTGGACGGGCAAGAACAACATCGAGGACGAGGACCAGGTCACCTCCGACACCCGTGCGGCGTGGCGGGTCGAGCCGGACACGTCCGTGGTGATGGGCCACTGGCACACCGTGGCCGACCGGCCCGGCACGCCCGGGTGGGAGCAGGTGCGCGGCGTGAACGCGGTCCACCGGGAGGAGTACGGCGACCGGTTCTACGACACGATGGCCGATCTGCGGGATCCCGCGCTGTGGTCCCTGCCGGGCCTGCGGCGCCACCGGATCGGCGTCTCGGCCGCGGACCGCCGGTGGCTGGCCCTGGGGCTGCCTCCGCGCTCCGTCGTGGCGGGGGACCGCCGGCACCTCAACGCGCTCGGCAACACGATCGTGGCCCACGGCCTGCGCCGCCACCTGACCGGACCGGCCGGGCTCTACTGAGCGGCTCCCGGAGCCGCCCCGGGCGTCCTCGACGCGTCATCGGCGTTCCCCGGGTGCCGACCTCTTGTCCCGGGCCGCGGAACGGCCTAACATACAACCAAATGGTTGTAGAAAACGAGCTGACGGACGACGAGGTCGACCGCATCTTCCAGGCCCTCGCGGACACGACGCGACGGGACATCGTGACGCGGGTGCTGCGGCAGGAGCAGTCGGTCTCCGCGCTGGCGGGGCACTACCGGATGAGCTTCGCGGCGGTGCAGAAGCACGTGGCCGTGCTCGAGCGGGCCGCACTGGTCACCAAGCGGCGGCGCGGGCGGGAGCAGGTGGTGCACGGCAACGTGGCCACGCTGCGCCGGGCGGCCGGGCTGCTGGAGGACTACGAGCAGATCTGGCGCGGGCGTGCCCGCGCCATCGAGGACCTCCTCGCCGAGGAGGTGCCCCCCGGCGACCGGGGGGCGCAGTAGGAAGGGAGCAGGACATGCCGGTCATCGACGTGCACCAGGACACGGAGGCACTGACCCTGACGTTCGTCGCGGAGTTCGCCGCGGACGTCGAGCGGGTCTGGCAGGTCTGGGCGGACCCGCGCCAGCTGGAGCGCTGGTGGGGGCCGCCCGAGTGGCCCGCCACCTTCGAGGAGCACGAGCTCTCCGAGGGCGGACGGTGCCGCTACTACATGACCGGACCGGACGGGGAGAAGGCCCGGGGCTGGTGGACGGTCACCGCCGTGGACCCGCCGCACCGGCTGGAGTTCGACGACGGCTTCGCGGGCGAGGACGGCGAGCCGGACCCCACGCTGGGGGCCACCCACGGCGTCGTGACGTTCGAGGCCCTCGAGGGCCGGACGCGGATGACCACGGTGTCCACCTTCGAGAGCGCGGAGCAGCTCGCGCAGATGTCGGCGATGGGCATGGAGGAGGGCATGCGCGAGGCCATGGGCCAGATCGACGGCCTCCTCGCCGGCCCGACTCCCCGCTGAGCACTCCCCGATCCGCCGGGACCGGACCGGACGACGCCGCCGCCCCGGGACTCCCGGGGCGGCGGCGTCGGTGTGTCCGGCCGGTGTGTCCGGCCGGTGTGTCCGGCCGGTGTGGTCGGGCCGGTGTGGTCCGGACCGTGCGGTCCGGACGGGGCGCGCGGGTCAGGCGTCCTGGCGCACGGCGGTGTCCGCGCCGGGCCCGGTGCCCGCGGGCCGGGCCGCGGTTCCGGCACGGCCCTCGGCCGGCTCCGCGGCGGTGTCCGCGGCCGGTTCCCCGGCCGCCGCGGCCCGCTGCGCCGCCTTCTTCAGGGGCTTGAGCTCGAGCCGGCGCTCGTGCTTGCGCTCGGCCCGGCGCTCCGCCTGCTTCTCGGCCCGGCGCTCCTTCTTCTTCTCCTCCTTGGTCTCCTCCGGGGCCTTCTCGCCCGGGGCGCCGGCGGCGGGGGTGGCGGAGTCCCTGCGCGGAGCCTTCTCCTTGACCGGGGCGCCGCCCGAGGCGCGCAGCCGCCGGTAGTGCTCGGCGGCCTCCTCCTGGCGGCGGGCCTCGATCCCCGTGGCGATCTCGGCCCGCAGGTGCCCCGGCTCGAGCTCGAACGCGGCCACGAGGTCGAGCGCGTGCGGGCGCAGGCGGGCGAGCAGCCGGTCGATGTACTCGTCGAGGCTGCGCCCGCGACGCATGGACAGCCGGCCGTAGGAGAGGTACCACGCGAGGTTCTTCTCGATGAGCCGCAGCCCGAAGACGTCGCGCAGCCAGGTGAGCACCCTGCGGGTGCCCGGGTCCCCGACCTGCTCCAGGCCGCGGGTGAAGGCCTCCCACTGCAGCAGCTCCGCGTGGGCGCGGGCCGTCGCGATGAGCTTGTGCTGGTTCTCGTTGAACAGCGCCGCGGCCTCCGCGCGGGGGAGCTTGGCGCTGGGCCGCAGGTTCTCCGCGATCTCGGCGACCATGGTCTCCACCCGGTCCGTGAGCAGGGCGCGCTGCGCGGACTCCTCGCGCAGGGCGTTGACGGAGCGGCGCACGTCCCCGGTGTCCCGGAACGCCTGGCCGAGCTTGCGCAGCCCGGACCGGTGGTACGTGGCCTCGGTGGCCCGGCCCGCCACGTAGCGGGCCATCACGCCCATGTCGACCTGCTTGAACTCGTCCGCCCAGTCGGACAGCAGCCGCTTGGCCACGAGCTGCAGCAGCACCGTGTTGTCGCCCTCGAACGTCGCGTAGATGTCCAGGTCGTGGCGCAGCGAGGTGAGCCGGTTCTTCGTCAGGAACCCCGCGCCGCCGCAGGCCTCGCGGCACTCCTGGACGGTGTCCAGGGCGCTCCAGGTGGACAGCGCCTTCAGCGCCGCGGCGAGGGTCTCTAGATCCTGCCGGTTCTCGTCGGTGTCCTCGCGGCCCGAGAAGACGTCGTCGTACTTGTGCAGCAGCTCCTGGTGGGCGAAGTGCATGGCGTACGTCTCGGCCAGCCGGGGCAGCAGCCGCCGCTGGTGCTGCTGGTAGTCCATCAGCACCTCCTCCTGGATGTCGGAGGACGCGTTGAACTGGCGGCGCTCGCTGCCGTAGCGGATGGCGATGCTCAGCGCGGCCTTGTTCGCCAGGACGGCCGCGCCGTCGAGGGAGACCCTGCCCTGCACCAGCGTGCCGATCATCGTGAAGAAGCGGCGGCCCGGGCTCGCGATGGGCGAGCTGTAGCTGCCGTCCGCGGCCACGGCCCCGTACTTGTCCAGCAGGTGCGTGCGCGGGACCCGCACCCGGGTGAAGTGCAGGCGCCCGTTGTCGATGCCGTTGAGCCCGCCCTTGTGGCCGTCGTCCTCGCCGCCCACGCCGGGCAGGAAGTTCCCCTCCTCGTCCCGCAGGTCCACCCAGAAGGCGTGCACGCCGTGGTTCACGCCGAGCGTGACGAGCTGGGCGAAGACCACGGCGGCGCGCCCGTGCACGGCGGCGTTGCCGAGGTAGTCCTTCCACGCCGCCTTGAAGGGGGTGTGGATCTCGAACTCCTCCGTGGCGGGGTCGTACGTCGCGGTCGTGCCGATCGAGGCGACGTCGGAGCCGTGGCCGATCTCGGTCATCGCGAACACGCCGGGGATCCGCAGGTCCCGGATGTCGGCGAGCCAGCGGCGGTGGTGCTCCTCGGTGCCGAGGTTGAGCACGGCGGAGCCGAACAGGCCCCACTGCACGCCGGCCTTGATCTGCATGGAGGGGTCCCCGAGCAGCAGCTCCTCGAACCCCGAGACGTTGCCGCCCGGGTCGTTGTGCCCGCCGTACTCCTCGGGCAGCCCGCGGCTCATCGCGCCGTGCTCCACCAGCAGGTGCAGCTGGCCCAGCACGCGTTCGCGCTGCTCGTGGTGGCCGAGGTCCGGCTGCTGGTGCAGCCGCTCGTCGAGCAGCATCCGGCGCGTCTCGCGCCGGATCCCGGCCCAGCGTCCGAGCAGCACCTCGCCGAGGGCGGCGACGTCCACGGCGGGCGCCGGGATCGCGGCGTCGTCCGCGGCGGTGGATCCGGCGGTGGATCGGGCGGTGGATCCGGCGGTGGCCCGGGTGCTGGTCGGTCGGTCGACGGTGGTGGTCATGATCGCTCCTGTCGTGGGTGACCGGCGGTGGCCGGTGCGGTCACGGGGTGGTCGGGGCCGGTCGGGGTCCGCGCCGGCCCGGGTGGTGGTCAGGCGGGCGGCTGCTCCGGCACGGGCGCGCCGGGCGGGCGCAGGCCGTCGACGGCCCAGCCCACGATCAGCTCCGTCATCCGCGCGCGGGACGGGCGCCGTGTGCCCTCGGGGGTGTTCATCCAGGCCTCGCCGGCGCCGCGCACCATGCCGATCGTGGACGCGGCCCAGTAGCTGAGCACCGGCTCCTCCAGCCGGCGCTCGGCGGGGGTGTGGCGCACGTGCGCCTCCGCGAGCAGCCCGCTGACGGACTCGGTGAACTCCTGGATCAGCCAGCGCTCGCCGCCGTCCTCGGCGGGGGCGGCCTCCTTGCCGGAGCGCTCGCCGCGGGTCTGCTCGCCACGGGCCCGCTCGGCCCGGTGCCGCTCGAGCCGGGACCGCCCGGGGTCGGGCGAGAGGGCCACGACGAAGCGGTACACCGACGCCGAGCGCTCGATGCTGAGCAGGTACTCCGCGACCATCGCCTCGACCGAGTCCTCGAAGGAGCCGGCCGCGCGGGCCGCCTCCTCGAGCCGGTCGCGCATCCGCGTCACGGTGTACTCGCCGACCGCTCGCTGGAGTCCCGCCTTGTCCCCGAAGTACCGGTAGTAGACGGACTTGGACGTCTGGCACGCGGACGCGATCTCCTCCATGGACGCCTGGGCGCCGAGCTCGTCCACGGCGCTGCGCGCGGTGCGGATGAGCTCGATCCGGCGCTGGGCGCGGTGCCGGGCCCAGCGGGAGGAGCGGCCGTCCGTGGCGGACGTGCCGCCCGGGGCGGTGGAGTCAGTGGCGTCGACCTGTTTCACGATACCCAGAGTATCAGGTATTATCGTTCGTGACGTGAGCAGCATCACAACACCACCGAGGAGTTCCCTGTGAGCGAGTCCACCCCCGAGCAGACCGTCGAGCCCACCGCCGAGCACACCACCCCCAGCGGCGCCGGCCGCACCGGTGTGGCCCGCCGGGCCGTCGTGGTCGGCGCCAACCGCATCCCCTTCGCCCGGGCGCACGGCGCCTACGCGAACGCCGGCAACCAGGACATGCTCACCGCCGCCCTCGACGGGCTGGCCGCCCGCTACGGCCTCGCCGGGGAGCGGATCGGCGAGGTCGCCGCCGGGGCCGTGCTCAAGCACCCCAAGGACTTCAACCTCACGCGCGAGTCCGTGCTCGGCTCGGTCCTCGATCCGCGCACCCCCGCCTTCGACGTGCAGCAGGCCTGCGCCACGGGCATGGAGGCCGTCTCCACGCTGGTCAACAAGATCCGGCTCGGCCAGATCGACTCGGCCGTGGCCGGTGGCGTCGACTCCGCCTCGGACGCCCCCGTGGTGGTGAGCGAACGGCTGCGCCGGACCCTGCTCGAGCTCAACCGGGCCAGGAGCACCCCGCAGAAGCTCAAGGCCCTCGCGGGGCTGCGCCCGGGCGACCTCAAGCCGGTGGCCCCCGGCACGGGGGAGCCGCGCACGGGGCTGTCCATGGGCGAGCACCAGGCCCTCACCACCGCCCGCTGGGGCATCTCCCGCGAGGCCCAGGACGAGTTCGCCGCCGCGAGCCACCAGCACCTGGCCGCCGCCTACGAGCGCGGGTTCTTCGACGACCTCGTCACCCCCTTCCGCGGCCTGTCCCGGGACAACAACCTCCGCCCGGACAGCTCCGTCGAGAAGCTCGCCGGGCTCAAGCCGGTGTTCGGGAAGTCCCTCGACGCCGAGGCCACGATGACGGCGGGCAACTCCACGCCCCTCACCGACGGCGCCTCGACCGTGCTGCTGGCCTCCGAGGACTGGGCCGCGGAGCACTCCCTGCCCGTGCTCGCCGACGTCGTGGACGTCGAGGCGGCCGCCGTCGACTTCGTGCACGGCGACGAGGGCCTGCTGATGGCCGGCGCCTACGCCGTGCCCCGCCTGCTGGCGCGCCAGGGCCTGGCCCTCGAGGACTTCGACTTCGTCGAGATCCACGAGGCCTTCGCCGCGACCGTGCTCTCCACCCTCGCCGCGTGGGAGGACGAGCAGTTCGGCCGCGAGCGGCTGGGCCTGGACGGCGCCTTCGGCGCCGTGGACCGGAGCCGCCTCAACGTCACGGGCTCCTCGCTCGCGGCCGGGCACCCCTTCGCCGCGACCGGCGGGCGCATCGTCGGCACCCTCGCCAAGCTGCTGCGCGAGCGCGCCGACGAGACCGGGCGCCCCGCCCGCGGGCTCATCTCGGTCTGCGCCGCCGGCGGCCTGGGCGTCACCGCGGTCCTCGAGGCCCGCTGAGCCCGCGCCCGCCGACGCCCCCACCGACCCCCACAGCAAGGACCCCACTGACATGGCAGACACCTACCTCGACCTCGTCAGCTCCGGCCCCGGCGGCAGGCTCGCCCGGCAGCTCGGGCTGCCCGCGCCCGCCCGGCTGCGCCGCCACCGTGCCGGGGAACCGCTCGTGCCCGGACCCGTCCTCGTGCTGGGGCGGGGGGAGGAGGCCGACAGGATCGCCGCGGCCCTGCTCGGCTGGGACCTGGACGTCCGGCGCCACCCCGAGGACGTCCACCGGTTCGGGGCCGTCGTGCTGGCCCTGACCGAGCTCGCGCGGCCGGCGGACCTCGCCGAGCCCGCGCTCGGGCTGGGCGGGGCGCTGCGCTCGCTCGCCCCCGGCGGCCGGGTGGTCACCGTGTCCCGGCCCGCGCCGGGCATCGGCACGGGCGCGGCCTCGGCGACGCCCGCGGCGGCGGAGCCCCTCGAACCGGCCGTCGCCGCGGCCCGCCAGGCGGTCGTCGGCCTCCTGCGCTCCACCGCCCAGGAGATGCGCGGCGGGGCCACCGCCAACGGCGTCCTGCTCGCCGAGGGCGTCGACCCCGAGGCCCCGAGCGTGCTGGGCACCCTGCGCTTCCTGCTCTCCGGGCGCAGCGCCTTCGTCTCCGGGCAGTTCGTGACGGTCGGCGACGACGCCGGGGCCCTGCCCGCCGACTGGGAGGCCCCCCTGCGGGGCAAGGTCGCCGCCGTCACCGGCGCGGCCCGCGGCATCGGCGCGCAGATCGCCCGCACGCTCGCCGGCGCCGGCGCCCACGTCGTCGTCGTGGACGTCCCGGCCGCGGGCGAGCCCCTGGCCGCGCTCGCCAACGACATCCACGCCGTGGCCCTCCAGCTCGACATCACGGACGAGCACGCCGGGGAGCGGATCCTCGGGCTCGCCCGGGAGCGCTTCGGCCGCCTGGACGTGGTGGTGCACAACGCCGGGATCACCCGGGACAAGCTGCTGGCCAACATGGACGAGTCCCGCTGGTCCTCGGTGCTCGCCGTGAACCTCGAGTCGCAGCTGCGGATGAACGAGCAGCTGCTGGCGGGGGAGGGCCTGGGTCCGGCCCCGCGGATCGTCTCCCTGGCCTCCACGAGCGGTGTCGCGGGCAACCGCGGGCAGACCAACTACGCGGCCTCTAAGGCCGGGGTGATCGGGATGGTCGCCGCCGCCGCACCCCTGCTGGCGCGGCGCGGCGGCAGCATCAACGCCGTGGCCCCCGGGTTCATCGAGACGGAGATGACCGCCCGGATCCCGGCGGCCCGCCGCCAGGTCGCCCGCCGGCTGAACTCCCTGCAGCAGGGCGGGCTGCCGGAGGACGTGGCCCAGGCCGTGCTCTTCCTGGCCTCGGACGCCGCCGGAGGCGTCAACGGGCAGACGCTGCGCGTGTGCGGCCAGAACCTGGTGGGGGCGTGAGCATGGACGGCGACCGGTACGAGCCCGTGGTCCTCACCGACATCCCCTCCCTCGGCGGGCTCTACGCCCGCGCCGCGGCGGGCGCGGCCGGCGGTCTGCTGCCGCGGGCGCTCACCGACCGGCTGCCGGGCCGGGCGCCCGGGCGCCGCCGCGGCACCGGGGGCGCTCCGGGCGACCTGCCCGCGGTGGCGCACGTGGTCGAGGCCGTGGTCGTGGACGCCGCCGGGCACGAGGCGTTCTGCCGCACGGTCGGCGCGCCGCTGCACGAGGGCGCCGGCGGGACCGAGGCCTTCTCCGGGTACCTGCACGCCCTCGCGTTCCCCGTGGCCATGAGCGTGCTGACCCGCCCGGACTTCCCGCTGCCGGTCCTCGGCATGGTGCACCTGGCCAACGAGGTCGAGCACCGCGGGTCCGTGGCCGTGGGGGAGGACCTGACCGTCACGGCCCACGCCGAGCGGCTGCGCCCGCACCGCTCCGGCGCGCAGGTCGACGTCGTCGCCCGCCTGACGAGGGGCGACGGCGAGCCCGTCTGGACGGGCCGCTCCACCTACCTCGCCAAGGGCGTGCGCGTGCCCGGGACCGTCGAGGAGTCCCCGCGCGAGGAGTTCGTGCCGCCGGCGCCGACCGGGCACTGGCGGCTGACGGGCGGCACCGGACGGGACTACGCCGCGGTGAGCGGGGACTGGAACCCGATCCACCTCTCCGGACCCACCGCCCGGGCGCTCGGCATGAAGCAGGCCATCGCCCACGGCATGTACTCCGCCTCGCGCGCCCTGGCCGAGGTCGGGGTGCCGCCCGGGGTGCCCTTCCGCTGGACGGTGGAGTTCGCCGCCCCGGTCCCCCTGCCCGGAACGGTCGCGGTCGCGATCACCGACGACGGGCGGGGCGCCGGCTGGCGGGGCTCGCGCTTCGCCGGGTGGGACCCGCGGCGCCGGCGCCCGCACTTCACGGGGACGGTGGTGCGGCAAGAGGGCTGACCCGCCGCCGCGGAGCGGAACGCGGGTCCCCTCCGGCGCGTGGGCCACAATGGTCGGGTGAGCCCACAGCAGAGGACAGACGCACGCCCCGTCGACGCCACCGGTCAGGACCTCAACCCCGCCCCGCCCAGTGAGGACCTCAAGGAGCAGTACGCGGAGCTCGTGGACCGGGTGCGCGCGGCGCGGACCGCCTACTACGTCGAGGACGCGCCCACCATCCCGGACGCGGAGTACGACGAGCTGTACCGGCGGCTCGAGGAGATCGAGGCGCTGAACCCGGAGCTCGTGGCCAACGACTCGCCCACCCAGGAGGTCGGCGGCGAGGTCTCCGCGGCGTTCGCGCCGGTGACCCACCTCGCGCGGATGTACTCCCTCGAGGACGTCTTCTCGATCGACGAGCTGACCGCCTGGACGGAGAAGACCACCGCCTCCATCGCGGCGCTGCCGGACGCCCCGGAGTCCGCGTGGCTCACCGAGCTGAAGATCGACGGACTGGCCGTGAACCTGCTCTACCGCGACGGCGAGCTGGTGCGGGCCGCGACCCGGGGCGACGGCACCACGGGCGAGGACGTCACGCACAACGTGCGCACCATCGCGTCCATCCCCACCGTGCTCACCGGGGAGGACGTCCCCGAGGAGGTCGAGATCCGCGGCGAGGTGTTCATCTCCACCCGCGACTTCCGCTCCCTCAACGAGGCGATCGTGGCCGAGGGGCGCGCGCCCTTCGCCAACCCCCGCAACGCCGCGGCGGGCTCGCTGCGGCAGAAGGACCCGGAGGTCACGGCCCGGCGTCGGCTGTCCATGTACGTGCACGGGGTGGGCGCCGCCACGGGCCTGCGCGCCGACACCCAGTCCGGGGTCTACGAGCTGCTCGAGCGGTGGGGCCTGCCGGTCAGCCCGTACTACAAGGTGCTGCCCTCCACGGAGGACGTCCTCGCGTTCATCGAGGAGTTCGGCCGCCGCCGCCACGACCTCATCCACGAGATCGACGGCATCGTGGTCAAGGTCGACGACCGCCGCACCCAGTTCCGGCTGGGGCACACCTCCCGGGTGCCCCGCTGGTCCGTGGCCTACAAGTACCCGCCCGAGGAGGTGCACACGCGGCTCAAGGACATCCTGGTCAACGTGGGCCGCACCGGACGGGTCACCCCCTACGGGCTCATGGAGCCGGTGCGGGTCGCCGGGTCCACGGTGGAGATGGCCACGCTGCACAACCAGGACGTGGTCAAGGCCAAGGGCGTGCTCATCGGGGACACCGTGGTGCTGCGCAAGGCGGGGGACGTGATCCCCGAGATCGTGGGCCCCGTGGTGGCGCTGCGGGACGGCACGGAGCGCGCGTTCGTGATGCCCACCCACTGCCCGTCCTGCGGCACGGAGCTGCGCCCGGCCAAGGAGGGCGACGTCGACATCCGCTGCCCCAACGCCCGCAGCTGCCCGGCCCAGCTGCGGGAGCGGGTCTTCCACGCCGCCGGCCGCGGCGCCTTCGACATCGAGGCCCTCGGCTACGAGGCGGCCCTCGCCCTGACCCGGCCCGACGAGCCGGAGGTCCCGCCGCTGACCAGCGAGGCGCACCTGTTCGACCTGACGCCCGAGGACCTGCGCGAGGTGCGGATCCGGCGGGAGAAGAGGTCGCGCGGCACGCCCACGGGCGAGACCGAGCTCGTGCCGTACTTCTGGACGAAGGGCACGGCCAAGAAGCCGTCCGAGCCCACCGCCACCACACGCAAGCTGTTCGAGGAGCTCGAGAAGGCCAAGGCGCAGCCGCTGTGGCGCGTGCTCGTGGCCCTGTCCGTCCGGCACGTGGGCCCGACCGCCGCCCGGTCCCTGGCCACCGCGTTCGGCTCGCTGCCGGCGATCCGCGACGCCGACGAGGAGACGCTGGCCCACGCCGACGGCGTGGGGCCCGTGATCGCCGCGGCCCTCACCGAGTGGTTCGCCGAGCCCTGGCGCCGCGAGATCGTGGAGCGCTGGGCGGCGGCGGGCGTGCGCATGGAGGACGAGGTGGACGAGTCCGTGCCCCGCACCCTCGAGGGCACCACCGTGGTCATCACCGGCACCCTCGAGCGCTTCAGCCGCGACTCCGCGAAGGAGGCGGTGCTGGTGCGCGGGGGCAAGGCCTCGGGCTCCGTGTCGAAGAAGACGCACTTCCTGGTGGCGGGCGAGAACGCCGGCACCAAGCTGGACAAGGCCGAGCAGCTCGGCGTGCCCGTGCTCGACGAGGCGGGGTTCGAACGGCTCCTCGCCGAGGGGCCGGACGCCTTCGCCGGTGCGGCCGAGGGCACGGAGAGCGGCACGGAGAACGGTACGGACGACGAGGACGGGGTCTGAGCATGGGACGGCACGACGACGCGCTGGAGGGCCTCGGCCCCACCGGCGCCCACCTGGAGGAGCTGCTGGAGCTGGCCCTGGCGGCCGCCGAGGCCGGGGCGGAGGTCCTGCGGGGCCGCGACGCCGACCGGCTGGGCGTCACCGGCAAGTCCGGCGAGGGGGACTGGGTCACCCGCTTCGACGTCGCCGCGGAGCAGGCCGTGCTGCGCACGATCCTGGACCGCCGCCCGCACGACACGGTCACCGGGGAGGAGTCGGGCACGCACCGCCCGGAGCACCCCTCCGGGATCCGCTGGTCGGTGGACCCGCTCGACGGCACCACCAACTTCATCCGCGGCATCGTCTACTACTGCACGTCCGTGGCCGCCGCCGACGCCGAGGGCAACTGGCTCGTGGGGGCCGTCAACGCCCCGGCCCTGCGCCGCACCTGGTTCGCGGTGCGCGGCGCCGGGGCGTGGGTCGAGGCGGACGGGACGACCCGCCGGCTCGAGGGTCCCGTGCCGGACCGGCCGGGCCGGATCTACGGCACCGGGTTCTCCTTCGACGCCGCCCGGCGCGAGCGCCAGATGCCGGGCTTCCTGGCCACCATGCGGCACTACACGGACCTGCGGCGCCTGGGCTCGGCGGCCCTGGACCTGTGCATGGTCGCGGACGGCACCCTCGACGGGTACGGCGAGCAGGGCCTGCACGAGCACGACTGGGCCGCCGGCGCGCTCATCGCCGAGGAGGCCGGTGCGCTCGTGACCCGGCCGGAGCTGCCCTCTCCGGCGGCGGGAGAGGTGCCGGCCGCCGACCGCCTCGCGGCCTGGATCACCGCGCGCGAGCGCGGGATCCCGGGCTGAGCGCGGGGCGGGACGCGGCCCGCCCCCGGTGTGAGATACCTCTCGTGACTTGACCGAGACCAAAAAGTTGCCATAGCGTGATCTTCGAAGCGTTCTTCCCGAGGTGTCATGACCTCCGCTTCCGGAACGAGAGTTCTCCCCGCCGGTCTGGATCACGGATCGGCACCCCGCACCGACCGAACGTGTGATACCTCACGTCGGCCCGAAAGGGGTAGCGCAACGAAAATCGTTACGCTATCGTGATAAACAGCTTCCCCGAGGATTCCTCCGGGGATCCGGTGTGCCCGGGATCCGAATTCCGGCACGCCACCAGATCATGCTAGGTGCTGCCGTAACACCGCACGTCGTCTATAGGGCAGACACCTGTAAGCACTTACCCACAACACTTTCACGGGTAGACGACGGCGCGAAGACATCCGGGGACGGAAACGAGCGCAGGTGGCCTCAGGGAGCATCATGACCAACACCTCCGCTGTTCGTCGCAACGTCCGTCGCGGTGCCGCCGCCCTGATCCTCGGCGGAACCGCCGTGGGCGCCATGGCCCTCCCGGCCAACGCCGCCCCCGCCTCCACCTGGGACGCCCTCGCCGAGTGCGAGTCCGGTGGCAACTGGAACACCAACACCGGCAACGGCTTCTCCGGTGGCCTGCAGTTCACCCCCTCCACCTGGGCCGCCTTCGGTGGCGAGGGTGCTCCGCAGAACGCCTCCCGTGCGCAGCAGATCGCCGTGGCCGAGAACGTTCTCGACGGCCAGGGCTGGGGCGCGTGGCCCGCCTGCTCCGCGAAGCTGGGCCTGTCCGGCTCCGCCGCCCCCTCCGCGAACCCCATGGGCTCCGCGTCCGTGACCCCGCAGTCGGTCCAGGCCCCGGCCCCCGTCGAGGCCCCGGCCCCTGCTCCGGCTGCCGCCCCCGCGCCGGCCCCGGCTCCCGTCCAGGCCCCGGCCCCGGCCGCCGCGAAGGCTCCGGTCGTCGAGTACGTGGCCCCGGCCGCCCCCGTGGCCCCGGCCGCGGTCTCCGCCGAGTCCTACACCGTGGTCGCCGGCGACACCCTCGGTTCCATCGCCGACAAGCTCGGCGTCGAGAACTGGGAGGACCTGTACGCCGCGAACGCGGACATCATCGCCGACCCGAACCTGATCTTCCCGGGCCAGGTGCTGACCGTCCCCGCCTGATCCCCACCGGACAGGCACCGCGCGGCCGCGCCGCGCGAGAGCACGCGAAAGGGCCCCTCCGACCGGAGGGGCCCTTTCGCATGCCCGGTGACCGCCGGGGCGGCGCAGCGGGTCGGCTCAGGTCCACAGCCACGGGTCGGCGGGCTCGACCGAGGCGTCGCCGAAGCTCACGGAGCGCTCCGCGCCCTTGAGCCGGTACGGCTGGATCACCATGAGGGACTCGCCCTCCCGGTGCTGGGTCTCCACGGCCACGGCGGTCTGCCCGGACCGGTCCGGCAGGGTCACGGGGAAGGCGACCGCGGCGCAGAGGACGTCGTCCCGCACCTCCACGGCCCTCGCCCGCAGGGCGTCCAGGGCGGCCTCCGGGCTCAGCTCCTCCGCGTCCTCGGCGGGCAGGCTGTCCAGCTCGTACTCGCCGTCCTTGCGAGCGGTCACGAGGAACGCGGGGAACGCCCCGTGCTGCCCCAGCTGCTGCTCGGCCACGGCCTGGACGTGGGCCATGACCGTGTCGATCGTCGCGGCGGCGTCCTTGCTGACCCGCTGGCGCCACGCGTTGGCGGCGTCCGTCGCGGAGGTCGCGCGCGCGGCCTTGCCGGAGCGGGCGCCGGGGCGCCCGCTCTTGGCGCCTCGGTCCTTCTTCGTGCGGGCGGGGGTGCTCTTGGCCATGTCCGGGTGCTCCTGTGCGGTGGTCGGTGCGTCCCTCCAGGGTATGCCCCTGCGGGGCCCCCTCCGGCCGGGAAGGAGGGGAGTGCCGCGCGGCTAGACTGGACCGGAAACCACCCCCGATCACGAGCAGGAGCGCGCATGTCTGCGATCACCCGCGAGCAGGTCGCCCACCTGGCGAAGCTCGCGCACATCGAGATGACCGAGGAGGAGCTGCGGTCCATGGCCAAGGAGCTCGACCTCGTCGTCGACTCCGTGGCGTCCGTCAGCGAGGCCGCCGGACCGGACGTCCCGGCCACGAGCCACCCCATCCCGCTGCAGAACGTCTTCCGCGAGGACGTCGTGGGGGCGACCCTCACCGCCGAGGAGTCGCTGCGCAACGCACCGGACGCCGCCGAGGGCAAGTTCAAGGTGCCCGCCATCCTGGACGAGGAGTAGCCCCATGACCAGCACTGGAACCCCCCAGGGCGTCGTCGGCCTCTCCGCCGCCGAGCTCGCCCGGCGGCTCGCCGCCGGTGAGCTCACCTCCGTCGACGCCGTCCAGGCCCACCTGGACCGCATCCGCGAGACCGACGGCGCCCCCGTCGACCCGGCCGACCGCAGCCGCGGCAAGACCGGGCTCAACGCCTTCCTGCACGTCAACGCCGAGGAGGCCCTGTCCGTGGCCGCCGAGGTGGACGCCGCCCGCGCCCGCGGCGAGGAGCTGCCCGAGCTCGCCGGCGTCCCGATCGCGGTCAAGGACCTCATCGTCACCCAGGGCCAGCCCACCACCGCCGCGTCGCGGATGCTCGAGGGCTGGATGAGCCCGTACGACGCCACCGTGACCCGGAAGCTGCGCGCCGCCCGGATGCCGATGCTGGGCAAGACGAACCTCGACGAGTTCGCAATGGGCTCCTCCAACGAGCACTCCGCCTTCGGCGACACCCGCAACCCGTGGGACCTGTCCCGGATCCCGGGCGGGTCCGGCGGCGGGTCCGCCGCGGCCGTGACCGCGTTCCAGACGCCGCTGGCCCTGGGCACGGACACCGGCGGGTCCATCCGCCAGCCGGCGGCCCTCACCGGTTCGGTCGGGGTCAAGCCGACCTACGGAGGGGTCTCGCGCTACGGCGTGATCGCCATGGCCTCCTCGCTCGACCAGGTGGGCCCCGTGTCGCGCACGGTGCTCGACGCCGCGCTGCTGCACGAGGTGATCGGCGGGCACGACCCGCAGGACTCCACGTCCCTGCCGGACCCGGTCGGCGACCTCGCCGCCCAGGCCCGGGCCGGTGCCGCCGGGGGCGGGCTGGCGGGTCTGCGCGTGGGCGTCGTCAAGGAGCTCACGGGCGAGGGCTTCCAGCCCGGCGTCCAGCAGCGCTTCCAGGAGGCCGTGGAGCTGCTGCGCTCCGCGGGCGCCGAGGTCGTGGAGGTCTCCACCCCGAACTTCAAGTACGCCCTGGGCGCCTACTACCTCATCATGTCCTCGGAGGTCTCCTCCAACCTCGCCAAGTACGACGGCGTGCGCTTCGGCCACCGCGTGCTGCCCGAGGACGGCCCCCTGACCATCGAGCGCGTGATGGGCTCCACGCGGGCCGCGGGCTTCGGCGCGGAGGTCAAGCGCCGCATCATCCTGGGCACCTACGCGCTGTCCGCGGGCTACTACGACGCCTACTACGGCTCGGCG
Organism: uncultured Kocuria sp.; assembly: GCF_947500125.1. Classification (GTDB taxonomy): domain Bacteria; phylum Actinomycetota; class Actinomycetes; order Actinomycetales; family Micrococcaceae; genus Kocuria. The sequence goes on along the minus strand of NZ_CANMRA010000001.1, from coordinate 64,857 downwards.
CAGAAGGTCCGGACCCTCGTGCAGCGGGACTTCGCGGCCGCGTTCGAGCAGGTGGACGTGCTGGTCTCCCCGACGGCACCGACCACCGCGTTCGAGCGGGGCGCCGTGGACGAGTCCGCCGACCCCATGCAGATGTACCTCAACGACATCGCCACCATCCCCACCAACCTGGCCGGGGTCCCCGCGATCTCCGTCCCCGGCGGCCTCGCGCCCGAGGACGGGCTGCCCGTGGGCATCCAGTTCATGGCCCCGGCCCGCCAGGACGCCCGGCTCTACCGCGCCGGCGCCGGCCTGGAGGCCCTGCTCGAGCAGCGCTGGGGCGGACCGCTCTGGCAGGCCCTGCCGGACACCGCCGCCCTGGTCCGGGACCTGGCCGGCGACCCGGCCGCGCCCGATCTGTCCGCACCCGTCCGGGGAGGAGCCCGCTGATGAACCGGAGCACCGAAGAGGTCCTGTCCTTCGACGAGGCCATGGAGAAGTACGACCCCGTGCTGGGCTTCGAGGTCCACGTGGAGCTCAACACCCGGACCAAGATGTTCGACGCCGCCCCCAACGTCTTCGGGGACGAGCCGAACACCAACGTCACCCCGGTCTCGCTCGGCCTGCCCGGGGTGCTCCCCGTGGTGAACCGGGTGGCCGTGGAGTCGGCCATCAAGCTCGGGCTCGCCCTGGGCTGCGAGATCCGCCCGGTCTCGCACTTCGCGCGGAAGAACTACTTCTACCCGGACACCCCCAAGAACTTCCAGACCTCCCAGTACGACGAGCCGATCGCCGAGAACGGCTCCGTCGACGTCGAGCTGGAGGACGGGACCGTGTTCACGGTCGAGATCGAGCGCGCCCACATGGAGGAGGACGCCGGGAAGCTCACGCACATGGGCGGCGCCGCCGGGCGCATCCAGGGCGCCGACTTCTCCCTGGTCGACTACAACCGCGCCGGGGTCCCGCTCATCGAGATCGTGACGAAGCCCATCGTGGGCGCCGGCTCCCGCGCGCCCGAGCTGGCCCGCGTGTACGTGGCCATGATCCGGGAGATCGTGAAGAACCTCGGGATCTCGGACGCGAAGATGGAGCGCGGCAACGTCCGCTGCGACGCCAACGTGTCCCTCATGCCCAAGGGCAGCGCCACGTTCGGCACCCGCTCCGAGACCAAGAACGTGAACTCCCTGCGCGCCGTGGAGCGGGCGGTGCGCTTCGAGATCCAGCGCCACGCGGCGGTCCTCGACTCCGGCGGCACGATCGTGCAGGAGACCCGGCACTGGCACGAGGACACCCGCTCCACCACGAGCGGGCGCCCCAAGTCCGACGCCGACGACTACCGGTACTTCCCCGAGCCCGACCTCGTGCCGGTCGTGACCGACCACGAGTGGATCGAGCGGCTACGCGCCGAGCTGCCCGAGCCCCCGGCCGAGCGCCGGAGGCGGCTCAGGACCGACTGGGGATTCTCCGACGAGGAGTTCCGCGACGTCGTCAACGCGGGGGTCCTCGACGAGATCGAGCAGACCGTCGCCGCCGGCGCCGCCCCGGCGGCGGCCCGCAAGTGGTGGATGGGCGAGATCGCCCGCCTGGCCAACCAGCGGGAGACGGAGATCGCCGACCTCGGGGTCACCCCGCAGCACGTCGTCGAGCTCAACGGGCTCATCGACGCCGGCAAGATCAACGACAAGCTCGCCAAGAAGGTCCTCGCCCACGTGCTGGACGGCGAGGGCTCGCCCGCGGAGGTCGTCGAGCGGCGCGGCCTGGCGGTGGTCTCCGACGACTCCGTGCTGACCGCGGCGATCGACGACGCCATGGCCCAGATGCCCGACGTCGTGGCGAAGGTGCAGGCCGGCAAGGTCCAGGCCGTCGGCGCCCTCATCGGCCCGGTCATGAAGGCCACCCGCGGCCAGGCCGACGCGGGCCGGGTGCGCGAGCTGATCCTGGAGAAGCTCGGCGTCCAGGGCTGACCGCAGCCCGCGCCGGCGCAGGACCGCGTGCGCCGGCGCGGACCGCCGAGGGGTCGCCTCCTGCGGGAATCTGTCAAGGATTCCGGCAGGAGGCGACCCCTCGCCGCGCGGCGTGCTCCGGACGCGACCCCTCGCCGCGCGGCGTGCTCCGGACGCGACCCCTCGCCGCGCGGCGTGCGAGCATGGGCCCATGGACCCTGCGTGCGACGTGCTCATCATCGGCGGCGGCATCGCCGGACTGTCCCTGGCCTCGGAGCTGGCCGACCGGCGGGGGAGCGGAGCGGGGATCGTGCTCGCGGAGACCGAGCACGCCCTGGCCCACCACACCTCCGGGCGCTCGGCAGAGCAGCTCATCCCCAGCTACGGCCCGGCGCCCGTCCGGGAGCTGACCGGGGCGACCGTCGCCCGGCTGCTCGACCCCCGCCCCGCACCGTCCCGTCTCCTGGCCTGGCCCAGTCGCATGGTCCTCGTGGGGACCGAGGAGCGGCTGCGGACCGAGGCCGCTCCGGAAACGCGGGCGCTGTCCCGCGCGGAGCTCGTGGAGCTGTGCCCCGAGCTGGCCTGCTCCCCGGCGGACGTGGTCGAGGCCGGGCGCCTCGACAGCACCTCCGTGCGCACCGACGCCGCGGCCCTGGTGTCGTGGCACCGCGACCGCGCCACGGCGGCGGGCGCGCAGCTGCGCACCGGCGCCCCGGTGACCGCGGCGGAGCCCGACGCCGCCGGCTGGCGGGTCACGCTCGGCGCGCACCGGCTGCGGGCCCGGCAGGTCGTGGTCGCCGCGGGCGCCTGGGCGGACGAGGTGGCCACCCTGTTCGGCGCGGCCCCGCTGGGTCTGCGCCCGCTGCGGCGCACCGCCGCCCTCGTGCGGCTCGCGAAGCCGCTGGCCCCCGACCACCCCATGGTCGTCGCCGCGGACCGCGGCTGGTACTACCGGCGGGCCGGGGAGGGGGCGCTCGTCTCCCCGTCCGAGGCCGTGCCCAGCGAGCCCTGCGACGCGCAGCCGGTGCTCGAGGACGTCGAGGACCTCCTGGCGCGGCTCAACACCGTGACGTCGCTGGGGGCCACCGGGATCGAGCGGGCCTGGACCGGTCTGCGCACCGAGGCCCCGGACGGCGTGCCCGTGTGCGGCTTCGACACCGCAGTGCCCGGGTTCCTGTGGCTGGCCGGCCAGGGCGGCTACGGGTTCCAGACGAGCACCGCCATGGCCCACGCCGCCGCGGACCTGCTCCTCGACGGGGCCGTGGGCCCGTGGTGCTCCCAGGAGACCGCCGCCGCCCTGGACCCGGTCCGCCTCCGGGCGGCGCCCGCCTGACCGGACCGGCGCTCCGCCGCAGGCGGACGGTGAGCAGCGGCCGGCGCCCGGAAGGGGTGCTCCTCGTGCCGCGTCGAGATCAGGAGCCGGCCGGGCGAATGTTCTGGTTCAGGTGGAACACGTTCTCGGGGTCGTACTCCGCCTTGATCCTGGCGAGCCGCTCATAGCTGCTGCCGTAGGCGTCCCGGACCCGGTCGCGGCCCTCCTCCATGAGGAAGTTGACGTAGACCGCGCCGGACCCGGTCGGGTGCAGCTCCTCCCAGTAGGCCTTGGTCCACTCCGTGATCCGTTGCGCGTTCGCTGGGTCGGGGTCGACGCCGACGATGGTGCCGGTCCAGCCCTCGCCGCGGTGGGCGAAGGCGGTCTCGGACTCCGGAACCCGTGCCGCCGCGCCACCGATCGGGTACAGGTGCATCGAGGAGTGCCCCGTGGGCAGGGCGGCCAGGTACTTCTGGTGCACCCGGATCGCCTCGTCGGTGATCTCGTCGAAGAAGTCGGCGCGCCAGTACCACTGCAGTCCTGCCGGGTACAGGCCGTCGAACGCTGACTGCAGGACGTCGAAGGGCATCTGCTGCATCCCCACGACCAGGGGCGTGCCGAACTCGCGCACGGGTGCTGTGACCTCCTCGGCCCGGTCCAACGGCCCGGTGTAGCACCACACGATGCCGCAGGCGTGGCGGCCCCACAGTTCCTCGGGGAACGGCGGGGCCGGCGGGATGGCCATGATGCCGATCCAGCCGTTGAGCTCCTCCGGCAGGCCCGGCAGCACCTCCCGGTACCAGCGCATGACCTCGGGGAGATCCGCCTCGTCGTAGAGGACCGGACCGCCGAAGACCACGCCGTTATCGCCGATCTCGTGGCAGCTGAACCGGAACGAGGTGACCACGCCGAAGTTGCCGCTGCCCCCACGCAACGCCCAGAACAGGGCAGGGTGGGACTCCGCGTCCGCCACCACCTTCCTGCCGTCGGCCAGGACGACGTCGGCGGCGAGCAGGTTGTCCACAGTCAGCCCGAAACGGCGGGTCAGGTACCCCACGCCCCCGCCCAGTGCCAGGCCGCCCACGCCCGTGCTGGCGATGAACCCGGAGGGTGTGGCCATGCCCGCGGCGACGGTCACCCGGTCCACGTCGCCCCAGGTGCAGCCCCCGTCCACGACGACCTCGTGCCGGGTGGGGTCGACCGTGACGCCGCGCATGGCGGAGAGGTCGATGACCAGGGCGTCGTCGGCGACGCTCAGGCCGGCGGCGCCGTGCCCGCCGCCGCGCACGGCCAGGTCGATCCCGTGTTCACGGCCGAAGCGGATACAGGACGCGACGTCGTCCGCGTCGGCGCACCGGGCGATGGCGGCCGGGTACCGGTCGACCATCCCGTTGTAGACGGCCCGTGCACCGTCGTACTCAGCATCCTGGCTTCGGATCAGGGCACCCCGCAGGCTCGTGGCCAGGGTGTCGAACGGGACGTCGGCGAACGTGGTCTGTTGTGAGGATGTGGTGTTCATGATCGGTTCTCCCGAACAGGGCAGGGCCTGCTGGTCCCGCCGGTAGGGCCCACGCTACGGACCCGGCGTTCCGCCACCGTTCGCCTGCGGGGGCCTGCCCGAACGCTGCTCTGCGGCCAGCCGGGCACGGCGTTCCTCGACAAGAGGCGACCAGCAGAGCTCTCGGTGGGAGGCCACAGCCGAGGCTGCGGCGTCGAGGACACCGGCGGCGTCCGTGAGCCTGCCGTCGCGGGCGAGGGCGTCGGACAGCAGTACCAGCCAGTACGGCATGCGGGCGAAGGAGCCGTCCGAGCGCAGCCGGTCGATGCCCCGCCGGATCTTGGCGATGCCCTCCGGGCCCGGGGTGGCCCACCCTTCGAGGATCAGGGCCCACTGGTCGTAGTAGGCGATGTCGTAGCGCCCGCAGACCTCGCGCAGTTGCTCCACGGCATCACCAGTGGCGGCCACATCCCCGCGGAGCTGGTGCAGCACGGCGGCATAGCTGAGCGCTACCGTCAGGCTGAAGGGGTGATCGGATGTCCGCGCGCGCCGGAGGGCGTCCTCGCTGAGCTGGAGGGCCTGCGCCTCCTGCCCCAAGAACCAGTGTGCGTGGGCGGCCCACGCACGGCAGTGCACGTCCAGATTCGTGCCGAGAATGTACGTCCGCGCGCCCAGCGACGACTCCAAACCGGCGGCGAAGTGTTCCACGGCCGAGGCGTGCCTTCCCAGGGCGAGTGCCGCCCCGCCCATCGCGAAGTGCGCCTGCCCGGCCAGCTCTGGTGCGCCGACGGACTGCTCGAGGGCTTCGCAGGCGATGGCGTATGAGGAGGACATCCGGCCCTGCACAAACCGGACGGCGAACTGTGCGACCAGGCAGGAGACCACCACCTCGGTCTCGTACTGGGCGCGGGCGAGAGCCTCGGCCCGCTCGAGCGTGCCGAGCAGCTCCGCGGAGGCGTATCCCTGGACCGTCGTCAGCGGGGCCGCCATGCTGCGTAAGACCACGAGCTCCGCCGTGTCCCGTTCCCGTCCGGGAACGCCCTGCCTGATGAGCCGCAGGGCGCGGCGTAGGTGGGTCAGCGCCTCCGCGTAGGCGTAGACGTCCGCGGCGACGGCAGCGGCCCGCTGGTAGAAGTACACGGCCCGCTCCGGTCGGCCGCCGCGGTCGTACTGCTCCGCCAGCTGAGCCGACACCGGGTCCAGCCGCCCGGCGTGGACGCGCTCGAGGGCCTGGGCCAGCCGGCGGTGCAGCAACCACCGGTGGGCGGGACTCACGGAGCGGTAGGCCGCCTCGCGCAGGAGTTCGTGTGTGAAGGTGTAGGTGTTGTCGTCGGCTCGGAGGATCCGCAGCCGCCAGAGCTCGTCGACGGCGTCCACCAGGCGATCGGAGTCCAGGCCTCCGGCCTCGTGCAGCAGGTCCACGCTGAACTCGCGACCGACGGCTGAGGCCAACCGAGCGGTCTCCTGCGCGGCGGGCGACAGCTCCTGCAACCGCCGGGCAAGGACGCCGTCGAGGCCGTGGTGCCGCATCCCTGGGGAACCGGCACCGGCCGACCGCATCTGGTGCCCGGCCTCGACGATGTGCAACGGGTAGCCGGCCGTCACTCCGTGGACGACACGGGCCTCGTCCGGGGACAGGTCCCTCCCCGCCACCTGGACGGCCAGGTCCACCGTGGCCTGGCGGCCGAGCGGAGCGAGCACGATGTCCTGCAGCAGACCGGCGGTGCGCATGCTCTGCAGCACCGTGTCGACCGCCGGCCGGCTCTCCAACCCCTGCGGGCGGGCGGTGCCCAGGACCAGCAGACCTGGGCCACCGGTGTGTCCGAGGCAGGAGGGGAGCCAGGCCAGGGTCTCCGCGTCGCACCACTGCACGTCGTCGAGGACGAGCAGGACCGGTCTGGCCGGCGAGCGCACGGCCCGCACCAGTGCTTCGGAGAAGCGTTGTCTTCCCCACGCCTCGGTGGGATCGCGCGGGCCCGAGAATCCGTCCGCGGCATCACGGTCCACCGTGTCGGTGGCCGCGGGCAGCAGACGGTCGAGCTCGGTCCGCCACAGCTCGTCCAGCCGACGCCCGCCGGCCGCCAGTTCGGGCGATCGCAGCCATTCGGCGACCGGGGCGAGGGGCGCACGGCCCGAGTGCCCGAAGCAGCGGGCGGCGGCGACCACCCCACCGTCCCGCTGCGCCTCGTGCGCGAGGACCGCGGCGAGCCGGCTCTTGCCCACGCCCGGGTCTCCCTGGATCAGCACGAACCCGGCACCGCCGCGGGCGCACCGTCCCCAGGCGTGCCGCAGGGCGGCCAGCTCCTCCGTGCGTCCCACCAGGGGCGGCGCCGACAGCCGGACCGGTCGTGGGCCCCTCCCGGCTGCGGTGTGCACCGGGAGCTCCGTGCTCGTCCGCCCCGGGGTCGCCGTGCCACCGGCCGGCGTGCGACCGTCCAGGAGGAGCCGTTCGAAGGCGCCGGTGATCGAGCTGCCCGGCTCTACCCCCAGGTCCTGTTCGAGTGCGGCCGCGCACCGGTGATAGGTGCTCATGGCCTCCGTGCGGTGGCCGGCGGACGCCTGCAGCTCCATGAGCAGCTGGTAGCCCGCCTCGTCCAGGGGCTCCAGCTCGATGTGGACGCGGGCCAGTTCGGCCGCACCGTCGCCGTCGCCCGCCGCGCGGCGCGCCACGGCTGTGGCCAGCACCAGCTCCACGTACTCGCGCCGGAGCTGTGCCCGTTCGTGGTCGAGCCAGTCGTCGCTGCTGCCGGGCAGCAGTTCGCCCCGGTACAGAGCGAGGGCCGCCTCGGCACGGGGGGAGAAACCAGGAGCGTCCCCCGACCTGTCGGCCTCCAGCGCGGCGCGCCGGTGCGACCGGAAGTCCAGGACGTCGACGGGGCAGTCCGGCCCGCCGTGCCAGGTCAGGGCCGAGTCGGTGACCACCAGCGACGGGACGGTGCCGATCATGGCGCGCAGACGGTGCAGTTCCCGGCGCAGGTTCGTCCTGGCCTGACCGGCCGACGAATCGGGCCAGAGCATCGACGCCAGGTGGGCACGCTCCTGGGGTCGCCCCTCGTTCAGCACCAGGAAGGCCAGGAGCGCACCCGCGCGCCCGGGCACCGGGACCGGAGCGTCATCCGGCCCCGAACGCATCTGCTGCTCTCCCAGGAGGGAGACTCGCGTCATGGTGGGCCCGCTGGTCGAGGCGTTGCACCCATCCGGTGCCGGCTCGATCACCCCCGTGCCGCCCCGAGGCGGTGACGGCCGTGATGGTCACATTCTCCTCCCGGTCTCGTCGGCGGACAAGCACGCGTCGCCGCCCGGCCAGAGCCGTTCCCGCTGCTCGCCGGTGCACGCCGCCCGGCGTCAGCGCCCGAGGTCGTCCAGGAACGCCACGAGGTCGGCGGCGACGCGCTCCGGTCGCTCCCACGTCACCAGGTGACCGGTGTCCTCGTAGACGACGAGTCGTGCTCCCGGGATCGCCGCGACCAGCGCATCCGTGTGGTCACGGGGGAGCAGACCGTCGCACGCTCCCCAGAGGACCAGGGTGGGGGCGGCGATCGTCCCGGCATCGGTCGGAGGACGGGCGGTGGACAGGCCCTCGAGGGATCGCTGCCGCACGCGGGCGGGGATGGCCGCGCCGTGCCTGACGCTCTCCTCGACGTACCACTGCGGGACCGGCTGGACGGTCGGGAACCAGCCCAGGAACTCCCGGACCCAGGCGGGGTCGACGGGATCGCTCAGCCCCTCCACCTCGTCGGCGAACGGCGCACGGCCCTGCAGGGAGCGAGGCGAGCCCACCAGGACGAGGCCGAGCACCCGGTGCGGATGGTGAAGGGCGACCTGCTGGGCGACGTACCCGCCGCTGGACGAGCCCAGCAGGACGGCCGACGCCAGGCCGAGAGCGTCCAGGAGCGCCACCACGTCCGCCGCGAGGTCCTGCAGCGCGTAGCCTTCCTGCGGCCGGTCGGCCTCCCCGTGGCCGCGCTGGTCCGGGGCGATGGCGCGCACGGTGGCGGGCAGCAGCGGGAGCAGTCGGGAGAACTCCCGGTGGGTCTCTCCCCAGCCGTGGAGCAGGACGACCGGTGTCGCGCCGGTGGGACCCGTGGCGACCCAGGACACTGTGACGCCCGTGGCGAGGGCGGTGCGGTGGACGGGCAGGTCGTTCCCCATGCCCCGCAGTCTATTCCGCGACGAGCCACCGTCCGTGCGGGACGGGCGGTCCGCGCTCCCGCCACCGCTGCCAGGGGCGGGGCGGAACGGCGCGGTCAGGCCCCGGAGAGGCCCAGCCGGTCCAGCACCCAGGCGTACTCCCAGGCCGTGTCCTTCCACTGCGAGTACCGCCCCGAGGCGCCGCCGTGGCCCCCGGCCATCTCGCAGCGCAGCAGCACCGGCTCGCCGGACGTCGAGGCACCCCGCAGCGCGGCGACCCACTTGGCCGGCTCCACGTAGAGCACCCGGGTGTCGTTGAGGCTCGTCACCGCGAGCACCGGGGGATAGGGGAGCTCGCGGACGTTCTCGTAGGGGGAGTAGTCGCGCATGTACCGGTAGACGTGCGCGTCCTCGATGGGGTTGCCCCACTCCTCCCACTCGAGCGCCGTGAGCGGCAGGGTCGGGTCGAGGATGGACGTCAGCGGGTCCACGAACGGCACCGCGGCGAGTGCGCCGCAGTACCGCTCCGGGGCGAGGTTGAGCACCGCGCCCACCAGCAGGCCGCCCGCGGAGCCTCCCATCACCAGGATCCGCCGCTCGTCGACGTCCGGCCGGGCGGCCAGGTGCTCGGTGACCGCCACGTAGTCGGTGAACGTGTTGGTCTTGTGCAGCTTCTTGCCGTGCTCGTACCAGGTCCGGCCGAGCTCTCCGCCGCCGCGCACGTGCGCCACGGCCCACACCACGCCGCGGTCCAGCAGGGACAGCCGGGAGACCGAGAACGCGGGGTCGGTGCTGTGCTCGTAGGAGCCGTAGGCGTACTGCAGCACCGGTGCCGGCACGGTGGGGTCGAGGTCCGCGCGGCGGATCAGGGACACGGGGATGCGGGTGCCGTCCGCCGCGGTGGCCCAGTCCCGCTCGACCGCGTAGTCGGCGGGGTCGTAGCCGCCGAGCACCGTGGCCTCGCGGCGCAGCAGCGGCTCGGCGGGCAGGGCGTCGTCGTCCCCGGTGGCGCCCGCCACGAAGACGTCGTAGACGCGCGGGGGCGTCGTGAAGGACGTGTAGGAGAGCCGCACCACGGGGGCGTCGTGCTCCGCGGCGGAGACGCTCGCGGTGTAGAGCTCCTCGGCGAACGCCGGCTCCACGGGGGCGGCTTGGGCGGCGGTGCCGAGACCGGTGAGCGGGAGCAGCCGGACGCGCAGCGTGGTGTCCGCCCGCACGGAGACCACCAGGTGGGTGGCCGTGACGGCGCAGCCGTTGACGCGGACGGTCTCGGAGGCCGGCACGACGTCGCGCAGGGCCACCTCGGCGACCGGGCGGCCCAGGTCGGCCGGGTCCATGAGGGAGATCCGGGAGTTCGGGGCGTCGTGGTCGTGGGTCAGCAGGATCTGCTCGCGCCCGTCCAGCAGCAGGGGCTCCGCCTCGTAGAGCACCCGGTCGGTGCGGGGCAGCACCACCCGCAGCGGCGCCGCCGGGTCCGCGACCGGCTGGATGAGCTGCTCGGAGAACTCGGAGCACATGGCCTCCACGACGATCCAGCGCCGGTCCGCGGACAGCCCGGCCCCGAGCCAGAGACCGGGGTCCGTCTCCTCGTGCACGACGACGTCCTCGGCCACCGGGGTGCCCAGCTCGTGCCGGCGCAGCTGGTGGGGGCGCCAGGACTCGTCCACCACGGTGTAGTACACGGCGCGGGCGTCCGGGGTGAGGAAGGAGCCGTAGAAGGTCCCGGGAATCTCGTCGGCGAGCATCGCCCCCGTGGTGAGGTCCCGGACCCGCAGCGTGAAGCGCTCGTCGCCGGTGACGTCCTCGGCCCAGGCCAGCAGCTCCCCGTCCTCGGAGACGTCGAAGCTGCCGAGGGAGTAGAACTCGTGCTTCGCGGCCTCCGCGTTGGCGTCGAGGAGCACCTGCTCCCCGGTCATGGGGGTGCCGGCCTCCACGACGGGCGGGGTCCAGTCGGCGAGGAGGTCGCCGGTGGTGACCGCCGGGACCCGGCAGAACACCTGGTGCGCGCCTCCCTCCACCGTGCGGGCGAAGTACCACCAGGCCCCGCGCCGGCTGGGCACGGACAGGTCGGTCTCCTGGGTGCGGTCCTTGATCTCCCCGAAGATCGTCTCGCGCAGCCCCGTGAGGTGGGCGGTGGCGGACTCCGCGTACTCGTTCTCGGCGGCGAGGTGGGCGAGCACCTCGGGGGAGTCCTTGTCCCGCATCCACTCGTACGGGTCGGAGAACACGTGGCCGTGGAAGGTGCGCTCGACGGGCTGCTGGCGGATCTGCGGGGGAAGGACTGTCATGGCTCCCATCCTAGGGAAGACGCCCGATAGGGGAGAGGTCTCGGGAGTGACCGGGCCGGGGAGGGCAGTCCGGGCAGGGCGGTCCGGGGGCCGCCCGCGCCGGGTGCGCGGCGCGGGCCGGCGGGCCGGTGCCAGAATGGCCGGATGAGCACCCCCGCCCACTGCGCCCCCCGACCGCCCGCCTTCGGCTCCACCCGCGCCGACCTGTGGCTGCAGGTGATCCTGGTGCTGGGGGTGTCCCTGGGCGCCTCGGCCCTCTACGCGGTGCTCTCCCTCGCCGAGCACCTCGCCCGGGGGCCGCTGTCCGAGGCGCAGGCCACGATGAACCCGCCGCTGAGCCTGCAGCCCCTCTTCGACCTGCTGCGCCAGCTCACCGGCATCGCCCTGGACCTGGTGCCTGTGCTGCTGGCCCTCTACCTGCTGGCCGGCTCCGCCGGCGCGCTGGGCACCGTCCGCCGGCGGATCGGCCTCGACGCCCGGATGCCCGTCCCGGACCTCGGCCTGGGGACCGTGCTCTTCCTGCTCATGGGGCTGGGGACGCTGGTGCTCTACGGCGCGGGCCGGGCTCTGGGCGTGACCGCGGAGGTCACCACGTCCGGGCTCGCCGAGCACTGGTGGACGGTTCCCGTGCTGCTGCTCTCGGCCGTGCGCCACGCCCTGGTCGAGGAGGTCGTGGTGGTCGTGTTCCTCACCGACCGGCTGACCCGGATCGGCTGGAGCTGGCCCGTGGTGCTGGTGGTCACGGCCCTGTTCCGCGGCAGCTACCACCTCTACCAGGGGATCGGGCCGTTCCTCGGCAACGTGGTGATGGGCCTGGTCTTCGCGGAGCTCTACCGGCGCACCGGCCGGGTGATGCCCCTCGTCGTCGCGCACTTCCTGCTGGACGCCGTGGGCTTCCTCGGCGCCGCTCGGCTGCTGGGCTGAGGCACCGCCCGGGCGCCGGGCGGGCCCGCCCGGCCCCGGATGGTGACGGGGCCGGGCGGACTCAGATGGTGACGGGGCCGTCCGGGGTGCTGAAGGTGACGGAGAGTACCCCGGGGGTGCCCTCCGGATAGCGCCAGTCGACCTCCAGGTTCTCGAGTGCGGTCTCCACGGGCGCGCCCAGCCACTCGGCGACCCGCTCCGGGGCCCCGGCGATGCACATCCCCGCCAGGCCCACGTCTGTGATCCGCGCCTGGGAGGGGTGCATCTCCGGGCCGGACTCGAAGTGCACCATGAACGGCAGCTGCGGGTCGGCGATCAGGCCCTTGACGCCGATCTGACGCCACTCGAGGCACCGGCCGTCCGGGAACACCCGGCAGCCGGGGACGGAGGACCGGCCCAAGCGCTGCTCGAAGGGGGCGAGGTCGTCGACCTCCACGACCCAGCCCAGCCAGCCGCCGCCGGCCTCGGAGCGGGCGCGCACGGCCTGGCCGAACGGCGCCTTCACCGCGGCCGGGTGCTCGAGGACCTCGACGACCTCGACGTACTGGTGGTTCGTCAGGGGCAGGATCATGTTGCGGGTGCCGAAACGGGGGTGCACCCCACCCTTGACCGGCTCGATCCCGAGCTGGTCCGCGATGCGCTCGGTGGTGGCCGCCAGGCCCTCCGGGCGGCAGGCGTAGGACACGTGGTCGACTCTCATGGGCACATCGTGGCACCCTGTGAGTTTCGTCTCCAAATCGGTCCGTGACGCGCCCGGCACAGTGCGCCCGGCGCCCGGTGCCGGGCGTCACGACCGGGCCCGGCTTGACGCCGTGTCGCCCGAATCCGGAGAATGCTGTCCAGGTCATGAGCGCCAGCGTCCAAGCCCCAGCTAGCTGGCCGGCAACCCTCCACCGCGGTGGGGTGCCCTGGGTGAAGACCAGGCTCCTCGCGACCGGCGAGCGAGCAAGCGCGGGTTCCCGGTGCCCGGCCGCTCCCGGCCGCACCGCCTCGGCCGGGACGGGACCCCTGACCCCCGCAAGGAGTCCCACGGCATGTCCGAGTCCCCCGCTTCCAGCACCGACGTCCCCACGGCCGGCACCGACGCCGCCGCGACCGAACGGCCCACCCCCGAGAACCCGGGGGGCTGGGCCTTCGAGACCCGGCAGATCCACGCGGGGCAGAGCCCCGACCCGGTCACGGGCTCCCGGGCCCTGCCGATCCACCAGACCACGTCCTTCGTCTTCCCGGACGCCCGGGCCGCGGCCGACCGCTTCGCGCTCGCGGAGCTCGGCCCGATCTACACGCGGATCGGCAACCCGACCACGGAGGTCGTGGAGAACCGGATCGCCGCCCTCGAGGGCGGCGTGGGCGCCCTGATGCTCAGCGCGGGGCAGTCGGCGACGACGTTCGCGGTGCTCAACGTCGCCGGCGCGGGCGACCACATCGTGGCCAGCCCCAGTCTCTACGGCGGGACCTACAACCTGTTCAAGTACACGCTGCCCAAGCTCGGCGTCGAGACGACCTTCGTGACGGACCCGGACGACCCCGAGGCCTGGCGGCGGGCGGTGCGGCCGAACACCAAGGCCTTCTTCGCGGAGACGATCCCGAACCCGCGCAACGACGTCCTCGACATCGAGACGGTCTCCGGGATCGCGCACGACCACGAGGTGCCGCTCATCGTGGACAACACCGTGGCGACCCCGTACCTGGTCCAGCCCTTCCGCTGGGGCGCCGACGTCGTGGTGCACTCGGCCACCAAGTTCCTGGGCGGGCACGGCACGGCGATCGGCGGCGTGATCGTGGACTCCGGCGCCTTCGACTTCGGCCGCTACCCGGAGCGCTTCCCCGGCTTCAACCAGCCGGACGAGTCCTACGGCGGGCTCGTCTACGCCCAGGCCCTGGGGGCGGACGGCCCCTTCGGCGTCAACCTGTCCTACATCCTCAAGGCCCGGGTGCAGCTGCTGCGCGACCTCGGCTCGGCGATCTCCCCGTTCAACGCGTTCCTCATCGAGCAGGGCATCGAGACGCTCTCCCTGCGGATGGAGCGGCACGTGGCCAACGCCGAGAAGGTGGCCCGCTGGCTCGAGGCGCGCGAGGACGTGCGCTCGGTGTCCTGGGCCGGGCTGGAGTCCTCCCCGTGGCACGAGCGGGCGCTGAAGTACGCGCCCCGGGGCGCCGGGTCGATCCTGGGCTTCGTCCTCGACGGCGGACGGGAGGCCGGGGCCGCCTTCGTGGACGCCCTGACCCTGCACTCGAACGTCGCGAACATCGGCGACGTCCGCTCCCTCGTGATCCACCCGGCGTCCACCACGCACAGCCAGCTCCTGCCCGAGGAGCAGCTGGCCTCCGGCGTGGAGCCCGGCTTCGTGCGCCTGTCCGTGGGCCTGGAGAACATCGACGACATCCTCGCGGACCTGGAGCAGGGCTTCGCCGCGGCCGCCGCCGCGCCCGGAGGACAGGAGTGACCGTGACCGTCGTCGGGGGCGCCGGGACCGCCGTCCGCGAGGACGGCGTGCCGCGGGTGGCCGGGATCGGGGAGCTGGAGCTGGAGTCCGGTTTCCGGCTGCCCGACGTCCGGATCGCCTACGAGACCTGGGGGACGCTCGCCCCGGACGGGTCCAACGCGGTGCTCGTGGAGCACGCCCTCACCGGGGACACCCACGTGGCGGCCGGCCGGGCCCGGCCCGGGGCCCCCGAGGCGGAGCGGCGCGCCGCGGAGAGCGGCGGCTGGTGGGAGGGCCTGGTCGGCCCCGGCGCCGCCATCGACACCGACCGCTGGTTCGTGGTCTGCACCAACATCGTGGGCGGCTGCTACGGGTCCACGGGCCCGGCGACCCCCGCGCCGCCGAGCGTGGACCCCGAGGGCCGCCCCTGGGGCTCCCGCTTCCCGCTCATCACCGTCCGGGACTCCGTGCACGCCGAGGCGGCGCTGGCCGACGCCCTCGGCATCGACTCCTGGCGCCTGGTCATCGGCGGCTCCATGGGCGGTGCCCGGGCCCTGGAGTGGGCCGTGACCTACCCGGACCGGGTCCGGGCGTGCGCGGTGGTCGCCGCGTGCGCGCAGTCCAGCGCCGAGCAGCTCGCGTGGGGCCAGGCGCAGAACCTCGCGATCCGCCAGGACCCCCACTTCAGCGGCGGGGACTACTACGACGGGCCGCCGCCGGTCACGGGCCTGGGCCTGGCACGGCGGATCGCCCACATCACCTACCGCTCGGCCGACGAGCTGCACCACCGGTTCGGGCGCTCGCCGCAGGCCGAGGAGGGCGTCATCGGCACGCACCCCGACGGGCGGGGGCGCTACCAGGTGGAGAGCTACCTCGACCACCAGGCGTCCAAGCTCGCCGGGCGCTTCGACGCCAACAGCTACCTGGCCGTCAACGAGACGCTCATGTCCCACGACGTCGCCCGGGGCCGCGGCACGCTCGAGGAGGCGCTGTCCGTGACCTCGTGCGAGTGGCTCGTGGCGGCGGTGGACTCCGACCGGCTCTACCTGCCCCGCGAGTCCGACGTCCTGGCCGCCGCGCTGCCCGGGCACGTCCGGCGGCACACCCTCACCTCGCCCTCGGGCCACGACGGCTTCCTCATCGAGGCGCCCCAGCTCGGCAGGCTGCTCGTGGAGACCGTGCTGCGCCAGCCCTGAGCCGGCGCCTCAGCCGTCCGCGGTCCCGCCGCCGGGTGCGAGCCCGCCCCCGGGCACGGTGGCGGTGCCGAAGTGCGGGCGCTTCGGCCGGACCTGCGCCCCGGAGCTCGTGCGCCGGATGCGGCGGGCCACCCACGGCCGCAGGTAGCGGTGGGCCCAGACGAGGTCCTCCCCGCGGGCCTGCCGCCAGGACGACGGCGGGCGGTCGGGCACGACCTCGGGCACCAGGCCGTGCTCGAGGCCCAGCGTGTCGAGGACCTCGACCGCGATCCGGTGGTGGCCCAGCGGGGAGAAGTGCAGCCGGTCGGGGTCCCACATCGCCGGGTCCGCGAGCTCCCGCAGCCCCCACAGGTCCACCAGGACGGCGTCGTGCCGGGACGCGACCACGCGCACGTTCTCGTTGTAGACCGCGATCCGCCCCCGGATCCCGCGCAGCACCGGCGTGGCCCCGATGTCCGGGCCGTCGATCAGCACCACGCTCGCCCCGTCCGCCCCGAGCCGGCCGACGACGTCGTCCATCTCCTCGGCGATCGCGTCCGGGTCGCCGCCCGGGCGCAGCATGTCGTTGCCGCCCGCACAGATCGCCACGAGGTCCGGGGACAGCTCCAGGGCGGGCTCCAGCTGCTCGTCGACGATCTGGCGGAAGAGCCGGCCGCGGATCGCGAGGTTGGCGTAGGACAGACCCGGGGAGAGGCGGTCGAGCTCCTCCGCGACCCGGTCCGCCCAGCCGCGGTGCCCGCCCGGGGAGCCGGGGTCGGGGTCCCCGATGCCCTCCGTGAACGAGTCGCCGATCGCCACCATGCGCCGCCACGGGTGGGCGGACGGGCCGGAGTCCGGAGGTCCTGCTGTCGTCTCGGTCATGCCCCCGGTCTACCACCGGGCCCGGCCCGGGTCCACGGGCGCGCGCCGTGGGCGCCCGGTCGCGGATGGCACACTGGAGCCATGACCGACGCCTCCGCCCCGACCGGTACCGACACCCCCTTCGCCGTCTGGAGCAACGACGCCGACGCCCGCCCCGGCACCCCGCTGCTCGTGCTCCTGCACGGCTACGGCTCGCACGAGCACGACCTCATGGGACTCGTCCCGGCCCTGCCGGACGAGTTCAGCGTGGCGTCTCTGCGCGCGCCCCAGCCCATCCAGTTCGGCTACCAGTGGTTCCCGCTCGCCGCGGACCTCAGCTTCTCCCTCGACCGCGTGGCCGAGGCCGTCGAGCCCGTCGCGGCGTGGCTGCGGGGACTGGCCGCGGAGCACCCCAGCATCACGCTGCTCGGGTTCTCGCAGGGCATGGCCATGGCCACGTCCCTCGCCCGCCACATGCCCGGGGAGATCGCCGCCGTGGTCGGGCTTTCCGGGTTCGTGGTGCCCGGGGAGCACCCGCTCTTCGCCGACGACCGCCTGCGGGAGCGGCCGCTGCCGATGTTCTGGGGCCGGGACCCGCAGGACCCGGTCATCCCGCAGGGGCTCGTGGACTCGACGGCCGAGTGGGCGCTGGACCACGCCGACGTCATGAAGGTGCACTACACCGGGGTGGGCCACGGGATCAGCCCGCAGGAGGTCGGGCACGTGCGCGAGTACCTCACCCAGGTGGTGCTGGGCCGAGCGGACCGGCCGGTCAGCCCCCCGCGGTAATCCTGACCGAGGCCCCGCCGGCGGAGACGACGTCCCCCGGGTGCAGCTGCCGGCCGCGCCGCGTCTCGACCTCGCCGTTGACGCTGACCTGACCGTCCTCCACGAGGCCACGGGCGTGCGCCCCGTCCTCGGCGAGGTTCGCCAGCTTGAGCGCCTGGCCCAGCCGGATCATGTCGTCACGGATGGGCAGTTCGTCGGGGCCGCCGGGCCTCTGGGAAGTCGTCATGGCCCCATTGTCCCAGCCATCCGGACCCCCCGGCGACCTACGCTGGTCCCGTGTCCGACTCCACCCCGTCATCGGTCGCGAGTGCGCTCGGCCCCGTCCTGGCAGTTCTCGCGGGCTCTGCACTGGCCGTTCAGTCGCGCATCAACGGCGCGCTCGGGACACAGCTGGGCGATCCCGTGGCGGCGGCGTTCGCGGCCGTCGTCGTGGGCGTGACAGCGGTGACCGCGGTCAGCGTGCTCAGCGCCGCGGGTCGGCAGGGCCTGCGGAAGCTCGTCCGGCAGCTGCGGGAGGGTCACCTGTCGTGGTGGTTCCTGCTGGCTGGTCTCATCGGTGCGGTGTTCGTCTTCGCCCAGACGCTGACGGCCGACACACTGGGCGTCTCCGTGCTGCTTCTCGCGGTGGTGGTGGGGCAGTCTCTGGGCGGGCTCGCGGTGGACCGCTGGGGCATCGGCCCGGCCGGGATCCGGCGGGTGACCGGACTGCGCGTGCTGGGCACGGCCTTGGTCGTGGCGGCGGTCCTGCTGGCGGTGTCACCACGCCTGGGCCAGGCTGCCGGGGGTGTCACGGCGCTCGTGCTGCTGCCCCTCCTCGCCGGAACCCTGATGCCGCTGCAGACAGCCATGAACGGGCGGATCGGGGCCGCCGCGG
Source organism: uncultured Kocuria sp. (assembly GCF_947500125.1). Lineage (GTDB taxonomy): Bacteria > Actinomycetota > Actinomycetes > Actinomycetales > Micrococcaceae > Kocuria. The sequence goes on along the minus strand of NZ_CANMRA010000001.1, from coordinate 46,657 downwards.
GTACGCCCGTCACCCCCGCGCTCACCAATTTCCTCGCGGCGGCGGCCGGTCTCGGTGTCGCGACGGCGGTCCACCGCGCTGTCGCGGACCCGCCCCCGTGGACGTGGCCGGGGCCGTCGTGGCTGTGGGTCGGTGGTCTGCTGGGCGCGGTGGTCGTGGGAGCGAGCGCCGTCCTCGCCCGGTCGATCGGTGTGCTGCAGACCAGTCTCGGCCTGGTCACCGGCATGCTGCTGGGCGGGCTCGCGATCGATCTGCTGCTGCCGGCGCCGGGCGCCGTCGTCGCGCCACTGACCGTGGCCGGGACGCTGCTGACCCTGGTGGGGCTCGCCGTCGCCGCCTGGCCGGGGAAGTCCGGGACGGACGAGCCCTGAGCCGCTCCGGCCCGCTGCCCGCTCCGGCCCGTGGGCGGGGCGTGCCCGCGCGGTCCCCGGTCCCGGGCGGTCGGCGGGCACGGCGGGAATTGGCTACGCTGGGTCGAGGACGTCGCACGCGGCGTCCTCGTTCGTGACGGCCGACGACGGCCGGTTCCCGCCCGGCGCACCGGGCGGGCCACACCACGCGCGTCCGCAGCCGGCGGTCGGGCGAGACCCTGGAGGAGACCCACATGGCCCCCAAGTCCACGCTGGACAACGTCATCTCGCTGGCCAAGCGCCGCGGGTTCGTGTTCCAGGCGGGTGAGATCTACGGCGGTTCCCGCTCGGCCTGGGACTACGGGCCCCTCGGCGCGGAGCTCAAGGAGAACATCAAGCACGAGTGGTGGCAGACCTTCGTGCGCGGGCGCGAGGACATGGTGGGCCTCGACTCCTCGATCATCCTCCCGAAGGCCGTGTGGGAGGCCTCGGGGCACGTGGCGACCTTCACCGACCCGCTCGTGGAGTGCACCTCCTGCCACAAGCGCGCCCGCCAGGACCACCTGGTCGAGGCCTTCGAGGAGAAGAAGGGCCGCGCCCCCGAGAACGGCATGGCCGAGATCCCCTGCCCCAACTGCGGCACCAAGGGCCAGTGGACCGACCCGCAGCAGTTCTCCGGGCTGCTGAAGACCTTCCTCGGCCCGGTCGACAACCAGGAGGGCCTGCACTACCTGCGGCCCGAGACCGCGCAGGGCATCTTCGTGAACTTCAACAACGTGGTCACCGCGGCCCGCAAGAAGCCGCCGTTCGGCATCGGCCAGATCGGCAAGGCCTTCCGCAACGAGATCACCCCCGGCAACTTCATCTTCCGCACGCGCGAGTTCGAGCAGATGGAGATCGAGTACTTCACCCACCCGTCCGAGGCCGGGCACTGGTTCGACGAGTGGGTCGAGGCGTGCTGGAACTGGTTCACGGACCTGGGCATCGACCCGGACCACATGCGCCGCTACGACGTCCCCGAGGACGAGCGGGCGCACTACTCCGCCGGCACCATCGACATCGAGTACCGGTTCGGCTTCCAGGGCAACCCCTGGGGCGAGCTCATGGGCGTGGCGAACCGGACGGACTACGACCTCGGCGTGCACAACGAGCACTCGAACACGGACCTCAGCTACTTCGACCAGCAGACCAACGAGCGCTACGTCCCGTACGTGATCGAGCCGTCCTTCGGTCTGACCCGGTCGATGATGGCCTTCCTCGTGGACGCGTACACCGAGGACGAGGCCCCCAACTCGAAGGGCGGGGTGGACAAGCGCACGGTCCTCAAGCTGGACCCGCGCCTGGCCCCGGTCAAGGCCGCGGTGCTGCCGCTGTCCCGCAACGAGGACCTCTCGCCCAAGGCGAAGGACCTGGCCGCCGAGCTGCGCCGGAGCTGGAACATCGACTTCGACGACTCGGGGGCGATCGGGCGCCGCTACCGGCGCCAGGACGAGATCGGCACCCCGTTCTGCATCACGGTGGACTTCGACACCCTCGAGGACCAGGCGGTGACCATCCGCGAGCGGGACGCGATGACCCAGGAGCGCGTGGCCCTCGACCAGGTGAAGTCCTACCTCGCCGGGAAGCTCGTCCGCTGATGAGCGGCGCGCTGACCGGTCCCGGGCTGCGGCCCTGGCGGGACGGAGACGACCTGCGGCTGCTCGAGGTCTGGCCCGACCCGGAGACGCCCCAGGCCGCAGCCTTCCGCGCCACCCTGCGTCCGGACGACGACGCCCCGTGGTCCCGCACCGTCGTGGCGGAGGACTCCGGGGTGCCGATCGCCGCCGGCACGGTCTACGAGTCGGCGCTGCACCCGTCCCGGCTCTGGGCCTACCTCGAGGTCGCCCCCGACCGCCGCGGCGAGGGACTCGGCCGGGCCCTGCTGGAGCGGCTGCGCACCGAGGCCGCGGGCTCGCCCTCGGGCGTGCAGGCCCTGCGCACGAAGGCGGCGCCCGGCTCGGCCGGCGAGCGGTTCGCGCGGGCCGCCGGGCTGGACCCCGTCCAGGACTCCCGCGTGGTCCGCGTGGAGGCCGGGGCGCTGCCCCTCCAGCCCCTGCGGGAGCACCCCGACGGGACGCCGGCGCAGACCGTCGAGGACCTGGCCACCGGCTCGGTGGAGCTCACCCGGGCGCTGTGGGCGTTCTACCGCGCGGTGCACGCGTGGGACGAGCCGGCGGACCTGCCCGTGGGGCGGGTCAACCAGCTGTTCCTCTCCGACGCCGCGCACGCCTACGGCGCGCTGGTGCTGCGCAACGGCGTGGGCCCGGGGGAGCGGGGGAGGATCTCCGCGTTCGCCGTGAGCTACCGGCCCGTCGAGCTCGACGCCGCCCCCGGCGACCCGGCCCCGGAGGACGCCCCGGACGCGCCCGCCCACGTCATGCTCGGCTGGACGCCCGGGGACGCCGCGGCGGGTCCCGCGCTCGAGCAGCTGCTCGCGCTGCTGGCCCACCACCACCCCGTGCAGTTCCAGGTGGACGGGTCGATGGAGCCGCTGACCGCCGTCGTCGAGAACCTCCTGGCGGCCGGTGCCGCCACAGTCGTGGAGTCCTCCGTCGTCCTCGCGGAGCCCGGGGACTGAGCACCGGGGACGTCCGGTGCGGGGCAGGCCCCCCGGGGCCCTCCGCGTCCCCGTCCGGGCCCGCCGCGGGGCCGGTCTCAGCCGGCCGTGCCCGTCCTGGACCGCCTGGCAGATCCAGGCCGAGACCGGGTTCGACCTGTTCACGTTCGGCGACCAGCCGATCGTCGAGAAGCTGAACTTCAACCGCACCTTCGTGGAGGGCGAGGAGAAGTAGCACCTTCCTCCCCTCACCGGGGCGCGGCGCGGTCCGCGCCGCGCACCGCACCACGACCGGGACGCCCGACCGGGCGTCGCCACACCCCGACCCAGGAGAACAGACCCGATGAAGCTTGCAACCCTGCGCACCGGCGCCACCACCACGGCCGCCCGCCTCGACGGCGAGGTCTACACCGAGATCGAGGGCTACCCGGACCTCGGCGCCCTGCTGGCCGAGGAGAACTGGCGGCAGCTCGCCGCCGACGCCGCCGGAGCGACCCACCCGGCCGCCGGCGCCGAGCTCGAGACGATCGTCACCGACCCCGGCAAGGTCCTGTGCGTGGGGCTCAACTACAAGTCCCACATCCAGGAGATGGGACGTGACCTGCCGAACTACCCCACGATCTTCGCCAAGTTCACCGAGACCCTGACCGGCCCGAACGACGACATCGAGGCCGTGGCCGAGGACCCGCAGCTGGACTGGGAGGGCGAGCTCGTCGTCGTCGTCGGCAAGCGCGCGTACAAGGTCTCCGAGGCCGACGCCGGCCAGTACATCGCCGGCTACGCCGCCGCCAACGACATCTCGATGCGCGAGTGGCAGTTCCGCACCAAGGAGTGGCTGCAGGGCAAGATCTGGGCGAAGTCCACCCCGGTGGGCCCCGTCATGGTCACCGCCGACGAGTTCGATCCCAGGACCGCCACCCTGCACACGCGGGTCAACGGCGAGACCATGCAGGAGCACGGGATCGGGGACCTGCTGTTCACCCCTGAGCACCTCGTCTCCTACTTCTCCACCATGCTGCCCCTGAACCCCGGGGACATCATCCTCACCGGCACCCCCGGCGGCGTGGGGCGCGCCCGCAACCCGCAGGTGTTCCTCAAGTCCGGCGACGTGGTCGAGGTCGAGATCGACGGTCTGGGTGTGCTCACCAACAAGATCGTCGACCCCGCCCCGCACCGGTAAGGGAGGCCCCATGGTTGCCCGACAGGACCTCACCACCGACGAGGACCTCAAGGCCCAGTTGCTGCGGGTGCGCCGCGGCACGGCCTTCTGGTCCCGCAAGGTCAACGAGCTCACGGACGACGAGCTCGACGGCCCGTCGCTGTTGCCCGGCTGGTCCCGCCGGCACGTCATCGCCCACGTCGGCTACAACGCCCGTGCCCTGACCCGGCTCGTGCAGTGGGCCACCACGGGCGTGGAGACCCCGATGTACTCCTCCCCTCAGGCCCGCAACCAGGAGATCGCCTACGGGGCGACCCTGCCGGCCCGGGCGCTGCGGCACCTGAACGACCACGCCTCGGTGTCCCTGAACGTCGAGTGGCGGGACACCCCGGACGAGGCGTGGGGCCACGAGGTGCGGACCGCGCAGGGGAGGACCGTGCCGCTCACGGAGACCCTCTGGATGCGCAGCCGCGAGGTCTGGATCCACGCGGTCGACCTCGACAACGGCGCCCGCTTCTCGGACGTCCCGCGGGAGGTCCTGAGCCGGCTGCTGAGCGACATCGTCGGCAACTGGGCCGCGAAGAACACGGACCCCGGGCTGCGGATCCAGGTCACCGGCGCCCCGGAGCTCGGGGAACTCGGGGCCGGCGCCGGTCAGGACTCCGCGAGGACGGTGCGCGGGGACCTGCCCGCGGTCGCGCAGTGGGCCTCCGGGCGCGGCGGTCACCGCCTCGAGGCCGGAGCCGATCTCGAGAACCCGCGCTGGATCTGAGCACGCAGGACGCCGCAGGGCCCCGGGGCGCACCCCCGGGGCCCTGCGGCGTCCCCGTCCGTGAGAGAATTCCCCGGTGATGGACACCCGTACCGAGAACCAGACCGCCCGGCTCGACCTGCCGCCGCTGCACCTGGGCGACCTCACGATCGACGTCCCCGTGGTGCTGGCCCCCATGGCCGGGGTCACCAACAAGGCGTTCCGCCGGCTGTGCCGCGAGTACGGCGGCGGCCTCTACGTCACGGAGATGGTCACCGCCCGCGCCCTCGTGGAACGCCGGCCCGAGTCGATGCGGATCATCGACCACGACCCGGACGAGACGCCCCGCTCCATCCAGATCTACGGCGTCGACGCCGTCCACGTCGGCCAGGCCGTCCGGATGGTCGTCGAGGAGGACCGGGCCGACCACATCGACCTGAACTTCGGCTGCCCCGTGCCCAAGGTCACCAAGCGCGGCGGCGGCTCCGCCCTGCCCTGGAAGACCGACCTGTTCACCGCGATCGTGCGCACCGCCGTCCAGGAGGCCTCCCGCGGGAACGTCCCCGTGACGGTCAAGATGCGCAAGGGCATCGACGACGACCACCTGACCTTCCTCGAGGCCGGGCGGATCGCCCGCGACAGCGGCGTCGCGGCCGTGGCCCTGCACGGGCGCACCCTCGAGCAGCACTATTCGGGGACCGCGGACTGGGACGCCATCGCCCGGCTGCGGGAGGCCCTGCCGGACGTGCCCGTGCTCGGCAACGGGGACATCTGGAGCGCCGAGGACGCCGTGCGCATGGTCGAGCAGACCGGCGTGGACGGCGTGGTCGTCGGGCGCGGCTGCCAGGGCCGGCCCTGGCTCTTCGGGGACCTGCAGGCCGCCTTCGAGGGCCGCCCCGACCGCTTCCGCCCCGGGGTGGACCAGGTCGCCCGCACGATCTACCGCCACGCGGAGCTGCTCGTCGAGACCTTCGGCGACGAGGCCAAGGGCCTGCGCGAGATCCGCAAGCACGTCGCCTGGTACTTCAAGGGCTATCCCGTGGGCGGGGCCCTGCGCGCCCGGATGGCCCAGGTGCCCGACCTCGCGACCCTGCGTGAGCTGCTCGCCGAGCTCGACCTGTCCCTCGGCTACCCCGGGGACGCCGTCGAGGGCCCCCGGGGCCGGGCCGGAACGCCGAAGCGGGCCCAGCTCCCGCACGGCTGGCTCGACTCCCGCGAGCTGGGGGACGCCGAGCGCCTCGGGCTGGTCGCGGCGGAGCTCGACGTCTCCGGCGGCTGAGCCGGCCCCCACGACACGGAAAGGACCGGGCATGTCCCACACGTCCATCGAGATCGACCGCACCGGCGCACCCGCCCCGGGCTACGAGGCCCGCGACGTCGCGCGCTGGGTGGCGGAGGACCACCACAACAAGTACCGCTCCGATTTCGAGCGGGACCGCGCCCGGATCCTGCACTCCTCGGGGCTGCGGCGGCTGGCGGCCAAGACCCAGGTCGTCTCCCCGGACACCGACGACTTCGTGCGCAACCGCCTGACCCACTCCCTCGAGGTCGCCCAGATCGGCCGGGAGCTGGGCCGGATGCTCGGCTGCGACCCCGACGTCGTCGACGCCGCATGCCTCTCCCACGACCTCGGCCACCCGCCCTTCGGGCACAACGGGGAGTCGGCCCTGCACCGGCTGACCCAGCACATCGGCGGCTTCGAGGGCAACGCACAGACCCTGCGGCTGCTGACCCGGCTCGAGCCCAAGGTGCTCGACGACGACGGGGGCCCCGCGGGCCTGAACCTCACCCGCGCCGTGCTGGACGCGGTGTGCAAGTACCCGTGGGAGGCCCACGAGGCGCCGCTGCGCCCGGACGGGACGCGGTCCCCGAAGTTCGGGGTCTACACGGACGACCTGCCGGTGTTCGCGTGGCTGCGCGACGGCGCCCCGGCGCGCACCAAGTGCCTCGAGGCCCAGGTCATGGATCTCTCCGACGACATCTCCTACTCCGTGCACGACGTCGAGGACGCGATCGCCTCCGGACTCGTGCAGCTGGGCTGGCTCGCCGACACCACCCAGCGGGACCGGGTGCTCGAGCTCACCCGGCGCTGGTACCTGCCCGAGGCCGCGCCCGAGTCCCTCGACGCCGCCCTGACCCGCCTCGAGGACTCGTCCCTGTGGGTCCGGGAGATGGACGGGTCCCGCAAGGACCTCGCCCGGCTCAAGAACATGACGAGCCAGCTCATCGGCCGCTTCGCGATGTCCGCGGTCGGCGCCACCCGGGACATCTACGGCGAGGACCCGCTGACCCGCTACGACGCCCAGCTCGTGGTGCCCGGGGAGACCACGGAGGAGATCGGGGTGCTCAAGGGCATCGCCACGACCTACGTCATCACGGTGCGCGACGCCCAGCCGATCTACGACAACCAGCAGGAGGTGCTCTCCATCCTGGTGGGCGCGCTGATGGACTCGGACGGCCGCTACCTCTCGCCCGCCTTCGCCGCCGACTGGCACGAACTCGGCGAGGGGCCGGGCACGGAGGCCGCCCGGCTGCGCCTCGTCGTGGACCAGATCGCGTCCCTCACCGACCTCTCCGCCGTGTCCCTGCACGACCGGATCCGCGGCACCCACTGGCGGGTGGGGGACAAGCCGCTCTGGTGACCCGACCCGCCGGGGGCGGCTCCCGATCCCGTTCAATGACTGTGGGCTGGGTCGCACGCGGTGCCGCTCCCTAGAATCGGCGCGTTTGTGCTCCTCCTCACAAAGGTCTGATCGTCATGGGAAACTCCACCGGACCCGCCCCGCAGGCGGCGTCCCCCTCCTCCTCGGGCGCCCGGCCCGTCCTGCGCTCCCGGGCGTGGGTGGCGCCGCTGTGCTGGATCGCGGTGCTGCTGGACGGCTTCGACGCCGTGGTGCTCGGGGCGGTCCTGCCGTCCATGCTCGAGAACAACGAGCTGGGCATGACCACCGCCCAGGGCACCGCCGTGGCCACCGTCGGCCTCGTGGGCATGATGATCGGGGCCCTCACCATGGGGTACCTGACCGACCGGCTGGGGCGCCGCAAGATGCTCATCGGGGCCGTGGTCCTGTTCTCGCTGCTGACCTTCGCCGCGGCGTTCTCCCCGAGCGTCCTCGTCTTCGGCCTCCTGCGCTTCCTCGCCGGCCTGGGCCTCGGCGGCTGCCTGCCCACCGCCATCGCGATGGTCACCGAGTTCGCCCGTCTCGGCCGGGGCTCCAACGCCACGACCCTCGTGATGACCGGCTACCACGTCGGCGCGGTGCTGACCGCGGCGATCGCCATCGTCGTCGTCCGCCAGTTCGGCTGGCAGGAGATGTTCGTCCTGGGGTCCCTGCCCGCGCTGGTGCTCGTGCCCCTCATGCTGGTGTTCCTCCCCGAGTCGCCCTCGTTCCTCGCGTCCAAGGGGCGCACCGCCGAGGCCCGTGCCGTGGCCGAGCACTACGGGGTGCACCTCGAGCACCACACCGCCGAGGAGCAGGCCGAGACGGTCGGCGCTTCGATGCTGCTCTCCGCCGGCTGGCGCCGGAACTCGATCGCGATCTGGGTCGCGTCCTTCATGGGCCTGCTGCTCGTCTACGGCCTCAACACCTGGCTGCCGCAGATCATGCGCGCCGCCGACTACGACCTCGGCAACTCCCTCGGCTTCCTGCTGGTCCTCAACGTGGGCGCCATCGCGGGGCTGGCGGTCGCCGGTCGGGTGGCCGACCGGATCACCCCGCGCGTGGCGGGCATCATCTGGTTCCTCGGCTCGGCCGTGCTGCTCGCGGGCCTGGCGATCAAGCTGCCGCTGCTCGGCATCTACGTGCTGATCTTCGTCACCGGCTGCTTCGTGTTCTCCTCCCAGGTGCTCGTCTACGCGTTCACCGCCGCCAACCACCCGCCGCGCGTGCGCGCCACCGCGCTGGGCATGTCCGCCGGCGTGGGCCGACTCGGGGCGATCTCGGGCCCCGTCGTCGGCGGCACCCTGCTGACCGCCGGCCTGGCCTATCCGTGGGGCTTCTTCGCCTTCGCCGCGGTGGGCGCCCTGGGCGGGCTCGCCCTCACCGGCACCCGGACCCGGCAGGACCTGCGGGAACGCTCCCGCTGAGCCTCTGGCGGCTCCCGCTCCACGGGCCGCCCCCGGCCGCAGGGTGATCCACCGCGCGGCCCGGGGCGGCCCTCCGCCGTCCGGGCGCGCGCCTAGACTGTCCCTGTGGCAGGACTGATCAGACGCGAGGACATCGACGAGGTGCGGGCGCGCACCGACATCAAGGAGATCGTCGACGGCTACGTCACCCTCAAGAGCGCCGGCATCGGCTCCTGGAAGGGGCTCTGCCCGTTCCACGACGAGCGCACCCCGTCCTTCCACGTGCGGCCGCAGATGGGCACGTACCACTGCTTCGGCTGCGACGAGTCCGGGGACGTCATCTCCTTCCTCATGACCATGGACCACACCACCTTCTCGGAGACCGTGGAGAAGCTCGCGGCCCGGGTGGGCTACGAGCTGCACTACGAGCAGGGCTCCGGGCCGAACAAGGAGGAGGTCGGGCGCCGTCAGCGCCTGCTGGACGCGCACAAGGTCGCCGCGGAGTTCTTCCAGCGCAACCTCTACACCCGCCAGGCGGCCCCCGCCCAGCAGTTCCTGGGGGAGCGGGGCTTCGACGGCGAGGCGGCCCGGCGCTACGGCGTGGGCTACGCGCCCCGCGGCTGGGACCACCTGCTCAAGCACCTGCGGGAGCGCGGCTTCACGGACCAGGAGCTCAAGCTCACCGGCATGTTCTCCGAGGGCAACCGGGGTCTCTACGACCGGTTCCGCGGCCGGCTCGTGTGGCCCATCCGCGCGGTCGCCGGCGAGGTCATCGGCTTCGGCGCCCGCAAGCTCCACGACGACGACCAGGGCCCCAAGTACCTCAACACCCCCGAGACCGCCCTGTACAAGAAGTCCCAGGTGCTCTACGGCATCGACCTCGCGAAGCGGGAGATCGCCAAGCAGCGGCGCCTCGTCGTCGTCGAGGGCTACACCGACGTCATGGCCTGCCACCTCGCGGGCGTGACCACGGCCGTGGCCACGTGCGGCACCGCCTTCGGGGCCGAGCACATCAAGATCGTCCGGCGGTTCCTCTCCGACGACGGCGGCGGGGGAGAGGTGGTGTTCACCTTCGACGGCGACGCCGCCGGGCAGAAGGCCGCCCTGCGCGCGTTCGAGGAGGACCAGAAGTTCGTGGCGCAGACCTACGTGGCGGTCGAGCCCCACGGGATGGACCCGTGCGACCTCCGGCTCGCCCGCGGGGACGCCGCCGTGGCCGAGCTCGTGGAGAACCGCCGCCCCCTGTTCGAGTTCGCGATCCGGGCGACGCTGAAGAACTTCGACCTGGACACCATCGAGGGCCGCATCCGGGCGATGCGGGCCTGCGCCCCCATCGTGGCGCGGATCCGGGACCGCTCCCTGCGCCCCGCCTACGCGCGGCAGCTGGCGGGCTGGCTCGGCCTCGAGCCGGCGGAGGTCCAGCGCGCCGTCGACTCGGCGGGCCGCGCCCAGCACGAGGAGCGCCCCGCGCCGAACCGACCGGCGGAGCCCGAGGCGTCCGGGGCCGCCCCGGTCGAGCTGCCCGACGCCCGCGAGCCCGTGGCGCGGATGGAGCGCGAGGCGCTCGAGACCGTGATCCAGTGCCCGGACCTCATGCTCGAGCGGCACTGGGAGGAGTTCGGTCTCAGCGCCTTCCGCTACCCCGTGCACGGGGCCGTGCACGACGCGGTCCTGGCCGCCCGCGCCGGGCTCCTCGAGGGCGGGGCCGCCGTGCCCAACGGTCAGGTCTGGGTGGACGCGGTGCGCGCGCACCTGCCTGAGCCCCTGCACGGCTATCTCGCCGAGCTCGCCGTGACGCCGCTGCCGGCCACCACCCAGCAGCAGCTGGAACGCTACACCGCGGACATCCTCAACCGGCTCTTCGAGCTGCAGATCAACCGGCGGAAGTCGGACCGGCTGGCGGAGCTCCAGCGCACGGACCCCACGGGGCAGCGCGAGCGCTACCAGCAGCTCCAGCGCGAGCTGCTGGAGCTGGAGATGCAGCGGCGCGGCCTCCGCCAGGACTGACCCGCCCGGGCGGGTCCGGATTTGTCGAAGCCCGGCGGGGGCGGTAAAGTGATGGCTCGTTGCACGCGTGCGTGCACGGTCCCCCGTAGCTCAATTGGCAGAGCATTCGACTGTTAATCGAAGGGTTACTGGTTCGAGTCCAGTCGGGGGAGCCCAGCAGAAGGCCCTCACCAGCGGAGACGCTCGTGGGGGCCTTCGTCGTGCCGCCCCGGCGTCGTCCCGGCGCGGGGCGTGCCTCACCCCGTGACGCTGATCCGGACCCCGTCCGCGGGGGCGGGCACGTCGAAGACGGCCGTGTAGTTGAGGACGGCGGTCCAGACCGCCACACGGACCTCGGTCTCCGACATCCCCTCGGGGTGGGAGGACACGGTCACCGCCCACTCCTGGCCGTCGGACAGCATCTCCACGGACGTGACGGTGACGCCCCGGGCGGCGAGCGCGCCGACGACGCCGGTGCGGACGAGGGACTCGGCGGGATGGGCGTGGGGGATGGCGGTCATGGTGTTCGTCCTTCCGGCGGGAGCTCGGATCAAGCTCCCTTCCATTGACTCGCATCCAGTCGCGAAAGTAATGCCCGCTCTTCGGCGGACATCCCGGCCCAGGGCGCCGGATCCGGCCCGCTGCTGGGGGAAGGCCCGTGCGGGTCCGGCCGGGCGCCACGTGGACCCGCCATCCGCTCGCCGACCGCCTGTGACGGGACCGGCCGCGACGATGACGGCCCCTGCCGGGGAGGAAGCGCCGGGGTGCGAGCCGTCGGCCCTGGCGGGAGTCTTATGGAATCCTCAGGTTCCTCCTAGCGGGAGCAGAAGTCCGGGCCGCATCCTTGGTCGAGGGCGGCTCCGGATGCGCCGAGATCCCGGGCGGCGTCCGGCACACAGGGGGAACCATGCGTTGGATGGCCAGGACAGTCGGACCTCCCGCTCCCCGGGCACGGAGTACCGCGCGGAAGCAGACGAGACGCTTGGTAGGAGTTGACGCGGCCCGCGGACTGGCACTCATCGGCCTGATGTCGGTGCACGTCCTGCCGTACGCAGACGACGAGACCCTCGAGCCGACCTGGTCCTACATCCTCTTCTACGGGGACTCGGCGGCGCTGTTCGCGCTGCTGGCCGGCGTCGGCCTGGCCCTGGCCTCCGGCGGGACCCGACCGCACGGGGGCAGGGAGCTGACCGCGGACCGGGTGGCGCTCGTGGTGCGGGCCGTGCTGATCGCCGTGCTGGGACTGGCAATCGGCTCCTTGATGTCCGACGCTCTGCCGGTGGACAACATCCTGATCTACTACGGCGTTTTCTTCCTGCTGGCCGCTCCCTTCCTCCACGTGGGTCCGAGGATGCTGTTCGGCTCGGCGGCAGTCTTCCTGGTCATGGCTCCGGTGCTCATGCAGTTGTTGGGCGACGACCTGCCCGGGTTCGTCGCCGGCAACCCCACGTTCGGGGATCTGCTGACGCAACCCGTGGCGACGACCACCCAGTTGTTGCTGACCGGCACCTACCCGGCCCTGGCCTATCTGTCCTATCTGCTGGTCGGCCTGGGGCTGGGTCGAGTCGACCTCAGGAGCAGAACGATCCAGGTCCGCCTGCTGGCGGCCGGCGTGGCCATGGCAGCCTGCGCAAGAGGCGTCTCGTCCGTCCTCCTCTACGTCGCCGGGGGCTATGAGCAGCTGCTGGAGGCCTCGTCGATGGATGAACAGGACGTGGCCGAAGTGCTGATCTGGTCGGAGTCCTTGCCCACGGACACCTGGTGGTGGCTGGCAATCGCGTCGCCGCACACGAATACTCCCTTGGCCCTTGCTGCGAGTTTGGGGACGGGCCTGGCGGTCCTGGGCTTCTTCCTGCTGATCTCGAGGGCGCTCGGCGCCTGGTTGCTGCCGCTCTCGGCGATGGGGTCGATGACCCTGTCCCTGTACACCGCCCACCTGGTCGCACTGTCCTTCGAGGTCCACTACGACCGGCCCTACCTGTGGTTCACGATCCAGCTGATCACGGCGGTCCTGTTCGCCGTGGCGTGGCAGCGAGCACTGGGCCAGGGGCCGCTGGAGCGGGTGGTCGGCGCCGTGGCGAAGGGCGCTCGCCGGCGCTCGCTGGCTGCCTCCGCCGGAGCGGATCCCGGCTGAGAGCCGGGACCGCACCGGAACCGGGGCTCCCCGGGCGGCACCGCGGTGCCGCCCGGAGCTCAGCGGCCGCTGGTGCTGGGCATCGTCTCCCTGGCTTCCACGTGCGAGGAGTCGATCGGGTAGCGATCGGCGAGCACGGCCCTCGTGGCGTCCATCAGCACCTCGAGGCCTTTGTCGAGGTCTTCTCGGGTGATGTTCAGCGCGGGCATGGCCTTGAGGACCTCGGACCGCGCGCCCGAGGTCTCGACGAGCAGATGCCGTTCGAAGGCGGCGCCGGCGATCCGCTCCGCCAGTTCCGGGTCGGGGAAGTGGACCCCGGCGAGCAGGCCCCGTCCGCGACAGGTCGCTCCCTCCACCAGCGCCGCGATCCGCAAGAGGCCTTCCCCGAGCTGCCTCCCGCGCTCGACGACGGATCGCTGGAAGGTGCCGCCGTCCGCCCAGTACTTCTCCAGCGCGGCGGTGCCGGTGACGAATGCGGCGTTGTTGCCGCGGAACGTCCCGTTGTGCTGGCCGGGCTGCCAGATGTCCAGCTCGGGGCGCAGGAGGACCAGCGCCATGGGCAGTCCGTAGCCCGAGATGGACTTCGACAGGCACACGATGTCCGGGGTGATTCCGGCGTCCTCGAAGCTGAAGAAGGTGCCGGTGCGCCCGCAGCCCGCCTGGACGTCGTCGACGATCAGCAGGACCTCGTGCGCCCGGCAGAGCGCCTCGAGTTCCCGCAGCCACCCGGCACGGGCGGCGTTCAGGCCGCCCTCGCCCTGGACGGTCTCGACGATGACGGCGGCGGGACGTTCCACCCCGGAGCTGGAGTCCGCCCACGTCCTGGCCAGCCAGGACAGCCCCCACGACGGGTCGTCGAGATAGCCGTCGTACGGTGCGGTGGTGGCGAACGGCAGTGGCACCCCCGCGCCGTTGCGCTTCATGGCGTTGCCGGTGACCGACAGGGACCCCAGGGTCATGCCGTGGAAGGCGTTCGTGAAGGCGGTGACGCCGGTGCGCCCGGTGTTCAGCCGTGCGAGTTTGAGGGCGGCCTCCACGCTGTTGGTTCCTGTGGGTCCGGTGAACTGGACCTTGTGGTCGAGGCCGCGCGGCCGGAGGACATGGTGCTCGAAGGCGGTGAGGAAGCGGCGCTTGGCGGTGGTGTAGGTGTCCAGGGAGTGGACGACGCCGTCGGCGGCCAGGTATTCGAGCAGCGCACGTTTCAGATCCGGATCGTTGTGCCCGTAGTTCAGCGCCCCGGCGCCGGAGAAGAAGTCGAGGTAGACCTCGTCGTCCTCGGCGTGCAGCCGCGAGCCGCGAGCGGTCTCGAAGACCACCGGCCAGCTGCGGCAGTAGCTGCGGACGTCGGACTCGAGGTCCTCGAAGATGCTGGTGGACATGGTGACGACTCCCGATGGATGAGAAATGAGCGAGACGGTCATCGAGTCGATCCGTGTTCAGGTCGGACGCTCGTCGGTCGCGTGCTGCTGCGTGCCTGTCCTGGCGGATACTGCCTCAGGCGAACGTGTCCGGTCGAGACAGGAATTCGGGGAGCCGGCCACGGCCGAACGGCGCTCCGGTCGGCCGGACCGCGCGATGCCCCAGGACCTCGTTCTGTATTTACCGGCCGGTTATTGAATTCCCTCGACATGGCACAGACCTTAGTCACTTGCAAATGCTACTGCCCAGGAATTTCCGAACATTACCGGCATTTCGTTGTCACCATGCAAAATACCTGCATCTGCATGTCGTATTTGCGTTGGCACCTATCTGACCTGCAGAAACATCGCCGCACAGTCTCCAACGTTTGCATTCGCGGGGTTACGCTGATTTCTGTCCGACCACTCCGGCAAGGGGATTCCGGAGGCTCCAGAAGGTCGATTGAAGCCGTGATGCCAGGGCATTGTCACGTTGACGTCACGGCTTTCTTTGAAATGCGTTGGGGGAGCCACATGAGTTCGAGTGTTGACAGCACATCGCAGCGGTACGACCTGGCGCCGTCGGCCCTGCCGTCGAAGCATGTCGGTCCGGTGCACACGTCCCTCCTGGGCGACGAACACGTCATCGGGCGACGGGGGACTCGACTTGAGCAGCTCTTCGAGGCCGTCTGCGACCGTGTCAAGGACGAAGGTCGGGAGGGCCGCCTCGCCGTGGTCACGGACGAGGCGCGTCTGAGCTACGCCGAGCTCGACGCCCGGGCGAACCGCCTGGCCCGCCACCTCCTGGCACTCGGTGCAGGCCCGGGTGACCGGATCGCCCTGCTCTTCGACCATGCCGTACCCGCCTACACGGCCATGCTCGCAGTGCTGAAAATCCATGCAGCCTACGTGCCCCTCGATCCTGGCTTTCCCCCGGACCGGATCGCGTACATCATCGAGGACGCCGAGGTCTCACGAGTGCTCACGCTGGCGAGCCTGGAGGCCGTTCTTCCGGAGGCCACCGCACCTCTTCTGTGCCTGGACCGCGAGCAGGCTTGGATCGACGGCCAGGATTCCGCGCGCGTGCCTCCCCTGCAGAGCACGGCGGGCCAGGACGACCTCGCCTACATCATCTACACCTCCGGCTCCACGGGCCGCCCCAAGGGGGTGGCCATCGAGCACGCCAGCATCTGCAACTTCGTCCGTGTCGCCGCCGACGTCTACGGGATCCAGCCACACCACCGCGTGTACCAGGGCATGACCATCGCCTTCGACTTCTCCGTCGAAGAGATCTGGGTTCCGTGGATGGTCGGGGCGACGCTCGTGCCGAAGCCCCGTGGTATCGCGCTGCTCGGTGCCGAGCTGGCCGAGTTCCTGACCGAGAAGCGGGTGACGGCGATGTGCTGCGTCCCGACGCTGCTGTCGACCATCGAGGACGACCTTCCCGACCTGAGCTTCCTCCTGGTCTCCGGCGAGGCCTGCCCCCGGGATCTGATCGTCCGGTGGCACCGGCCCGGGCGTCGCTTCCTCAACGTCTACGGTCCCACCGAAGCGACGGTCACAGCCACCATGGCGGTGGCCCGCCCGGATCGCGCGGTCACACTGGGGGAACCCCTGCCGACGTACTCCGCCGTCATCCTGGATCCTGAGAGCGCACGGGTCCTTCCTCGTGGTGATCTCGGGGAGATCGGACTGGCGGGCATCGGACTCGCCAGAGGGTACGTCAACAGGGACGATCTCACGGCCAAGGCGTTCATCCCCGACTTCCTCGGCATCCCCGACAACCCGTCCGGCCGGATCTACCGGACGGGGGACCTGGGCAGGCTCAACGAGGACGGGGAGATCGAGTACCACGGCCGCATCGACACCCAGGTCAAGGTGCGGGGCTACCGCATCGAGTTGAGCGAGATCGAGTCCGTGCTCCTCCGCGTGCCCGGCATAGTCCAGGCCGTGGTCAACACCTATGAGCCGGAGCCAGGGTGCCCGGAGCTCGTCGGCTACTACACCGTTCGCCACGACGTCGACGAGCTGCAGGCGCAGAGGATCCGCGAGCACCTCCGGGAACGACTGCCCGGATACATGGTGCCGGCCTACCTGGAGCGGCTGGACCGGATGCCCACGTTGCCCAGCGACAAGGTGGACCGCAAGAACCTCCCGGCTCCGCGCGGACCCCGGACCACGAGCAGCGGTGACGAGTACATCGCCCCTGTCTCCGGGATGGAGCAGATTCTCGCCGAGACACTGTCGGCGACCCTCCGGGTGGAGAAGGTCTCCTCGGCGGCGCACTTCTTCAACGACCTCGGCGCCAACTCCATGCTGATGGCGCAGTTCTGCGGACGCCTACGCAAGGACGAGCGCGTGCCGAGCGTGGCGATGCGTGACATCTATCTCAACCCGACCGTCGCTGCCCTGGCCGCAGTCGTCGGGGAGGGCAGTGCCAGCGGTTCGAGCGCGGTCGCGCCCCCGTCCGATGCCGCGGAGCTGCCCGCGCAGGTGAGCGCCCTCCGGTACGCCGTGTGCGGGGCGGTGCAGGCGCTGTTCTTCCTCCTGTCGACGCTCTGGGCCTCCTTCCCTCCTGTTGGAGGGCTATCTCTTCGCGTCGAGCGGCCAGGGAATCCTCGGCGTGCTGTGGCGTTCGTTCCTCTTCGGCTTCCTGATCCTTCTTCTGACGATCCTGCTGCCCGTCGTGGCCAAGTGGTTGTTGATCGGCCGGTGGAAGACCGAGGAGTTTCCCCTCTGGACAGCGCGCTATCTCAGGTTCTGGGTGGTCAAGACCCTGATACGCGCCAATCCCATGGGCATGTTCGTGGGTACGCCCGTCTACCCCCTGTACCTGAGGGCCCTGGGGGCGAAGGTCGGAAAGCGTACCGTCATCCTGTCGCCCGTCGTGCCGGCCTGCACGGACCTCCTGTCCATCGGTGACGACACCGTCATCCGCAAGGACACGGTCTTCAACTGCTACCGGGCGCACCGCGGGATGATCCAGACCGGCCCCGTGACGATCGGCCGCAACGTCCTGGTCGGCGAGGCCTCCGTTCTGGACATCGGCACGTCCATCGGCGACGACGCCCAGCTCGGCCACGTCTCGGCCCTGCATGCCCACCAGGCCGTGCCCCCAGGGCAGCGCTGGCACGGGTCGCCGGCCGAGCCGACCGACACGGACTACCGCGCCGCCGAGCCCGCGGTCTGTAGCACCCTCCGGCGCATTGCGTACAGCGTCTTCACCGTCATCAACCGGGTCTTCTTCGTCTCTGTCATCGGTCTGGGCCTTCTCGCCCTGCTACTGCCGAGCTACCTGTCGACCGGCCACCTCGACCACACGGAGCCGGCCTTCTTCCTGCATCTGATCTTGGTGTCGTTCGTCCTGTTCTTCGGGACGACCGTGACCGGCCTCGTCGCTGTCGCCGTCGTGCCCCGGGTGCTGAATCTGTTCCTCGAGCCGGACCGGGTCTATCCGCTGTACGGGGTGCACTACGTCCTCCAGCGCGCCGTCGCCCGGCTCACCAATGTGCGCTTCTACATGCTGCTGACCGGGGACAGCTCGCTGATCGTGCACTACCTGCGTCTACTGGGGTACAAACAACCAGGGCTCGTGCAGACCGGTTCCAACTTCGGTGTGGCGCAGAAGCACGAGAACCCGTTCCTGGTCACCATCGGCAGCGGCACGATGATCGCCGACGGGCTCTCCGTCATGAACGCGGAGTACTCCAGCAGCTCGTTCAGGATCGCGCCCGCGTCGGTGGGTTCGAAGAACTATTTCGGGAACAACATCCACTATCCCTCCGGCGGTAGGACCGGCGACAACTGTCTGCTCGGCACCAAGGCCATGGTCCCGGTGGACGGTCCGGTCCGCCAGGGTGTCGGTCTCCTGGGCTCCCCGTCCTTCGAGATTCCGCGCTCCGTGCGCCGGGACATCGAGATTCGGGACAGGACGAGCGGTGCGGATCTGCGGGCCGGGCTCCGGGGCAAGAACAAGCACAACGCCGTGACGCTGCTGCTCTTCATGCTCAGCCGGTGGATCCTCGTCGCCGTCGCGCTGCTGGTCGCTTCCTACGCCGTCGCGCTGCACTCCCTGTACGACGTCCTGGCGGTCAGCGGGGCATTCATCGTCCTGTTCGTCTTCACCCTCGGCTTCCTCATCCTGATCGAGCGTGCCTCCCTCGGATTCCGTCGGCTCGACCCACTGTTCTGCTCCATCTACGACGCCCGATTCTGGCGGCACGAACGCTTCTGGAAGTTCATCATCGAGGGAGTCGTCGAGGTTTTCAACGGCACACCGTTCAAGCCCGTGGTCTGGCGGCTGCTCGGTGTGCGGATGGGCAAGCGGGTCTTCGACGACGGATGCTTCTTCCCCGAGAAGACCATCGTCACGGTCGGTGACGGGTGCACGCTGAACGCCCGGGCTCTCGTCCAGTGCCACTCCATGGAGGACGGCGCCTTCAAGCTCGAAGGCATCACCCTCGGCAAGGGGTGCACCGTCGGGGTGAACGCCTTCATCCACTACGGCGTCACGATCGGCGATGGAGCGTGCATCGAGGCCGATTCCTTCCTGATGAAGGGGGCCGAGGTCCCGGCGCAGACGACGTTCGGCGGCAATCCCGCCTGCGAGCTCTCCGTCGCGTCCGTCGTCCTGCCCGCAACGGCCGGCCGCCATGCCGATCTCTCCAGGCGGAGACACTCTGCACGCACGCTTCGCCGAGCCGGTCACGGCCGTCATGCGTCTCGCGTCCGCCGGGGAGCGTTGTCCCCGCTCTCGGGGCCTCGGCAGTGAACGGCTGCCTCGAGTGCCGTTCCCATCACCGGGGTCGGTCGCAGCAGCGGTCCGTTCCCGGGCGGGATACCTCGGCAGAGCCGCGGAGCGAGCACGGCGCCGCCCGCAGCGCCGGGGTGCCCGAGCGGGGGCGGGAGCCCGGAGCGCCGGACTGCCGGGATCCCGGACCGAACTCACTCCGTGACTACCAGCGGGTCCACCGAGCGGTAGTGCCGAAGCGTGACCGGAACGCACCCCGATCGTCACCGTTTGCTATTGAGTCCCTTGTCAGAAGCGAATTAAGCTCATCTCACCTGATACACCAAGGGGGAGCACAGTGAAAACTCTGGAAAAGCTGGTAGCAAGCGTCGCCGTGGCGGGACTGCTGTTCGGGGGAGCAGGACCGGCGCTCGCCGATGGCGGCGGCGACCGCGAGAAGGACAAGGACAAGGACAAGAGGCACAGCAGGTACGACGAGCGGAAGAACGGCGAAGTGGATGTCGTCGTCAACTACCGGCACAAGGGCCACTGGAGGACGAAGACCTTCGAGGACAAGAGCCTCGAGAGGGCGGCCTCCATCGCGAAGGAGAAGTGCCACGGCGGCGACTGGCGGGAGTACTACAGGGACGCCCGCAAGGTGGACCGGACCGGCAAGACGGACAAGGTCTGCAACAAGCGGTACGTGAAGGTCTACTTCGAGCAGGACGAGGACAAGGACCGGCACTGGGACAAGGACAACGGCAAGGACAAGGGCAAGGGCCGGGACAAGTAGGACCGACGCTGAGTCCGACCCTGACGCACTGACGGGAGGGGCCCGTCCGGGACACCGGACGGGCCCCTCCGCACGTCGCGGCAGGCCACGTCACGGCCCGGTGCTCGCCCGCCGTCGGCGTCCCCGATGGTAGCTTGGTGCTCAGTCCACGTACTTTTCTCATCATCAACGGAGGCGGGCATGAGTCATTCGGTAGGCCCCAGCACGGGCGGGACGTCGGGAACGGGGTCGGAGCACTCCGACCCCGGATCGGCGTCGATCCTCGACGTCGTCAAGGTCTTCGCCCGGCTGCTGCCCAAGCAGCTCAAGGACGAGGCGCAGCTCGCCAAGCTCGAGCTCACGGAGAAGGCGAAGACGCTGGGCAAGGGGGCGGCCTTCGTTGTCGTCGGCCTGGTCTTCCTGCTGCTGGCCACGATCGCTCTCGTCGGTGCGGCGATCGCCGGTCTGGCGCAGGTCATGCCGGCCTGGCTGGCGGCCCTGCTGCTCGCCGTGCTGTTCCTCATCATCCTGGCCGTCGCGGCGCTCATCGGGGTGTCGACCATCAAGAAGGCCCTTCCGCTCGTGCCGCGCAAGGCGGTCTTCGGGACGAAGTACGACCTCGGCGTGGTCAAGGAGGGCTCCGCCTACACCGAGAGCCGCGTCCAGCGCGAGGAGCAGCTGGCCCGCGAGCGCAAGGAGCAGGAGAAGCGCGAAGCCGCCCAGGACCCGGCGCGGCAGAAGCCCCCGGCGCCCACCGAGGAGCAGCTGCGGCACCGGCTCAAGCTGCGCCGCGAGCACCTCAAGACGCTGCGCGACGACGTCCAGGGCCGTGCGGAGACCATCCAGTCCACCACCAAGGGCTTCATGGACCGCACCAGCCGCACCGTGAAGACCACCCCGAAGGACGTCAAGGGTCTGCTCGCCCAGGGCGGCGCGAAGTCCGGCTCCCGGTCCGGCACGGGGCAGGCCGGAATCGGCGAGCGGTGGCAGCCGCTCACGGTGCTGGCCGTGGCGGGGAGCGCGTTCGTCGTCTTCCTGCGCAAGCTGTTCCGGTGACGTCGCCGTCCATGGCCCGCCCGTGGACGAGCGCACCGGTCGAAGGCCCGGAAGCCACAGGCTTCCGGGCCTTCCCCGTGCGTTCACCGGGTGTCCATGCGCCCCGGGCCGGAGGGGTGGGCCGGGTCGATAGACTCCCGGGCGTGACGACAGATCGGAGGGCGCGATGAGCCAGTGGCTGGCCGTCGCCCTGGCGCTGCTCTCGGCCGTGTGCCTGGCGGTGGGGACGCAGCAGCAGGGCAGCGCCGTGGCGGACGTCGCGCACGGACGGCTGGGCCTGCGCAGTCTCGCGGTCCTGCTGCGCCGTCCCCGCTGGTTGCTGGGGCTGACGCTGCTGGGCGCCGGCACCGCGCTCAACGTCACCGCGCTCGGCCTGGCCACCGTGACGGTGGTCCAGCCGATCGGCGTCGTGGCCCTCGTCATCACCACGCTGCTGCACGCTCGGCACCGCCGGCTGCGGATCAACCGGCGCACCTGGACGGCGATCGGGCTGTGCACCGCGGGCGGCGCGGTCTTCGTGACGTGCGCCGTGGCGGCGACCGATCCTGCCCGGGGCATCTCGCGGTGGGCCGAGCACACCGTGGTGGTCATGCTCGTGGTGCTGACCTGCGTCCTGGCGGTCTCCGCGGCCATGTTCGGCCGCAGTCTGGGCGGGACCTTCTACGTGGTGGGGGCCGGCATCCTCTACGGCTTCGTGGCGGTGCTCGTGCGGCTGACGCTCATCCGCATCCAGGGCAGCGCCGGAACGCCCCTGGACGACGTCAACTGGCTGGCGGTGGGCGCGGCAGTGGTCGCGGCCGTGCTGGGCGGGTGGTTCGTGCAGACGGCGTTCGCGGCCGGGCCGCCGGACCTCGTGATCGCCGGACTGACCGTGATCGACCCCATGGTGGGCGTGCTCCTGGGGATGCTGGTCCTGGGCGAGGCGGCACCGGGCTTCTCCGTCCCGGTCGGGGTCCTCATGGCCGCGGCCGGTGGCGTTGCTATAGTCGGGGTCGCCGTGCTCTCGCAGCACCACCCGGAGGTGCTCGAACGCCGCGCCGAGCTCGCACGGCATGACCGGACGCGACCAGCCCCGGGATCCTCGGCACCGCGTCCCGCGGCCCCGCAGTCCTCAGCACCCGACCGCCCAGCACACGACCGACCACCGGGAAGACACGCTTGAGCGCCGACACCACGTCCTCCGACCGCCACCTGACCGTCCTCCTGGGCGCCGAGACCTATCCGCCGGACGTCAACGGGGCCGCCCAGTTCGGGCACCGTCTCGCCCGCGGCCTGCACGAGCAGGGTCACCGGGTGCACGTGCTGTGCGCCCGCCCCGGACCGGGGCCGTCGTGCCGGGCGGAGGACGACGGCGTGGTCGAGCACCGCCTGCGCTCCCACCGGGCGTTCACCCACCCGTACTTCCGGCTGTGCTTCCCGTGGCAGGTCGCCGGGGAGATCCGCCGCGTGCTCGACGAGGTCCGCCCCGACATCGTCCACGTCCAGAACCACTACATCCTGGGCCGGATGCTGGTGCGGGAGGCCCGGCGGCGGGGCATCCGCACGGTGGCCACCAACCACTTCGTGCCCGAGAACCTGGAGCCGTTCCTGCCGTTCCCGGCGTGGGTGCTGGACCGGTACCGCGCCGTGTCGTGGCGGGACATGGTGCGGGTGTTCGGCGCCTGCGACGTGGTGACCGCCCCCACCCCGCTCGCGGTGGAGACCATGCGCCGCCACGGCTTCCCCGACACCGTGCTCGCCGTGTCCAACGGGATCCGGATCGCCGACTACGAGGCCCACGACGACGAGGGGCGGCGGCGGGCCGGACACCCGACCGTCCTGTTCACCGGCCGGCTGGCGGTCGAGAAGAACGTCGACGTGCTCATCGAGGCCCTCTCGCTGCTGCCCGCCGAGCTCGACGCCCACCTGGAGCTCGTGGGCGACGGCGAGCAGCGGTCCGCGCTCGAGAAACTGGCGAGGGCCCTCGGCGTCGCCCAGCGGGTGCGCTTCCTGGGGTACGTCCCGGACGAGGAGCTGCGCGCGGCCTACCTCCGGGCGGACGTGTTCTGCCAGCCGGGAACCGCGGAGCTGCAGTCCCTGGTGACGCTCGAGGCGATGGCGGCGTCCCGGCCCGTCGTCCTGGCCGATGCGCGGGCCCTGCCGCACCTGGCAGAGGACGGCGTCAACGGCTGGCTCTTCGCCCCCGGCGACGCCCAGGATCTGGCGCGCAAGCTCGCCCTCGTCCTGGGCGCCCCGCCCGAGGAGCGCGAACGGATGGGCCGCGAGAGCCGGCGCAAGGTCGCCCAGCACAGCTTCCCGCGGACCCTGGAGACGTTCCTGCGGCTCTACCGCGGCGGGCACCCGGAACCCGCGCGCGCCCGTGCCCCGGGCCCGGGGCGGATCCGGAGCAGGCTGGCCTCGCTCGTGCGGTAACGTGGTGCTGCGCCGCCGGGCCCGTTCCGGCGCGGGGCCGTAGCTCAGCTGGTCAGAGCAGAGGACTCATAATCCTTCGGTCGTGGGTTCAAGCCCCACCGGCCCTACCCGTCACCCCTTTCACCGTGCCCCTGACGGTGGGAGGGGTGCTCCTGTCGGCCCGTCCGCTCCACCGGGTGCGCGGCCGCCGTGGATGTGGTGCACTGGTGGTCCGATCCGCGCACCACCCACCGTAAGGACCCCGAGATGAGCCGCCGCACGTCGTGGAGCCTCCTGTCCGTCGCCGCCCTGGCGCTCGCCGCGCTGACCGGCTGCGACACCAGCGCCGAGGAGGTCGAGGGAGGCGTCGACCAGGTCCAGGAGGGCGCCGACCAGGTCCAGCAGGAGGTCGAGGAGGGCGCCGGCGAGCTCCAGGAAGGTGCCGAGGAGCTCCAGCAGGAGGTCGAGCAGGGCGTCGAGGACGCTCAGGACGACGAAGGCTGAGCGCGCGCCCGCAGCCGCTCCCCGGGCACGGGCAGCAGCACC
Organism: uncultured Kocuria sp.; assembly: GCF_947500125.1. Lineage (GTDB taxonomy): Bacteria > Actinomycetota > Actinomycetes > Actinomycetales > Micrococcaceae > Kocuria. Next base: position 22,724 of record NZ_CANMRA010000001.1, on the reverse strand, counting down.
GACGGGTCGAGCGCGCCGACGAACCCGAGCGGATTGACGTAGTCGCCGTCCCGGCGCACGCCCCAGTGCAGACAGCTCCCCGGACCGCAGTGGTCGCGGCCGCGCAGCACGCCCACGACCTGCCCGCGGTGCACCCGGTCCCCGGCGACCAGGGCCGACTCGACGGGCTCGAAGCTCGAGCGCAGACCCCGGCCGTGGTCGAGCGTCAGCACCGGGCGGTCCACCACGAACCCCACGAAGCTCACCGTCCCCGCCGCCGGGGCGCGCACGGTCGCGCCCGGAGCCGCCTCGAGGTCCACGCCCCGGTGCCCCCGCGCCCACCGCTGGGCGGGCGGGACCCAGTCGCCCACCACGGCCGGTCGCGGCGCCAGCGGCCACGCCCACTGCTGCGCCGCTGAACCGGGGGAGAGGGCGGCGGCCCCGAGGGCGAACGAGAGCACCAGCGCCGCGGCCCGGCCCGCCCGGGGACGCCGCGGGCGGCGGACCCGGCGGGGCCGGGCGGATCGGATGAGCATCCCCCCACGGTCGGTCCCCGTGCGGGGCAGCGGGCCGCCCGGGACCGTGCTGTGGACGGATCCGGAGCCCGGTCGGCGGCCCCCGGCCGTGTGCAGGGCGGATGGGCCCCTGTAGTACACTTGACCCCGCAGTGTGCTCTCTGTGCCTCCACGGCATGCCCTCGCGACCTCCCCGGACCCGGCCCCGACGCCGGAGCCGACGGCGCGGTGGCGAGCAGCTGACTTCGCGCGCAGCGCCGCCGGGACCTCCCGTCCCGGCCCGGCCGCCCCGGTCCGCGTTCCCCGTCCCGGCGGGGTGCGGCACGGCGGTCGGGAGACGGACCCGCAGGGTCCGCCCACCGCTGCGCCAGGGGCTCGTCCGCCGGACGCAGCCGAGAACCGTACCCGCGGGCCGGGCGCCGTCGCGCGCCCTCCCGCACGAGAACAAGGAGACGACATGTCTGTCGTTACCATGCGCCAGCTCCTCGACAGCGGCGTGCACTTCGGCCACCAGACCCGCCGCTGGAACCCGAAGATGAAGCGCTTCATCTTCACCGAGCGCAACGGCATCTACATCATCGACCTCCAGCAGTCGCTGTCCTTCATCGACCGCGCCTACGAGGCCGTCAAGACCACCGTGGCCCACGGCGGCACCATCCTCTTCGTCGGCACCAAGAAGCAGGCCCAGGAGGCCATCGCCGAGCAGGCCACCCGCGTGGGCATGCCCTACGTGAACCACCGCTGGCTCGGCGGCATGCTCACCAACTTCGCCACGGTCTCCAAGCGCATCGAGCGCATGAAGGAGCTCGAGGAGATCGACTTCGACGACGTCGCCGGCTCGCAGTACACCAAGAAGGAGCTCCTGCTCCTGCGCCGCGAGAAGGAGAAGCTGGAGCGCACCCTCGGCGGCATCCGCAACCTGACCAAGGCCCCGTCCCTGATCTGGATCGTGGACACCAAGAAGGAGCACCTCGCGGTGGACGAGGCCCAGAAGCTGGGCATCCCCGTCGTCGCGATCCTCGACACCAACTGCGACCCCGACGAGGTCGCCTTCCCGATCCCCGGCAACGACGACGCCATCCGCTCCGTCAACCTGCTGACCCGCGTGATCGCCGACGCCGTGGCCGAGGGCCTCATGGAGCGCCACAACAAGAAGTCCGGCGGCGCCGACCAGGCCGCCGAGCCGATGGCCGAGTGGGAGCGCGAGCTGCTCGAGCAGCACGCCGCCGAGCAGACCGCCGCGGCCGAGGCCCCGGCCGAGACCGCCGCCGCGACCCAGGCTCCGGCCGAGACCGAGACCGCCGCCGCGACCGAGGCCCCGGCCGAGGCCGAGACCGCCGCCCCGGCCGAGACCGAGACCGCCGCCGAGTAGTCTCCGTCCACCGTTCGTTCCCCTCGGCCGGGGCACCGTCCCCGTCCGAGGTCGGCCGGGGCGGGCTCGCGCCCGCCCCGGCCGGCACCACCGACTACGTGAGGAGTTTCCATGGCGAACTACACCGCCACTGAGATCAAGGCCCTGCGCGAGCGCACCGGCGCGGGCATGCTCGACGTCAAGAAGGCGCTCGACGAGGCCGACGGCGACCTCCAGAAGGCCCAGGAGATCATCCGCGTCAAGGGCCTCAAGGGCGTCACCAAGCGCGAGGGCCGGGCCACGGCCGAGGGTCTCGTCGCCGCGCGCGTCGAGGGCACTGTCGGGTACATGGTCGAGGTCAACTCCGAGACCGACTTCGTGGCGAAGTCCGCCCCGTTCGTCGAGTTCGGCAACAAGGTGCTTGACGCCGCCGTGGCCGCCGACGCCACCACGCTCGAGGCCCTCATGGACGCCCAGGTCGACGGCAAGGCCGTCTCCGAGCTCGTCACCGAGACCGGTGCCCTGCTCGGCGAGAAGGTCGTCGTCCGCCGCATCGCCCGCGTCGAGGGCGACAACGTGGCCGTCTACCTCCACAAGACCTCCAAGGACCTCCCGGCGCAGGTCGGCGTGCTGCTCGCTGTCGCCGGCGCCGACGCGGGCCAGGTCGCCCACGACGTCGCCGTGCACATCGCCGCGATGTCCCCGACGTTCCTCTCCCAGGAGGACGTGCCCGCCGAGACCGTCGAGTCGGAGAAGCGCGTCGCCGAGGAGACGGCCCGCGCCGAGGGCAAGCCGGAGAAGATCCTCCCGAACATCATCAACGGCCGCCTCAAGGGCTACTTCAAGGACGTCGTCCTGCTCGACCAGGACTTCGCCAAGGACTCCAAGAAGACCGTCGGCAAGGTGCTCGAGGAGGCCGGCGCGACCGCCACGGCCTTCGCCCGCTTCCGCGTCGGCGCCTGACCGGTCCCGTCCGGGCGCCCAGCGTCCGCTCCGCGCAGGAGGCGCCTCTGCACCGCAGGGGCGCCTCCTGCGTCGTTCCCGCCCTGACCTGGGGCGACGCTCCCAGGGCCCCGGGGGCCGGCGTCGGCGGGTGGGCGTGTTCTGTATGCTGAGGGAGGCCCGGCCCCGAGCCAGCTGCACCCTCGCGGGGTCGAGCCGTCCACGCTGCTCCGTCGTCGCCGGGAGGAACCATGCCCACCACTTCTGCCTCCGAGATCAAGGACGAGGCCCTGCGCCTGAGCAGGGACCCGCGGGTCGCCCCCACCCGCCGCCGAGTGCTGCTCAAGCTCTCGGGCGAGGTCTTCGGCGGCGGCTCCATCGGCGTGGACACGCGCGTGGTCCGTGACATCGCCGAGCAGATCGCGGCCACCGTGGGCCAGGTCGAGACCGCCATCGTGGTGGGCGGCGGCAACTTCTTCCGCGGTGCGGAGCTCTCCCAGGCCGGCATGGACCGGTCCCGGGCGGACTACATGGGGATGCTCGGCACCGTCATGAACTGCCTCGCGCTGCAGGACTTCCTCGAGCAGTGCGGGGTCGACACCCGCGTGCAGTCCGCGATCAAGATGGAGCAGGTGGCCGAGGTCTACATCCCGCGCCGGGCCATCCGCCACATGGAGAAGGACCGCGTCGTGATCTTCGGCGCCGGCGCCGGGCTGCCCTACTTCTCGACCGACACCGTCGCGGCCCAGCGCGCCCTCGAGGTCCACGCGGACGAGGTGCTCATGGCGAAGAACGGGGTGGACGGCGTCTACACGGCCGACCCCCGCACCAACCCGGACGCCCAGCGGCTGTCCACCCTCACCTACGGAGAAGCCCTGGCCCGCGACATCCGGGTCATGGACCAGACGGCCTTCAGCCTGTGCCGCGACAACGACGTGACGATGCGCGTGTTCGGCATGGAGGGCGAGGGCAACGTCACCCGCGCGATCCTCGGGGAGCAGATCGGCACCCTCGTCACCGCGTGAGCCGGTGCGGGACGGCCCCCGGTTAGACTGGGGCCAGCAAGGCCGGGCCGTGCGGTCCCCGCGCAGCGACCGGCCGGACCCACCCCGCGCGGAGGACTCCGTGCGACACGACGAAGGAGCCCCTACGTGATCTCAGAGACCATGTCCGAAGCGAAGACCAAGATGGGCAAGGCCGTGGACGGCGCCAAGGAGGACTTCGCCGCGATCCGCACCGGCCGGGCCAACCCGTCCCTCTTCTCGGGCGTGCTGGTCGAGTACTACGGCACTCCCACCCCGCTCCAGCAGCTCGCCTCCTTCCAGAACCCCGAGGCGCGCACCCTGCTCATCACGCCGTACGACCGCTCCGCCCTGACCGACATCGAGAAGGCCCTGCGCAACTCGGACATTGGGGCCAACCCCGCCAACGACGGCAACGTCATCCGTGTGGTCATGCCGGAGCTCACGCAGGAGCGGCGCAAGGAGTACGTCAAGGTCGTCGGTCACAAGGCCGAGGAGGCCCGCGTCTCCGTGCGCAACATCCGCCGGCACGCCAAGGACCTGATCGAGAAGGCCGTCAAGGACGGCGACATCGGCGAGGACGAGGGCAAGCGCGCCGAGAAGGACCTCGACGCCTCGACCAAGAAGCACATCGACCAGATCGACGAGATGCTCAAGAACAAGGAAGCGGAGCTGCTGCAGGTCTGATGCCGCACCAGCGACGACCGCACCAGGAGACGAAGGCTTCCCCCGGCACCGCCGGGGGGGCCTTCTCCTCACGGGCCCGGCCCGCGCCCGCCCCGGCCGGCGCGGCGCCGACCCCGGGTCCGCCGGGGCGCCGGCACACCGCGCCCTCGCGCGCCGGCCGGAACCTGCCGGCCGCCGTGGGCGTCGCCGTGGTGCTCATCGGCACCCTGCTCGTCGGGCTGTTCGTCCAGCCCCTCGTCCTGGCGCTCTTCGCCGGGACGGCCGCCGGGATCGGCGTCTGGGAGGTCGGGCGCTCGCTGCGCTACCGCGGCATCGCCATTCCCCGCGTGCCGGCCGTGACCGCGGGCGTGCTGATGCCCCTCGCCGCGTTCGCGGGGGGCGGCGAGGCGCTCATGATGGCCGTGATCGTCGGGCTGACGCTCGTGATCGTGTGGCGGGCCCTCGGGGACCGGGACGGCATGATCCTGTCGATCATGGGCTCCGTCTTCGCCCTGGTGTGGGTGGGCTTCCTGCTCAGCATCGCCCTGCTGCTCTACCACACCGAGGCGGGCCCCCTGAAGGTGCTCACCGTGATCCTGCTGGCCATCGGCTCGGACACGTGCGGCTACGCCGTGGGCGTGGTCTGGGGCCGCCACCCCATGGCGCCGCGGATCAGCCCCAAGAAGTCCTGGGAGGGCTTCGCCGGCTCGCTGGGCGGCTCGGTGGTCATCGGCGTCCTGTGCGCCGTCCTGCTGCTGGACCACGCCTGGTGGGAGGGCGCCGTCCTGGCCGGCGTCCTCGTGCTCGCCGCCACGCTCGGCGACTTCTCCGAGTCCATGGTCAAGCGCGAGCTGGGGATCAAGGACATGGGCACGCTCCTGCCCGGGCACGGGGGAGTGATGGACCGGATCGACTCCATCCTCTTCGCGGTCCCCGCCGGGTACCTGCTCTTCGAGCTGTTCGCCGCGGGCGCCTGAGCCGGGCGCCCAGGACCCGCAGCGCATGCCCTCCGAACACCCCGGAGCCCGGCCGCCCACCGCCCGGATCCCCCGGTGCCCCCAGGCCGAGCGGGGCTACGACGTCGCCCAGGTGGACGACTTCCTGGCCGCCGTGCACGCGGCCCTCGACAGCACCCGGCACGGCCCCGGAGCGGGGGAGCGTGCCGGGAGCCTGGTCAGCACGCAGGTGCGCGCCGTCGTGTTCGCCGGCGCACGGGGCGGCTACCGGCCGGAGGCCGTCGACGAGCTCCTGGACGCGGCCGAGGACGCACTCGCCGCCGCCGAGCACGAACGGTGCCTGCGCGTGCAGGGCCCCGAGGCCTGGCAGGAGCATCGCGACGCCCTGACCCGGCTGCTGCGGAACCGCCTCGACCGCCCGCGCACCCAGCGCTTCCGGCGCCCCTCCCGGCCCCGGGCCCAGGGCTACTCCGCGGCGCACGTGGACGTCCTGTGCGAGCACCTGCGGGCCCGGCTGGAGGGCTCGGCCGCCCTCGGGCCGGCCGAGCTGCGGCGGGCCGTCTTCCCGCCCGCGCAGGGCGAGCGCAGCTACGAGGAGCAGCAGGTCGACGCCTTCCTGGACCGCGCGGTCCAGCTGCTCCTGGCCTCTCGCTGAACCGGGCGTCCCGACGCCTCTGTGTATACATGCTGGACCAGGCAACGTCCAGAAACGCCGATCCATGTCACGATCGGCCCCCGAAAAGGAACTTTTGGGTGTTGCACCTTGCTCCTGTGCATACAACGGCCTAGTGTGGGCCACATCACATGAGGAGGTAGCCCATGTCCAACCAGCCACCCATCGACGCCGACGACCTCGTCGCCGACGTCGACTTCCCCGCGGCCCAGCGGTCGCCAGAGTTCCAGGAGCTGCGGAAGACCCACCGCGGCTTCGTCTTCCCGCTCGCCGTCGCCTTCCTGGTCTGGTACCTGCTGTACGTGGTGCTCGCCATGTACGTGCCGCAGCTGTTCGCCATCCAGGTCGTCGGCAACGTCAACCTGGGCGTCGTCCTGGGTCTGCTCCAGTTCGTCACGACCTTCGCGATCACGGGCGCCTACGTGTCCTTCGCCAACCGCAAGCTGGACCCGAAAGCCACGGCCATCCGGGAGCGTCTCGAGCCCAGCCTCGGCCCCACCGGCGGCGTCCACGGACAGGAGAACTGACCGATGAACCACCTGTACCTCGCGCTCGCGCCCATGGCGACCACCACCACGGAGACGGTCGGCACGCCCTGGATCAACATCTCCATCTTCGGCGCGTTCGTCGTCGTCACGATGGTCATCGTTCTCCGGGCCTCGAAGTCCACGTCCACGGCGGCCGACTACTACGCCGGTGGCCGCGGCTTCAGCGGCACCCAGAACGGTCTGGCCATCGCGGGCGACTACCTCTCGGCGGCGTCCTTCCTGGGCATCGTGGGCGCGATCGCCATCCAGGGCTACGACGGGTTCCTGTACTCGATCGGCTTCCTCGTGGCCTGGCTCGTGGCGCTGCTGCTCATCGCCGAGCTCCTGCGTAACACCGGCAAGTTCACCATGGCGGACGTGCTGTCCTTCCGCCTGCGCCAGCGCCCCGTGCGCGTGGCGGCGTCCATCTCCACCCTCGCCGTGTCCGCGTTCTACCTGCTGGCGCAGATGGCCGGCGCGGGTGCGCTGGTGTCGCTGCTGCTGGGGATCGGCTCGCGGGCCGGCCAGTCGCTCGTGATCGTGGTCGTGGGCGTGCTCATGATCGTCTACGTGCTCGTGGGCGGCATGAAGGGCACCACCTACGTGCAGATCATCAAGGCGGTCCTGCTCGTCTCGGGCGTGGCGGTCATGACCGTCTGGATCCTGGCGCTGTACGGCTTCAACTTCTCGTCCCTGCTCGGTGACGCGGTCGCCGTCTCCGGCAACCCGGCCATCCTCGAGCCGGGCCTGAAGTACGGCGTGAGCGAGACCAGCAAGCTGGACTTCATCTCCCTGGGCCTGGCCCTCGTCTTCGGTGCGGCCGGCCTGCCCCACGTGCTGATGCGCTTCTACACGGTGCCCACCGCCAAGGAGGCCCGCACCTCCGTGGTCTGGGCCATCTCCCTGATCGGCCTCTTCTACCTCTTCACCCTGATCCTGGGCTTCGGCGCGGCGGCCCTCATCGGCGCCGAGCGGATCCAGGCGGCGCCCGGCGGCGTGAACTCCGCGGCCCCGCTCCTGGCGTTCGAGCTCGGCGGCTCGCTGCTGATGGGCATCATCGCGGCGGTGGCCTTCGCCACGATCCTCGCGGTCGTGGCCGGCCTGGCCATCACCGCCTCGGCGTCCTTCGCCCACGACATCTACACCAGCGTCATCAAGAAGGGCGACTCCGACCCCCGCAAGGAGCTGAAGGTCGCCAAGACCACCGTGGTGGTCATCGGCCTCGTCTCCATCGCGGGCGGCATCGGCGCGCAGGGCCAGAACGTCGCGTTCCTCGTGGCGCTCGCGTTCGCGGTCGCGGCCTCGGCGAACCTGCCGACCATCCTGTACTCCCTGTACTGGCGCCGCTTCACCACCCGCGGTGCGGTCTGGTCCATGTACGGCGGCCTGATCATGTCGGTGGGGCTCATCATCTTCTCCCCGGTCATGTCCGGCACGGAGACGTCGATGATCCCGACGGCCGACTTCGCGTGGTTCCCGCTGCAGAATCCGGGTCTCGTCTCGATCCCGGCCTCCTTCCTGCTCGGTTTCATCGGTTCCATGACGGAGCGTCGTCTCGAGGACCCGATCAAGCAGTCCGAGATGGAGGTGCGCTCCCTCACAGGCATCGGCGCGGAGAAGCCCGTCGCCCACTGAGGCCATCTCCGCTCCCACCTGGGACGATCCCCGGCCCGCCCGAAGCCACGGCTTCCGGCGGGCCGGCCCGTTTCCCCAAGAGACCCGATGTGTTCGCCGAAGTAAAAGGACAGGGGGCTGACCGTCGGCTAGGGTGGGCCACGAAGCCGGCTCAGGGTATTCCAGGGATACTCGCCGGTTGCGTACACTGAAAGTCCCTCCCGGGACGGATAAGGAGCAATCATGGGAATCATCGGTTGGATCGTTCTCGGCCTCGTCGCCGGCGCCCTCGCGAAGCTCATCATGCCGGGGAACCAGGGTGGCGGAATCATCGTCACCATGATCCTCGGCATCGTCGGCGCCCTCCTCGGAGGCTTCATCGGCTCTGCGCTGTTCGGCGTCGACATCAGCACGTTCTTCTCGCTGACCACCTGGCTCCTCGCCATCGGCGGCGCGCTCATCGTGCTGCTGATCTGGGGCCTGATCACCGGCCGCAAGGGCCGCGCCACGCACTGACCCGACCCCTGCGGTCCACGAGGCCCCGTCCACCGTTCCCGGTGGACGGGGCCTCGTCGCGTCAGGACCGCGGGCCGGCGCACAGCCCAAGACCGGTGGGACAGGGAGTTCCGGGGGATACTGGGGCCATGACGCCCCCCGCCTCCTCGCCCCGCACCCGTCACACGCCCGAGCTGCAGGCGCTGGTCGCCGCAGGTCCCCGCAGGATCAGCGTGCTCGGCTCGACCGGCTCGATCGGCACCCAGGCCCTCGACGTCGTCCGGGCCGCCCGGGCGCTGGAGGGGCCGGCCCCGTTCACCGTGGTCGCCCTCGCCGCCGGACGGAACCACCTCGAGCTGCTGGCCGACCAGGCCGTCGAGACCCGCGCCGCGGTGGTCGCCACCAGCGGCACCGGCGACGACGCCGCCCGGTTGGCCCGCCTGATCGCGGAACGGGCCACGGCCGCCCGGGCGGGGGACTACCGCCCCGAGATCGAGCACGGCCCCGACGCGGCGTCCGCTGCCGCCGCCCACCCGGGTGCGGACCTGGTGCTCAACGGGATCACCGGCTCCATCGGTCTCGCCCCCACGCTCGCGGCGCTGCAGGCCGGGCACCGGCTCGCGCTGGCGAACAAGGAGTCGCTGATCGCCGGCGGCGCCCTAGTCAAGGCCGCCGCGGCGGCCACCGGGCACCCGGACGCCCTGATCCCCGTGGACTCCGAGCACTCCGCCCTCGCGCAGGCGCTGCGCGGCGGCTCCGCCGGGGAGGTGGACCGGCTCGTGCTGACGGCCTCCGGCGGCCCGTTCCGCGGCCGGTCCCGGGCGGAGCTCGAGACCGTCACGCCGCAGGACGCGCTGCGCCACCCCACGTGGGACATGGGCCTGATGGTGACGACCAACTCGGCGTCCATGGTGAACAAGGCGCTCGAGGTGCTCGAGGCCCACCTGCTCTTCGACGTCCCCCTCGAGCGCATCGACGTGGTGGTCCACCCCCAGTCGGTCGTGCACTCCATGGTCCAGTTCGTGGACGGCTCCACCCTCGCCCAGGCCTCGCCCCCGGACATGCGCCTGCCCATCGCCCTCGGCCTGGCCTGGCCCCACCGGGTCCCCGGGGCCGCCCTGCCGTGCGACTGGACGCGCGCCACCGAGTGGACCTTCGAACCCCTCGACCCCGTGGCGTTCCCGGCCGTCGAGCTGATCAAGGCGGCGGGGGAGCGGGGCGGGACCTTCCCTGCCGTGTTCAACGCGGCCAACGAGGAGGCGGTGCGCGCCTTCCACGACGGCCGCATCCGGTTCCCCGCCATCGTCGACACGGTCGAGACGGTGCTGGGCGAGCACGACGAGGACGGCCCACTCGAGCTAGAGGCGGTCCTGGCGGCCGAGCACCGGGCCCGCCGCCGGACACAAGAGATTCTCATGCGTTGATAGCGCTTCGCCCGGTGGTCGAAATTGCCTTTCAGCCTGAATCTGCCGACGTTGATTTTCCGGTGAGTTGATCTGGATGAGCCGGCGATTTGTGGGTTTGGGTGTCAGGGGTCGGCCGGTCTGCCCGACTTTTCCACTTCGGTCCCTTCTCGTGCGGTCAGGGGGTAGCGCGTCAGGCGATGGAGGTAGCGGTCACATGGGCAAGGCGGGAGAGGTTCTCCCAGGCGGTCTGTCAGGGCCAGGCGGTGGGCAGGTGCAGCCGCCGCTTCCTGGTGTGGTTGGCGATCCGGGCCGGGGGCGTTGATGAGCTGGATGCGGATCGTGGCCGTGCGGGCCCGTCCGTGCCGTCTCGAAGCGATGACTCCTGCCGCGCCGGTGAGATTGAAGGCTCTCACCGCGCAGACCAGCCAGGCGGCCTTGACGGTGGACAACCCCAAGGGCAGGTGCGCCAGCGGCCCGGCTTTCAGATCGGCGATGACCTGCTCGATGATCATGTGGTCGCCGTGGGAGGTCTCCGCTTCGAGCGTGCTCAGGGGCGAGTTGGTGAACACCGTGTGGTGCCGGTAGGCAACAAGCAGCTCGTCCTACCCCCGGCCGGGGCCGTGGCTAGGTTCAGGCGCCTCACCCGGCGAACGATCAACCGTACGCTGACGTGCTCGGTCTTCCGGCAGAAAGTGAAAGCGGTGTAGCCGATCGCGGCGACCTCGGCATCAAAGATCCACCGCTGTTCCTGCTCGTCTCAGATCGCGTTGGGGTACTGGATCGCCGTCCTGTTCGTTTCGGTGGTCCGCCTGATCGCGGCGGTCACGGCCGGGTCCATCCGCGCGGTGATCAAGAACCGTGCCCCGCTCGCACCGGCGGCGGCGACCACGTCCCGGTTGTAGTACGCCGAGTCCGCCCGCACTGTGATCGCGCCGGTAGCCCCGGCCCGCCGGGCGGTGGCCAGCGCCTCGGCGATCAACCGCGGGGCCCCGTGGGCGGAGGCATTGCCACGGCGCAGGCGGGTGGCCGTGATCATCGGGGCCGCCGACGGCGTGTACAGGGTCGCCAGCTGCGCGTTCAAACCTCTGACTCCGGATTACCCATAGCCGTTGCCCTGCTTGGCGTAGCCATGGGTCTCACGGTTCGTTTCGTTCCCGTCGAGGTAGGCGACCGTTTCGGCACCGGCCACCAGCCTCGACACCCTCCCGGAGAGCCCGGCCAGCAGGCGGTCGGCGACCGCGTCGAGCTGGCGGACGTGACCGAAGGTGTAGACCCGCAAGTGCGTGCACCGTGGTCGGGGCCCCACCCGCGGTGAAAAGTCGCCCCATCCCTCCGTGACGCAGCAGGCCCATGTCGGCGATGCTGTCCGCCCCGGCGACCATGCCCGCCACCAGAGCCGGGATCTTCGCGGCCGCGTTGGACCCTGCCGGGCCGTCCACCGTGAGCCGCTCGGCGACGAGCTCGTGCAGCCCGGACTCCTCGGCCACGCCCATCACCGTGAGAAGCCCGGCGGTGGGCAGGGGATTGGGATCATCGAAATCAGCAGAGAAGCTGTGGGAGACTCGCAGTATCGGGTGCCCTTCTGCTGGGTGACGTGGAAGCTTCAAGAACTCCCATCGTTCCAAGCAAGAAGGGCATTCGTTTGTCAGGTCTCACCCACCGCGAGCCTCGACATCGGCGCATCCAGGCTCAGCCGTCGTCGAGAACTGCCGACCGAGAAGGATTGTTACTCGATTCCATCCGCTGTGAATTGGGCAGGGGCAAGTTCTGACATGGGATAGGGCTCAAGTGGAGGAAGACTTTCTCAGTCGCGCCATGTTGAGTGGCGTGCCAGTATTACCCCAGGGTAGGGTTTGGACATCAACTGTTCAATCTGTGCAGCCCGATCGGCGCAGTGGCAGCTCGTCAAGTGCGCGGCGGGAGAAGAGCGCTCACCGGCCGATTGCGAGGCATGTCGCTAGCTCGTGCCGTTGCTGTTTCTTCTGCTGCCATGGTTGGTGAAGGCGTGGGCGCACTCAAGTGTGTAGGCCCGCACGAGGGGTCGATGGCGACCTTTAAATTGTACTAATAACAAATGGAGGCTCCTCAAAGATGGATTCCCAGCAGAATGGCTATGTTCCACCGAACAACAACGCCTACAATTCAGACTCGTACGCACACAATGCCAACAACTATCAGCAGCACGGACAGTATTTCGGCTACGGTCAAATACCCCACCCGATGGTTATGCAGGGTATGAATCACCGGAGCAATGCCACAGTTTTGGGTGTTATTGGACTGTTTGTCCTCGGGATTGTGCTCGGGCCTTTGGCGATCTCCCAAGCCAACAAGGCGCAATCTATGGGCGTTCCTGCTACAGCGGGAAAGGTCCTCGGTTGGATCGGCCTGATATTCGGCCTTCTTGGTTTGCTGTGGTTTTTTGCGGCCCTCGGAGCCTACTGAAATAGCTTATGCCTATGTTGCGTGGCCCCGAACTTCACTGGCACATTTCGGGGCCACCGCCCGTTGCGGAGAACGGTGACGTGAAGAGTGATGATTTGGAACAGTCCCGTGTCGCAAGACCCATGTCTTTTCTGGAGTTGTTTGCGCTGGGCCCGCGAAGCCCTATTCGCCTGAATTCCGCGCCCGAGTCGGGTCGCTGTCCGTGCTAGTCTGTCGGCCGGATGACGAGTCCCAGCACGAAGCCCTGGCTGGCTGGGCGGCAACCCTCTCCCGTAGTGGGGTGCCCCAGGTGACCATCCGGCCACGGCCGACGACGGCCGGCGGCAAGTACGGCTCGACGCCCGCCGCGCCCCTCCGCGCGCCGATCGGCCGTCGCCGCCGGACCCCGGCCCTGGTGCAGACCTCCGACACCACGGACCCACGGAAAGGCACCACATGCGAACGCAGCGCCTCCCCTTCCTCGCGCTGGCCACGACCCTCGGCCTCGCCCTCACCGCCTGCGGCGGCTCCTCCCAGGAGTCCTCCGGCGAGGGCGTCCTCGCCGACGACAAGGTCACCATCGGCGTGGTGGGCACCGACCCGACCCACGACGCCCTCCAGCAGCTGGCCGAGGAGCAGGGCATCACCGTCGAGTACGTCGACTTCTCCGACTACAACCAGCCGAACCCCGCCAACGAGTCCGGCGACGTGGAGATGACCTGGTTCCAGCACATCCCGTTCCTCGCCGACTACAACAACTCCGCCGGGGGCTCGATCACCCCGGTCGGCTCGACCTCGATCTACCCGCTGGGCCTGTACTCCAACCAGTACGACTCCGTGGAGCAGTTCCAGGAGGGCGACGAGATCGCGGTGCCCAACGACGCCGTGAACCTCTCCCGCGCCCTGCTCGTGCTCGAGTCCGCCGGACTGGTCGAGCTGACCTCCGACACCCTCATCCCCACCGAGCTCGACGTCGACGCCGAGGCCTCGACGGTGCAGGTCACCCCGGTCTCCGCGGAGCAGACGGTGCTCTCGCTCGACTCGGTGGCCGGCTCGGTGATCAACAACGACTTCCTCTCGCGGGCGGACATCGACCCGAAGTCCGCGCTCGCCCAGGACGACCCGGAGGCCGAGGGCTCCCGCGCCTACGTCAACCTCTTCACCACGACCGAGGAGCTCGCCGACGACGAGACCCTCCGGCAGGTGGCCGCGCTCTACCACGAGCAGCCCGTGCTCGACGCCGAGATGACGGAGACGAAGGACACCGCCGTGCCGCTGCAGCTGGAGCAGCAGGAGCTGCAGGAGCTGACCGAGCGCTACCAGCAGGAGCTCAAGGACCAGGAGCAGTGAGCGCGGCGGTCCCCGCCGGGCCGCCCTCACCCGGGCGCCCGGACGAGGTGCTCGTCCGTTTCAGCAACGTCTCCAAGACCTTCCGCACCGGCTCGGGGCGCGCGGCGCGCGAGGTCGTGGCGGTCGACGACGTCAGCCTCGACGTCCGCCGCGGTGAGATCTTCGGCGTGATCGGCTACTCCGGGGCGGGCAAGTCCACCCTCGTGCGCCTGATCAACGGGCTCGAGCCGGTGAGCTCGGGCTCCCTGACCGTGGAGGGCTTCGAGGTGGCCGGCCGGCGCGAGACCGAGCTGGCGCCCGTGCGGCAGGAGATCGGCATGATCTTCCAGCAGTTCAACCTCTTCACCTCCCGGACCGTGGCGGGCAACGTCGAGTACCCGCTCAAGCGGGCCGGCTGGCCCAAGGAGAAGCGCCGGGCCCGGGTGGCGGAACTGCTCGAGTTCGTGGGTCTGTCCGCGCGCGCCGGCAACTACCCGGAGCAGCTCTCCGGCGGGCAGAAGCAGCGCGTGGGCATCGCCCGTGCCCTGGCGACCAGCCCGAAGCTGCTGCTGGCCGACGAGTCGACGAGCGCCCTCGACCCCGAGACCACGCAGGAGGTGCTGCAGGTCCTGCAGCGGGTCAACCGGGAGCTGGGGATCACCATCGTGATCATCACCCACGAGATGGACGTGGTCCGGGCGATCGCCGACCGTGTGGCCGTGATGCAGGACGGGAAGGTCGTGGAGCACGGCTCCACCGTGGACATCTTCGCCCGGCCCCGCACCGAGACCGCCCACCGCTTCGTCTCCTCCGTCCTGCACTCGGAGCCCGACGCCCGCGAGGTGGAACGGCTGCGCCGCGCCCACCGCGGGCGCCTGGTGATCGTGGACGTCGGCGACGGCGTCGACATCGGCGGGGTGCTCTCCGACGGCGCCGCCCGCGGGGTCCGCTTCACCATCGCCTACGGCGGGATCAGCGTGCTCCAGGAGCAGTCCTTCGGGTCCCTGACCTTCGAGCTGACGGGCGAGGACACGGCCGTGCAGGCCGTGGTCGACGAGATGTCCCGCATCACGACCCTGAGAGAGGTGGCCGCGTGAACGACTGGTCCGTCCTGGGACCCGAGCTGCTGGCCGCGCTCGGGGAGACCCTCTACATGGTGGCCGTCACCCTGCTGCTCGCCGGTCTGCTGGGACTGCTCGTGGGCGTGGGCCTCTACGTCACCCGCCGCGGCAACATCCTGGAGAACCGCGCGGTCCACGAGGGCCTCAACCTCGTGGTGAACTTCGTCCGCCCGATCCCGTTCATCATCCTGCTGGCCGCGCTCGGCCCGGTGACCCAGGAGGTCGTCGGCACCCGGCTCGGGCCCAATGCGGCGATCTTCGCGATGACCATCGGGGCGATGTTCGCCGTGGCGCGCATCGTCGAGCAGAACCTCATGAGCGTGGACCCCGGAGTCGTCGAGGCGGCCCGTTCGATGGGGGTCTCCCGCAGCAGGATCATCACCACGGTGATCCTGCCCGAGGCGCTGGGCCCCCTGGTGCTCGGTTACACCTTCCTCGTCATCGGCATCACGGACATGTCCGCGATGGCCGGGGCCATCGGCGCCGGCGGCCTGGGCGACTTCGCCCTGCGGCTGGGCTACCAGCGGTTCAACGACGAGGTCACGTGGGCGGCGGTCGCCGTCATCGTGGTGCTGGTCCAGCTCGTGCAGGTGGTGGGCAACCGACTGGCCCGCCGGATCCTGCGGCGCTGAGCACCGCCGCCCCGCGCGCCCCGTGACGGCCGGTGCCTCTCCTCCGGGAGGCGCACCGGCCGTCGTCGTGCCCGGGTGCGCCTGCCACGCACCGTCCAGGATGGTGGTGCAGACTGGTCCTCGCCGTGCCCAGCGCACGGCCCCGCCGTCCCCGGCGCCCGCCGGGGACCTTCGACGATCCCGGGAGGTCCGACGGATGGGCGTCGTGCTGTTCCTCGTGGGCGTGCTGCTGGCCGCGGTCGCCATCGCGGTCTCCATCGCCCTGCACGAGATCGGTCACCTGGTGCCGGCCAAGCTCTTCGGCGTGCGCGTCACGCAGTACATGGTCGGCTTCGGGCGCACCGTGTTCTCCCGCCGCCGGGGCGAGACGGAGTACGGGCTCAAGGCGGTCCCGCTGGGCGGCTACATCTCGATGGTGGGGATGTACCCGCCGGCGCGTGCGGGAGCGACGGCCCGTGCCGCGAGCACCGGCGTGTTCCAGCAGCTCGCGGCGGAGGCGCGCGGCGCCTCCGCCGACCAGCTCGCCCCCGGCGACGAGGACCGCGTGTTCTACCGCCTGCCCGTGTGGAAGCGGATCGTGATCATGCTCGGCGGCCCGGTGATGAACCTGCTGCTCGGGGCGCTGTGCCTCGCCGTCCTGCTCTCCGGCTTCGGGACGGCGACGCCCACCACCACGGTCGCGTGGGTCTCCGAGTGCGTGGTGGCCGCCGAGCGCCAGACCGCGGGGCAGACCGAGTGCCGGCCGGAGGACCCCCAGGCCCCCGCGAACGCCGCCGGGCTGCGCCCCGGGGACGTCGTCACGGCCGTCGACGGCGCCCCGGTCTCCTCCTGGGACGAGCTCACCGGCCGCATCCGCGACCGGGCCGGGGAACGGATCCCGGTGGTGGTCGAGCGGGACGGGCGGACCGTGTCCACCCAGCTCACCCCGATCCTGTCCTCGCGCCCCGTGCTGGACGACTCCGGCGCCGCGGTGACCGGCGAGGACGACGCCCCCCGCTACGAGGAGGTCGGCTTCATCGGGATCAGCCCCACCACCGAGCCCGTCCGGCAGCCGCTGAGCGCGGTGCCCGCGGCGGTGCTCGACGGCCTGCAGCAGATCGCCGGGGTCGTCCTGCACCTGCCGCAGCGGATCTACGAGGTCGCGGAGGCGGCGTTCTCCGACGCGCCGCGGGACCCCGACGGACCGATCTCCGTGGTGGGGATCGGCCGGATCTCGGGCGAGATCGCCGCGCACGAGGAGATCGCGCTGCGGGACAAGGCCGCCTCCCTGGTGGGCCTGGTCGGCTCCGTGAACCTGGCCCTGTTCGTGTTCAACCTGCTCCCGCTGCTCCCGCTCGACGGCGGGCACGTCGCCGGGGCCCTGTGGGAGGGGCTGCGGCGGGGGAGCGCCCGGCTGCTCGGCCGCCGCGACCCCGGCCCGTTCGACCCCGCCCGGCTGCTGCCCGTGACCTACGCGGTGGCCGTGCTGATGATCGGGATGTCCGTCCTGCTGGTCTACGCGGACATCGTCAAGCCGGTCCGGCTCTTCTGAGCCCGGTCCCGGGGCCCCGGAACCCGGCGGCGGGACGTTCGGCGAGGGAGGAATTGCGCCCCGTGCGCCGGGGTCCGCCCCGGAGCATGGGGCACAATGGGAACCGGCGACGGACCCGGCGAGCGGGTCCCGGCGCCACCGCTCCAGATCCTGCCCTCGACACCTGTTCTCGATCCCCGTTCTCGATATCTCGGAGGAACTCCTTGACCCCGGTCAGCCTCGGCATGCCCGCCGCGCCCCAGCCCGTCCTCTCCCCGCGCCGGAAGACCCGGCAGATCCGGGTCGGGTCCGTGGGCGTCGGCTCCGACTCGCCGGTGAGCGTGCAGTCCATGACGACCACCCCCACCACGGACATCAACGCCACCCTGCAGCAGATCGCCGAGCTCAACGCCACCGGCTGCGACATCGTCCGCGTGGCGTGCCCGTCCCAGGACGACGCCGACGCCCTGCCCATCATCGCCATGAAGTCCCCGATCCCGGTGATCGCCGACATCCATTTCCAGCCGAAGTACGTCTACGCCGCCATCGAGGCCGGCTGCGCGGCCGTGCGCGTGAACCCCGGCAACATCCGCAAGTTCGACGACCAGGTCGCGCAGATCGCCCGCGAGGCCAAGGCCGCCGGGGTGTCCATCCGGATCGGCGTGAACGCGGGCTCGCTGGACCAGCGGATCATGGACAAGTACGGCAAGGCCACCCCGGAGGCGCTCGTGGAGTCCGCGGTGTGGGAGGCGTCCCTGTTCGAGGAGCACGACTTCCACGACTTCAAGATCTCCGTGAAGCACAACGACCCGGTCACCATGGTCCGGGCCTACCAGCTGCTCGCCGAGCGCGGGGACTGGCCCCTGCACCTCGGCGTGACCGAGGCGGGCCCCGCCTTCCAGGGGACCATCAAGTCCGCCACCGCCTTCGGCGCCCTGCTCTCGCAGGGGATCGGGGACACCATCCGGGTCTCGCTCTCGGCGCCGCCGGTCGAGGAGGTCAAGGTCGGCAACCAGATCCTGCAGTCCCTGGGCCTGCGCCCGCGCAAGCTCGAGATCGTCTCCTGCCCCTCGTGCGGCCGCGCGCAGGTGGACGTCTACACCCTCGCGGACGAGGTGACGGCGGGCCTGGAGGGGCTCACCGTCCCGCTGCGGGTGGCCGTGATGGGCTGCGTGGTCAACGGGCCGGGCGAGGCCCGCGAGGCCGACCTCGGCGTGGCCTCCGGCAACGGCAAGGGCCAGATCTTCGTCAAGGGCGAGGTCGTGAAGACCGTCCCCGAGGACCTCATCGTGGAGACCCTGATCGAGGAGGCCAACCGCATCGCCGCCGAGATGGATCTCGACGAGGACGGGGAGAGCACGGCGGGCAGTCCCGTCGTGAGCGTCAGCTGACGGGCCGGTGACGGGCGGTTGAGGACGCAGCGGAGGACGGCGCCGCGGCTGGTGCCGGCGGGGGAGGTCGATCCGGCCCAGCTGGACCGGCTGCTCGGGGCGGATCCCGTCGCCCACGCCTTCGTGGCCGCCCACGTCGAGTCCTACCGCAGCAGCAGGGGCTCGCGGATCCCGCCCGTGGTCGGCACCGCCGGACCGGACGGGGAGCTGACCGGCGCCTGCTGGGTGGGCACCAACGTGGTGCCCGTGGCCCTGGACGCCCAGGGCCTGGACCTCGTCGGCGGGCACCTGCGGCGGGGCGGGTCCCGGCACGCCTCGCTGTTCGGGCCCGCGGAGCTCGTGCTCGGGCTGTGGGCCCGGGTGGAGCGCTCCTGGCCCCGGCCCTTCGACCTGCGGCCCGTCCAGCCCCTGCTGGCGATCGACCGCGACCCGGTGCTCGCGCCGCACCCCGGCGTCCGCGTCGCACGCCCCGAGGACCTCCCGGCCGTGCTCCCGGCGAGCGCCGCCATGTTCGAGGAGGAGGTCGGCTACTCCCCGTACACGGGCGGTGACCGCGGGTACCGGGACCGGGTCTCCGCGCTCGTCGAGGCGGGGCGCTGCCTCGTGCTCACCGACGACCGTGGCCGCGTGGTGTTCAAGGCCGACCTCGGCTCGGTGGTGCGCGGGGTGGCGCAGGTGCAGGGCGTGTGGGTCGACCCGGCGCACCGCGGCCGCGGGCTGGCGGCGCCCTGCATGGCCGCCGCCGTGCGTCTGGCCCGCCTGCGCACGCCGGTCGTCAGCCTCTACGTCAACGACTACAACGTCCGGGCCCTCGCCACGTACCGGCGGGTCGGCTTCGAGCGGGTCGGGACCTTCGCCACCGTGCTGCTCTGAGGCCCCCGGGGACGTCGATCCCGGCGCGGCGGGCCGGGCGGGGGGTGTAGATTTGACCGGAATCAGCGGCGCCGTCGGCGCCGCCCACCCTCTTGACCCCCGGGCCCGGCCGCACCTCGCCGCGCTCCCCGGGAGAAACGGAGCCCACGTGGCGCTGCGCCTCTCCTCCCTGTTCCTGCGGACCCTCCGCGAAGACCCGGTCGACGCCGAGGTGGACAGCCACAAGCTGCTCGTCCGTGCCGGCTACATCCGCCGCGCCGCCCCGGGCATCTACACCTGGCTGCCGATGGGCCTGCGGGTGCTCGGGAAGGTCGAGCAGGTGGTGCGCGAGGAGATGGGGGCGATCGGCGCCCAGGAGGTGCACTTCCCGGCGCTGCTGCCGCGCGAGCCCTACGAGGTCACGGACCGCTGGACGGAGTACGGCGAGAACCTCTTCCGCCTCAAGGACCGCAAGGACGCGGACTACCTCCTGGCGCCCACGCACGAGGAGATGTTCACGCTGCTCGTGAAGGACCTGTACTCGTCCTACAAGGACCTCCCCGTCACCCTGTACCAGATCCAGGCGAAGTACCGGGACGAGGCCCGTCCCCGCGCCGGTCTCCTGCGCGGGCGCGAGTTCGTCATGAAGGACTCCTACTCCTTCGACGTCGACGACGCCGGTCTCGACGAGTCCTACGCCAAGCACCGCGAGGCCTACATCCGGATCTTCGAGCGCCTCGGCCTGCCCGTGGTCGCCGTCTCGGCCCAGTCCGGGGCCATGGGCGGCTCCCGGTCCGAGGAGTTCCTGCACCCCACGGTCATCGGCGAGGACACGTTCGTGCGCTCGCCCGGCGGCTACGCCGCCAACGTCGAGGCGGTGACCACGGTGGTCCCCGAGGAGCGCGAGCTCGCCGGGGCCCCCGAGGCGCGGGTGCTCGAAACCCCGAACAGCCCCACGATCGACACGCTCGTGGAGCGCTCGAACGAGCTGCACCCGCGTGCCGAGGGTCCCTGGACGGCGGCCGACACCCTCAAGAACGTGGTCCTCGCGGTCGTCCTGCCCGACGGCGCGCGGCGGCTCGTGGCCGTCGGCCTGCCGGGCGACCGCGCCGTGGACCTCAAGCGCATCGAGGCCGGCATCGGTGCCGCCCTGGACGTCTCCGGCGAGCTGCTGGTGGAGCAGGCCGGCGAAGAGGACCTGCGCGCCTGCCCGCTGCTGGTCAAGGGCTACATCGGTCCGGGCCTGTCCCTCGACCAGGCGGTGCTCGGCGAGGAGTCCTCGACCGGCATCCCCTACTTCGTGGACCCGCGCGTGGTCCGCGGCACCCGCTGGGTCACCGGGGCGAACGTGGCCGGCCAGCACGTCTACGACCTCACCGCCGGGCGCGACTTCGCCTGGGACGGCGTCCTCGAGTGCGCCGAGGTCCGGGCGGGCGACCCCGCGCCGGACGGCTCCGGACCCCTCGAGGCGGCCCGCGGCATCGAGATGGGCCACATCTTCCAGCTGGGCCGCAAGTACGCGGAGGCGCTGGGGCTGAAGGTCCTGGACCGCAACGGCAAGCTCGTCACCGTCACCATGGGCTCCTACGGGATCGGCGTCACCCGGGCGGTGGCGGCCCTGGCTGAGGCCTACCACGACGACAAGGGCCTGATCTGGCCCCGCCAGGTCGCCCCGGCGGACGTCCACGTGGTCGCCACCGGCAAGGGTCCCGAGGTGCTGGAGGAGGCCGAGAAGGTCGTGGCCGAGCTCGAGGCGGAGGGGCTCGAGGTGCTCTTCGACGACCGGCCCAAGGTCTCCCCGGGCGTGAAGTTCGGGGACGCCGAGCTGCTCGGCGTGCCCACCGTGCTGGTGGTCGGCCGCGGCCTCAAGGACGGTGTCCTCGAGCTCAAGGACCGCGCCGGCGGGAGCAGCCAGGACGTGGCCCGTGAGGGCGTCGCCGCGGTGGTCGCCGCAGCCGTGCGCGGCTGAGCCCGTGGAGGGGCTCGGCGCCTGGCTCGGGCCCTCGGGCCTGGAGCAGATGGAGCCCGGCGTCGTCGCCCTGCTGGTGGCCGCCGGGCTCGCCGCGGGCTTCGTGGACGCCGTGGTCGGCGGCGGCGGGCTGCTGCAGCTGCCCGTGGTGCTGATGGTTCCGGGGATCAGCCCCGTCCAGGCGCTGGCCACCAACAAGATGGGCTCCGTGTTCGGCACCGCGACGAGCGCCCTGACGTTCTACCGCCGCACGTCCCCCGACCTGCGCACGGCCCTGCCCATGGCGGGCGTCGCGCTGGTCGGCAGCTTCGGCGGGGCGGCGCTCGCGGCGTCCCTGCCGGAGGAGGTGTTCCGGCCCATCATCCTGGCCGCCCTCGTGGCGGTGCTCCTGTTCACCGTGGCGCGCCCGACCGTCGGGCAGCTCACCGAGCTGCGCCACAGCGGGACGAGGCACTACGGCACCGCGATGGTCATCGGGGCCGTCATCGGCTTCTACGACGGCGTGATGGGCCCGGGCACCGGATCGTTCCTCGTCATCGCCATGATCACGCTGTTGGGCTACAGCTTCCTGGCCGCGAGCGCCAAGGCGAAGATCGTCAACCTCGCCACCAACGTGGGCGCGCTCGTCTTCTTCTTCGGCCACGGCTCCGTGCTGTGGGGGCTGGGCCTCGTCCTGGGACTGTCCAACATGCTCGGCGGATACCTCGGGGCGCGCACCGCCGTGGCCCGCGGCAGCCGCTTCATCCGCGTCGTGTTCCTCACCGTGGTCTCGCTGCTCATCCTCAAACTGGGCGTCGACGTCCTGCGGGGGGCCTGAGCCGCGCGCTGGTGCGCGGGGTCACCGCGGGCCGTCGTTCCGGACCACGCCGGGCAGGGCCCCGACGTCCCCGGTGAGCCCGGCGCGCAGCCCGGTCGCGTGCTCGAGCGCCGCGAGCGCCCAGCACCGCGTGCCGGCGTCCCCCCGGGCGAGGAGGTGCGCGGCCGCCTCCTGGACGTCCCGGGCCGCCGTGTCCGCGACCCGGCCGGGGTGCTCCCGCACGTCGCCGGGCAGGACGTAGGCGCCCGCCGGCAGCCCCGGGTCGCCCGCGAGCACCTGCCGGGCGGCCGGGACCGCCAGGAGGTCCTCGACGTCCTCCCGGGCCCGGGCCAGCAGCTCGGCGGGGACGGGGTGGCCGGGGGAGGGGCCGGCGCGGGCGGCCAGCGCCTCGAAGGCGTAGCCGGCGCGGTCCAGCGCCGACCACAGGACGGCGCCGGGCGCGGTCGTCCCACCGGGCGCGGATGCCGCGGCCGCGTCGCACAGGCCGGTGCCCTCCGGCACCGGGGGCCCGGGCCCGTCCAGCTGCCGGGCCGCCG